>JBHHYZ010000007.1:0-82914 GCA_046757845.1 Gemmatimonadota bacterium
TCTGTTCGAAGGGATCAACGTCAACGTGACCCTGCTGTTCTCCATCTCTGCCTACGAGGCCGTGGCGGAGGCGTATCTCCACGCGCTGGAACGCCGGCTTGAAGCCGGTCTGCCCGTGGACAACGTCGCCTCGGTGGCCAGCTTCTTTCTCAGCCGGATCGACGTCCTGGTGGACCGTCTGCTGGGTGACCGGATTCGGCCACGCGCCGACGGCACGGAGGAGGGGCCCGAAGCGCTTCTCGGACGCGCCGCCGTGGCCAACGGGAAACTCGCGTACGAGAGCTTCGAACGGATCCTCGCGGGAGAGCGGTGGGCGGCCCTCCGGTCACACGGCGCGCGGCCGCAACGCATGCTGTGGGCCAGCACGAGCACCAAGAATCCGCTGTACGGGGATGTCCGCTACGTGGAGCCCCTGATCGGGCCACACACCGTGAACACCATGCCCGAGCAGACCATCGTGGCGTTCGCGGACCACGGTTCGACCCGTGCCACCGTGGGAGACGGGCGGGACGAGGCCCGGGCCGTCATGGACCGGCTGGCGGAGGTAGGCATCGATTTTGCACGCGTGACGGAGCAACTCCTGGACGAGGGTGTGCGCAAGTTCATCGCGCCCTTCGACAAGCTCATGACGACCCTGGCCGAGCGGCGTCAGGCCATCCTCGGGGGCTGTCTCTCGAGCCTCGAGATCCGGCCGGGGCATCTGGGCTCGGCGTACGAAGCCGCCCTGGATGCCCTGGATGGGCGGCAGGCCGGACGTCGCCTGGCGGCTCGCGATCCCCGCCTGTGGAGTTCGCGGCCCGAGGACGCCGCGGTCATCCGGAACCGGCTCGGCTGGCTGGACAGCCCGAGGGAATTCGCCGGACGGGTCGACGAGCTCACGGACTTCGCCCGAGAGGTGGTCCGGGACGGGATGACGCACGTCGTGCTGCTGGGCATGGGCGGGAGCAGCCTGTCGGCGGAGGTCTCCCGGCGGATCCTGGGCTCGGAGGACGGATGGCCCGAGCTGGTGGTCCTCGACGACACCGACCCCGCGTCCGTGCGGGCCGTGGAAGAGCGCGTGGACCTGGAGCGCACCCTGTTCCTCGTCGCCAGCAAATCGGGCACCACCGTGGAGACGCTGGCTCTCTACGGGTACTTCTTCGCGAAGCTGGGCGAGAGGTTGGGAGGCTCGGCCGGCAGCCGGTTCGCGGCCATCACGGATCCGGGCACACCCCTGGCCCGGGAGGCCGGGGCGCGCGGCTTCCGGCGGTGCTTCGAGAACCCGACGAATATCGGAGGCCGGTATTCGGCTCTCTCCTATTTCGGTCTCGTCCCCATGGCCCTGCTGGGCGCCGATGTCGGCGCGATCCTCGCCCGCGCCCTGGACATGGTCCGCAGTTGCGATGGCGAAGTTCCGTCGCGCGGGAACCCGGCCATCCGGTTGGGCGCCTTGCTGGGCGTTGCCGGCCGGCACGGCCGCGACAAGGTGACGTTCGTGCCGTCGGAATCGCTGGGAGGCTTCGGAACCTGGGCCGAGCAGCTTCTGGCTGAGAGCACGGGAAAGCGCGGGCGAGGCCTGATCCCGGTCGTGGACGAGCCACCGGCCGACGATACGCCGTATGGCGAGGACCGGGTGTTCGTGCACCTCGGAATCGGGCCGGATCCCCGGGCCAGAGAGTTTCTGGACGCGAGGGAAGCGGAAGGCCATCCCGTCGTGTCCATCCAGCTGGATGAGGCGAGCGAACTCGGCGCCGAGTACTTCCGGTGGGAGGCGGCTACGGCCACGGCGGGCTCGATCCTCGGGATCAACGCGTTCGACGAACCGAATGTGGCGGAGAGCAAGCGGAACACGAAGGAGATCCTGGTCCGCTGGCAGGCGGAGGGCCGGTTCGACGAAACCGAGCCGGCGGCGGTGGGCGAAGGGTTCCAGATCTTCGCCGACGCCGGTGCCGGGAGGATTTCGTCCCCCTCGGGCACCTTCACGGACTCGTCGGCCACCGGGCAGCTGCGCGAGTTCCTGGCGGCGGCGGGGCCCGGCGATTATGTGGCGCTGCTGCCCTATTTCCGGGCCACGCCCGAGCGCGAGGCGATCCTCACGGCGCTGCGTCGCGACATCCTGGCTCGCTCCGGCCTCGCCACCACGTTGGGTCACGGGCCCCGCTACCTGCACTCCACCGGGCAACTGCACAAGGGGGGGCCGGATGGCGGACTGTATCTCCTCCTCACGGCCGAACCGGAGGAGGAAGCGGTCATTCCGGGAGAAGCGTACGGATTCGGGACGCTCCAGCGGGCCCAGGCACTGGGAGATTTTCGTTCGTTGTCCTCCAAGGGAAGACGGGTGCGGCGGATCCACTTCACGGGGCCCGTCGAGGCCGGCCTGGAGAGACTCCGGGAGGCCATGTCGCAGGACCGGCAAGCTGTAGGAAAACTGAGACGGGCGGGTGGAACGTGAAACTGGGACTGATCGGGCTGGGACGCATGGGCGCCGGGATGGCTCGCCGGCTGACGGGAGGGGGACACGAAGTGGTCGGTTACGATGTGTCCGCGGAGAGCGTCCGGCGCGCGATGGAGGACGGCGTCCTGGGAGCGTCATCGCTGGAAGATCTCATCGGCCAGCTCCCCGCGCCGCGCTCCGTGTGGGTCATGGTCCCGCACGGTCCGCCGACGCACCGGACCCTCGAGGATGTCCGCGCCCTGGTGACATCGGGGGACTTGGTGGTGGACGGCGGCAATACCCGCTACACCGAGTCTCTTCGTCATGCTCGAATGTTTCGTGAGGCCGGCGTCTTCTTCCTGGATGTCGGCGTCAGCGGGGGCATCTGGGGATTGGAGAAGGGCTTCAACATGATGATCGGCGGGCCGAAGGAGGGTTTCGACCGGGCGGAACCCATCCTGCGGGCGCTGGCTCCGGAGGGCGGCTATGCCCATGTGGGCGAAAACGGCGCGGGCCATTTCGTGAAGATGATCCACAACGCGATCGAATACGCCATGCTGGAGGCGATCGGGGAAGGTTTCGAATGCCTCGGGCGCTCGGACTTCGATCTCGATCTGCGGCAGATCGCGGAGCTTTGGGGACATGGCTCGGTGGTCCGCTGCTGGCTGCTGGAGCTGCTCGTCGCTGCCCTGGGGGAGCAGGGCAACGCCCTGGAGCACATCCGCGGCTATGTGGATGACTCCGGTACGGGCCGCTGGACGGTCGACTACGCCCTCGAGAAGGCGATTCCGGTCCCGGCGATCAGCACGGCGCTGTACGAGCGATTCGATTCGCGGCTGGAGGAGCGTTTCTCCCATCGAGTGATCGCCGCCCTGCGGAAACAGTTCGGCGGCCACGCCGTGAAGGAAGAGTGAGGTGAGCGGGGAACGGGGGTCAGAGGCCGATCCCGCCCCTCCCGCACCGTCGCCGGGACCGGGGCTGGCCGTCGCGGACCGGGGCCTGCTGCGGGGCCGCCCGCCCGAGCCGTGCCTGATGGTCATCTTCGGAGCCTCGGGCGACCTCACGCACCGTGCCCTCCTCCCCTCCCTGTTCGAGCTCTACTGCAAGCGGCTTCTGCCGGAGTCGTTCGCCGTGGTCGGAACCGCGCGCAGAGCCTGGGACTCCGCCCGATTCCGCCAGGTGGCGAGGGAGACGGTGCGGGGCGAGTGCGCGTGGCACCCCGGATCGTGGGAAGACTTCGCCCGCAGGCTCCACTACGTGCGCGCGGACGCGGCCGGCCCTGCGGAGGACGATTACGCCCGCCTACAGGCGGAGATCGAGCGCGTCTGCCGCGAGTTTGCGATACCGGGCAACGTCTTCTTCCACCTGGCCGTTCCGCCCTCGTTCTTCGGCCCGGTGGTGACCCGCCTCGGAGCGGCCGGGTTGGCCGCGGGCACGCAGGGGTGGCGTCGCCTCGTCATCGAGAAGCCGTTCGGCGAGGACCTGGAGAGCGCGCGAACCCTGGACCGCGAGCTGCGGCGGGTGTTCGAGGAGGATCAGATCTACCGGATCGATCACTTCCTGGGCAAGGAGACGGTCCAGAACATGCTGGTCTTCCGGTTCGCCAATCCCGCGTTCGAGCCGATCTGGAACCGCAATTATATCGATCACGTCCAGATCACGGCGGCGGAGAGCATCGGGATCGGGACGCGCGCCGGATTCTACGAGAAGACCGGGGTCGTGCGCGATATGGTGCAGAACCACCTCCTTCAGCTCCTCTGCATGACCGCGATCGAACCGCCCGTGCGCTATGACGCCGGAGCCCTGCGCGACGAGACCGTCAAGGTGCTGAAGGCGGTCGATCTGAATCCGCTCGACCCGGCGACGGGCGTGGTCCTGGGCCAGTACGGACCCGGCCGGGTCGACGGAGTCGAGGTTCCCGGCTACCAGGATGAGGAAGGTGTAGCGCCAGGCTCGCGCACCCCCACTTTCGCCGCCCTCAAGCTCACCCTGGACAACTGGCGCTGGGCCGACGTCCCGTTCTACCTGAGGACCGGCAAGCGACTCACCCGCAAGCTGACTGAAGTCTCGATCCACTTCAAGCCGACGCCCCACCTCATGTTCGACGAAGCGGGCGGCGCCGACCCGCGGCGCCACAATGTGCTGACCTTCGAAGTGCAACCGGAAGAGGGCATCGTGCAGACCTTCGTCGCCAAGCAGCCCGGGCCGGAGGTTTCCATGCAGACGGTCACGATGAACTTCCGGTACGCGGACGCGTTCGGGGTGGAGGAGCCGCCGCGAGCCTACGCGTGGCTCCTGTTGGACGTGATGCAGGGAGAACAGACGCTGTTCGCCCGCGCCGACTGGGTCCACGAGGCGTGGAAGATCGTGGACCCGATCACCTCCTACCAGCGGACGGCCAGCGATGCGCTGGCGACCTACCCGCCCGGAAGCTCCGGACCCTCGGCCGCCGCCGAGCTGCTGAACAGGGACGGACGTCGATGGCGACCCATCTGACCGATCCGTCCGACCCGGTGCCGGGACTCCTCAGAATCTCGGATTCCCGCGCATTCGCCCCGACGGCCGCCGCCTGGCTCGCCCTGCTCCTGCAGCGGGCTCCCGGAGACCGGGCCGCTATCCACCTCGCTCTGTCCGGCGGATCCACGCCGGGACCCGTCTACGAGCGCCTCGCCCTCCAGGCCGGCCTCTCCTGGGAGCGGGTGCGGGTGTACTTCGCCGATGAGCGTTGCGTGCCCCCCGATGATCCCGCGAGCAACTACCGATTAGCCCGCGAGACGCTCCTCTCACGCATCCCGGTGCCCGCCCACCATGTGTTCCGAATGGAGGGAGAGCGTTCCGACGTAGCCGCCGAGGCCTCCAGGTACGAGGGCCTGCTTCCCGGGCGTCTGGACGTGCTCGTTCTGGGCATCGGCAGCGACGGACACACGGCCTCCCTGTTCCCGGGAGCGGAGACCGTTGGCGAGACGCGGCGGCGGGTTCTCCCCGCTCGCAGCCCCATCGAGCCACGCCGCAGGCTCACCATCACGCCACCCGTCATCCGGCAGGCCCGCCAGGTCGTCGTGCTCGCCCGAGGTGAGGAGAAGGCTTCGGCGGTGCAGCTTGCGCTGGAGGGCCCGGTGTTACCGCGGGCGTGCCCCGCCAGGCTGGCGCGGCGAGGCACCTGGATCCTGGATGAGGCGGCGGCTTGCCGACTCTCGGCCGCGACCCGAAGGAGGGATCGAGGGCCCGAATCGAATCGGGCCGTTAGGCGGTAAACGCCGCCTTCACCCGCTCCCAGAATCCCGGCTCCCCCCGGCCCGGCTTCGGCGGGGTTCGCTCGACCTCGGACAGCGACTGCAGGATCTCCCGCTCCCGGTCCGTGAGATCGGTCGGAGTCCACACCATGACCCGGACAAGCTGATCCCCTCTCCCCTTGCCCCGCAGCCTCTGCATGCCCTGCCCCCGCAGCCGGAGCACCTGTCCGCCCTGTATTCCGGGCGGGATGGTGAGCCGGGCGGTTCCATCGATAGTAGGCACCTCCACCTCCGCCCCCAACGCCGCCTGGCTGAACGTGATGGGCAGATCGTGGAGTAGATCATCCCCCCGGCGTTCGAAGCGCTCGTCCGGCTCCACATCCACCTGCACCACTATGTCGCCGCGCGGCCCGCCATTGGCTCCGACGTTACCCCGACCACGCAACTTCAGGTAATCGTCCGAGGACACCCCGGCGGGGATCTCGATCTTCATCTTCTTCTCGCGCCGCACACGCCCCGCCCCCCGGCACTCGCTGCAACGGACGGTGATCGTCCTTCCCTGGCCCCCGCATTGCGGACACGGCCGCACGCTCACGAACTGGCCCAGCACCGAGCGCTGCACCTGCCGGACCTCGCCGGCGCCGCCGCACACGCTGCATCGCACGGGGGCCGTGCCGGGCTCGGCTCCCGATCCGCCGCAGCGATCACACGGGTCCAGAATGCCCAGACGGATGGTCTTCTCCACTCCATGCGCCGCCTCGGCGAGCGCGATCTTCAGCGCCACGCGAACCGTGCTGCCCGGCCGGGGCCCCGCGGAAGCGCGCCGCCCTCCGAACACGTCGCCGAACGCTCCACCGCCGAATTCGCGCATGAACACCTCGAACGCGTCGTCGAAGCCGAAGCTCGAGAAATCGCCGAAGCCGCTCTGGCCGCCCCGGCCCCTCAGCCCCGCTTCGCCGTACCGATCGTAGATCCGGCGTTTCTCGGGGTCCCGGAGAACCTCGTACGCCTCCGTGACCTCTTTGAAACGCTCTTCCGCGTCCGGCTCGTCGTTGCGGTCCGGATGGTAGCGCATGGCAAGCTTGCGGTAGGCCTTCTTGATCTGGTCGCCCCCCGCTTCACGGGAGACACCGAGGATTTCGTAGTAGTCCTGCGACATTCAGATCAGGCCCGCGCCAGCTTGGAGATCAGGGTGGATGTGCAATCCACCACGGCGACGACCTGTTCGTAGGGCATCCGGGTAGGCCCGATCACGCCGACGGTCCCTTGGAGCGCCCCGATGCAGTAGTTGGCGGTCACGATTGTCAGCTCATCCAGTACCGGGGTGCCGTGCTCGGTCCCGATCGTGACCTGGGGGCCGGAACCCGAGGGCCGCTCCCCGAGAATCGAGGCCAGGAGCTCGCGGCGTTCGGTCAGATCGATCAGGGCGCGGAGCCGCTCCTGCGTGGTGAACTCGGGCTGCTGGGCCAGAACCGACGCGCTGCCCAGGTGCACGTGCCGGCCCTGCAGGACCCAATCGAAGATATCCGGGCCCGATTGCATGAAGATGTTGATGAACTCCTCGGCCGGCCCGGCCACGGACAGGTCGCGCAACCGGTCCCGGAGACCCTCCTGGATCTGGCTCAGCGTCGCGCCGGCCAGCCTCTCGTTCAACGCCCGCGCCACGGACGTGAGGCTCTGCGTCGGGAGCCGCGAGGGGAGGTCCACGTAGATCGTCCGCACCACCCCCGATTCCAGCGTAAGCACCAGGAGGGCCTTCTCCGCACTGATCGGGACCAGCTCCAGTCGGGACAGAACGGCGTCCGACAGCGCCGGACCCACCGCCAACCCCAGCTCGCCCGTCAACAGGCCGAGGATCTGTGCGGCCCGCGCGATCAGCCCGTCCACCGCCGACGTATCCGCCACGCTCAGCTGCTTCTCGATTCGAGCTCTCTGCCGGGCCGGGATCGGACTCCGATCCATGATCGCATCCACGTAATACCGGTAGGCGCGGTCGGTGGGCATGCGCCCGGCCGAGGTGTGCGGGTGCGTCAGGAAGCCCTTCGCCTCCAGATCCGCCATAGTGTTGCGGATCGTCGCGGGCGAGACTCCCAGCTCGTACTCGCGGCTGAGCCGCCTCGACCCCGCCGGCGATGCCGAGCGGATATACGAATCGATGACGGCCGAGAGAACCGCATTCTCCCGCTCGGTCAGCTCATCCATGACGTGCGTCCTGCCTACCAAACTCCGACTCCCGCTCGGCGGCACATTCCGCTACCAACTCATCCAGCCGAAGCCATCCGTCCACGGTCGCGCGGAGGCGGCCGGCGTCTTCCGTCAACCACCCGGCTCGCAGGAACGTCTGGAGCGAAGAACCGCTTTCCACGACCCCTCCCGTTCCCCGCCGCCTCTCGGGCGGGCCGAGGCCCCGCCGTGTGCGCGGGCCCAGCCACAGGCGCTCCAGGCGCCCCGTCTCTCCCCGGTGACGCGCTCCCACCCCTCACACGGCATCTGGCCGGCGGCTACCTTCTCCCGATACGCGCTCCACCGGAACACGTTCCACATCCTGTAGGGGGGCAGATAGCTGTGCGCGGACGGACCCACACCAAGATAGGCCGCCCCGTTCCAGTACCGCCAGTTATGCCGGCACTCGAATCCCGGCATCGCGTAGTTCGACACTTCATAGTGAACATACCCCGCCCGGGTCAACACACGCGCCGCCTCGACCGCCGCGAGCGCCTCCTCAGCCCGGTGGATACGGCCCAGCCACCGGAGCACCCGATCGTCGAACGATTGCACCCCCAGACTCAGGCGAGTCACGCCCACAGCTCGCCACGCCCGGGCCAGCTCGCGCGTCAGAGAGTTGGGATTGGCCTCGGCCGTCCACTCGATCCCGTCATCGTCCCACCGGAACCAGCGCCGGCTTCCGAGTGCGAGCGACGGAGAAACCGCAGTAATGGCACCTATGAACGCAGAACGGGACGTGCACATAGAGGGAACCGCTCACGAGGCGCCCGCTTCCGAGCGGGCCGTCGTTCCCAGTTCGTACCGGCCGCCGGCGAGGGCGGACACCCTTCCCTCCATCTCCAGCCGCGCCAACGCGGCCAGCGCCTCACTCGTGCTGAAGCCGCCCACGGCCGTGAGCGAATCCGCCGTAGCCGGGCCGGCCCGGAGCCGCTCGAGCACCCGTCGTCGAGGATCTCCGCGCGGATACGGGTCGTCAGCCGTCTCCTCGGATCCCGCGCCCGCATCCCAACCCAGCTCCCTCAGCACGTCAGCCGCGCAGGTCGCCAACCCCGCCCCCTCGCGCAGCAGTCGATGAACACCTTCGCTCGCTTCCGGTCCGACCGGACCCGGCACCGCAAAGACTTGCCGGCCCAGATCCAGCGCGTGCCCCACGGTGATGGACGCCCCGCTCCTTCGCCCCGCCTGCACGACGACCACGGCCTGGGCGAGCGCCGCGATGATGCGATTCCGCCTGGGGAACAAACCCGCGGATGCGGGCGTGTCCGGCGCGAATTCGCTCACCAGCAGGCCTTCCTCGGCCACTCTCCGGTAGAGCCGATGCTGGAAGGGCGGATACTCGTGGTTCAACCCGCAGCCGAGTATGCCCAGGGTCCATCCTCCGGCATCCAGAGCCCCCCGATGCGCCGCCGCGTCGATGCCTCGCGCCATCCCACTTACCACCGCGCAGCCCTGATCGGCCAGTTGCCGGCCCAGATCGCGCGCCATTCGTCTGCCATACTCCGTGGCCTGGCGAGTCCCCACCACGGCCACCGTCCGGCCCGGGGGAAGACGGCCCGGCCCGCGCAGGAACAGGAGGGGCGGAGGATGGTGCAGGTGAGTGAGGGATTCCGGATAGCCCGGGCCGCGATACGTCACCACTTCGATGCCGAGCGCCCGTAGCCCCCTCAAGCGGCGCTCGGAGACCGGCCGAACATCCCGCAGTCTCCCGCGAAGCGCCGCCGCCCCCTTCGCATCGCCGCCGAACTCCGGACCCGGTTCGCCGCGCCGGAACGCGCACACAGCGGCCGACGCCGAGCCGAACCGGTCCACCAGCCACCGAAATCGTGCGGCGCCCAGTCCCTTCACCTCCGACAGAGCCAAGGCCGCAAGGATCTCCTCCGTCCCCCGGGGCGGCCTCATCGCCCGCCTGACGCCCGACTCACCACGCCATCACGGCGTCCACGGGCCCAGATCGCCGAACGGGTCGAGTTGACGTTCGCCCCGCTCCCGCCGCCGCTCTTCCTCCACCCTGCCCCACAGCTCCTCGAGCAGCGGGCCCACCCCTTCGCGCGTCACCGACGAGACGACGAACACGCCCCAGGCGTCCGGCGCCCGCAGGCTCACCCTCTTCGCCGAATCGGGAACGAGATCGGCCTTGGACAGGATCACGCAGTGCGGAGCCAGGGCCAGGGCGGGGTCGTGCCCCAGCAGTTCGGCCCGCAGCAGGTCATAGGCGGCCTGAACGTCGGACGAGTCGATCGGCACCACAAGCATCAGGGTCCGAGTGCGCTCCACGTGCCGCAGGAACCGCGTCCCCAATCCCTTGCCTTCGTGCGCCCCTTCGATGATCCCGGGGATGTCCGCGAGCACGAACGAACGGGAGTCGGACAGTCGAACCACTCCCAGCTGCGGGGCCACGGTGGTGAAGGGATACGGCGCAACCTTGGGCCGAGCCGCCGAAACAGTGGCTAAAAAGGTCGACTTCCCCGCGTTCGGCTCGCCCACCAATCCCACATCGGCGATCAGCTTAAGCTCCAGCTGGATCCTTCTCTCCTCCCCCCACTCCCCCGGCTCCCACTCCCGCGGAACCTGGTGCGTGGCCGTGGCGAACGCGGCATTGCCCCTTCCGCCCCGGCCTCCTCTCGCCACCACCAGCTCCTCCCCCTCTCGAAGCACCTCGCCCACGCGAACCCCGGTCTCCGCATCGCTCACCACGGTCCCCAGCGGTACCGGCAGCACCAGTCGCTCTCCGTCGGCGCCGCGGCGATTGGATCCCTCTCCGTGCCCGGCTCTTCCGGCCCGGTAGTGCTCCCGGTAACTGTAGTCGAGCAGCGTGGCCAGGTTGGGATCTCCCCGCAGGACCACGTCCCCGCCCGTCCCCCCGTCTCCACCGCTGGGACCTCCGCGGGGCACGCCCTTCTCCCGCCGAAACGCCACCGCGCCGGCGCCTCCGGCCCCTCCGGTCACACGTATGAGTGCGTGATCTATAAACATATAACGCGAGTACTGTTACAACGTTTGTATAATGTCACGCTTTAGATTCTCCGGAGCCATCGCCGACCGACCGGTGACGAGCCCGGACCCGTTCCCATTCCCTTCGTACCATCTTTCGCCTCTCTTCGTCCCGCACGGAACGAAGCCCGATCGCTACGGCTTCGGACACCTCCTCCGGAGTGGCCCCGACATTCAGCGACCCCCGCAGATGGGAATGGAGCTGAGGCTCCCGGCCGGTCCCCGACAGGAGCGAGACGATGCACAGCTCCCGAGTCTTCTGGTCCAGCCCCGGCCGGCCCAGAACCTTGCCGTAGCCCTCTTCCACCATCCAGCGGTCCAGCTCCGGGTGCAACCGGCGAACATTGCGCCGGAGCTTTTCGTAGCTGTCACCGTACACCCGGCGGCATACCTCTTCCCCCCGCCGGCTCCAGGTCTCGTACTCGGCCCCCGGCTCAACGTCCGCCGCCGGAGAATGTCCACATACCTCCCGCCACACGCCCATGGCCACGAGCACCTCCGGGAACCCGAGAAACAGGTAGGCCTGCAACAGAGCCTCCTCGATCTTCGGCGCCGGAACCGCAGCCACTGCTCCCTCGAGCTCCTCCCGGATCTGATTCAGCGACCCCCCGGCCAGGGCGGCCGAAAGCCGAACGAGCGACGCCGCCTCGGAATCCAGAGCCCGGGCAGAGCCCGACGCTTCCCCCGGCCTCCGCGTCACGACGCTGCGGCGCCGCTCCGGACTCCGCATCGGCTCTCCACCACCACGCGGCCCACGCGCCGGCTCCGCGTGTTGAGGATCTCCGTTGACCGGAACTCCGCGAGCTCCGCCAGCTCCCCCGCCGTGAGGAGCCCCAGCGAATCGAGCATCTCCAGCAGAGCCGGACCGACAGCGCGCGTGGCCCCATCGCTCACCTTGAGAGCCGCCCCCCACCCTTCCGAGAGCGAGGCCACGCAGAACACTCCTTCGGCTCCGTTCTTGCCAAGCAGGCGCCCTCCGGTCGCTTCCATGACCCGGGTGGCCAGGCGACCCGGTCCCGCCACAAGTTCCGGGAACGACGTCATCGCTTCGACAACCGACCGAGCCGCCGCGCGATCCGAGGAGCCCAGAAGGGCATAGGCGCGCGCCATCCGGCGCACGGACAGATACGGGGTCGGGACCCCGCAGCCGTCGGTGGCCCAGGGCAGCGAGTCCGGCTCCACGTCCAGCCACATCGCCAGCTCCCGCCGGATTCGGCTCTGCACCGCGTGCGGGAACTCGGCGTAGGACTCCACCGGCCACCCGTGGTGCAGGGACAGCGCCAGCATTCCCACGTGCTTCCCGGAGCAGTTGTTATGCAGGCGACCGGGCGCGGCACCCCGGCATTCGAGCGCCCGGGCCGCTTGCTCGTCATACGGCCGGTGCGGGCCGCACATCAGGGCTTCCTCGGTCAGGCCCAGGCTCCGAAGCATGGCCGCGGCGCGGCTCACGTGCCGGTCCGATCCGACATGCGACGCGCAGCAGAGCGCGAGATCGGCCGGCTCCCAGCCACAGGCGACAATGGCTCCATCCTCGACCAGCGGCAGGGCCTGGAACGGTTTCATCGCGGAACGCCAGTAAGCCGGTCGGTCGGGCTCTCCGAACGGCGCCTCCTGGCCCGAGTCCACATCGACGACGACCCCGTGGACCCGGTGCAGCGACTCACACTCCGATCCGCGCATCACCCGCACCGGAATACCGTTCGCGCTCACCCACCCCCCAGCAGTTCGTCCAACGCTCTGGCCGTCGAGCTCATGGGAGTCGCATCCCCTCTCAGACGCTCGAGCGACCGCGGCTCGTCCACATCGTACCAGGAAGCCAGGCGAATCGGCTCCAGGCCGATCTCCCTGGCCCGTGTACAGGTCGCCTCGAATACCCGGCCCGTGGACCATGGGATCTCTCGGAACAGGGTCCCGGCCGCCGGCCAGGCGCGGCGATGCAGCGCGAGCGCATAGTAGCCCCCGTCCTCCGTCGGACCGAGGGCCAGCAGCCCATCGTCCAGCGCATCCAGGGCGCTGGCGAGGTAGCCCGGCGGAAGAGTGGGATGATCGCTTCCCACGACCAGGGCTCGCTCGCTCCCTTCTTCGAACGCTTTCCGGAAGGCGCCGCGGAGTCGGTCTCCGAGCTCGCCGGGATCCTGCCAGCGCAGTCCCACATCGGGATACCGGGCGCGGACCGCACCGGCGGCGCGTGGGTGGGGCTCCATCCACAGCTCCACCTCGACGCGGGGGACCCTCAGGGCAGCCTCCACCGTGTCGTCCAGAAACGCCTGGTAGAGACGGGCCGCCCCTTCCAGGCCCAGGCGGGGCTGCAGACGTGTCTTGGTTCGGCCCGCCTCCGGAAGCTTGGCGAAGATCAGAAGGCGGCGACGCACCGCGGATTCGCTCGAGGGGTCAGCCGGCGGGAGTATGGCCGTCCTTGGTCGTCACCTGGATCACGCCTCCGCTGGCCTCGGGGCGCCGCAGGCGCGGGCCCACCTCACTCGCGTAGATCAACTCTATGACCGCGATATTGCGAGTGGGGATGAGCCGCAATACCGTCGTGGGGCTGCCCAGGTAGTAGTCTCCGTTCACCACGATGAGCGGCAGGCTGTACCGTTTGTTCTCGCCGTCCAGATTGGCCCCCCCGCGGAAAGCGATTTCGCCTTCCTGAATCAGCAACCGGCGGTGATGCGCCAGGACGTCGAAGGCGGTCTTGTACCGCACCCCTTCCAGATCCGCGGAGGTGATGTACAGCGAGTTGAACGGGTCCGGGCCCCGGCGCGCGGTAGCGCACCCGGTGGCCAGCGGGACCAGTATCAGAAGTCCGTTGCGTAACAAGCGTCGCATGATTCCACCCCCGTCCTTTCGCCGTCTTCCTCAGCAGCGATTCCTACCGCGACCGGGGAGGATCCGGACGAGGCGGCTACTGATTCGGCTCCTGGCGTTCCGCTCCCTGTTCGCTTCCTTGCGCTTCCGCCAGGGCGAGAGAGAACAGTCCCTCCGTGCTGCCGGCCTTCCGCAGCAGCCGAACGGCATCGTCGACCTGCGAATCGCGCCGCAGCCTCAACTCCTGCCGCGCCGTCTCTCCAAACGCTGCGTTGGCGATCTCCACACCCAGCAGCCAATCCACATATCCTCGGGAGTCGTCGTACAGCGACCGGTCCACGCCGGCGTGCCGCTCCTGAAGGTACTTGAAGAAACCTCGCCGCATGTCATCATCCACCTGGAAGCCCCGGGGGATGTCGGGATGCTCCGCCGTCCAGCCCGCGCTGAACTCCAGCGCCGCGTTGAACAGCGACACGCCGGCCTTCACGGCGGTCGAACGGAACAGTTGCTCGCGCGTGGTGAGCGTGTCCGGAAGCACGATGAGGTCCGGCGTGATCCCTCCTCCTCCGTAGACCACCCGGCCGCCGTCGGTCCGGAAGGTGGTCCGCTTCGTGGTGTCCACGGCGCTGGCCACGGGTGCCCCATCCATCGAGATCGCCTCGGCGACCAGCCGCGACGCGTCGTCGGCGGAATGGTCCTTCTGGATGGAGCGACCGCTGGGCGTGTACCACTTGGCCGTGGTGATCTTCAGGTGGTTGCCGCCCGACAGGCCGTACAGCGTCTGGACCGAGCCCTTTCCGTAGGTCGTCGTTCCCAGAATCAGCGCCCGGTCGTGATCCTGAAGTGCCCCGGCCACGATCTCCGAGGCGCTGGCGCTGAAGCCGTTCACCAGGACGACCAGTGGAAGATCCGGATACGCCTCCTGTTCGGGAGCCCGGTAGATATGCGTCTGATCCGGCAGCCGGGACTTCGTGGCCACCACTTCGCCCCCTTTGGGTAGGAAGAGATTGGACACCGCGATCCCTTCCTCCAGAAGTCCGCCGGGATTGACGCGGAGGTCGAACACGACCGATTGGGCCCCCTGTTGCAGGAGACCGTCGATCGCCGCTTTCACCTCGTCCCTGGCCTCCTCGCTGAACGTGTTCAGCTTCACGTAGCCGATCTGGTCGTCCAGCATGAACGACTGCACGGCCACGACGTGGATCTCGTCGCGCTCGATCCGGAAGCTCAGCGGCCGGTCCAGTCCGACCCGCGCCACGGCGATCGAGACTTCGCTGCCCTTGGGGCCACGCAGCACCCGGACGGCCTCCTCCGTGGTCCAGTTCTCGGCGGACGCCCCATCCACCTCGACGATCCGGTCTCCGGTGTGAATATCGTGGCGCTCGGCCGGAGTGCCCGGCAACACGCTGACCACCGTGATCCAGCCGTTGTTGGACTCGATTCGGATCCCGAGACCCCCGTAGTTGCCGGTGGTGCTCAGACGGAGATCGTCCCAGGCTCGCCGATCCAGGAAGGTGGTGTACGGATCGCCGAGCTCCTTGAGCATCCCCGTGATCGCCATCTCGTACAACTTGGAGGGATCGACCTCGTCGACGAATCGATCCGCGACGAGATGATGGACTTCCTCCAGAAGCCGGGCGTTCGCGTAGACATCGCTACCCGTTCCCACGCTTCGCTGAAGAAGCCAGCCTCCGCTGACCATGGAGACCACACCCACGATGACCGCGGGCACCCACGATCGCTGGAACTTCATGCGCCCTCCCTGTCAGCTCTGTGCGAGTCGGTGTTATCGAAAGCTACTCGCATCGGTAACCCGATTCCAGGTCGAAAGTTTCCGGCCAGCGGCGAGCCAGCTCTTGCAGGATGCGTTCCTGGACATCCGGCACGGCGAGATCGCCATCCACGGTGATGATTCCCGGAACTCGTTCCGCCAGCTCACGATACGCCGCCGCCACACGGAGAAAAAACTCGTCCGGCTCTCGCTCGATCCGGTCCGCCGCTCCCCGCTTGCGCCGCCGGCCCGCCTCCGGCTCCACGGCCAACAGGATCACGGCATCGGGCTCCAGGCCGCCGGTGGCGAAGGCGTTCAGCCGGCGCACCGTATCCAGGCCCAGGCCCCTCGCAATCCCCTGGTACGCGAAGGTGGAGAGTTCGTACCGATCCGCCAGGACGACTTCTCCCCGCGCCAGCGCCGGCCGCACCAATCGGCGAACGAACTCGGCTCTGGCCGCGAGCATCAGGAGCAGCTCCGCCTCGGCGCAGATGTCCAACACCGGATCGAGGACCACGCGGCGGATGCGCTCGCCCGCTGGCGTGCCGCCCGGCTCCCGAACCACACAGTGGGGAATCCCTTTCCGCCGCAGCCGCTCGGCCAGCAGTCGAAGGTGGGTGGACTTGCCCGCCCCTTCGACTCCTTCGAACACGATGAACAGACCCGTCGAATCCGAATCCCCGTTCACTCGATCCTCAGGCGCTCGAGCTTCCGACGGGCACCGCGACCCGGGCGGGGCGGCGATCTCCGAGCCGGCACGGTTCAGTCGTAGTACTCCAACCCGAGGTGGGTGATCTGCTCCTCACCCATCAGCCACCGCAGCGTGTTCTTCAGCTTCCAGTGTTGGATGAACAGATCGTGCTCGGGATACAGATCCGGCGCCACCTGGGGGCTCTTGAAGTAGAACGACAGCCACTCCTGGATCCCCGACAGTCCGGCGCGCCGGGCGAGATCGAGAAACAGCACGAGGTCCAACACGATGGGTGCGGCCAGGATGGAGTCCTTGCACAGGAAATCCACCTTGATCTGCATCGGGTAGCCCAGCCACCCGAACAAGTCGATGTTGTCCCAGCCTTCCTTGTCGTCTCCCCTCGGCGGATAGTAGTTGATCCGTACCTTGTGGTAATAGTCTCCGTACAGCTCGGGATACATCTCGGGCTGGAGGATGTAGTCGAGCACGCCGAGCTTGGATTCTTCCTTGGTCTTGAAGCTCTCCGGGTCATCCAGCACGGCACCGTCCCGGTTGCCCAGGATGTTGGTGGAGAACCAGCCGTTCAGTCCCAGCATGCGCGCCTTCAGGCCCGGGGCGATGATCGTCTTCATCAGCGTCTGACCGGTCTTGAAGTCCTTCCCGGCGATCGGCAGTCCCCGCTGCTGGGCCAGGCCGGTCAACGCCGGTATGTCCACGGTGAGATTCGGCGCGCCGTTGGCGAACGGGACGCCCTCGCCGAGGGCGGCGTACGCGTAGATCATGGACGGCGCGATGGCCTCGTGGCTACTCTCGAGGGCGTCTTCGAACGCTTCCAAGGTCTCGTGCACCGCGTGCTGTCGCAGGAAGATCTCCGTGGAGGCACACCAGATCATCACCAGCCGGTCACAGCCGTGCTCCCGCTTGAAGCGACGGATGTCCTCGCGGACCTGGTCGGCCAGCTCTCGCTTGTTCGCACCCACTTTGACGTTGGGACCATCCAGCTTCTTCACGTAGCCGGGATCGAACACTGCCGGCATGGGTCGGATGGAGCTCAGGAACTCCCGCGATGGCTCCACGTCGGACTCCGACAGGACTCCGGCCACCCGGGCCGAACGGTAGGCATCATCGGAGATCGGATCCCAGGCTCCGAACACCAGGCTGTCCAGATCGGCCAACGGGACGAACTCCCGCACCCGCGGCGTACGCCCGTCGGTCCGTTGTCCCAGGCGAATCGTGTTCATCTGAGTGAGCGAGCCGAACGGGGTCGCGCGTCCGCGGCGGACCGCCTCCACTCCGGCGATGAACGTGGTGGAGACCGCCCCCAGGCCTACCAGCAGGACCCCGAGCCGGCCCTCCGCGGGCTGGATTTGATTCTTCGTTTCACTCACCGATTCACATCCACCTTTCCATAGGCTGCGCGCGGCTCTGCGGCTTCCCTCGTCGACTCGTCCGCCGGACCTCGATGCGGATCCGTGGCGACTCGAGTGCTACGGTACACCCACCAGATGCGCTGCAACACGGTAAAGTTCGTCAGTCCGGCCAGCAGGACGATCGCGCCCTCCAGGACGAGTCCGCTATGGCCCAGCATGGTCGATTCCCCAAACAACAGTGCGGCGGAGCCGATCAGGATCACCCGTTCGGCCCGCTGCATGAGCCCGATGTGGCAGTCCACATCGAGTCCCTCCGCCCTGGCGCGGGTGTAGCTGATCATCAGCGATCCGCCCATGGCCAGGATCACGGCATAGATCATCCCCACGTCGCGCAACTCCAGCCGGTAATCGTTGTACAGGGACAGCAGGCCCAGATACACGACGATTTCGGACAGCCGATCCAGGGTCGAGTCGTAGAACGCTCCGAATGCCGAGGCGAGGCCCGTCCTCCGGGCCACCGTCCCATCGACCAGGTCGAACAGGCCGCCCAGCAGGATGAGCAGGCCCGCGGTTCTCACGTGGTGTCGGTGGAAGAAGAAACCCGAAGAGCAGGTGATCGCGAAACCGATCGTGCTCAACGCATTGGGATGGACTCGCCACCGGACCAAACGGGAGATGAGAGGTTCGACGCCGGCCCGCAGCGCCCGTTCCAACAGGGCCCGAATCCTCTTCATGAAGGCAGGATGATCCTGCTTTCTTCGCCCTTCTTGATCCCCTTGCCGATGGTACGGTGGACCTTCTCCATCAGCTTGTCGAAGTTCGCCTGGCTGGCGATCAACGATTGATACCGGGGGCTCTGCTGGATCTGCCCCTGCAACGACTCATACTCGGAACGAACTTCCTCCGGAGGCTCCTTCCCCTGTCGCAGGTGCTCCAGCACTTCGTCCTGCAGGTGCCGGAGGCGGGCGATCTTCTCTGTCGCTTCCCGATCGCCGTCGATCTCCCGATTCGCCGCCTGCAGATACGCGTACTCGGCCGTCTGGGAGATCAGTCGACCCAATTCCTCGGCCTTGTCGAACAGGCGCTCCCGCACCTCCGTATTCATGGAAGCCGTGCTACCTCCAGTTGTGGAACGGCCAGGCATCGGCCTTTGGCGGCGCGGGTGCCGGGGCACCCGGCCCATAACCCGTGCAGTATAACCGCCGAACCGGGCCCGTGCGAATCGTCGCCCTCAACCACGCAGCGCCCGTACAAAGCGGTCCCGGCCGGCCAGATCCCGCTGCACCCGAACCGAGCCCCACTCCCGCCGAGCCTTCAGCAGATCTCTCACCCGCTCGCCCTGATCCGCGCCGATCTCGAGGAACAGCGCTCCCCCGGGAAGGACCCGCGACCCGGCTCCCCCCACGATCTCACGAAGCACGTCGAGGCCGTCGGCACCTCCCTCCAGGGCGAGACGCGGCTCGTGATCGCGCACCTCCGGCGCCAGGGCCGCCAGGGCGTCGCGCGCGACATAAGGAGGGTTCGAGACGATGAGGTCGAAACGTTCGTTCGCCTCCACGGCATCCCAAACCGGACCCTCGATGTGACGGAGCTCGAATCGCCACGCCGGAACCCCCGCTCTCCCGCGGTTCTGGCGCGCCTGCCGAAGCGCCGATTCGGAGGGATCGAGACCCACGACCGTCTCGGCCAGACCTTCCGTGAGCAACGCGAGCGCGATGGCGCCGGAGCCGGTCCCGATGTCCAGTGCGGCCGGCAGAGGCGCCCGCTGGCCCACCCACGCCGCGATGCGATCGATCAGCTCCTCGGTCTCCGGGCGAGGAATCAGCGCCCTGGCATCCGAGACCAGCGTGAGGTCGCGAAACGCGGCCGTTCCCTCGATGTGCTGAAGAGGCTCCCGGGAGAGTCGGCGGCCCACGGCCCGAGCCAGCCTGCCCGCCTCCTCCGGACCCAGCATCTCGCCCCCCGTCACAGCCAGATCGGAAAGCTCGATGCCGAGAGCCCAGGCCACCAGCCGCTTCGCCTCCAGATCCGGGCTTTCCATACCGGCGGCGCGGAGCTCGGCGGTCAGCCCCCGCACCACCTCGCGGCGACTCGGAGCCGCCGGTCTCCGGGGCGGGGACTCGCCGCCCCGGCCCCCCGGCTCGTCCGGGTTCCTCATCGGCTCAGTCCGCCGCAGCTCCCAGCCGCTCCTCCATCCCCGCCGTCCTCAACGCGTCCACGATCTCGTCCAGGTCGCCGTCCAGGATCGCCTCCAGACGATGGCTGGTGAAATGAATTCGGTGGTCCGTCACGCGATTCTGCGGAAAGTTGTACGTACGGATCTTGGCCGAGCGATCACCCGTGCCGACCTGCAGACGACGCTCGCGAGCGCGCTCCGCCTCCTGCTCCGCAACCCTCCGATCCAGCAGTCGACTGCGGAGGACCTTCAGGGCCTTCGCCTTGTTCTTGTGCTGGGACTTCTCATCCTGGCACGTTACGACCAGGCCGCTGGGGAGGTGGGTGATCCGAACCGCGGAGTCGGTGGTGTTGACCGACTGCCCCCCCGGACCCGAGGATCGGTACACGTCGATCTTGAGCTCCGCCGGCTCGATCGCCACATCGACCTCCTCCGCCTCCGGCAGCACCGCCACCGTCGCCGCCGAGGTGTGAATCCTCCCGGAACTCTCCGTCTCCGGCACCCGCTGCACGCGATGCACGCCCGACTCGTAGCGCAGACGGCCGTACGCATCCCGGCCACCGGCCACGAATACGATCTCCTTCACCCCCCCCAGCGCGCCCTCGCTGCTCTGTATGACCTCCACGGTCCAGCCCTTCGATGCGGCGTACCGGCTGTACATCCGGTACAGGTCAGCGGCGAACAGGGCCGCCTCATCGCCTCCCGTGCCCGCCCGGATCTCGACCACCGCCGGCCGGTCGTCGAGCGGATCCCGCGGCACGAGAAGGCGGCGGATCTCCCCGAGCTCGATCTCGCGACGGGCTTTCAGCTCCGCGAGCTCGGCCCGCGCCAGCTCGACCAACTCCGGGTCCTCGCTCGTCTCCGCGAGCTCTCGAGCGTCCCGGATGAGGTCCAGCGTACGAAGGTAACGCTTGCCGGATTCCACGACCGCCACCAGCTCGGAGTGCTCCTTGCCCAGCTCGCGGAGTCGGGAGACATCGGACAGAACCGTCGGATCGGACATGAGTCGCCCGACCTCCTCCTGGCGCCGAAACAGTTCTCGAAGGCGTTGGGCGACCCGCTCGTCCGTGTTCATGATGGCTGGGGTCGGGCCTCCGGATGAATGAAAGGACGGAGTCCGGTCAGGCGCCGGCCTCCGATTCGGCCTCGCGCCCAGCGGCCTCCGCGGCCACGGTGGACTGCGCGTCCCGCTCCTGCGGAGCCGCGGCGGGGGAACCTTCCTTCCCGTACTTGGCGATGAACCGCTCCACGCGTCCGGCGGTGTCGACCAGCTTCTGGCGCCCAGTGAAGAACGGGTGGCAATGGGAACAGATCTCCACGTGGAGCTCCTCGACCGTCGAGCGCGTCTCCGTGACCCGGCCGCAGGCGCAGGTGATCAACGTCCTCTTATACTCTGGATGTATCCCGGCTTTCATCGTTTCTCCCGCTGAGAGAATCCCCGCGCGACCCGCCGCGCGGCGTTCACCGGATCGCTGCCGCCGCCCGCGACCCGTGGATGCGGAACAACTGAATCCAAACCAGTTATTTTACCGGGTCCACCGCGCGCGGACAAGCTTTCGGCGCCGGCGGCCGGGGTCGCGCGTGCTCGGTCGGGCGCCGGGCCCACCTCCGCCGGCCGGGCCTTCCGCGCCGCGATCCGAATCGACTCGCGCGGGGTAGACGGGCGGAGAATGGCGGTCGACCGGCCGGCGCGGATTCCGAGCGCCGGCTCCAGAACGGGGAATGAGCTGGGGGGTTGAGGATGCGCGCGGGAGCGAGCTGGTGAACCGGGCGGCGAGCCCGATCACGAATCGATCCAGGGCCGGGAGCCGCGCCACGCCCCGGATCGTGAGGCCGGCCGCGATCCTGGCGGCCCTCCTGGCGTTCGCGCCCGTTTCCGTCCACGCCCAGTCCGGCCCCGCCGGGGATTTCACGGCCCCGGATACCGTTTCCCTGGCCCGGGGCCCGTTCTCGACCATGTCCATGCGGCTCGACAAGACTCCGTTGCACCTGAACGTGCTCTCTCTCCGGTTGCGGCTGGACCTCGAGACGGCGGAAAGACTGCGGCGGCTCGCCGCGGGCCGCAGCTACTCGGAGAACCTGGCCGACTCGATCGCCCGCACGGTGGTCGACGTCCGGGACGCCTGGGCTCGCATCCGGTTCGCGCGCAGCGTAGGCCTGGGCCAGTTCCTGGACGGAATCCTGGGCAACGTCCGAAAGGCGTGGAAAGCGGGCATCATCGAGCGCTCCGATTACAACCACATGAAGAAGAACCTGCGGCGCTGGTTCGCGTTTCTCCGCCGCCGGGGAATTCGCAAGGGGGACCAGCTGTTGTATCGGGTCCGGAGTGGGAGCCTTCGGACCATCTTCATGACAGCCGACGGCCGGGTCCTGCTGGACCAGACCGATCGGGGGCGCTCCCCGCCCCGCATCCTGATGGGAAGTTACTTCGCCCCCGACTCCGATTTTCGCCGTCCGTTGATCGAATCGCTGTTCGCATCCGCGGGGCGGAGGGTCAGCCGGCTCCCGAGCGGGCGGGCCGCCGTCGGCGGAGCCCCCTTCGATCAGGGTTCGGGCGCCAGGACGGTCACCTGTTCGGCCACGGCCCGGATGGCGGGCGCCGAGTAGTAGAGCGGAAAGTAGCGATCCCGAGCCCACGACTCGAACAGATCGCGGTAATGGGGAGACGCCGGATCTCCCACCTGGCCCGGGGTGTTCGTCACCATCGTGTGGTCCCACTCCCCCACCTCGGCGATCATTCGGAACGACGGTCCCGTGGCCTGATTGTCGGCTCGGCCCGTATTGTTGACGGTCCAGGCGTCTCCTCCCCGAGGGAACGGCCCGACCTCCAGGACAGCCCGAGTGGCGTCGTCGACCGCACGGCTCAGCGGGTGGTGCAGAAGCACATGCTTGTATCCCGGCTGTCCATAGCGCCACTCGGATACGTCGGAGCCGAATCTCTCCCGCAGGGAGGAAACCGCTCCGCGAAGAGACTTCACGAGCAACGTGTCCCGCCGGGCCACCGGATCTTCGCCGAACCAGGGCGGCGGGACCGCGATCCAGTCCAGAATCTTCTTCATGGACAGCGGGGTCAGGTACGGGCGCGCCTTCTCCGGCACCGCCCGCCCGGTGATCTCCTCCACCACCCGGCCCTGCCAGGCCTCGTAGATGCCGGCGGCGACCGAAGCGGGCGAGAGCACGAAATCCCATTCCAGCAGAACCCGCCGAGCCCATTCCACGGTGGGGTCGTCCGGCACCTTGAGCCCGTCCAGGAACGGCACCAGAGATCTCGCCGGAATCGACACATAATCGGTCTGCAGGGCCATCATGTCGGCCAACGTGTGCCGGCGCCCCGTCCCGAGGACCTCCACGATCCTGGCCTTCCGGAACGGGTCGCTCCAGGTCCAGCCGACCGCGTCGCGGTGCGGATAGCCTGCCGGGATGAGATCCTCGTTCGCCGTCGCCCAGAAGCCCTGATCCGGGTTGTACACGTGCGGCTTCTCCGCGATGGGCAGGAACCCCGACCACTCGTAGCGCCCATCTCCCGGAACGGGCACCAGTCCGCTCCAGTTGGGCCGAATCGGAGCGATCCCGACCGCCTGCCATCCGATGTTCCCGGCCGTGTCGGCCCACACCATGTTCTCACCCGGGATGTTGCTGTACGTGCAGGCGTCCCGGAACTCCTCCCAGCTGGACGCCTGGTCCATCCGCAGGCTGGCCAGATACGGAGCCCCGCCTGGCTCGAGCCACGCCGCCCGGACCGCATAGGCCTTGTGGTGCGCCGAATCCTCGTACACGACGGGACCGTGGCGCGTGTACTTGAGCTCCACCCGGACCGGCGGCTGCCCCTTCACCGCCACCTCGTCCCGGACCACCGTCATCTCCTCCCAGCCCGAGCCGTACCGGTAGCGGGTGGGATGCGCCGGGTCCGTCTCATACACGTAGAGATCCTCCGCATCGGTGAGGAAGACGGTGAGCCCCCAAGCGCCATGCGGGTTGTGTCCGATGGATACTCCCGGGATCTCCGGCTCCCCTCCGCCGGCGACATTCCATCCGGGTCCCACCAGGTGGACCATGTAACGCAGCGAAGGAGCCTGTTGAACCCGGTGCGGGTCGTTGGCCATGATCGGGTTGCCGCCCAACGTACGGGCGCCCCGAACCACCCAGTTGTTGCTCCCGACGGCGGACCGGTTCAGCCGCGGCGACGGTGCCCAGCCGCCCGGCTCCGTGCTCTCTCCCGATTCCCCGGTCTCCGGCCCCGACCCGGATTGCGGGGAGGCGCGGGCACGGTGGGCCGCCACTACATCCCGCGGTCGAAAGCGCACGGGGCTGTGGAACGCGGTGTACAGCTTCAGGATGTCGTCACCGAGCAAGGAGCCATCGACGCGCGGATCCAGAGCGATGTCCGGATCTCCCGGATGGAAGTACGACAGATGCTTGACCTTCTCGGGCCCGAGCAGGGCGACCGCGCGCCCCACATTCAGCTCCTCCTCGACGTTCCACAGGAGCCCCTGGTGTCGCGACACCACGATCTCGGGCGTCCAACGCCCCGGCCGGATTCCGAGCAGCTCGAACTCGAGCGGCAACAGCGCGGGACGGCGTTCCGTCTCCGCGATGTAGGCGTTGACGCCATCCACGAAGGCTCGGACGATGGCGGGGCCTCTGGGATGGTAGCGGGTCAGCTCTTCGCGAAGATCACCCCGAAACCGAAACAGGCGAGCTCCGATGTCACGCTTGAGCTCCCGGGGACCCAGAATCTCCGCTATGGTTCCCGTAGCCCGGCGACGCCAGATCTCCAGCTGAAACAGCCGGTCCCTGGCCGCGTTGTAGCCCTGGGCGAAGAACAGATCATGTTCCGTGCGGGCGTAGATGTGCACGACGCCCCACCTGTCCCGCACCAGCCGAACGGGTCGATCCAGGCCGTGCACCCGGAGGGTGTCCTCGGCAGCGCCTTCCGCCGCCTCGGGCCCCAGCGGATGGCTCCGGACCGGAAGCGGACGCAGCGCAAACACCCCCGCTACCAGGAGAGCGCACACGGCCCACGACGTGCCGACCGGAACTCGCCGCTTCATGCCCGAATATATCCGCCACCGGGGTTCGGGGGCGAGCCGCCCGGCCGAACCCCCGAGCGCGGGGTGTGGGCCGGCGTACCGACATTCCGACGAGGACGTTCAGATGAAATCACGTTGGCGGGGCGGCTCCCGGCCCATGAGCCGGAGGTAGACCATGAGCTGTCCCCGGTGATGCATCGCCTCCTCGAACGCCAGCATCATGCTCTCGAACCCTCCTCGCATGCCGAACGGAAACCGCACCATGCGATCCAGATCCGCCTCGGTGAAGCGCGCCACGGCCTGCCGAACGTAGCGTCGCACCCTCCGGCTGTAGGCGACGATCTGCTCGGGCGAGGTGGCCTGGTCCAAGGCGAACGGGAGCAACTGGAAGTCCGCTTCCCGGAATTCCCCCCGCTCGGTCCCCCGCGTCAGGCAGAACAGCACCTGTGGGACGTGGTGCGAGAGCTCCGCGGCGCTCATGTTCCACGGTGTCGGACGAAAGTCCATCCAGTCGGCAGGAATGAGCAGAACGGCCCGGTCGAACGTTTCCAGCGCAACATCGAGCAGATAGTCGCTCTGGCGGCGAACGGTGTCGAGTTTCGACATGGTGACTCCGGACCGCGGCCCGTACCCATGGAGGAGGAAGATGTCGCCTCGAGAGAGCCGCCCAACCCTGTGGCGAATGACGTCGGGGGTCGCCGTCGCGGCCCTCGTCCCGATCGCTTTCGCCGGCGCCCAGGCTCCACCCGACACGGACATCTATGTGGCGGAACTGGAGCCGGCGAACGGGACCTGGAACCTCGGTGCCGTCACCAACATCACCCATCGTGAAGGCTATGACAACCAGCCGCAGTTCACGCCGGACGGGCGCGCCCTTCTCTACACATCCATCCGGGAGGATGGGCAGGCGGACACATACCGCTACGACCTGGACACCGGAGCCACGACTCGCCTCACCGCCACGCCGGAAAGCGAATACTCTCCAACCCCGATGCCCGGTGGATTCGAGTTCTCCGCCGTCCGGGTGGAGGCCGACTCCACGCAACGGCTGTGGGCCTTCCAGCTCGATGGATCGCAGCCCCGGCTGCTGCTGCCGGATGTCGCGCCGGTAGGCTACCACGCGTGGGCGGACGACACGACGGTCGCGCTGTTCCTGCTCGGTGATCCGCCCACGCTCCACATCGCCCACCTGCGCGCGGACTCGGTGGAGAAAGTGGCCGATGGCGTCGGTCGATCCGTTCATCGGATCCCGGGTCGGCATGCCGTCAGCTTCGTGCGTAAGCGCTCGAAGGACGAATGGTGGATCGAGAGCTTCTCGCTGGACGCGGGCAGGGTCGCACCGCTGACCCGGACACGGCCGGGGAACGAAGACTACACCTGGACGCCGGACGGAGCGATCCTCATGGGAGACGGAGCGAGGCTGTTCGTGTGGCGGCGGGGTTCGACCTGGCGGCGGCTCGCGGACCTGGAGAGCGCCGGTCTGGGCCGCGTCACCCGACTGGCGGTGAGCCCCGACGGCCGGCGGCTCGCGATCGTCGCCGCCACCCGCCGGGCCCCGGAGGACCGGTAGGGTGACCGGAAGGCCGCCCGGGACGGGAACCATACCGCGCTCGTGCCGGTTGTTGAAGTGAGCGGGATCCGTTGTCGGAGTGGAAGCGGTCGGGGTTGAGCAGAGCCGCGGGACGCGCCACGCTACTTGAAGGGGGCTGTAATGGAGAAGCGAAAGGCAATCCGGCGCATGCAACGACGCGTGCTGGGAATCGCCATGGTCCTGTCGCTGGGCGCTCACGCGGCGGTGCTCGCGTACTTCCACCTGACCATTCATCCGGTGAGCGACGATGAGTCCGCGAGACCGCTGCGGGTGATTCAGCTCTCCAAGGCGACTCTCCTCGAGCGGCCGCTCCAGGTCCTGAAGGTGCGGCCGGTGACCCGGCGTTCCTCCTCATCCTCCTCGGCGTCGAGCTCGAGAGCGCGCGGCGGGCTCCGGATCGCGAGGTCCAAGCTTTCCGGCCACCTCACCGCGAAACCGGTCCTCCGCGCGGCGTCCTATCCGACTACCGGTGAGATGAACCTGGCCGTGGTCCGGACCGTGGCGGCCCAACCACTCCGGCTGACCCGATCGCGGCGAGGGGTCGTACAGCGCGCCAACGTCCGCTTCGCTTCCACCAACGGCGAGGTCGCGTTCCGAGCGGCCAGCCAGGCGGCCCGCGACCGTGAGCGCAGACGGCGCGGGATTCTGGGCGGCCGGGGCGGCAGCGGCATCGTGATCACGGGCCTCGGAGGAGACTGCAACACTCCGACCAGTCTGGTCGATTCGTTCGCCGGAGCGTTCCAGGGGAGAGGGATCGGCGTAGGCGGCCACTGAACGGCATCCTCGCCGCGATGTAGCGAGGGCGGGAAGCCCGCGGTGGCACTCCCGCCCCCCCGGAACCGGCCCGTGCCCTCCTGTGGCAAGGTACGCCGCACGCGGCGACTGATCTTCTGATGAGCACATCCGGTTCGCTTCTCAGAAAGCTACTCCGGGGATTCGGGACGAGCAAGGGCCATCGCGGATGCTCCTCGGTGCACCCGGGATGGCGCGTTTCCCTCCGGCCCGCGCGGCTCCTCAGACCGTCGCGAACGGCTCCTCCAGAGACGGGCTCTGCGGCGTGAACAGGCGGGCGCCCTCCTCGGTGATCACCATGTCGTCTTCCAGGCGCACGCCGAATTCACCCCGGATGTAGATTCCCGGCTCGTCGCTGAACGTCATCCCGGGCCGCATGGCCAGCGTGTTGCCGCGCACCAGATACGGCCACTCATGGCCGTCCATGCCGATCCCGTGCCCCACTCGGTGGCTGAAATACCGGTAGTCGGGACCGTAACCCGCCTCCGCGATCACCTGTCTGGCCGCCGCATCGACGGCCTGGCATTCCACGCCGGGACCGGCGGCCGCCAGGGCGGCGCTCTGCGCACGATGTTCGATCTCGAACACCCGCTTCATCTTGTCGGTGGCTCGGCCGAGCACGAAGGTGCGGCTGATGTCGGAGCGGTACCCTTCCACGCTGCATCCCCCGTCGATCAGCAGGATCGTGCCCTCCCGGACCACCTGGGGAGTGATCGAGCCGTGCGGAAGCGCCGAGAACTCTCCCACCTGCACGCCCGCTCCACCCGCAAAGCCCAGCCGCTGGTGGGCCAGGCGGACCAACCGCGCGAAGCCGTCCTGCGTCATGCCCTCTTCCAGGGCGCGGTAGGCCGCCTCGTACGCCTTCAGGGTCACGCGATTGGCCAGTTGCATCAGCTCCAGCTCGTGCTCGTCCTTCACGCCCCGGCAGCCCGCCGTCACGGGGGTGGCGCTGACCAGATCGAGCGCGGGCGCCTCCCGTGCGATCCCGTTGCTGAACACGAAGCGCACCGTCTCCTCGATCCCCAGCCGGCCGGTGGCGATTCCGAGCTGGCGCAGACCCGAGGAGACGAGGCGATAGGGATTCTCGTCCTCCTGCCACGTGTAGACGGGGGAGCCCGCTTCGAACGGGCCGGCTTCCAGCTGTTCACGCGCCCGCGCCTCTTCGAACGCCGGACTCACGATGAACGGCTTGCCGCTGGCCGGAACCACCAGGGCCAGCAGCCTCTCGCTGAGACCCCAGCTGATATTCGAATAGTACTCGAGCGAGGTCCCGCCCGTCAGCACCAGCGCCTGCATGGAGTGCTCACGCATCAGTCGGCGGGCCTTTTCCAGCCGGCCCCGCCGTTCCTCGACCGTGATGGGCCGGGCTCGATCCCGCATCGAGTGCAGCGCCGCGATGGAGGGGGGAAGCTCCTGCGGGCTCTCGGAGGATACCTCCGGGACGGTCAGAGCCCCCAGTGGATCGGGCAGCGCGGCCCGATAGGCGGCACCCAGGACGGTGGCGGTCGAGGCTCCGACGAACGCGCGACGAGACAACATGGCCCTACCTCCCGATCAAAGACTCCGCGTGCGACGCGGCGTGGACGGATTTCTGGCCATCGTATCACTCCCACCCACCCGCGGCTACGACCGGGCCTCGTCCCGCGCGGCCCGGCCACGGCCCGCGGAGGCCGGATCGGGTGCCCGTCCGGGAGCGCCCGGGTGGACAGGGGCGCACCGGCCCTCTAACATCGGGCGATGAAGATTCGGTTCCCCCATCCGCTGACCCTCCTGACCGGTTGCATCTTCCTCGGAGCCGCGCTCAGCTATGTGCTTCCGGCCGGCCAGTACGAACGGCGGGACGACCCGGCGACGGGCCGGCAAGTCGTCGTCGCGGGCACCTACCACGAGATCGCCCGCCAACCCGTCGGACCCTTCCAATCGGTCGTGGCCATCCCACGCGGGCTGGCCGACGCGGGCTCGATCGTGTTCCTCGTGTTCCTGATCGGCGGAGCCTTCACGGTGGTGGACAAGACCGGCGCGTTACGCCGGGGCGTGGGCTGGCTCGTGGCGAGGCTCGGGCACCGGGAGCTGCTGGTGATTCCGGTCGTGTCCCTGGCCTTCGCCTCCGCGGGAGCCCTCGAGAACATGCAGGAGGAGATCATCGCCCTGATCCCCGTCCTGCTGGTCCTCACCCGGGGACTCGGGTTTCCCGCGCTCACGGCCGTCTCGATGAGCGCCGGCGCGGCGTTCGTGGGCGCGGCGTTCAGTCCGATCAACCCGTTCCAGGTCGGGATCGCCCAGAAGCTGGCGGAGCTGCCCCTCCTCTCGGGAGCCCCCTTCCGTCTCATCTTCCTGGCGCTCGCGCTGGCGGTGTGGATCGGAGCCACCATGCGCCATGCGAGGCGCCGGCGCACGGCGCCCGAGATCTCATCGGACGGGAATGGGGAGCCGATGAACCGTCGCGACGGGCTGATCCTCGGGCTGGTCCTGGCCACCTTCGGCGTGCTCGTATACGGCCTGTTGGGCCTGGGCTGGGACTTCGACCAGATGTCCGCGCTGTTCTTCGTCATGGGCGTCGTGGTCGGATTGGTGGGAAGGCTCGGAGTGACGGGGACGGCGGAGGCCTACGCCGAAGGTTTCCGTTCCATGGCCTACGCGGCGCTTCTCATCGGCTTCGCGCGCGCCATCTTCGTCGTGCTGCAGGACGGGCGCGTCGTCGACACGATCATCCACGGCATGTTCACGCCGATCGCCGACCTGTCGCTCGGACTGTCCGCGCTCGGAATGATGGTGGCCCACACGGCCGTGCACGTGCCCGTGCCCAGCGTGAGCGGGCAGGCCGTGCTCACCATGCCGGTGCTGGTCCCGCTGTCCGATCTCCTGGGCCTGTCCCGACAGGTCACGGTCCTGGCCTACCAGTTCGGCGCCGGCCTGTGCGATCTCATCACACCCACGAACGGTGCCCTGCTGGCCATCCTGGCCGCCGGCGGCGTGGGTTACCAGGAGTGGTTGAGCTTCGCGTTCCGCTGGTACGTGGCTCTGTTCGCCCTCGGCGCCGTGGCCCTCGTCACAGCCGTGCTGACCGGACTAGCCTAGCGCGGCGGGCGAACCTCCGTGACCGGACCGAACCGGCGCAGCTGCGATGCGATCTTCGACCTGTCGCCGGTGACGACAAGAAGCATGTCCTCGCTCCGCAGGTAGTCGTTCGCGATGCGCTGAACGTCCGGCGCCGTCACCGAGTACACCCGGTTCACGTATCCCGTCAGGTATTCGTCCGTCAGGCCGTGCAGGTCCAGGAAGGACAGCTGGCCGATGATGCCGGCCCGGTTCGAGTTCTGGAGCACGAAGATTCCCGCCATGTAGTTCTGGATTCCCCGCAGCTCCTCCTCATCCGGCGGTTCGGCGCGCAGCCGGTCGATCTCATTGAGAATCTCCCGAATCGCCGGACCCGTCGCGGCCGTGGTCACGTCGGCGACCTCGACCCAATACCCGTCCCGGTAGCGCGTCGAGACCTGGCTGAACGGAGAATACGTGTAGCCCTTGTCTTCCCTGATGTTGCGCGTGATCCGCGAGCCGAACGAGCCGCCCAACAGCGAGTTCGTGACCTGGAGCGGCACCCAGTCGGGATCGGAGGGATCGATGACGGGCAGGCCCAGATACACGGTCGCCTGGGGCGCTCCCGGCCGGTCGATCAGGTAGATCGCTCGCCGGGTGACCGGCTCGGGCGGGTGGGCCTGCGCGGCCGTGCCCGCCGCCCAATCGCCGAACGCCTCGGTGATCGCGCTGCGCAGGGCCTCGGGATCGAACCGGCCGCTCACGTACAGGTGCGAGCGGGCGGCCCCGAAGTGGCTCGCCCAGAAATCGCGAACCTGATCGATCGTGTACCCTCGCAGCATCGTTTCGGTGGGAAAGATCCTCCCGTACGGGTGGTCCGGGTACATCCGCCGGCGAAACTCGGCCAGCGTGATGGAGCGCGGCTGCTGCTTCGCCACGCTGAGCTGGCGGATCCGGTCGCCCTTGAGCCGTTCCAGCTCCGACTCCGGAAGCGCCGGGTGCCGCACCACATCGGCGATGAGGCGAACGATCTCGGGAGCGAAGTCCGACAGGACCTCGCCGCTCACCGAGGTGCGGTCCTGACCCACCCCGATGCGGATTTCGCCCCCCATCGCGGCGGCGGCCCGCGCGATCTGCTCGGCGCTCCGCGTCGTGGTCCCCTCCTTCATCAGATCGCCGGTCAGATCCGCCAGCCACACCTGGTCGGGCCCCTCATCAATGTTCCCGGTCCTCACCGTCAGCTGCGCGAGCACCTTCGGGACCGCGCCATACGGGACCAGGGTGACCTCAAGCCCGTCGCCGAGTCGAAACGTCTCCTTGGCCGGCAGGCTGAAGTCCTTCGGCCTGCCGCCCACCGGCGGCTTCTCCTTGCGCCTCTCCGGCGACGCCTGCCCGTACACCCCGGAGCTCGCGACCAGGATCCCGAGCGCGGTGCACAGCCAACGGGCGTTGAATCTTCTCATCTTCGCGGGTCTCCCCTGTCCGGCCAGCGGGAAGGCCGGTCCGGCCACGCGGGCCAACTCGCCGAGACTCATCGGTCACCTCCCCCGCTGTTCGCCGCACCGGCGCCCGGCTCCACCACCAGGACCGTGCGATTGGTGGGCCTCAGGTACTCCCGGGCCGTTCGCTGAAGCAGCTCCGGAGTCACCCGCGCGAACTCGTCCTCGAGCCGATCGATCCTGGAAGGCTCATCATCGAACAGGGCGAAGGACGCCAGCAGATCGGCCCGCCCGAAGCCGAATAGGCCCTCGATGCCCGAGTACAGGGCGGAGCGGTTCTTCACCCGGGCCCGGTCCAGCGTCTCCCGATCCAGCAGCTCCGTCCGCACGCGCTCGATCACGGAGTCGGCCACGGCCAGGATCCGCTCGGGAGACTTGTCGGCATCGTGAAGGAGAGAGACGGTCCACAGCATGGGCCCGTCGTAATCGAACATGTTGCCGAGCAGATTGATCCCGCCGCTCACCGCGCCGGTCAGCCCCGCGCGCTGCACGAGCGCCTGCCGGAGCAGCGCGTCGTCGCCCTGGAGGAGGATCTGGTCCAGCAGTCCCATCGCGTAATACTCCGGGGAGTTTCGCTCCGGCATGTGATAGCCCAAGGCGATGGCCGGCCGGTTGGCCAGCCTGTCCGTCTTGGTGAAGCGCTTCTCCTCCTCCTGACGCGGCTCCGCGAGGTCCGGCCGGTCGATCTCCGGCCCCGCCGGAATCTCGCCGAAGTATTGCCGAACCCATCGCATCGCCTGTTCGGGCTCGAAATCCCCCCCGATGACCAGCGCGGCGTTATTCGGAGCGTAGTACTGGCGGAAAAACCCCTTCACGTCCTCGAGCGTCGCCGAGTCGATGTCTTCCAGGTCGCCATAGAAATTGTGGGCGTTGTACCAGTTCTCGTTGGCGTACTGGGGGAGATCCAGCCAGGGAAAGCCGCCGTAGGGCCGGTTGAGCACGTTCACCCGCACCTCGTTCTTCACCACGCCCTGCTGGTTGACCAGGTTGTCCTGCGTGATGGCGAGCCCCTTCATCCGATCGGCCTCGGCCCACAGCATGGTCTCCAGCTTATGGGAGGGAACGATCTCGAAGTAGTTGGTGAAATCGAACCGCGTGGAGCCGTTGAGGATGCCGCCGTTCTGCTGGATCAGGTTGACGAATTCCATCTTCCCGAGGTTCTCCGAGCCCTGGAACATCATATGCTCGAACAGGTGCGCGAACCCCGTCCGGTCCCTCGGCTCCAGGCGAAACCCGATGTGGTAGTAGACGGCAACCGTCGTGATCGGGGCCGTCGCATCGGGAGACAGCACGACCCGCAGCCCGTTGTCCAGCTTGTGATACTCGGTGGCCACGTGGAAGCCGCCGTCCGCGGAGACCTCCTCGTCCGATCCGGCGCACGACGCCGCCAGGAGCACCGCGGCGACCAGCCCCGTGAAGCGCGACAGATTGTTGGCGTTTCGCATCAGCTGCCTCCCGCTCACAGCTTGAGGTAGAGGGAAGCGAAGAAGCGGTCCGCGCTTCGGTCCGTTCCCGTGCGGTCCGTCGGGTCGAAGATCGTCTCCGCATTCACGCGGTAGCGCCGCCACTCGGCCCTCAGACCGACGGAGGGAGTGAGGTCGGCATCGAGCCCGCCTCCGTATACGGCCGCGCTCTGGGACTTCGTCGCCAGACCGTCTCCATCCGGCGCGTGCACCACGGCCCCGATCCCGATCGTGCCGAACGGAACGACCCCGAGCCGTTGTAGGGGCCCGATGGCCAGATGGCCGGCCAGCGTCAGGTCCACCACATACTGGTCCGCATCCACGGCGGCCGAGTCCCCGGTGACGGTCGTGCGGCCGTACGCGGCCCCGAGGCGAAGCGAGAAGAAGCGCTGGATCCGGTTCTCCAGATCGAAGCCCACCATCGCGCGGTCGTCGATCCGGTCCACCCCCCGTTCGTCGTTCCAAGCCAGCAGGCCGCCCGTCAAAGCCAGACGGAACTGTCTGGGAGCCCGGGCCATCTCGGGCTCCCGCGGCGGGCCCTCCGTTTCGGAGACGGGAGCATCGGGCTTCCCACCCTCCTGCGCGTGCAACACCGCGGGCCCATACAGCCCCAGCGAAGCGCACAGCGCCGCGGTCGCCCCGGCGAGGCCGCTCCGCGTGAGACCGCGCGCGCCCGTAGTTCTTCCGGGTGGCGGCGGTCTCAACGCTCCCCCATCGCCGCGACGAGCCGGGCCTGGGCCACATTGTAATTGAACAGCGCCTGGGCGTAGTTGGTTCGCGCCCGCGTTACCGCCAGCTCCGAATCGTTCAGCTCGACCTGGGTCGAGAGGCCGTTGCGGAAGCGGGTCTGGGCGATCTTCAGGGCCCGCTCGGCCCGGCGCACGTTGGATTCGGAAGCCTCCGCCTGCGCCCGCGCCGCTCCCAGGGCCTGCCTGGCCTGCTGCACCTCGAGCTGGACGTCGCCCGAGAGCTGTCTCAGGCGGTAACGCTCGCGATCCAGGGCCGCCCGAGCCTGCTGAACGCGCCCCGCCCGGGCCCGCCCATCGAACAGGGGGATGGAGACCTGGAGGCCCGCCGTCAGGCTCTGGGAGAAGTCCTCCTCGCTGGGGAAGAACTGGCTGCTCGAGCCCCGCCGGCTCAGGCTGGCCAGCAGGTCGAACGACGGCAGCGCGTCGCTCCGCTGAGCCGACAGGTTCTGGGACTGGAGATCCACCACCAGCTCCTGCGCCTCCAGGTCCGCCCGATGCTCCATCGCGTGCTTCACGGCCGCCCGCATCGCCACGGACTCGGCCTCCGCCCGCTCCGGCGCCGGCGGAGGCGGCCGCTCCAGCGAATCCGTGAGAACGAGCTCCGTGGCGATCGGGAGGTTGACCGTCCTCTTCAACCGGTTCCCATCCAGCTCCAGCCGATTGCGCGCCTCGATCAACTGGGGCCGGATGTTCTCGACTTCCACCTGGGCCGTGAGCAGATCGAAATCGGCGGCTGTGCCGGCCCGGTTCATCGCCTCGACTTCCTTCAGCCGCGCGGCGGCCTGCTCGAGCGCCTGCTCCTGTACCCGGACCAGCGCCCGGTCCAGCAGCACCGTGTAGTAATCCAGTCGCGCCTGGAGCGCGGCCGCCACCCTGGCCGACTCCACCTGCGCCGAGCTCGCGCGCCGACTGAGTCCCGCCGCCTTGCGGGCCGGACCCAGCGAAAAATCGAGCAGCGGCTGCTTCAGGCTCAACCCGAACGTGTAGTCGTTGTCGTCGCCGATCGAGATCTGCTGAACCCCGTTGGGCGTGTTGAAGAACAGCACCGGCCGCTGCACGTTTCGCGTGTAGTTCACGTTGGCCGTCACCTCCGGCAACGCGTCCGCCCGGGTCTCCGTGGCGATTCCCTCGGCCCGGGCCTGCTCGGCCCGCGCCATCAGGACGACCTCGTTCAGAGTCGTCGCCCGGCGGACGGCCGACTCCAGGCTCAGACGCACCTGCCGGGCTCGCCCGGGCTGCTGCGCGGAGGCAGGGACCACCGCGCCTACGAGCCATGCGGCGCAAAGCACCCCGCCCGCCAACAGATGGAGGAATCTCCCGCCCGGCCGCCCGGCCTCTCCGGACCGGCCGCTCCCGTACCTCGACAGAGATTCATGCATAGTCCACAACCTACGTTGTTTTAATTACTTACAATCTCGCCACTCGATACGATGTGGCGGGCACGCTCCCCCCGCCCCACCCTCCGAATCCTCAGATCTCCAACCGCCGCTGGCCGGCCAGCTCCCGGCGTCCGGCCCGGAGCCGAGCATGCCGCCGCACCCACGCGAGGGCATCATCCAGCGCCAGGTAGAAGGTGGGCACCACAAACAGGGTGAGGACCGTGGACACCGTCATGCCCCCCATCACCGCTACCCCGAGAGGGCGACGCGACTCGGCGCCGGCGCCGAGCGCCAGCGCGATCGGGGCCACCCCCAGAATGACGGTGGTCGAAGTCATGAGGATGGGCCGCAGCCGGACCAGGCCCGCTCGGATCACCGCCTCCCTGCGCGCCATCCCTCGCCGCCGCAGCGTGTTGGTGTAGTCGACCAGGAGGATGGAATTCTTGGTCACCAGGCCCACCAGCATGATGACTCCGATCATGCTGTAGATGTTGAGCGTCATGCCGAGCGCCGCCAGGGACACGACGGCGCCGAAGAAGGCGAAGGGAAGCGCCAGCATGATCGTCAGCGGGTGAACGAAGCTCTCGAACTGGCCGGCCAGCACCAGATACACTGCGACCACCGCCAGGAAGAGCGCGAACAGGAGACTGGAGATCGAGTCCCTGAACAGCTGCGCCTCGCCCGTCACCTCCGTGCGGAACTTCGGCGTGAGCGTCTCGGCGGCGATCGCGTCCACCCGCTTCAGCCCTTCCCCCAGCGGGATCCCGTCCAGGTTGGCGTCCAGGGTGGCCGCGCGGATTCGGTCCACGTGGTTGATCTGGCTGGGACCGACGCCCTCCCGCACGTCGACCACGTTAGCCAGTTGGACGAGCTGTCCACCGGCCCCCCGGAGGAAGATGGACCGAAGATCGTCGGGAGAGCTCCGGTCGGACTTCCGGAGCTGCGCGATCACGTCGAACCGCTCGTTCCCACGCCTGAACTTGCTCAGATCCTGCCCGCCGAGCAGCACCTGCAGCGTGGTCGCGACATCGGCCACCCGAACGCCTACCGCCGCCGCCTTGGCCCGGTTGACCGTGACCGAGAGCTTCGGCTTGTCCAGCTTCAGATCCGTGTCCACGGCCTGCAGGCCCGGCGTGCGACGCATCCTGGCCACCATCGCCTCGGAGGCCCGCGATAGCTGGTCCAGATCCGGATTCTGGATCACGTACTGCAGGGGCTTGCCGCGGCCCGTCTGAAACGCGCTGAACGAGATGAGGTACACGTTCACGCCGGCCAGCTTACGGACCTTAGCCCTCAGCCGGTCCATGATCTCGAACTGGTCGAGCTTCCGATCGTCCTTGAGCCGGATGTACACGAAGCCGCTGTTCACCGAGGCGGGGCCGCCGAAGCCCAGGCCGATGGCCGAGAAATACCGGTCGATCCCCTCCGTCTCCCGGGCCATCTCCTCGATCTGCCGCAGGTAGCTGTCCGTGTACGCCAGGGTGGCGCCTTCCGGCGCCTTCACGCTGGCCATGAACCCTCCCCGATCTTCCGGAGGGGCGAACTCCTTCCCCATCACGGCCATGAGAACGCCGCTGGCCACCAGGGACGCCACGGCCAGTCCGAGCACGAGCACCCGGTGGCCCAACGCCCAGCCCAGCGCCGTGCCGTACCTGTCCGTGAGCCACGCCAGTCCCCGCTCGATCTTCAGCAGCAGACCCCGCGGGCTGCCCAGCTTGAGATAGCGGGAGGAGACCATCGGAGTCAGGGTGAGCGAGACGAACGCCGAGATGGCCACCGCCACGGCCACCGTGAGGGCGAACTCCCGGAACAGGCGCCCGATCACTCCGCTGATGAAGCCCAGTGGAAGGAAGACGATGATCAGGGTGAGCGAGATCGCGATCACCGCGAAGGCGATCTCGCCCGTCCCGTCCCGGGCGGCGTCTCGGGCGCTCTTCCCCTCCTCCATATGGCGGTAGGTGTTCTCCAGGACCACGATCGCGTCGTCGATCACGATTCCGATGACCAGCACCAGAGCCAGCAGCGTGAGCGTGTTGATCGAGAAGCCCAGCAGGCTCAGGGCCGCGAACGAGCCGATGAGGGACACCGGGATGGCCAGGGTCGGAATCAGCGTCGCCCAGCCGCTGTGCAGGAACAGGTAGATCAGGGCCACCACAAGGAGGAAGGCCACCACGAGCGTCTGCTGCACCTCGTGCAGAGAGTCCTGGATGTGCTCGGAGTTGTCGACCGCGAACGAGAGGATGTAGCCCGGGGGCAGGTTGGCGCGGATTCGGTCCACCTCCGCGTGGACCAGCCGGGCCACGTCCACCGTGTTGGCCTCCGGCTGCCGGACCACCCCGAGCCCGATAGTCGGTTCGCCATTGAACCGGGCGATCGTGCGCTCGTTCTCGACCCCCGCGACCGCCCGTCCCACGGCGCCCAGCCGGACCGGCACCCCATCGCGCCACGCCACGATCAGATCGTTGAACTGCTCCGGGGTGGTGAACTGCCCCTCGGTCCGAACGCTGAACTCCCGGCTGTCGCTCTCGATGCGGCCGGACGGGATCTCCACGTTGCCTTCCTGCAGCGCGCGACGGATGTCCGGAACCGTGAGATCGTAGGCCGCCAGCTTCTGGGCATCGAGCCGTACCCGGACCGCGAACCGCTGGGCGCCTCCGAAGATGACCGAGCCCACTCCGGGAAGCGTCTGCAACCGATCCTTGATCACGTTCTCGGCGTAGTCGTTGACCTCCGTCATGTCGACGGACGGGTTCTGAAGGGTAAGCCAGATGATGGGCTGGGCGTCGGGATCCAGCTTGGCGATGACCGGCTCTTCCACATCGTCCGGCAGCTGCCCCCGCACCCGGCTGACCTTGTCCCGCACATCCTGCAGAGCCAGGTCGATGTCGCGGCTCAACTCGAACTCGACCGTCACCAGGCTCGCTCCCTCCCCGCTGACGGAAGAGAGCTTGCGAATCCCCTCGATCGTGTTGATGTCGCTCTCCAGAACTTCGGTCACCTCGGTCTCCACGACCTCCGGGCTGGCGCCTGGCAGCACGGTGGTGACGCTCACGATCGGGAAATCGATCTTCGGCAGCTCGCGCACGGGCAGGCCCCGGTACCCGAGCCAGCCCACGAGCAGGATCGCCGCCGTGACCACGGTCGTCAGGACCGGCCGCTCTATGGACCTGTCGGACAGGAACATCGCTCAGTTCTCCGCGCCATCCTGTGTGAATTCGGTCTCCGGCGGCGCGCGTAGGGTGGGCGCCACCGCCGACCCTTCCCGGATCTTCTGTTGCCCGGCCACCACCACCGTGTCCCCGAGCGCCACGCCTCGCACCACCTCGACGACCCCGCGAACCCGTTCTCCGGTCTCCACCTTCTGCAGATACGCCTGGCCGGCCCGGATCAGGAACACGAAGCTCTCCCCTCCCCGCGGGACGATCGCCGCCTCCGGAAGCACGAGAGCATCCGGACGGTGCTCGAGGCCCAGCGTGACGCTGGCGAACTGGCCGCTCCGCAGCAGCCCATCCGGGTTCCCCACCCGGGCCTTCATGCGGACCGTGCGATTCACGGGATCGACGGTCGGACTCACGAAGTCCACCGTCCCCCGGAAAGCCCGATCCGGAAAGCTCTCCACCCGCAGCGTCACGGGGCTGCCGCGCCGGAGGCGGCCGATGTAACGTTCCGGCACCGAGAAGCCGATCCGGAGAGAATCGTCGTCGACCAGCGCGAACAGGGGTTCCCCCTCACGCACGTAGTCCCCCACGTCGACCCGGCGCTCCCCCGTGCGCCCGGTGAACGGCGCTCGCACCGAAGCGTCCGCGAGCCGGCGCCGCTCCAGGGCGGCCGTCGCTCTCGCCTCCTCCAGACGGGCCCGCGATGCCTCATAGGCCGTCTTCAGGTCGTCGTAAGCCTGCTGAGAGATCGCGCCTGCCCGCAGCAGGCCGTCGTTCCGTTCCACCTGCCGGCGGAGATTCTCCGTCTCCGCGGCGTATCTCGCCTCGACGGCCTCGGCCTCCTCGAGCTGTGCCTGAAGCTTGGCCCGGTCCAGCACGAGCACGCTCTGACCTCGCCGAACGCGCTCGCCCTCCCGGAACAGGATTCGCGCCACACGCCCCTCGGCTTCCGCTTTGACATCCACGTCCGCGGCCGCCTCGAGCGAGCCCACGGAGCGCACGGTGATGGTCAGGGTGTCGGTCCGGGCCACCACCGCCTCCACCGGCACCGGCGCCCCCGACGAACGTTCGGCGGCCTCGTTGCCGCGGCACGATGAGACAGCGGCCAGCAGGGCCAATGACGCGCCCCGCACGGCCGATGAACTCCAGCTCACGGCCCTTCGACGCCGTGACGTAGCAGTGGGCATCACTCGACTCGCCATTTCGTTTCTCAGCGCGGATCGCCCGCCACCGCGACGGGCGGAGCGGAGATCTTCCGGCGCTCCCATTCGGCCAGGATGTCGCACATCCGCTCCTGCGCGAACGCGATGAACTCCACGTGGTCCTTGAGCGCCAGCCGCACCTGCTCGCAGCAACCTCCCTCGTCCAGCACATCCTGGAGTAGCTGGCGCAGGATGAACGTGCGCTCGATCCTCCTCTCGATCTGATCCCGCCAGTCCCCGACCCGACTCCGGAAGTAGCGCTTCCGGTCCCCCAGACGTCGTACGGACTCCACCTTCTCCAGATTCAACAGGAGGTTGACCGCCGCGCTGGTGGCTCCCTTGCTGAGACCCGTCAGCTCGCGGATCTCATCGAAGGTGAGCTCCCCCTTGGGACAGATGAGCAGCAGTCCGAGAACCCGGCCCGCCGCTGGCGGCATGCCGATTTCCTCCTCGTACGCACCGAGGCGCTCCACCAACCGGCACTGCTTCTCCGTGAGCTTCTTGGCCATCGGTTTTCTCCCTCCCGGGATGCTCCCGGCTCTCCGGGTTCGACTGCTGTTCGCGACCATAGTTCATTTAGTTCAGAAAAACAAGAACCGAACGGGGCGCCTCTCCCAAGCGGCTGGAGAGGCGGTAGTTGGCAGCGCTCCGGTCAGCGTTTCAGTCGCCGGTTCCCCGGTAGCGATCGAACCAGGCGAGCACGTACTGGACCTTGGCGATCAGGTGGCTGGGACGTGCCGCGATGCCGTGGCCCGAGTCCGGGATGCGAACCAGCACGCTGGGCACCTCGCGCAGCTTCAGGGCCTGATAGAACTGCTCGGACTCCGAGATCGGAGTGCGGTAATCCTCTTCTCCCGTGATCAGCATGGTGGGGGTGGTCACGTGACCGGCGTAGGAGATGGGGGACCGTTTCATGTAGTGTTCCAGGTTGTCCCACGGGAGCCCGGGCAGCCAGTACTTGTAGATGGTCCCGATGTCCGCGGTGAGAACCCAGCTATACCAATTGATGACCGGTTTCTGCACCACCGCCGCCGCGAAGCGGTCCGTGTGGCCCACGATCCAGCTCGACAGTACGCCGCCGCCGCTCCCGCCGGTCACGAACAGGTGATCCTCGTCCACGTAGCCCCGGGCGATCACCGCGTCGACCCCCGACATCAGGTCGTCGTAGTCGTGCCCCGGGTAGGCGTGGTGAATCAGGTTGCCGAACTCCTCCCCATAGCTCGTGCTTCCCCGCGGATTGGTGTAGAGCACCACGTATCCCGCCGCCGCGTACAGTTGGATCTCGGCCGCGAAGCGGTCCCCGTAGTTGGCGAACGGCCCGCCGTGGATTTCCAGGATGAGCGGGTATTTCCTCGTCGGATCGAAGCCCGGCGGCTTGACGATCCACCCCTGGATCCTCCGGCCGTCGAACGAGGACTCGAACCACATCTCCTCGACCCGGCCCAGCTCCTTGTGCCCCAGCAGGTCGTCGTTGAGCCGGGTGAGGCGCACGGGCGGCTTGCCCGCCGCGGCCACCGCCAGGTCGGCGGGATGATCCGGGCGCGTCTCGGTGAACGCGAAACGTCCATCCGCCGCCACCGAGTAGCTGCCGCCCGAGTAAGGCCGGCCCAGCGAGAGGCCACCCACATCGGAGGCCAGCGTGGCCACCGCGCCGTCCAGGGTCACGTAGCCGAGCTTTCCGTTCCCTTCGTCGTCATACTGGAAGAACAGGCCCTTCCCGTCGGCCGCCCACCGCACCCGCGCCACGCTCCGGTCCAGCGACGAGGTCAGCGCGCGGCTCCCCCCTCCATCGCGGCTCATCACGTACAGGCGGGTCACCTGGTAGCCCTGGTAGCGATCGTCGAAGCCCGTGTACGCGATCATCGAGCCATCCGGGGACACGATGGCGCCGTTGTCGGGCCCGTGCCGGCGTGTGAGCGCCCGAATCGAACCGTCCTCGACCGAGATCTCGTACACCTCGGTGTCGTTGGAATCGTACTCCCAATCCTCGTGGCGATTCGCCGACAGGATCAGGTGCCGGCCATCCGGGGTCCACGACGGGGTGCCCCGCTCGTTGAACGGTCCCCGGGTGAGCTGGCGTGGAGTCCCGCCTTCGGCCGGCAGGATGAAGACGTGCGTGTAACCGGGAGGCAGGTAGCCGGCGCCGTCGAATCGGTAGTTGAGCCGCCGCATGACGCGCGGCGCTCCGGCCCACTCGGCGCCTTTCGGCTTGGCCGGCATGTGGGCGAAAGGCTTTGGCGTCTCGGGCACGAAGAGGGTGAGCGCGATCCTCCGGCCATCCGGCGACCACGCGATCCCGCCCGGGCTCCTGTCGAGATGCGTCAGCATGGCCGTCTGTCCGGTGTCCATCCAGCGGCGAAACAGCTGAAGCTTACCGTTCTCATCCTTCCCGACATACAGGATCTGCGAGCCATCCGGCGACCACCGCGGTGAGGAGTAGTCCGCATCGCCCGTGGTGAGCGGCCGGTTTCCCGTGCCATCGGCGTTGACGATCCACAGGTTCCGGCGCGGCCGGTCCGTCATGATGTCCAGGCTGGTGCGGACGTAGATGATCCTGCGGCCGTCCGGGGAGATCTGGGGATCCGCCGCGTACTCCAACTGGAACACGTCGGCTGGCTGAAACCGGGAATCGGCGGCGGCGGCGGCATCTCCGGCCGCCTGCTGCGCGGCGAGCGCGGGCCCCATCAGGAGCGTCGCGCCGAACGCGAGGAACAGCTTGTTCATCGAGGCCTCCGGGAATGAGCGGGCTGCGGCTGCTTGCTGCATCGTGCCCATACTACCGGAGGCCGGCGGTCCCGGGCCAGCACCGCACGCCGCGGGGGCGGCGCACCCGTTACCCGGGCCGGCCCCGGGCGCCGCCGCCCCGCACGGATGGCGTCGATACTCTATGCGGAAAACGGCGCCATCCGGCCCATGCCGGCCTGTCTCGGAATCGCCGGCCTCCCTATGTTGAGCGTTCGTTCCCGACCCCGACAGAGCGCCGGGGCGTGACCGGCAACGAAAAGCAGACGCGAGGAATCCGGCGTGAGCAGAGCCCAGACGATGCGTCCTCCCGTCACGATTCGCTGGACGGACGATGGAGCCGGGCTGCTCATCCTGGACCAGACGGAGTTGCCGGAGCGCAGGATCGAGCGAGAGCTTCGCGACCTCGCCGAAGTGGAGGAGGCGATCCGGAGCCTGCGCGTCCGGGGAGCCCCGCTGATCGGGATCACGGCGGCGATGGGAGTGGCCGCCCTGGCCCGGACGGCCTCCCCTGCCGAAGATCTCGCGACCCGCGTCGGCCAATGGTGCGACAGTTTGGCCGCCGCGCGGCCGACGGCCGTGAACCTGGCCTGGGCCCTCCGGCGAATGCGCCGGGTAGCGGAACGGGCGGCCGCCCGCGCGGTTTCCTCCGAGGAGCTGGTGGAGCGCCTCCGGGCGGAGGCCGACCGAATCCTGGACGAGGATCGCGCCATGTGCCGTGAGATCGGTCGGCACGCCGTGGACCTGCTCCGGGACGGCGGCACCGTGATCACCCACTGCAATGCGGGAGCCCTGGCGACCGGCGGAATCGGGACGGCGCTGGCTCCCGTTTACGTGGCCGCGGAGAGAGGATGGCACGTGCACGTCTACGCAGATGAGACCCGGCCGCTGCTGCAGGGAAGCCGGCTCACCGCCTGGGAGCTGGGCGAAGCGGGAATCGAGGTCACGGTGATCGCCGACAACATGGCCGGCGCGCTCATGAGCCGGGAACGCCCCGACGCCGTTCTGGTGGGAGCGGACCGGATCGCGGCCAACGGCGACGTCGCCAACAAGGTCGGCACGTACGGGCTGGCCGTCCTGGCTCGTCACCACAGCGTTCCCGTTTACGTTCTGGCCCCCACCTCGACGGTGGATCTGGAGGCCACCAGCGGAGCGGAGATCCCGATCGAGCACCGTTCCGCCGAGGAGATCCGGCGCGGCTTCGGGTCGCTCACGGCTCCGGCGGACTCGGACGTGTGGAGCCCGGCGTTCGACGTGACTCCGGCCGAACTGGTGTCGGCCATCGTCACCGAGCGGGGGATCTGCCGACCTCCGTTCGAGTCCGGATTGAGGGCGGCGGTGGAGACCGCGGTCCGGGAGCGCCTCGGATGACCGAGACGCCCGCCATGCGGATCAGAGTGGAGCCCTACTTCCTGGCCGGCCAGTCGGATCCGCGAGTCCCGCGCTACGTGTTCCCGTACAACGCCCGGATCGAGAACGCCGGCCGGGAGCCGGCGCAACTGTACTGGAGACACTGGATCATCCATGACCCGGTAGCGGGCGATCAGGAGGTACAGGGAGAGGGCGTGGTCGGAGAGAGCCCGCTGCTGCGCCCCGGCGAGGTCCACGAGTATCAGAGCTTCTGTGTCCTCGAGTCTCCGATCGGCCACATGGAAGGCTTCTACCACTTCCGCCGGGAGGACGGCTCGACCTTCCGCGCACCGATTCCCAGGTTCACGCTTCAGGCCCCGATGGGCCGCCCGGACGCGTAGCCGACGCCGCGCCGCCGGACGCTTCCGCGACGGATGCTCGCCTCCCGACCCGCCAACGCGCTGCCCTGCCTGACCCCCGCCCAGATGCGCGAAGTGGACCGCGCGATGGTCGAGGACTACGGCATCACGCTGCTCCAGATGATGGAGCAAGCCGGGCGCCACCTGGCCCATGTGGCCAGAGCCCGCTTCCTGGACGGAGACCCCCGCGGGCGGCCCGTGGCGATCCTGTGCGGGACGGGCGGAAACGGGGGAGGCGGGCTGGTGGCGGCCCGCCGTCTCCACGCCTGGGGGGCCCGGGTGCACGTGTTCACGACGCGGCGGGACGAGAGATTCTCGGGCGTGCCGGCCCTCCAGCTGTCGATCCTGCGTCGCCTGGAGGTGGGCGTCACGGCTCCCGAGCGGGCGGTGGAGAGAGAATCTCCGCTCCGCGGCGAGTCCATCGACGGCCGGGCGGAGCCGTTGCGTGGAGATAGGGCGCCGGTCGCCCTCTCCTCGTGCGATCTGATCCTGGACGCGCTCATCGGCTACGGTCTCGCGGGCTCGCCGCGAGGCGCCGCCGCGCGGCTCATCGAGCTGGCCAACGCGCAGGGAGCACCCATCTTGAGCCTCGACGTGCCCTCGGGCCTGGACGCCGGCTCGGGCCGGGTCCGCGAGCCGACGATCCGCGCGGCGGCGACCCTGACCCTGGCCCTGCCGAAGACCGGCGTCCGCGAGCCGGCCGCAGCCGGCCACGTCGGGGAGCTGTACCTCGCGGACATCGGAGTGCCCCCCCAGCTGTATACCCGCCCCGGCCTCGGACTGCGGGTGGGCGCGATCTTCGCGCGCGAGGAGGTGCTGCGGCTGTCCGAGTGAGAGGAGCCCAGGAGGCGGGGCTTCACGACCCACGACGTTACACAACCCACAACGAGGAGGGATGCAGCGTGCCTGAACCCATCGATCTGGCCTCGAGCGCCGAGCACGGAGAGGGGATCCATACGTTGCGCGGAGGGGAGAACTGCCGTGAGTGGAACAACATTCGCTACAAGGCGGGGCTGTCGGCCAACAACGTGCCGGCCCGGAAGCTGTCGATGAACGTGGCCACGGTCCCGCCCGGCGGGATCGCCTACGCGCACATCCACGTGGATTTCGAAGTGATGCTCTACCTGCTCCACGGACGAGTTCGGCACGAGTACGGGCCCGGCCTGAAGAATGTGGTGGAGAACGAGGCGGGAGACTTCATCTTCATCGAACCCGGAGTGCCCCACGAGGTGTTCAACCTCAGCGACACCGAGCCGGTGGTGGCCGTGGTGGCCCGTTCGGACCCGAACGAGTGGGAGAACATCGTCGACTACGACCGAAGTTCCGGCGCGTGAGACGCCGGACGACGGAGGGACGGGAGAGCGCGGCGGGGTGCTGAGGGGGTCCGTGTGAGCCGGCCGGCGGGGCGCGAGACGTTCGGCTCCCGCTTCGGCCTCATCATGGTCATGATCGGCGTGGCGGCCGGCCTGGGTAACATCTGGCGCTTCCCATACATGGTGGGCCGATTCGGCGGCGCCGCGTTCGTGCTCGTGTACGTGACGGCGGTGCTGGCCATCGGCGTTCCCGCCCTGATGGCCGAATGGGCACTGGGCCGCCACACGCGGCGCGGCCCGGTGGGCGCGTTCGAGCGGGCCGGGCTTCCGCTGGGCCAGCCCATCGGGTGGTTCTTCTTCTGCGTGGTCGTGGCGGCCACCGGCTACTACACGGCGGTGATCGGTTGGGTGTTGTTCCACGCCGTGGCGCTGGCGGCCGGAGGGCTCGGAGTACCGGTTCAGGCCTCGGCGATCCTCCCGCCGGCCACCGGCTTCGCCGCGCGCTCCTTCGCCCTGCAGGCCGGGGCCACCGGGCTGGTGATCCTCTCGTGCGTCACGGTCCTGCTGCGGGGCCTCAGGTCCGGCATCGAGGCGGCGAGCAAGGTGATCACTCCCGCCCTGTTCCTCACGCTGCTGGTCCTGATCGTGCGCTCCACGACGCTGCCGGGCTCGTTCGAGGGGATCCACTGGTATCTGCTCAAGTTCGAGCTGGCGGATCTCTCGCCGCGCGTGATCCTGGCCGGGCTGGGCCAGGCGGTGTTCTCGCTCTCGCTGGGCGGCACGTTCATGGTGATCTACGGATCCTATCTCCGGCCCGAGGACGATCTCGCGTCGGGCGCCCTGTTCACCGCGTTCGGCGATACGGCGGTCGGCCTCCTGGCGGGGCTGGTGATCTTCCCGGCGGTGTTCGCGCAGGGCCTGGAACCCACCAGCGGGCCGGGACTCCTGTTCGCAACCCTGCCCGGCGTTTTCGCCTCCATTCCGGCCGGCGCGCTGTTCGGGATCCTCTTCTTCGGCGCTCTGTTCGGCGCGGCCTACCTGTCGGATGTCGCCGCGTTCGAGGTCCTGGTGGCGGGCCTCACCGACAACCTCCGGATGGGGCGAAAGCGCGCCGTCTGGCTGATGGCGGGCCTCGTCTTCCTGCTCTCTCTCCCGCCCACCCTGAACATGAAGGTGTTCGTTCCATGGGACCTGACATTCGGCTCCGGGATGCAGACCCTCGGCGTCCTGCTCGCGGTCCTCACGGCGGGCTGGGCGCTCCGCCGGGCCGACGCTCTGCGCGAGCTCGCCCCGAGGAGCGCGGCTCGCCGGGGGGAGGCGCATTCGGCGGCCGAGGAGTCCGAGCCGGGGCACTCTGAGCCTCCGCCGGCACTCACCCGGGCGCTCTACTACTGGCTCCGCTTCGTCGTGCCCGGGGCCATCCTGGCCGTCGGAATCTGGTGGCTCCTCACCGACGTTCTGGGTGTATCTCGCGGCGTCTGACGCCTCCGCGCCGCCGGTCCGAAACATCGCCTGACGGCCAGCGTAAACGAACCCTGAATCCGGCGTGTTCTTCCTGCGGAGCGGGGGGCGCGCGGGATGCCGAACACGAAGAAAGGCGAGTAGAGGATCGCTGGCGAGTCGAGTGTGGGGGGCACGGCCGTGACGTTGCGGCCCGATGAAGGGGGTGAGCGCGGAGATCTCCGACACGGCTGCCGCCAGCCTGGGGGCCCTCCGCTCGGAGGCGCGGCGCTGGTACTGGCGCTCGCGCTCGGCACGGGCGCGGCGCTGTCGACCGCCCCGCTGGCCGCCCAGCAGGACATCTCTCCACGGCAGGCCACGCCTCTCCATCATGAGACGGCGACCGGACGCGGCGAGGCCGCGTTCCCGACGGCCCGGACCGGCGTCCGGCGGGGCCCGATCCGGATCGATGGACGTCTGGACGAGGCGGCGTGGCGGGCGGCTCCGGCCATCACCCATTTCGTTCAGGGCGATCCCGTGGAGGGAGCCTCGCCCGCGCAGCCTACCGAGGTGCGCGTCCTGTTCGACGAGAACGCCATCTACGTCGGCGCGCGCCTGTACGAGAGCGATCCCTCCGAGATCCGCGACCAGCTGGTCCGCCGGGATCAGGGTGGTCAGTTCGATTTCTTCGAAATCTCGCTCGACCCCAACCAGGACCGCCAGACCGGCTACACGTTTCGGGTGAGCGCCGCCGGGGCCGAGGGCGACGCGTTCCTGTTCAACGACACGGACTCCGATGGCGCCTGGAACGCGGTATGGGACTCCGGCGTCCATCAAGATTCTCTGGGCTGGACCGCGGAGATGCGGATCCCGCTCTCACAGATCCGCTACGAGTCGGCCGACTCGGTGCAGACGTGGGGCGTCAACTTCATTCGGCGACGGCTGGCGTCGAACTCGACCAGCTACTTCTCGCTGGAATCGCGCACCGTTCGCGGGAAGGTCAGTCAGTTCGGCCGGCTGGAAGGCGTCGAGATCCGCCGCAGGCCGAGGCGCCTGGAGATCAGGCCGTTCGCGGTCTCGCAGCTGCACACGGCACCGGCGAGTCCGGGTAACCCGCTGTTCGACGGCTCCGAGCTCGGATCGCGCACGGGGCTGGATCTGAGTTATGGAGTCGGCTCGGCGTTCAGCCTGGACGTCACGGTGAATCCCGACTTCGGCCAGGTCGAGGTGGACCCCGAGGTCATCAACCTCACCGCGTTCGAGACCTTCTTTCCCGAGAAACGCCCCTTCTTCGTCCAGGACGCGCGCGTGTTCGACTTCAGGCTCTCCGGCCGGCAGAGCCAGCTCCTGTTCAGCCGCCGGATCGGGCGCCGACCGCACGGGAGCGGACCGGCGGGAGCGGACTTCACGGACGTGCCCTCCGAGACCACCATCCTGGGCGCCGCCAAGCTGACCGGGCGCACGGACGGAGGCCTCACGCTGGGCGCGATCGCGGCGGTCACCGACGCGGAATCGGGCCGGGGATATTTCGCCGACACGGACCGGACCCAGGAGACGCTGGTCGAACCGCGCGCGGAGTACGGAGTGCTGCGGCTGCGCCAGGACTTCCGCGACGGGGCCAGCCGGATCGGCCTGCTGGCGACGGGCATGAAGCGGCAGCTTCCCGGGGATGGCAGCTTCGATTTCCTGACCTCGGACGCGTACAGCGCCGGAATCGACTTCGAGCACAACTGGGGCGGCGAGCGGAACCGGGACTGGCGGGTGTTCGGCTTCATGGCGAGGAGCCTGGTGAAGGGCCCCGCGGAAGCGCTGCTGGGCATCCAGACCAACTCCAACCACTACTTCCAGCGGCCTGACGCACCGGACCTGGCGGTGGATTCGACGGCTATTTCGCTGAAGGGCGCCAACTGGCGCGTGCAGTTCGAGCGCCAGAGCGCCGAGCACTGGACCTGGGCCACCTGGCTCGGGGAGATCACGCCCGGCTTCGAGATCAACGACCTCGGCTTCTCCAGAGACGGAGAGCGGTTGGACGTCGGCGGGCGGGTCACCTATCGCCAGATCCGCCCGACCGGGATGTTCCGGAACTATCGGATCAATTTCTTCAGCTTCCACAACTGGCGTCACACGCTGCTCGACAACTTCTTCTCGGCCCGCAACTGGGCGCACGCGTACAAGGCCGGGATGTTCTCGTTGAGCGGGAACTTCGAGTTCCTCAACAACTGGGGCCTGGAGCTGGCCAGCCGGATCTCCCCCACCGCGCTGAGCGACACGCAGACCCGGGGCGGGCCGCTCATGACGCGCCCGGCCTCGCTCAACCTCAGGTGGAGGCTGAACACCGACCGGCGGGCCGCGTTCAGCGCCGGGCCCTCGATCGAGTACACCCGGCGGATGCGGGGCGCGGGCGAGATCCTGCAGGCGGGCCTCGACCTGACCCTTCGCCCCTCCCCGAGCTGGGAGATCGGGTTCCAGCCCGCTTTCCGCCGCGAACGGGACGCGGCTCAGTTCGTCGCCTCGACCGACGCGGTGACCTTCGACCCCACCTTCGGCAAGCGCTACCTGTTCTCCGACCTGCTCCGGCGGACCTTCTCGATGGAGACGCGGGTCAACGTGACCTTCACGCCCGACCTCAGCCTACAGGTGTTCGCCCAACCGCTGGTCTCCTCGGGCGACTTCCAAGCCTACAAGCAGCTGGCCCGCCCGGAGAGCTTCGAGTTCCTGCGCTTCGCGGAGGGGACGGCCAACGTCGCCGCCGACGGCAGCGTGACCTGCGTCGGGGGCGCTACCTGCGTGGCGGCCGGGAAGCGTTACGTGGACTTCGACGGCCAGGGAGCCGCGGACTTCTCCTTCTCGGACCGGGATTTCAACATCCGGTCCCTGCGGGGAAACGCCGTGCTGCGGTGGGAATACCGGTCCGGCTCCACGCTCTTCCTGGTGTGGCAGCAGAGCCGGCGCGAGGACCTCAACTCGGGCCGATTCGACCTGGGCAGCGACCTCGGGGGAGTGTTCGGAGCGCCCGCGGAGAACACGTTCATCCTCAAGCTGAGCCACTACCTGAGTTTCTAGCAGATCGCTAGGCGGATCGCCCCGCTCCCAGGCGACGCGCGCCCCGCGGTGCCGAGCGCCGATCGAGGCCCGACCATCGGGATCGGCACCGGGCTAGCGAATCCCGGTGTCGCACTCCAACGCGACGGAAGTCATCTCTCCCCGGCTCACCGTGGCCGCGACCGGTCCAGGCAAGCTCATCGCTCCCGGACAGACCGTCACGCTCACCCGGTACTCGCCCGGATCCAACGCCAGGCTGGCCCGGCCATCGGCCCCGGAGTGCACTACCGCCCGGTCCGAACCGTCAGCCCGGCGGATCACCACCGTCGCCCCCTCCACGGGAGCGGAATCCGGCTGGCCCGGGGTGCCCACGGGCTGGATGGGGCCCTTGCGGATCTCCACGGAGAGTCCTGTGGAGGGATCGCTCCCCCCCAGCGTCTCCGAACAGGCCGCCAGTGAGATGAGCAGCCCGCCCGCCAGCCCCGCCACCAGCCCACAGGCCCATCGGGCATCTCGCATGGATGTCGTCTCTCAGCCGCCTTTCACCACCCGGAGGCCGCGGTACGCCGCGGCGGCGCCACCAGTCGTCGAACCGTCGCACCGTGGACGTTCGGCGCTCGCCCCCAGCGAGACGCCGGCGCCACTCCCGTCCACGGCCCATTCGGCCACATTGCCGCCCAGATCATACACGTGAGGCGCCGGGCCGCTCCCGTCTCCCGGATAGCTACCCACCTCGCGCAGCAGCGGCGCCGGGCCGGGGAGTCGGGCGATCGCGGCCTCGAGCCTCCCCCGATCCTCCGGGTTGGGCCGGTAGCCGGCCCAGTAGTCGAGCGTGATCCCGCCGCTCGCCCCCTTCATCCAGCCTTCCAGCTCCGTTCGACTGGGCAACCGATACGGCTGGCCCGTCCACTTCGCCAGCCACCGGACGTACGCCCGCGCTCGCTCGAACGAGATCCCGCTAGCCGGCCAGTTCTCCGTCCCCGGTTCGATGACGTACGCCGGGTCGAACTCGTGCCACTGCGCCCGGGTCACCTCGAACCGGCCCGGCTCGGGGCCGCCTTCCGAACCCCCGGCCGCCTCGGCGCCGGGGACCGTGACCGTCTCGGGTGCCAGCACACCGGCGACCCGCATCCCGAACAAGCCCCCGGTCCGGATGGCCCGGCCGCGGGCCACGAGGCTCGCCAGCGGAGATCCCTCGTCGAGCGCCCGGTTGGCCGTGTCCGGCCGCCCCCACAGATACCGGTCCAGCCAGCGGAGCTCCTCTTCCACCTTGCGGCGCTGGTGCGGCGGCTTGCGAGGGCCGTGGGGCTCGCCCGGGAACAGGACGAAGCGCACCTCGGTGTGGCCCAGCTGCTGGAGCGCCCGATAGAGATTCCACCCCTGGCTGGGCGGCACGTTGCGGTCCTCGGTGCCGAAAAAGATGAGCGTAGGGGCGCGCATGCGGTCCAGCCGGAAGTAGGGGCTGAGCTCGATGTAGCGCTGCGGATCCTCCAGCGGGCTCGCCCCGAAGTAGTAGTTGTCGAACGACGCGCCGAAATCCACGTTGGCCCAGTCGGAGATCCACTCCACATCGCCCGCCCCGGCGATCAGCGCCCTGTAACGCTCCGGATCCTCCACGGCGAGCGCGATCGAGAGGATGGCTCCGTTGCTCCACCCCGCGGCCACGATGCTATCGGGGTGGAACAGCCCGCGCCGGACGAACTCGTCCACGCCGGCCTCGATGTCCGGAATCTCGAGCGAGTAATACCTGCCGTCGGAGATCGACTCCACCCACTCGAGCCCGTAGCAGCAGCTCCCGTGGTAGTTGATCCGAAACACGAACGCGCCCTTCTGGTTGAACAGCACGTACGGATCGTGCCAGCCCTGAACCCAGGCGTCCCGGTCTCGGCTGGTGGGACCCCCGTGGGGGCTCACCACGACCGGGTAGGCGCGCCCCGGACGGTAGTTCAACGGATAGTAGAGGATCCCCTCCACCTGGTCTCCGCGCGCGCCCTTCCACCGCACGACCTCCGTCCGAGGCATGGGCTTACCCGCCAATCCCGGGTTGAGCCGGGCCAGCCGGCGCGGCGGGCCGAGCGCCGTGCCGTCCAGCCGCGCGACGTACGGCTGCGGGGGAGTGTGCGCGTTCGAGGTCGTGTAGGCGATCACCCGGGCGTCCCGGGAGACTCTCCAGTTCTCGAGATGTCCGGCGTGATCTCCCTCCAGCGGCCGGGAGCGCCACGTGTCCCCGTGGCGCATGTACAGAGCCACCCGGTCGCGGACCCCGTCCGCCAGGGAGGCCAGGAAGCCGCCCGGGGTCACCTGGAAGCTCCGGGCCAGCCCGCGGTCCCAGCCCAGATCCACCGGGACGAAGCGGTCCGCCTCCAGGTCGTAGTAGGCCACCCGCGTCACGGTGGCCGTCCGGTAGATGGGATGGCTGGAGTACGGGTACGACAGGTAGACTCCGGCTCCGTCCCGGGCCCATTCCATCCCCGAGGGCACGGTCCGCTCCGGCAGGTCGAGCGCCCGGCGCCGGCCGCTCTCCAGGTCTACCAGGAAGGTGCGCGGCGGGATCTTCTGGTCGTACTGGTAGCTGAGCGAGCGGCCGGCCCGCACCACCGCACGCCGGCCATCGGGCGACACCGCCAGCGCCTGGATCCAGTCCCGATTCCGGGTGAGGCGGCGCACGCCGCCCCGCATGGACACCGACCACAGCCGGGTGGGTGGCGAGTCCAGCGTGTCCTCCACCGCGACCGCGTCGTCCTTCGCATTGTGCCGCCGGATCTCGAACCGGCTGCGGGCTTCCCGGGCCACAAACACCAGGCTATCCGAGCTCGAGCCTTTCCAGACGAACGCGCCCAGACCACGCGCGCGGCGCGTCAGGGGCCACGGGTCTCCGCCCTGGAGTCTCAGGATCCACAGCTGCGGACCGGGCCTTTCCCCTCCCCCGCCCGAGCTCTCCGCTTGCTCCTCCTCGCCTTCCCCTCCGCCTCCCACGGGCGCCTGGCGATCGGAGATGAACGCGATCCACCGGCCATCCGGTGACCAGCGAGGGGCTCGGTTCGCATCCGAGCCCCGGGTGAGTGCCCAGGACTCGCCGTCCTCCACCCGGGTGAGCCACAGGTTGGACGCGATGCGGTTCGTCTTCCGGTCCATCCGATAACGAACCCATACGATCCAGCGCCCGTCCGGAGAGAAGTCGAACGAGCCGGCGCGCTCCTGGTAGAGGAGGTCACCGATGGTCCAGCGGCTCGAAGCAACGGGGCCGGACACGGCCTCCGCCTGTCCACGGACCCCGCCCGGCTGCTGACCGTACGCACCGGCCGGCGCCGCCGGCCCCGCGAACGCCGCGCCCGAGATCAGGCCGCCAAGGATCCCCCATGGAACCGCACCCGGTGTACGTCTCATCCTCATCCTCCGCGATGTCGTCATGTCCTCCCCGACCGGTAGGCCGGAGAGCCCGCAGGATGCCGCATCTCTCACTCGGAGAGCGCGCGAAACTGCTCGTCGGTTGCCGAGATGCCGAGCCACGTCTCCGCCGCCAGTTGCGCGATTCCCGCCAGGAGCAGGACGCAGCCAATGAGAGCGGCGCCGATGGCCAGCAAGCCCGATCCCTCGGCACCCAGGCCGGCCGCCCCAATCAGCAGCACGACCAGGATGAACAGGCCGCCCGACAGGTAGAGCGCCAGGAGCGCCCGGTGGGCGAAGCGCGCGCGGCGCCGGTGGCGGGCCGCCAGGGAGCGGAACCGGCCACGGTCCAGGCCGGAGCCATCCGGGTCCGAAAGCTCTCCCCTCTCGAGCCGCTCCTCGAGCTCTCTCAGGCGCTTCAGGATGGACTGCAGACGCTGATTGGTGGACAGGATCAGCATGGCGTTGCCGAGCAGGAGCACCGCCGGCGTCGCCATCGAGGCGATCAGCTCGAACCCGTCTCGCGCGTTCGGGATCACCTCGGGCCGCCGCCGGGCCGCACTCGCCGCGTCCCACGCCGAACCCGCATCAACTCGGCATCGAGATTCCGATAGCTCTGCATGGCGGCAGACTCCACGTTCGCCTTGTCCACGGCGGCCAGCGCCGCCCGATCCACATCCAGCGCGCCGCACGGTCCCCTGCCCCGGGCGGCTCTCCGGACGGAATCCGCCCGTTCGGCCCCGCCCGCCGGCGGACGCGCCGTGACGACCGATCGCGCCCCGTCGATCGCCTTGCGAAACAGCGCGATCGACTCCGTGTTCCGGCCGCGCTTCCAGGCGATATAGCCCTTCAGGTACAAGGCGTCCACACTTTGCTCGTTCACAGAGGTTACCGCGTCCAGCTCCTCGGTCGCCTCCTCCAGATCCCCTCGTAGCAGGGCCACCTGGCCCAGCCGAAGCAACGGCCCCGTCTCCTCGGAGTTGATCTCCCGGGCGCGCCGAAACTCCCTCTCCGCGCGCTCGAGATCCAGACCCTCCGGGTGGCTCGGGCACGCGTGCAGGCGCCCGAGCTGGAAATGGACCCGAGCGCTGCCCGGGTCCAGAGCCTCGAGCCTCTCCCACGCTTCCGCCGCCGCTCTGAAATCTCCGCGCTCCAGCTCCACGTTGCCCAGGTAGTAGAGCGCATCCTCGTGGGTGGAGTCCAGCGTCAGCGCCGCGGCGTATTCCCGCGCGGCCGTCTCCAGATCCCCCGCGATGCGCGCCCGCGAAGCCTCGCGGTAGCGCTGCCAGAACCTGCGCGTCCGTTCACGCGCCTCGAGGGACCCGCGCGACGAGACCGACGAGCCCGCCGAATCCGCGCTCCGCCCACCGCCAACCCCCGACGCCACCCGGGCCGGCCTCCCCTCGGCGATCTCCAGAATCCGATCGGTGGGTGGAGCGGGGACCACCTGCCGCAGACCGCTGGGCCACCGGATCACGAGCGAATCGACAGCCGCCCGGGCTCCGAGTCCGAAATGGACCACGGGGCTGTTCTGCGACAGATAAGAGCTCTGCACCCCGACTTCGCGCGTCTGGACGGAGCCGCCGGACAGCAGGTCGACTCTCGCGCCGAGCGCCGATCGGTTGCTCCGCGTCCCCCGCAGGCGCAGCTCCAGCCAGTGGCGTCCCGGGGCGCCCGAATTACGGAGCAGAACCCCAGGCCCCCCGTTGTTCACGATGAACACGTCCACGGCCCCGTCGTTGTCGTAGTCGCCGAACGCTGCGCCCCGTCCCACGTACTGCCGGGAGAAGTACTCGCCGGCCACCGGCGAGAGGTCGTAGAAGCCCTCCTCGGGTCCCCGATTCCAGAACAGCTGATCGGACATCGGGATCAGGCGCTCCGGGTGCTCGGCCTCCTGGAAGGTGCTCCCGTTCACCACCAGGAGATCGACCCGCCCGTCGTTGTCGTAGTCGAAGAACGAAGTGCCCCACCCCACGAAGTCGAGTGCGATTTGGCCCAATCCGTAGCGGTCCGCCTCATCCATGAACTGGAGCGTGTTGGGGGCGGGCGCCTCGAGTGACTCGAAGGCGGAGCGCAGCCTGTTGTCGTAGAACGCGTTCTCCTGGGCGATCCAGTGGGTGACGAACAGGTCGAGGTCGGAGTCCCCATTCCAGTCTCCCACCGCCAGCCCCATCGCGCCCCGGTAGTCCGCCACCCTCGTCAGATGGCTCACGTCCTCGAAGGTGCCGTCTCCCCGGTTTCGATACAGGGCGTTGTCGGACACGTCGTTGGCCACGTACAGGTCCGGCCACCCGTCCTGGTCGAAATCGGCCCACGCCGCGGACAGGCTTCGGCCCTCGGGGTCGCTCACGCCCGCCCGCCCGGCCACCTCCGTGAAGCGGCCGCCCCCCAAATTGTGGAACAAGAGGTTGCGCTCCGGCTCGAACGACTCCGGATTCAGGCTGGGTGGGACCTCCACATCGTACTGCCGGCTCGTGGCCCCGCCGTCGAGGGTTTCGTACTTCACGTAGGCGGTCACGTAGAGGTCCGCCAACCCGTCCCGATCGTAGTCCGCCCACGCGGCCCCCGTCCAGAAGCCGCGAGGCCCGGACAGCCCGGCCTTCGCCGTGCGATCCGTGAACCGGCCGTCGCCTTCGTTGTGCAGGAGCGTGATCCCGCCGTACGAGGTGATCGCCAGATCCGGATGGCCGTCATTGTCGTAGTCCGTCCACGCGGCGGCCATTCCCCAGCCGCGCAGATCGATCCCGACGGCCTCGGTCACGTCGGTGAACCGGCCATCTCCTTCGTTGTGGTACAGGGTGGAGCGAGCCGGAGAGGACTTCGCCTGCGCGGGCCCGAGCGTGAGCGGCCCGACCTCGTTGACCACGAACAGGTCCAGCCAGCCGTCCCCGTCGTAGTCGCCCCACGCCGCGCCGGAGCCCATGTCCTCGGGAAGCTGATTGGAGCGCCGCCCCGAAAAGTGGCGGAAGCGGATCCCGGCGGCCTCGCTCACATCCTGGAACGTGACCCTCGGATAGTCCTCGGGAAGCGAGCGGGCCAGCTCGGAGGTGAGTCCCTCCACGTCCTCGCCGGGGCGGTAGGGCGCGGCCGGGGCCCGCAGGAGCCGCAGGCCGCCGATCACCGCCGCCAGGAACAGGGCGGTGAGCACGCCGCTGATGGCCAGCAGCCGCTTCCGCCGCGGCAGCCGGCTCCAGGCTCGCACGGCGATCTCAGTCCGCGGTCCGGGGAGCCACCGTGATCGTCTTCTCGTCCTCGGAGAGGACCGTCACCGGAGCCGTCATCCCCGCGTCCTCCCCGAACAGGAAGTTGAGCAGGAACTGGTCGAACTTGCGGTACAACAGCTTCACCGAGACGTGGAGCGCGGTGACTCTGTGCGGCGCCCGGAAGGCGAACTCACCGTCCAGCGGGACCGTGTCGCCCGGGTCCGAATCCGAGCGGGCCACCGTCAGGGTGGAATCCGAGAACAGCAGCGCCGGACACTGGAAGGTGAACTCCGCCCGATCGGAGAAGCCCGGGAACACGGCGCGCTTGTAGCGGACCCCGACCATCTCCCACAGGTTGTGGCGATCGATCAGGTTTCCGTACTGATCCACGGGCTCGGCCTTGAAGATGAACGAGCCCTTGTGGATGAAGTGCCGCTCGTCCCGCCCGCCGGATTCGAACACCAGCTGGCCGTCCTGGTCGGTGACCTTCACCTCCAGCCACGCCTGGATGATGTCCAGCGGTCCGGTCGGAAACTCGTGGCCCACCTTGTTGTTGGTGATCACCGCCTGGATCTTCACCTTCTGGCCCGGGGCCACCCGCTGGGGCACGACCAGCTCCACGGGGAGCGCCGGCCCGCTCTTCCACTTGTCCGCGATCTCGGGAACCTCGATCTCGCCGCGCAGCCATTTGCGGATCAGCTCCACGTGCTCCTCGGCGCCCGGCAGCTTGAGGGCCACGGGCACGAACTGGTTGGCGGCCAGGAAACGGTGGCTTCGGTGCTTGCCATCGTCCGGCGTCCGGTTGTAATCCAGGTCGTCGCCGTTGCCGGGATCCGGCGTGTCCAGCAGGGGCATGTGGCACTCGCGGCATTCGATCGTCTTGCTCGGATCGCCGGGGTGGTTCCAGCGGCTCTTTCGCCAGTTGTCGTACTGGTTCTGGAGCTGCACCCAACCCACCTGGTTGACCTCCTGATCGATGAACTGCTTGTGGCAGGCCGCGCAGAACTCCGGACTCTTGAACAACTTGTGCTGGAGCGTCTCGACGTGGTGCCGGGGGTAGGCGCGGATCAGGAAGTCGCTCACCCGCCTGGCCGCCGCGCCCTCCTTCAGTTCGAACATGTACCGGTCCGGCTCGGTCATCACGTAGTTCGCGTTGCCCTTGATGTCCGTCTTCTTGATCGCGTGACAGACGACGCAGGAAACCCCTTCCTGGTAGCCGGTCTGATTGGTGAGATCCTCCGCGAACACGTTCTTGGTGCCCGAGAACAGGGAGATCGGATCGTGGCAACCCCCGCAATAGCGGGTGGACTCGGCGCCGTTCTGCTTGGCCATCACGGTCTGCACCGCCTGGAAGGCGGGGTCCATGGCGGAGTAGCGGTGGGCGCTCACCTCCCACTCGTGCTTCACCTGCTCGTGGCACCCGCCGCTCCCGCAGGTATCCGAGCCGCCCAGCGCGCGCGGGTCCAGCGCACCACCGGTAGCGGTGGTGGCCAGGCTGGGGGCGAAGGGCCGATCCGGACCGTACAGGTAGCTGTAGTCGTCGGGGAACTCGTGGCGCAGCTCCACCGGCCGGTACGCGCGGGCCAGGAGCACGGCCACCCCGATCAGCAGGCCCGCCAGGGCCAACGCGCCGAGGCCGAACCGTCGCTGCGCGGCCAGCACGGGCCGCACCGCCGGGACCGCCCGGGCCCGCAGCGCCCGGACCATCAGGACCACCACGTGCGGCAGGACGGACCCGATCACCCCGAACGTGGCGATGATGTGGACCAGATCCCACGCGTACCCGATGCGGGTGCCCAGCAGGGCCTGGCCCGTGAGCACCACACCCGTCACCAGGGCCACCAGGGTGGCGGCCATGGCCACGTATCCGGTGAGAACCACGTGGGACAGGCGCATCCTCCGGTAATGGAGCCAGTGCTTGGCCTGATACCAGGCGAACGGTGTCAGGAAGGCGAGGCCGGCCCCGGTGTGCAGCAGGACCATCACCTGGTTGGGCAGGCTGAACGGAAGCAGCCACATGGACAGGCCGGTCAGCGTCTCGAACAGAAGGAGCCCTCCCACGCACAGGAGGAGCCGCGACCGCCAACTCTCGTCGAGGGAACGGCGGTTGAGCCCTCCGTTCCCGGATCTGCTGCTCATGATTCCCCGACCTCCGAGCTCATCCATTTGCCGGAACGCCGCCCGCCGGATCGCGGTCCGCGTCCCGCATCGCCGCGCCAGGGCGCGGCCGCTTTCAGGGTGTCACCACCCATCGAATTCCGTCTCCCCGGCGGAGTCGATCGAGACCCTCGTTGACCTCCTCCAGCGGCACCGAGCCGCTCACGATCGGATCCAGCTGAATGCGACCCGTGCGAACCAGCTCCATGATCTCCGGATACTCCCCGGCACCGCAGCCCAGGCTCCCGACGATCTCCAGCTCGTAGTACATGAGCCGCGCCGCCGAGAGCGTCACAGGCTGCCGCGAGTAGCCGATCACGCACAGCCGGCCACCCTTGCGCAGGAAGGAAAAGGCCAGCTGAATCGTATCCGGCGATCCGATCGCTTCGAACGCCACATCGACGCCGCCGTCGGTGAGGCTGCGAATCCGGCGATCCGGCCGGTCCACGTCCTGCGGGTTCAGGGTCTCCCGGGCGCCCAGCTCGCGCGCCAGGGCGAGCCGCTCCTCGTTGAGATCCACGGCGATCACCGAACCCCCCGCCAGGGTCGCGCACTGCACGGCGTTCAGCCCCACGCCCCCACAGCCGACCACGGCGACCCGGTCGCCGGGCCGCACGCGGCCCCGGTGCTTGACCGCGTGATACGGGGTGGACACGGCATCCGCGATCACCGCCGCCTGCTGGAGCGAGATCTCTTCGGGCACCCTCACCAGTTCGACCGCCGGGACCGCCACGTACTCCGCGTACGCCCCGTCCACGTTGTTTCCCAACATGACGAGATTCTCGCACAGGTTCTCCCGCCCCTGGCGGCAGTAACAGCAGCGGCCGCAGGAGAGCACCGAGGGGACGAGGACCCGATCTCCCTCCTGCCAGCCGCTCACCTCGGCCCCGATCTCCGCGATCTTACCCGCCGCCTCGTGGCCCAGGATGAGCGGCGGATCCTTGAACGTGGGCACGCCATGGTCCAGGTAGTGCAGATCCGTGTGGCAGAGTCCGCACGCCGCCACCTCCACCACCACCTCCCCCAGCCCCGGCAGGGGAAGGTCCACTTCCGTCACCTCGAGCGGTCGCCCGCTTCCGTGAAAGATCGCGGCTCGCATGTCGTTCTCTCGCCCTCAGGCGGCCACGCGCTGCAGCCGGTAGCGACCCAGCAGGGCCGCCCCCAGCGCGCCCGCGTACTCGGCATCCGGCGATACGTTGATCGGACACCCCAGCGCGTCGCTCAGCCAGCGTACGAACGCCGGGTTGTGGACCACACCTCCCGTGAGCGTGACCTCGGGTTCCGGCTTCAGCGGCTTCACCAACGAGGCCACCCGGCCCGTGATGGCGCGATGCGCTCCCGCCAGGATGTCCTCGGTCGGCTTCTCCTGGCTCACCAGGTTGATCACCTCGGACTCGGCCAGAACCGCGCAGATCGAGGAGATCTCGCACGGAGCCTGGGCTTGCAGCGCGCGGGGTCCGACCTCCTCCAGCCTCAGCTCCAGCGCCTTGGCCACCCGCTCCAGGAAGCGGCCGGAGCCCGAGGCGCACTTGTCGTTCTGCCGAAACGCCCGGATTCGGCCTTCCGGGCCGACCCGCATGGCTCGAGTCGTCTGCGCCCCCCCGTCGATGACCGTGCGCGTGCCCGGAAACAGCGCCACGGCGCCGCGCGCGTGACACGTGATCTCGGTGATCTGGACCTGGCGGAACGGGATCCGGTAGCGCCCGTATCCCGTGGTGGCCACGTATCCGATCTCGTCCGGCTCGATGCCGGCCTGCTCGCAGCACGCCTGCCGAGCCTTCTCGGCCGCCTGGGCGAAGAACACCCCCGTGGTCGTGCCGGCCCGGGCGATCTCCTCACCGTCCAGGTCCAGGAGGACGGCCTTGGTGTAGCGCGCGCCCACGTCGATCCCCAGCACGTAGTTCATGCCGCCACCTCCGATCCCGCCCCTCGGTGGGCCCGCTCCCACGCGAACAGCGCCGCCCCGATCGCCCCCATGTAATGCGAGTCTTCGGAGGCGTTGAGCGGACTGCCGAGCCGTTCTTCGAGCGCGGCCCGCATCCCCGGGTTCCGTGAGACGCCGCCGGTGAACGTGAACTGCGGCTCCAGCCCGATCCGCCGGATGAGGCCGACGGCCCGCCGCGCGATAGCCCGGTGCACGCCGGCCAGCACATCGCTGACCTTGCGGCCCCTGGCCAGATGGCTCAGGATCTCGGTCTCCACGAACACGGTGCAGACGTTGGTGATCTTGATCGGAACTCGCGCCTCCAGGGAGAGCGGCCCGATCTCGCTCAGCTCTAGCCCCATGACCTCGGCGGCCGCTTCCAGGAAGCGCCCCGTTCCGGCGGCGCACTTGTCGTTCATGCAGAAGTCGAGCACCTCGCCGCCCTCGTCCACCCGGATCGCCTTGGTGTCCTGCCCCCCGATGTCCAGAACCGTCGTGGTCCCGGGAAACACGAAGCTCGCGCCCTTCGCGTGGCAGCTGATCTCGGTCACCTGGTCGTCTCCGAACGTGACCTTGTAGCGCCCGTAGCCCGTGCCGATCACGTAGCCCACGTCGTGCGCCTCCAGCCCCGCGTCCTCGAGCGACACGCCGAAGGAGCGCTCGGCCGCCCGCACCACGTGCGCCCCCGTCTGGGTGAGCGCCCGACCCACGATCCTGCGGTTCTCGTCCAGGAGCACGGCCTTCGTCTGGGTGGATCCCACATCGACACCGCCTACGACCATCGTTCCCCCCCCTCTCCGTGCGGCCTCAGCACGGCGCCGGCTCGTTGAGCACCACGAGCCGCTGATGCTTGAGACCCTCGAAGAACGCGTCGATCCGGTTCTGAAGCTGCGCCGCCTGGAAGTACCGGGGATCCGCCAGGTCGCTCTCCACGAACAGCGTCGGCAGACCCATCCGCTCCCGGAGCGCTTCCCTCAGGTCGGCCTGGCCCACCGAGAAGGAGCGGCAGGACTTGACCGAGTGAATGACGATTCCGTCCGCCTCGTACTCCTCCGCGTAGGCCTGCAGGAGATCCGTTCGAAGACCCAGGTTCAGGTTCGTGTAGCAGTTCAGGCAGTACTCCGCCTGCGATTCGAGCGGCCGCTCGGGATCGTGGCGGAAGCCGCGGTCGAAGATCCCCCCCACCTTGGCGTAGCTCGATGCCACCGACACGGCGCCCCAGCGCTTGAACATCTCCCAGAACGCCCGGAAGTGGGGCCACGGCGGCGGACCCTCCACCACCACCCGGAACCGTTCCTCCTCGATGGGCCCGATCCCGTGCTCGATCCGCTCCTGGATCTCGAGCCAGGTGGCCTCGTAGAACTCACGGCACTCCGGCAGCCCGCGGAGGATGTATAGGGGAGCCATGAAGAAGACCGCCTCGAAGTACGCGTCCAGCGGCGCCGGGCGATGCCTGGCGCTCTGGAGGATGCGGGACCACACGTCCTCCACCACCACGCTGTCAGCCAGCATACGGTGGTGAGCCTCGTCGTCGTACGAGCGATCCGCGATCGCTTCCAGCCGCGGGATCAGCTCGCGCAACTGGTCGGTCACATAGGCGACATCGTCCGGCGCGAAGTCCTCGGCCTCCCGGCCCCAGTGGCGCTGGTACGGCACGTCCAGCATCACCAGCGGCGCGCCGTAGTGCTCCGCCAGCGCCTCGAACCATTTGATGTAGGTCCGGCAGCCCGCGTAGTTGCACAGGAGCACGTCGGGCGGCGGCAGCTTGCCCAGTGGCGAGGTTCCGTCGGTCTGGGCCAGCCCGATGTCGTTCTTCACGTAGCCGCACACATCGGGCGAGTAGCCCAGGTCCTCGGCGGCCCCGATGAACGTCCCCGCCATCCGCTTGATCCCACACTGCAGCGAGGTGACCTCCGGGTACACCAGGTGGAAGCCGAAGGAGCGCAGGTACTCGGCGATGTTTCCGGAGATGAACACGTAGGCGACCTTCTCGTCGCGCTCCCGGGCGGTGTTGACCCGGCCGAAATATTCCGCCAGCAGGCGCTTCTGGAGCTCGCGCCCGGTCCCCTGATGGACGTAGCCGTTCTCAGACATAGGCGCCTCTCAGCGGGCTCGGGCCGCGAGCCCCCTCCTCCTCGAAGAACAGGATGGACTCGACGAACGTCTCGACCTGGGTCTGAATGGCGTCGAACAGGCCCGCCTTCTCCTCGAACTCGAACAGGACGTAGGGCAGGCCGTGGCGTTCTGCTTCGTCCCGCAGCAGCACCACGTCGTACAGCGCCGGCTCGCAGAACTTGGCCGAGGCGAAGATCACCCCCTCGGCCCCCGAGCGGGTCAGCTTCTCCCCGAACGCGGCCACGCGCGACTCGCGACCCACGTAGTGCACGGCGCAGTCCGGGGCGCCGGCCAGGAACGCGCCGGCCAGCGCGTCCAGCGGGTCCTCCGTGTCCGCGGGCACATCCTCGGAGTACCAGCGCAGGCCCAGCAGCAGGTCGTCGTCGACCACGTAGCACCCGGCCTCTTCGATCATCTCGATCATGGCCACCGGCATCTGCTCGCAGAACGAGCCTTCCAGCACCACCCGGATCGCGTCGCGCGGCTTGCGCTCGCGCGCCTCCGCCTCCTCCAGCGCGCGCCGCAGCAGCTCGTTGTGCTCCTCCCGCGGCATGAACCCGCCGGCCCGGAACAGCCGATAGCTCTCGGCCAGCGCCAGCTTCTCCGGGTGCGCCCTCCGCAGCCCGCGCAGGGCCCGCATGAGTCGCCGGTTCTCGTTGTAGACGGCCAGCGACGCGTTGAGCTCGTCGACGCCGACCTCCCGGCCCCGCAACTCCTCCAGTCCGGACAAGACCCGGGCGAGCTCGGAGCGCAGATAGACCCGGGCGCTCGGGGCATTCGCCTGCTCCGGCCAGTGGCAGTAGCCGATGAACTGGTTCGGGAAGTTGCGCTTCCAGATCCCGGAGAGATTGCGGGCCACGTCGCAGATGGACGGGAACAGGAACCCGTCCACCATCGGGATCCGCCCGGCCAGGCCCAGCTCCAGTGTGCTCTTGGCGATCGAGCACACGAAGCTCTGGATCCGGGCGTCCGCCCGCTCGATCTCGATGATCTGTCCGCCGCCGTACAGGTGGGCGGGCAAGAAGCCGGCGGCGTGCACCAGCTCCTCGGGCGTGTACACCGGGAAGCACCCGATCACCCGACAGTCGCGCCCCCTCTTGCGGTAATCGGCCAGCGCCTGGAGGTCCGGGTCCGCGAAGGTGCGCTCCGACAGGACGTCCAGCTGTTCGAGCACCGGTCGCGCCGGATCCACCCAACCTTGCGCGCGGTCCATCATCGCCCGCTCCAGCGCGGGGTCCGCTTCTCGACGAACGCCCGCAGCCCCTCCACCGCGTCCGCGGTCGACATGAGCTCGTCCACGTAGAGGCGGCCCGCCTCGGCCATGGCGGCGGTCCACCCCTCCTCCGCCCGGCCCACCGCCCGCTTGGTCAGCCGCAGCGCCGCCGGGCTGTGCCGGGCGATCCGGCGCGCGAGCGCCTCGGCCGCCTCGTCCAACCGGCCGTCCTCGACCACGGAGCACACCAGCCCCAGGCGTCTGGCCTGACGGGCCGTGATCAGATCGCCCGTGAACAGGAGCTCGCGCGCCGCCGCGGCTCCCACCACCTGAGGGAGCCGCGCGCAGGCGGCGGGCGGGAACACGCCCAGCCCGATCTCCGGCTGGCCGAAGCGGGCGGTCCGGGCGGCCACGATCAGATCGGCGGCCTGGGCCAGCTCGAACCCGCCGCCCACGCAACGCCCCCGCACGACGGCCACCGTGGGGGCCGGAAACTCCGCCAGGACGCGAACCGTGTCCAGGAACTCGGGGATCAGCGCTTCGTGCTCCGGCGGCAGGTGCTCGGCCACGTCCGCCCCCGCCGAGAAGTGCTCGCCGGCGGCGGAGAGCAACAGCACGCACAGCTCGCGCTCCCGCGCCAGCCCCGCCATCGCCTCGCGCAGACGGGCCAGCACGTCCCGGGTCAGGATGTTGTAGGGCGGTCGATCGAGGATCAGCCGGGCGACCCGTTTCTGGCGCTCGACCCGGACCGATTTCGCGGACGTGGAGATGGCCATCTCACTCATCTCCCGTCGCCCCATCCTCTCCGGCCAGCGGCGCGCCACAGGCACCGCAGTACGCGTGCCCGGCCGGCAGGTCCGTCGCTCCGCACTGCCCGCAGGTTCGCAGCGGCGGCCCCCAGACCGCTTCCGATGACTCGCCCCGGGCGGCCCGTTCGCGAATCAGCTGGTAGCGCGGGGCGCGCTTCTCGACGAAGGCCCGCATGCCCTCGACCGGCTCCCAACACGCGTAGTGGAGGGCCAGCCAGTCCTGGGCGTGCCGCACCGTGGAGCTCCAGGCGAAGTCCTTGAGGAAGTTCACCTGCTGCTTCGTGTACCGGGTGCACTCGGGGAAGGTGGCCAGGAGCCGCCGGCACAGGTCCTCCACGAACGCATCCAGGCGCGACAGATCGATCGAGTAGCCGTCCTCGCCCTTCTGCGCCTTGCGGATCTCCTCCGTCGAGGCCTCCTCGGCCCAGCCGTCCGCCCGGCGCACCGACGGCACCACCCAGTTGACCAACCCCCACTCCAGCGCCTTGACGGCGGGAATCGGCTCGTTGAGCAACAGGATCTCGCGGGCCCGCTTGTCGCCCACCACCAGGGGGAGCCATTGGGTGGAGCCCCCGCAGGCCACCGAGCCCACCTGGGAGCCGACCTGCTTGATGTAGGCGTGCTGGGCCATCACGGTGAGATCGCAGGCCAGCTGGCTCTCGTTCCCGCCCCCCACCGCCATCCCGTTGAGCCGGGCGATCACGGGCTTGCCGGTGTTGAGGATGCTCTCGACGTAGGAGCGGAACAGCGCCATGTACTTCCAGTAATCGCGCGGCGCGGGCACGTACAGGTCCGCGTACTCCTTGACGTCACCCCCCGTGCAGAAGGCCCGCGTTCCCGCGCCGGTGAATACGATGACGCCGACGGAGTCGTCGAAGCTCGCATCCCGAAACGCGGCTGCGAGCTCCTCGAGCGCCGCGGTGGAGTACGCGTTGTAGCGCTCCGGCCGGTGGATGGTGATGCGGGCGACCCCATCCGCCTTGTCGTACAGGACCTCGCGCAGATTCAGCGCCGCGGGATCTCGCGGCTCGAATCGTCGCTGCGCTTCCGGCGTCCCCGTCTCTGTTCGCGTCGTCATCTCATCCTCACGGGCCGGCTCACCGCCGGCCCATCCGGGCGGGTCCCCGGCCGAGGGCCGTGTGTCGGCCCCGCCTCAGTGGCCCTGCAGCTTCTCGGGCGCCTCCAGCGTGTTGGTCAGATCCGCCACATAAGCCGGATCGTCCTTCTTCAAGGCCGGCCACCGCGCCCCCGGATCGGCGAGCAGGATCCCACCGATCTCCCCCATCGCCGGCTCGGGATCGGGCCGGCCCGTGGGGTTGTCGTACGCGACCACGATTCGGTACTGGTGGTCGCGGTGAATCGGGATGCCGCCCCGGGCCCACAGCAGAGCGGTCGGAACCCCCGTCACGTGTCCGTTCTCATCCCGCTGCGGCTCGGCCTGCCAGACCACCTGGCCCGCCGTCACGTCCTCCAGGCGGATCGAGCGGGCCCGATCGTGCAGGTGAGCCCCTATGGCCACCAACCGCCCATCGATGGCGGGGCTCCCGGTCCAGGAGCGCTCCGTGCCACCCGCCGGCACGACGAAGGACTTCCGCCCCACCGGACCCATCACATCCAGGTAGAAGGGGTAGACATCCCTCGGGTGCACCGGGTTGGCGCCGGCTCTCGTGTAGGACAGAAACACGTGCAGGTAGGCTTCCGGGACGGCCGCCTTCGTGGGGCGCGCGAACATCGCGCTCACCATGAGCCGGGTCCCCTTCTTCACCGGATAGCCCAGGAAGCGCGGCATCTCCTGGCTTCCCGTCTCCCGCCCGGCCGCCATCACGCGCCGCGGGATCTCGGAGAACAGCTCCCGCTGATCGGGATCGATCAGGTTGATGTGGTGGAGCAGCTCGTCGGGCAGCTTGCGTCCCGCCCCGTCCGTCATCTCCCACCGGAACCCGTGCAACCATCCTTCCAGAGGCAGATCGATCAGCTGGACCGGCAGCCGCACGTGGTGTCCGCCCGGCGAGAGGCGGGCCGGGCCCACCACCAGCTCCAGCGCATTCTCGTCTGGATGGTCCACGATGCGGACCAGATGGTCTCGTCCCACCGGCAACGGAGGCGCCTGGGCGCGCGGACCCGATTCCGGGGCGACGGGGACCGGCTCGCGGAACCCCGGACCCTCCATCGTGGTGCTCGCCAGCACGTTCCGGTAGTCCGTCGCGTACAGGGGATCCCGCGGATCGGCCGGCGGCCAGTCGGCGGTGTTGCCCGGGATGAACACACCGGCCACCGACCCCATGCCGCCTTCGGGAATCGTCTTGCCGGTGGGGTTGTCGTAGGTCGCCGACACCCGGTAGACGTGGCTCGGATCGATCGGCACCCCCAGCTGCCCCTCCATGAACATCTTCACGGGGACGGATTCCAGCTGGCCGTCGGGCCGAGCCGTGGGGTGGATCTCATACAGCACTTTCCCCTCGGTCACGTCCTCGAGCTTCAGGTCCTGGGCGTAGGGGTGGAGGTGGCCTCCCACGGCGAGGATCGCTCCCGGGATCGCCGGACTGCCCTCCCAGGAGTGGACGGACCGGCCGGGCGGCAGGTCGAACGCCTTGCTGCCCAATGGAAAGCCCGCATCCATGTGAAACGGGTAGACGCGGTACAGCGGCGTCGTGCCCCGACTGTAGTCGAGGATCAGCCGGACGCGGACCCCCCGATAGCTCTGGGCGGTGGGGTTGTGCAGCATGGTGAGAAGGATGAACGGATCCCCTCCCTTGAGCGGCAGACCGAACAGCTCCTTGGGCACCCGTTGCGCCCCCGTCTCGCTGCCGGACGCGAACACGCGCCGCATGATCGGGAGGAACAGCTCCCGGCGCGTGGGGTCCAGCAGGTTGAAGTGGTGGATGACCAGGTGCGGCACCGGGTTGCCGTCCCGATCCACCGCCTCGGTCCGATAGCCGTGCACCATCAGGTCGAACGGAATCTCTCCGCGCTGCGGCATCATCTGTTGCAGCTTGTGGTGCGACGTGTGCGCCGGCAGGTCGATGGGCCCCAGCGCCAGCACCAACTCCTGCCGATCCGGATGATCCCGGATCGTGAGCAGATCGGACCCGAGCTCCTGGGCCCCGAGCGTACGGGCCGCCTGGGGCGCGAAGCACAGCACGGCCAGGACTGAGGCACCGCGCAGGGCCAGCCGGCCCGCATCTCCGCCGTCCGTCCTCCGCCTCCGGCGAACCGTCTGGTATCGACGCCGGATCGCACCGGCACGAATCGGGGTCATCCTCCGCCTCCTGCTCATGGGTGTGAGTGGGTCCGGGCTCTTGGGCGTGAAGGGACCGGAGCCGCGGGCGCGACCCTCACGCCGACCTCGCCGCGGGGGGCCACGAGAGCGCCAGTCCCCCGACCAGGTGCTCCGCGAACCGAGCGCCCAGCTCCGGCGCGCTCATCGAACCGTCCGGATCGTACCAGCGGGCGATCCAGTTGATCGCCCCCAGCAGAGCCAGAGTCGCGATCTTCGGGTCCACGGGCCGAAACTCCCCGGCTTCCACGCCCTCGGCCACCAGCTTCCGGACGCTCATCTCGTACCGGTCCCGGCGGGCCACGACCTCCGCTTGATGTTCCCGCGACAGAGCCGGCACCTCGAAGGCCAGGGGAGAGCCTTGAAGAAGCTCGGTCATCACCCGGACGTGTTCTCGGATGACCTGCCCCAGCCGCTCCGTGGCCGTATCATATCGGGTCCGCGCTTCGTCGAGCACGCGCTCCAGCTCGCTCAGGGAGCGGCGGTGGCACTCGTATAGGATGGACTCCTTATCGGGAAAATAATGGTACAGCGCGGTCTTTCTCAGACCCAGGCGCCCGGCGATGTCCTCCAGGGTCGTCCCGTGGTAGCCCTTCTCGCGAAACGCGAGGAGAGCGGAGTGGAGGATCTCGTCCCGCCGCCGCAGCCGCTTCTTCATGACGTGCGGCGTGGGCCGCGGCGGACTCGGTCGCCCGGGGGCGGCCTGGGATCCGGCGGAGGCGGCTGGCATTTTTCTCGAACGCATGGTAAAAATATTTAAGGTTGTTGGCTCCCTGTCAACCGTCGCCGAGATGCGGAAGTTCCCGGCACCGCGCATCCGTCACCGGACTTGCAGGCGGCCGGACCGGATCCAATGATTAAGGATACAAAGGTATGAAAGGGGGTCGGCAGACGCCAGAATGCTCTATTCCCTCACCTGCGAATACGCGATTCGCGCGCTGACGTATCTGGCCCAACGCCCGCCCGGCCGACTGTCCCTGCTCGGTGACATCGCGGAGGCGTGCGACCTCCCCCGTCCGTTTCTGGGAAAGATCCTCCAGGATCTGGTCCGGCACGGGTTCCTGCGGTCCTCACGGGGACCGAGCGGCGGTTACGGGCTGGCCTATCCTCCGGCGGAGATCACCGTGCTGCAGATCAAGCAGGTGTTCGACGGACTCGAGGATCTGGAGCGCTGCGCGGTGGGACTGGACCCCTGCTCCGATGAGACCCCCTGTCCTCTCCACGAGCGCTTCAAGCCGTTGCGGGCGGCGATCCTCGCCTACCTGGAGGAGACGACGCTGGACGACCTGGTGCGCGGCCTGTGGGAGAAACAGGCGTTGCTGGAGCGGGCGAGGATCCGGGCCGGCCTGGCCAGGGAGTCCTGAGCGGTCAGTCCGCCGGGCACGCCGCCCGGTGCAGCTCGGCCAACAGCTCATCCAGCTCCAGAGCGTGCGCCCCGGCCGCGAACTCGAGCGTCTTGTCACGACCGCAGCACAGGTCCAGCCCATGGTCCGCCAGCACGGCCTCGGTTGCGGGATAGGCCTCGAAGACCTGGGCGATCGTGGAGCTCGGCGTGATGGAGGTGCGAGTGAAGCGGACGATCCACGCTCCCGAGCTCTCCGGACGGGCGCGGTGCGCGAAGCCCCTGCGGGCCAGCGCGCGGCAGAGAGGAACCGGCTCGAACGGAGCCACGATCTCCAGTGCCCCACCCTCCGGGATCCGCTCGGCGGACGCCAGGATCCGGTTCAGCGGCTCCTCTCCCCTGGCCAGGATCGGCCGCACGTCCAGCCGATGGCGGGTCCCGCCACTCTCCGCCGATCGGTCCGCTCCCGCCCGGGCCGGCTCCGAGCGGGCCGCACCGGGCGATCTCACGACTTCCAGGGCCAGGCTCAGAGCGCCCAGTCCGAATATCCCCGCGCCCAGCACGGCGCCCGAACGGCTCGCCGCATCGATGGCCAGCGCCAGCGTCCCCGCTCCGGCGGAGAGCAGGAGCAGCCGAATCCAACCCAGCGGCCCGCTCCCGAGATCACCGATCCGGGGGACCCCCGGCTCTCCGGCCCGCTTCCCGAAGCGGTGGAGCCATCTGAGGAACGGCACGATGCGGGCGTACACGCCTCCAACCATGAGGGCCAGCCACCCCAGGATCCCGACCACGCCGTACGCCGCCACCGCCTGCGGATCGGCGGGCCGGGAGAGCAGCAGGCCGAGGCCGAGGACGGTGGCGACGCCCAGGAAAGCATGCGCGACCGCCATCTGCACCAGATCCGATCCCAGCCGGCGGCGCTCCCGGCGCCGGAAGTAGGAGCCAGCCAGATACAGATACAGCGCGAGACTCGCCGCCAGGACGACGCCCCCTCCCACCTCCAGCGCCCCGACGCCCCGGATCGTGCCTCCGGCGAAGGCGCACAGGCCGACGAGCAGGAGCGGTCCGATCCAACGGAGCGGCCAGCTTGGATGGACCCGGGCAAGGAGGAACATCGGGAGCAGCCGGCTTCCGACCCCCACGACCGCGAGCGTGGCGAACCCCACGGCGGCCAGATGGGCGTGCGCCGCGAGAATCCCGGTGCGGTCCACGCTCCACCAGCCCTGATAGGCGCCGATGTTGGCGCCGATCAGGAGGAGAGCCAGGACCAGCACCAGCCGGGCGCTCTGCACGTAGGGACCGATGTAGCGGACGCGGGCCGGCGGATCGCTCGGCGGCCGAAGGTTCCAGATGTGCACGCCCACGGCCGCCAGGATCAGCAGCCAGCCGGGAGCGAGCCAGACCGGAGCCTGGAACCAGGAACCGCCCGCCAGGCACGCGATCCCACCCGTGAGAGCCCAGAACCCGGCGTGGCCGGTACGGATCCCGCGGGCCGGCGTCTGGAGGGCCACCGGAGCGATCTCGTACAGGGCGCCGAACAGCGTCGTCGTGATCCAGCCCAGCGTGAACAGATGGGTGACCGCGACCACCCGGAACTGGAGGAAACCGCCGCGGGCCAGATCCGGCGCCACCGCCACCAGCCCCGCGGATCCCAGGACGAGCCACACGAGAGCGGCCGCGAAGTGCTCCGCCGGTAGAGAGAAGGGCGGCGCGAACCGCCGGGCCGAACGCTTCATCCTCCCGGGTTCGGACCGCCTTCGACGTCCAGTTTCGGCCATCGCGGACCCCCCTCGCGCGTTGGGGCGAGCCACTGTCGATCCCGCGAGGCCGCCCCCACCAACGGATCCGCGAGAACCTCTCGCATCGAGGGGCACGGGACAAGCGGCGAACAGCCGCCTCGCCGAAGCCACGAGACGGACCGCCCCGGAGCCCTGCCCGGCGCCCGGGCCGGCATCCCGCCGCCCGTCCGCGGGAGCCGGAGGCCGCATCTTCCCACCCGGCCCGCTCGCGTGCATACTCACATCCTGACTGGTCAAACGACCTCCGAACCCGGGGACGGAAGTGCTCGCGACGACACAGATCATCCTTCGAGAGATCCGACTCCCGCTGCGCGAACCGTTCCGCATCTCTTCCGGGACCACCACGCACCGGCGCATCGCTCTGCTCGAGCTCCGTGACGCCGACGGACACCGCGCCTGGTCGGAATGCGTGGCCGGAGAGCGACCCAACTACAGCCCGGAAACCATCGACACCGCGTGGCTGGCCATCCGGGAGTGGCTGGCGCCGCGCGTTCTGGAGCACGAGTTCGCCGAGCCCGCACGGGTCGCCCCGGCCCTGGCCGATGGAATCCGAGGCCACCGCATGGCCAAGGCCGCCGTCGAGATGGGAATGTGGGCGCTGGCGGCCGAGCGCGAGGGGCTCCCGCTCTCCGTTCGGCTGGGCGGAACCCGCGAGCACATCGAAACCGGAATCTCGCTCGGCATCCAACCCACGCCCGCAGCCCTCGCGGAGAAGGTTCGCGAGGCGCTCGCCGCGGGCTACCGGAAGGTCAAGCTCAAGATCCGCCCGGGAGAGGATCTGGCCAACGTGCAGGCGGCGCGGGAGGCCGCCGGTCCGGAGGCGGCCCTGGCGGTGGACGCGAACGCGGCCTATACCCTGGCCGACGCGGACCGCCTGGCGGGGCTGGACGCGTTCGACCTCCTGATGCTGGAGCAGCCCCTGGAAGGCGGAGATCTGCGCCGGCACGCCGAGCTGCAGGCCCGGCTGCGCACCCCCATCTGCCTGGACGAGTCCATCACGGGGCCCGCGCGCGCGGAGGACATGATCGCGCTCGGCAGCGGCCGGATCGTTAACATCAAGCCCGGACGGGTGGGCGGCTTCGGCCCCTCCCTGGCCATCCACGCCCTGTGCCGCGAAGCGGGCGTGCCGGTATGGTGCGGGGGCATGCTCGAGAGCGGCATCGGCCGGGCCCACAACGTGGCTCTGGCCTCGCTGCCCGGCTTCACCCTGCCCGGCGACCTTTCGCCCAGCGCCCGCTACTGGGAGCGCGACATCGTGACGCCGGAGTGGACCATGGACCGGGAGGGCAAAGTGCGGGTCCCCAGGGAGCGGCCGGGCCTCGGGGTCGCCGTGGACCGGGACCGCATCGACGACCTGACCGTGCGCCGCGAGCGCCTGACGCGATGAGCGAGGCCGGCGTCCTCCCGGGCGGCGCGGAGATCCGTTCGCTCTCGCGACCCGAAGAGTACGCCGCCTGCGTGGCGCTTCAGCGAGACACGTGGGGAACCGAGTACGACGGCATCGTCCCCGCTTCGCTGCTGATGGTCAACCAGAAGGTGGGCGGCGTGGTGGCGGGTGCGTTCGACGCTCACGGCCGGCTGCTGGGCACCGTGTTCAGCCTGGCCGGCTTTCGTGAGGGCCGCCCCGCCCACTGGTCGCACATGCTGGCCGTGGCCGCGGACGCGCGCGGCCACGGACTGGGGGTCCGGCTGAAGCTGTTCCAGCGACGCGAGGTCCTGAGGCAGGGCGTGGACACCATCTTCTGGACCTACGATCCCTTGGTAGCCCGCAACGCCCACATGAACCTGAACCGGCTGGGCGCCGAGGTGGACCGCTTCGTGCCCAATCTCTACGGGGAGAGCGACAGCCCCCTGCATCGCGGCCCGACCGACCGCTTCATCGTCCGCTGGCGCCTGGAGAGCGAGCGTGCGAAAGCGGCCATGGAAGGAAGGCTGTGCGGACCCCACCCGGAGATCCGGGCCGCGCCGCTCATCTGCGGCCGGCTGGACGCCGAGGGCGCGCCGGAAGTCTCGAGTTCCGATGCTTGGAGGAATGCGGGCGTCGTGCGAGTGGAGATTCCCGGCGAGTTGGAGCGTCTGTTGGAGCGAGATCCCGGGGAAGCGCGCGCCTGGCGGGAGGCAACGGGCCGCGCTTTTTCCCGAGCGCTGGCCCGCGGATACTCCGTGGCGGGCTTCTACCGCGACCTCGAAGCCGCGCGGTCGTTCTACTGGCTGGCGCGCGGGGACGACCGCTCGAGCGCGGCATGACGCACGACGGGGCGCGACGTGTCCCGGTAAGAGAACCACGAAAGGATGGACCCATGTCTAACAACCCGAGATTCCCGGTCTTTCTCCTCGCGGCGGCCCTCGGCTCAGCTCTCGGTCTCCTCGCCGCTCCCGCCGCCGTGGCCCAGGAGTCGTTCACGCTCGAGCAGGTGATGAGCGACCCCTTCCCCTCCGGGCTGGTGGCCGCTCCCGCCGGCGGAGCGCTGGCCTGGGTCCAGGACGCCGAGGGCGTGCGCAACCTGTGGGCCGCCATGCCTCCGGACTACCAGGGCCGCGCGGTGACCCCCTACGCCGAGGACGACGGGCAGGAGCTGGCCGATCTCCACTTCACGCCTGACGGCCGGCACCTGGTCTACGTGCGAGGCGGCGCCCCGAACCGTCAGGGCGAGATCCCCAACCCGACCAGCTCGGCGGAAGGGGCGGAGCGGGCCATCTGGTGGGTCGGGCTCGACCCCGAGGCCAAGCCCGCCCCCGTGAAGCTCGCCGAGGGCGCGTCTCCGGCCGTCTCGCCCCGGGGCGACGGCGTCGCCTTCGTGCGGCGCGGACAGGTCTGGTGGGTGGACCTGCCCGCGGACGAAGCGTCGAAGCGAGCCACCCCCACGGAAGATATGGCACCCGAGCCGGGCGCCGGAGCAACGCCGGCGCAAACTGACGTGAAACCACATAATGTAAATCGCAATAAGCCAAAGCAACTGTTTAAGATCCGTGGCCGCGCATCCAGCCTTCGCTGGTCCCCGGACGGCCGTCGGCTGGCCTTCGTGAGCGCGCGCGGGGACCACGCCTTCATCGGGGTCTACGACGTGGGCGCGCGCAGGCTCCGCTACATGGATCCGAGCGTGGACCGGGACGGCTCGCCGGTATGGTCCCCCGACGGAGCGCGGATCGCCTTCCTGCGCATCCCGAACGAGGCCCGGCGTCTTCCGTTCGCGCCCCGGCGTTCGGGTCTTCCCTGGTCGATCCGGGTGGCCGACCCCGCGACGGGCGAGGGCCGGGAGGTGTGGCGGGCCGAGGAGGGTCCGGGCAGCGTGTTCCGCAACGTCGAGTCCCGCGGCCAGCTGTGGTGGGCGGCCGACGACCGCCTGGTGTTCCCGTGGGAGCGTGATGGCTGGACGCACCTCTACTCGGTGGCCGTGGCCGGCGGGGCCGCACGGCTCCTCACCCCCGGCTCGTTCGAGGTCGAGCACGTGACGCTCACGCCGGACGGCCGCGACGTGGTCTACTCCTCCAACCAGGGTGACATCGACCGGCGCCACATCTGGAGGGTCCCGGCCGGCGGCGAGACTCCGCGGCCCGTCACCCACGGAGACGGGATCGAGTGGGCTCCCGCTGTCACCTCGAACGGAGCGGCCGTCGCCGTGCTGGCCTCCGACGCCCGCCGGCCGGCGCACGCCGCCCTGGTGACCGGATCCGGCAGCCACCCGCTCGCCCCGCGGTCGCTCCCGGCAGACTTCCCCGCGGACCGGTTGGTCGTGCCCCGGCAGGTGATCTTCTCCGCCGCCGACGGGCTGCGGATCCACGGGCAGCTCTTCCTGCCGCCCGATCTCCGGCCGGGCGACCGGCGGCCCGCCCTGCTGTTCTTCCACGGGGGTTCCCGGCGCCAGATGCTACTGGGCTGGCACTACCGGGGCTATTACCACAACGCCTACGCGATGAACCAGTACCTGGCCAGCCGCGGCTACATCGTCCTGGCCGTCAATTACCGCAGCGGCATCGGCTACGGGCTGGAGTTTCGCGAGGCGCTGAACTACGGGGCGCGGGGCGCCAGCGAGTTCAACGACGTGATGGGCGCCGGACTCTACCTGCGAAGCCGGCCCGACGTGGATCCGAACCGGATCGGCCTGTGGGGCGGCTCCTACGGCGGCTACCTGACCGCCCTGGGCCTGTCGCGCGCCTCCGACCTGTTCGCCGCCGGCGTGGACCTGCACGGCGTGCACGACTGGAACGAGGTGATCCGGAACTTCGTGCCGAGCTACGACGCCGCGAAGCGGGCGGAGTTCGCCCGGCTCGCCTTCGAGTCCTCGCCCATGGCCTCGATCGAAGGCTGGCGCTCCCCCGTGCTGCTCATCCAGGGCGACGACGACCGCAACGTTCCGTTCAGCGAGACCGTGCACCTGGCCGAGGCGCTGCGCCGGCGGGGAGTCGAGGTGGAGCAGCTCGTGTTCCCGGATGAGGTGCACGGCTTCCTGCTGCACCGGAGCTGGCTGGCCGCCTACCACGCGGCCGCCGACTTCTTCGACCGCAAGCTGAAGGGGGCGCGGGGCGCCGCGGCGGCCGCGGGCGGCGCGGGCGGAGGAGCGCCGTGAGGCGGCCGGCCCGAGGCGTCGTGAGGCCGCCCCGCGGCGCCATCCCGCTCGCGTTGGGCGCCGTCGCCCTCCTCACGTTCATCAGCGCCTGCCGGGAGCGGCCGGCCACACGGGAGGCAGCGGAGATGATCCTGACGGGTGGAAAGATCTGGACGGGCGCCGGCGCGGCCGCCGCCCTGGCGATCCGGGACGGGCGCGTGCTCGCGTTGGGAACCGATGCGGAGATCGAGGCCCTGGCCGGGCCGCGGACCGAACGCGTCGATCTGGCCGGACGTCGCGTCGTCCCCGGCTTCATGGACAACCACACCCACTTCATCGCTGGGGGCTTCGCGCTGGCCGGCGTCCAGCTCCGCGACGCGGCCACGCCCGAGGAGTTCGCGCGCCGGATCCGCGCCTTCGCGGCCGAGCACCGGGGCCGCTGGATCACGGGCGGAAGCTGGGACCACGAGCGCTGGGGAGGAGAGCTTCCGCGCCGCGAGTGGATCGATCCGTTCACGCCGGAGACGCCGGTGTTCGTGCGGCGGCTGGACGGCCACATGGGGCTGGCCAACTCCCGGGCGCTGGAGCTGGCCGGCGTGACGGCGGCCACGCCGGACCCCGCCGGCGGCACAATCGTGCGCGACGAGAGCGGCCGCCTGACCGGCATCCTCAAGGACGCCGCCCAGGATCTGGTCGGCCGGGTGATCCCGACACCCTCGAACGAGGAGATGGACGAGGCCCTGCGCGCCGCCGTCCGCGAGGCCGTCTCGCACGGCTACACGCTGATCACCGACATGGGAACGTTTCACGGCTGGAAGGGGCTGGAGACCTACCGCCGCGCCGCCGCCCGGGGCGAGCTCCCCCTCCGCGTGTATGCTGCCGTGCCCATCGACCAGTGGAAGGAGCTGGCCGCGTACGTCGAGCGCGAGGGGCGCGGCGACGACCGCCTGGCCTGGGGAGCCGTCAAGGGATTTGTCGACGGCTCGCTCGGTTCGACCACCGCCTGGTTCTACGAGCCGTACACGGACGCGCCCGGGACCCGGGGGCTCATGGTCACCGACACGGCCCGGCTGCGGCGCGACATCGTGGCCGCGGACTTGGCCGGCCTGCACGTGATGGTCCACGCGATCGGGACGCACGCCAACGACTGGCTGCTGGACGCCTTCGCCGAGGCCCGCGAGCGCAACGGCCCGCGCGACCGGCGATTCCGGATCGAGCACGCCCAGCACCTCACCCGGGAGGCGATCCGCCGCATCGCGGCCGACTCCGTGATCGCCTCCATGCAGCCTTACCACGCCATCGACGACGGGCGGTGGGCCGAGAAGCGAATCGGACCCGAGCGGATCCGGACCACGTACGCGTTCCGGTCCCTGCTCGACGCGGGCGCCCGGCTCACGTTCGGGAGCGACTGGACCGTGGCGCCCCTGGACCCGCTGCTGGGGATCTACGCCGCCGTCACTCGCCGGACCCTGGACGGCAGACATCCCGACGGCTGGGTGCCCGATCAGAAGATCACGGTGGAGGAGGCGGTCAGCGCCTACACGGCCGCCAACGCGTACGCCAGCTACCGGGAGGACCGGCTGGGCCGGCTGGAGCCCGGCTACCGGGCCGACCTGGCGGTCCTGTCGGACGACATCTTCGCGATCGATCCCGTGGAGATCGAGCGCGTCCGGGTGGACCTCACCATGGTGGACGGGGAGATCGTGTATCGGCGCAGGGACGGACGCTGAGCTTGGCCGCCTTCACCGGGCTGGACGTCTTCTGGAGCGGCGCCTTCCTGCTCCTCATGGTGGGGGGCGCCTTCTTCTTCTACCGCCTGGGCCGCCGCTCGGAGTCCGACTTCTTCCTGGCGGGCCGCGGGCTTCCGTGGTGGCTTCCGGCCTCCTCGGTGTTCAGCACCCACACGGCCACGGACACCCCCATGTGGATCGCGGGGACGGTCTACGTCCACGGGCTCCGAGGCCTGTGGTACACGTTCTTCAGCGCCTGGACGGCCATCGGCTCGTTCGTCTCCGCCCGCATCTTCCGCCGCTCGCTCGCCTACACCCAGGCCGAATGGCAGGTGCTCCGGTTCGGCGGGCTGGGGGCCGAGTTGCTGCGCGGCTGGATGGCGGGATGGCAGGTGTTCATGAACATGTTCATCCTGGGCTGGGTGGGGATGGCCATGGGCAAGGTCGGCCAGATGGCGTTCGGTTGGCCTCTGTGGGTGGGCCTGGTGGTCCCCGGCGCCCTCACGGCCGCCTACACCCTGGCCGCCGGGTACTGGGGCGTGGTGATGGGGGACTTCCTCCAGGGGATCGTGGCGGTGTTCGCCATCGTGCTGGTCTCCGTGGTCGGCATCGCGGCCGCCGGCGGGGGCGCCGGCGTCGGGACCCGGCTGGCGGAGCTCGGCCAGACCTGGCGCACCGATGTGTTCGCGTTCACCGGCTGGTTCGGCGGCGACTTCCCCGTCGCCTGGTGGCTCACCATGCTGGTGATCGCCGTGGTGGGCGGCTTCGGGATGGGCACCAGCATCGACTGGTACGCCGAGGCGCAGCGGATCCAGTCCGCCCGCAGCGTCCGCGACGCCAGCTACGGGCTGTGGGCCGGGGGCGCCCTCACGTTGATCCGCAACGGCTTCTGGGCCGCCAGCATCGTCGCCTTCTTCACCCTGCTTCCCGGGCTCACCCGGACGGCAGATTACGAGATGGGCTGGTTCCGCATGGGCTTCGAGCTCCTGCCGGCCGGCCTGGTGGGCGTGTTCTTCGGCGCCATCCTGGCCATCCATCTGTCCACCATCTCCAGCCACCTGAACCTCGGGGCGCTGTACTTCACCCGGGACCTGTTTCAGCGCTACCTGCGTCCGGAGGCGGGCGAGCGGACCCTCGTGTGGGTGGCGCGGATCGCCACCGCGGTCCTGCTGGTCGGGTCGTTCTTCTACGGCCTGATGATGGAGTCGATCACCGAGTGGCTGATCTTCGCCCTGTGGCTGATGATGGCCGGAATCTGGCTGCCCAACATCCTGCAGGTCGTGTGGTGGCGGTTCAACGCCTGGGGCTACCTGGCCTCGTGGATGGCCAACCTGGGGATCGCCTGGCTGGTCGTGTGGGTGCTGCCCTCCTTCGGGATCATCCCCCCCCTGCCCGACCATCTCCAGTTCTGGGCCCTGATGGCGCTCGGAGCCGCGGTCTTCCTCCCCGCCACGTTGTTCACGAGACCGGAGGAGATGGATCACCTGGTCCGGTACTACCTGATGGCCCGGCCGCTGGGCTGGTGGGGGCCGGTGCGGCGCGAGGCCGAGCGCCGCGGACTGATCGCGCGGGCCGCCCGCTCGGACCCGCGAGCTCGCCGGCGGCCCCTGCTGCGGCGCCGCTGGACGCCGGAGGAAGCCGAGGAGTGGAGCCGCGAGGACTGGCTCGCGATCCTCCTCTCGCCCCTCTCCTATGCCCTCCTCATGATCGGCGTGGCCCGGCTGCTGCTGGGCTTCGGGGACGGGGCCCTGGCGCTGCTGGGCGCGCTGGGGAGCGCCGGACTCGTGTACTGGGTGATCGATCCCAAGCTCCGGGCCGTCTCGGTCGAGTACGAGGCCCGCCAGGCCCGCTACCTCGAGGAGCTGGAGCGGGGCCTGCGCTGGGAGCGGGCGCCGGGGGCGGGCCGCGCCCCGGACTCGGCGTCCGGCCCGGCCTCGCGTCGGCATCCGTCCGCGACCCCGGCCCCGGACCCCTCGAGGGAGGCGTAGCGCGTGGACCGCGGACTGGCGACCCTGATCGGCATGAGCATCGCCTACCTGGCCTCCTTCCTGGGCATGGGCTTCGCCTACCTGGGCTGGCGGCGCCGCCGGCGGGGCGGCCCGGCCGCAAGCTCCGCCCACCCGGGCGGGAGGACCCGCCCGCCGGCCGAGGTCGCGCGGCCGCCGCACCCGGGAGCCGACCGGTGAGCCCGCTTCCGGTCGGACCTCCCATCCAGGGCCCGCTGTGGGGCCTGGTCCTCCCCGCCCTCCTGTTCGCCGTGGCGTTCGGGGCCACCTACCTGCTGTACCGCGGCTTCGCCTCGAAGCGGGACGGCAAGCCGTGAGCTTCGCCTGGCCGGAGGGATTCCCGCGGGTCCCCGCCGGCGCGTGGGCCGAGCGACCCCTGGAGGAGCTCGCCCTCAAGTACGACACGGTCGAGAGCCACGGCTGGTACGACAACCTGGAGCCCACCGTGGCCCAGCTCGACGCCTTCCTGGAAGACGGAGACCTGCTGGTGGACTACTCGGGCGGGACCGGCATCCTGGCCGAGCGCCTCCTGGCCCGGGCCGGCGGCCGCGAGTTCGGGATCCTGATCGTCGACTCCTCGCCCAAGTTCCTCCGGCTGGCCCTGGAGAAGTTCCGGGACGAGCCGCGGCTGGCGTTTCGCCTCATCCGCTACCTGAAGGAGGAGCGTCGCCTGCAGCGGCTCGAGGAGGTCCTGGAGCCGGCCCTCCGGGAGCGGGGGGCCGATGCGCTCGTCTCGACCAACGCCATCCATCTCTACTACGACCTGCCGCGGACCGCGCGCTCGTGGGCCCGGCTGCTTCGGCCGTCAGGCAAGCTGTTCGTGCAGTCGGGCAACATCCGCAACCCCGAGATGCCCGAGGACGAATGGATCATCGATGAGACGGTGGAGGCCATCCACCGGGCCGCGGTCGAGCGGGTGCGGACGGACCCGGCCTGGGCTCGCTACCGGGCCGCGCTGGACGACGAGGCATACATGGCGGCGCACGACGCGCTCCGGCGCAAGTACTTCCTCCCCGTCCGGCCGCTGTCCTACTACCTGGACGTCCTTCGGGAGGCGGGGTTGGAGACCGAGTCCGTCCGGCGCGCCGCCATCCGGGCCGAGGTGGCGGAGTGGTACGAGTTCCTGAGCGTCTACCACGAGGGCGTTCTGGGGTGGGTGGGCGGCGCCCCCAAGCTGACCGGAGAGACCCCGCCGGCCGAGGCGGTGGAGGACCGGCTGGAGCTTCTTCGCCAGGCGATGGATCGGGTGTTCGGGGGCCGGCGCGCCTTCCGGGCCTGCTGGACCTACCTGACGTGCGCGCCGCGACCCGGGAGCTCCGGCGCGGCTACGGGCCCGGAATCGGTTGCGGATTCCGGGGGCGCCACGCAAGCGCCTACGGACCCCGGTGGCGCAGACGCATGAGCACGAGCCTGGGGATCTGACGGACGAAGTCCGAGCCGGCCGGCGAGCCGGCCCGCCGGAACACCCGCCGCGCCGTCGCGAGCATGCGCCCGCTGGGCCGGCTGAAGTTCTCCTCCATCTCCACCGCCGCCGCCGCGGCCTCATCGCCCGGGAAGCTCAGTCGGGCCTCGATCCGCTCCCGCAGCGCCTCGGGATCGCACCAGTCCGCGTAGAACAGGACCCGCCCGTCCGTGTCGATCAGCACGGCGGAGTTGGGCCAGCCGCCGAACCGGCGGTGCAGGCTCCCCCGCACATCATCCACCAGGATGGCCCGGCCCACCGGCTCCTCGTCCCTCAGGCCGCGCGCCCGTTCCAGCTTCTCCTCCAGCGAGCCGTGCGGCGGGCGGTGCTTCCCCGGGTGCGCCTCTCGCACGTACACCACGTAGAAGTCGACCCGGCCCGCGTAGCGGCGCGCCAGGGCCTCCATCGGCTCAAGCTTGGAGACGAACACCGGGCACGTGGTGCTCCCGAACTCGAGGACCACCGGCCGCTCCTCCCACAGCTCCGCCAGCCGCACGGCGGAACCGTCCAACCGATACAGCGTGGCATCGGCGACGAGGTCTCCGGCGCCCACCTGGCGCTCGGCGGGCCGCCCCGCCTCCTCCAGCCGGAAGTGCGTGTAGTTGTAGGAATCGGTCCGGTCGGTCACGGGCTCCTCCTCCGGCAGCGCGGATCCTGGTCTCGCGGCGCATCGCGGGACCGTCGAGCACGAGTGGGTACAAGGTGCGAAACCGGGGCCGGCGGGGCGAGCCCCGGGAGCACCCCCGGCCTCGGCCCGGTCTCCGCGGCGCGGCGGTCGCCACTGGCGGCGGCCCGAAAATCGGAGAATCTCACAACTCGCGGCCACGTAGGCGATTAGCGGAATTGTTGCCGGAGACCTGAAAACCGATCTGTAAGATTTCGCTCACTTCGCCTCCTAATAAGTAGAGGGGCGATGCATTTCGGGCCAAACCGCGAGGCCGCCTCGGGCAACCCCACGCACCCCCTCTCGAACGGGGACCGGAGGCGTCGCGCGAGCCGGAGCGAGAGATCTCATGAACCGGATGCCACGTCGGGTGATTCGTTTCGAGCTGCTCGGAGCCGCGCTGATCGGCGCCTTCCCGGTCCGGGCGGCAGCGCAGGTGCCGGGGCCGTTTCGGCTCACGGGCCTGATCGGGGGCGCCTTCTTCCTCAGCGACATCACGCTCCCCCCGGAGCAACAGGCGCTGGTAGACGATTCGGGCTTCGACGATTCGTTCGCGACCGGTGTCCAGCTCGGCTATCGCTTTGCGAAGCATTGGGAATTTGAGGCGTTCTATCTCTATGCGCCCAGCGAATTCCGGGCCGTCGTGGGGGACATAGCCGTGAGCGTCAACCAGAACCTGAGCACGCTCGGAGGGAACGTCCTCTATTACTTCGGGGCGAGGAAGGTGTGCGGCCGTTCGCCTCCGTGGGGGCCGGCGGGAAGGGTGCCAACGTATTCGGAGGTGCCTTCAAGCTTGACTTCACGGCCCTGTTCGGCGGAGGCGTCTCGCTTCCCGTGTCTCGCGTGTTCGAGGTGCGATTCTCGGCGCGCGACCACGTCTCGTCCTTCGACAACGTATCTGAGAGGTTCCCGGGCACCGGCTCCAGCCCGCAGCACGACGTCTACCTGCTGGGTGGCGCGTCCCTGCACCTGTGAACCGGTTGGGCCGCGCCCGGTAGTAGAGGGCGGTTGGCATGGTCAACCCGGACGAGCGACACGGCGGGCGATCACCCCCAGCGGTCGGGGACCCGCCCGCCATGCGGTACGAGGAGCGAACCATGAAGCGCGCGAAGCGGAACCGGAGAACGACTCGACGGGCGCGGGCGGGCCTGCTGTTGGCGGCCGCCGGCCTCCTGGGCGCGTGTGGCGAAGGCGGGATTCTCCTGCCGCCGGATCCCCCGACAGCCGCTCGATCCTGACCTCCACGGGCCGGGCGAGCGCTCGGCGCCGCGCTCCTGCTGGCCTCGGCCCTGCCGCTCGGGTGCGGGGAGGGGCAACCGGCGGGCCCGGTCCCCCCCGTGGGGGAGCGCGCGGTCCGAGACCGGCCGGACGACCTGACGGGCGCGCAGATCCACATCG
>JBHHYZ010000008.1:0-81148 GCA_046757845.1 Gemmatimonadota bacterium
CCGGCGGCTCCCGCGTCCCCGGCGACTTCTGGAGCCTGGGCAACTTCCGTGTCCTCGGAAGCTTCGGCGACCCCCGCGGTCCGGCCCCGCTCCGCGGCTTCCTCTCCCACGGTTCGTGGGCCCGCCGCCCCCGAGCCGCCCGCCTGCCGCGATCGGATCTCCTCCAGTCTCTCCAACAGGGAGAAGTCGTCCGGCCTGAATCGAAGCAGGCGCTCGTAGATTCGGATCGCGCGGTCATACAGACCCTGCTGCACGAACAGATCGGCCATGGTGGCCGTCATGAGGTTTCCCTCCCCCACCTCCAGGGGTGCGGATGCGCTCTCGTCCGCTTCCCCGGACGAGCTTGCGTCACGGGACGCCGTGCCGCGCGCGGCAGGCGCGGACGCCTCCAGCGCCTCGGCTTCCAGGCGGGCCCGCATGGCGCGCACCTCCTCGTCCAGAGGCTGGAGCTCGGCCAAGCGCGCGTAGGAATCCCGGGCGCCGAGGAGATCTCCTCGAGCCAAGGCCATATCAGCTAACGCTCTAAGAGCAATAATGTTATCAGCATCTATATCAAGCGCTTTCTTGAAGGATGCGACCGCTTCGTCCAGGCGATCGAGCCTGCGCAGAATCCGAGCCCTTACCAGGTGAGCGCTCACGTAGCTCGGATGGCGCGCGAGTCCCTTGTCCAGGACTTCGAGCGCGCGGTCCGGCTGACCGGCCTTGCTGTAGGCATCGGCGAGCCGGGCGAACACGAATCCCTCCGGGTTCGCAGCGTACCGGGCTTCTATCCGTTGGACGTATTCGTCCGTGTGTCGGCTCGGAGGCATCCAAGTCATACGAGGTGGATCGTCACCATGGACCGGGAGCGGCAAGATACCCGGGTGGCCGAAAAGGTGTCAACGAACGCTCGATCGGCGTTGCCTCGGCGACGGGCCGCGGGTACGTTTCCCGCGGCCCTTGGACTCCGCAGGGAAGACGGCCGAAGCCCGGCCGTTTTCGCTTTCAAGCCCGATCGTTCCCTACAGCTTGGAGCAGATACGCGATGTCGATGGTGATGCGCTCGATGCGGGACAGTGCGAAGTGGGTGATGTTGATCCTCAGCGTCGCGTTCGTGGGGTGGCTGGTCCTCGACTGGGTGCAGAGCCGGGGGCTGGCGGGCTTTTCGCAGGTCGATCCCGTGGTGGGAGAGGTGGGTGGCGCCGAGATTCACTACAACCAGTGGAATCGATATCTCCAGGCCCAGCTGGATGCGGCTCGGCAACAGAGATCCGGCAGCCTCACGGAGGAGGAGGTCCGCCAGGTCCGGGAGGCAGCGTGGAACGACCTCGTGAGCCAGACGCTCATGCAGCAGGAGATGGATCGACTGGGAATCCGGGTCACGGACGAGGAGATCCGGGAAGCGTTTCAGACCCGGCCTCCGCCCTCGCTGGTCAGCCACCCGGCGTTCCAGACCGACGGACGGTTCGACATCCAGAAATACCGTGCGTTCTTCTCGAATCCCGCCGTCGATGAGAATCTGCTGCTGCAGATCGAGTCCTACTACCGGCAGACGCTGCCCCGCACCAAGCTCCTGCAGCGCCTGACCGAAGGCATCTACATCTCGGACGAGGCGGCCTGGCAATACTTCCGCGATGTCAACGAGACGGTCACCGTACGCTTCGTGAGCGTGGATCCGTCCGCGGAGATCGCCGACGATTCGGTCCGGATCACCGCCGACCAGGTGGCCGAGTATTACCGCGCCCACCAGGAGGAATTCGCCCGACCGGCCACTGCCGTGGTGAACATGGTGAGCCTCGGAACCCGGCCGAGCGCCGCGGACACGGCCGCCGCGCTGGCGCGGGTCGACTCCGTCCGCGCGTCCATCCTTCGCGGCGATCGGACGTTCGAGGACGCCGCGAAGGAAGTCTCGGCCGACTCGGCCTCCGGCGCCCTGGGCGGCGATCTCGGCAAGCGGGTGAAAGGTGAGCTGGATCCGGCCTTCGAGAAGGTCGCGTTCTCGATTCGGACCGGAGACATCTCCCGGCCCGTGGCGACGCCGTTCGGCTTCCATCTGCTTCGAGTCGACGGGAGGCGCGCGGACACGGTCTCCGTGAGACACATCCTGATTCCGATCGAGCTCTCCGCCCAGACCGAGGACTCTCTGTTCGATGTGATGGACCGGTTGGAGGGTGTGGCGCTGCGCGCGGATCTGGGCGCGGCCGCGGACTCGCTCGGGCTGCCCATCCGCAACGGGCTGGTGCTGGCCAAGGGCTCGGAATTCGTTCCCGGGGCCGGAGCGCTCGGGGTGGCGCCCGAGTGGGCGCTGGATCCTCAGACGGAGCTGGGAGAACTGAGCTCGTTCTTCCGTAACGCCAGCGGCTATCACGTGTTCGAGCTGGTCGAGCGCCGAGCCGCGGATACAGCGCCGCTGGAAGAAGTCGCCGACGAGATTCGGGAGCGGTTGCGCAGCCGGGAAAAGCTGGAACGCACCCGAGAGATCATGCGCCGGGCCCGTGAGATGCTGACCGAATGGGGCTCTCTGGAGCAGGTGGCGCGACGCTTCGGCTGGAAGGTCTCCACCAGCGAGCCGTTCCGCAGGGTCGACTTCGTTCCGGGCCTGGGCCAGGGGACCGAGGCGATCGGCGAGGCGTTCGGCTTACCGGTGGGAGCATTCAGCGGGGTGGCCGATGCCGGTGACCGCGTGGCGATCCTTCAGGTGGTGGCGCGCCAGGAGGCCGACCGGGAGGAGTTCGAGAAAACCAAGGACGACCTGCGCCGGCGGCTCACCCTCCAGCGCCGTCAGGACTACTTGAACACGTGGCTCCGGGCGCTTCGGGAGACGGCGAACATCCGCGACCTGCGGGACGAAGTGAGCGCGGCCGCCAATCAGACCTGATCGCGAGAAGGCGCCGGCCATGCCCTCCCACGCAATCGGATGAAACGAATCCGTCACACCCCGGAGCGCTCTCCCGCCGGCGGCCGGCGGCTCGAGCTCAACCCCCCGAGCCGTTCGTCTTGTCGGCGCTGATCGGGGCTTGATTCGCCGTCGTACGATTCGACTCCGCCTGCGGCGGCGCGGAGATCTCTCCTCGAGCTTCTTTGCCTACGTCGCTCAGCGAGTCCTTGAACTCTCGAATCCCCTTGCCCAGCGAGCCTCCGATCTCCGGTAATCGTTTGGCGCCGAAAAACAGCAAGATGACGAAAAAGATGATCAGGAGCTCCCAGATGCCCAATCCACCAAACATGGCCGTGTCCTCCTCTGGCTGATCGGCGCGCGCTCAACCTCCCAGCGTTCTCCCTCGATCGGCGTAGCAGACCGACCCGCTAAAGCAACGACCTCGCGAACCACGCCACAAGTAGTACCCCGACAGCGCTCAGGAAGTTGGCGCGCAACACGAGCGGACCGAGCGTCAGCGCCACGACGTGGAGATCCACCGTCAGCGGGCCCAACGACGCGGAGACCGTCGTGATGAAGAACTGTCGGGCCGCGCTCGGAGGCAGGGCGAGCGCCACCAGCTCGGTGAGGAGCGCTCCGAGGACGAAGCCGGAAGCGATCACGCAGGTGAGCCAGCGCGCAGAACGTTCGGGCCGGCCACCCAGTTCGGCCATGCCTAGCGTTCCCGCTCCACCACGTAGTCGACCGCGATGCGCAGCGCATCGAGCGCCGGGCCCGAGGGGAGGGCTTCCAGACTCTGTCTGGCCCGCTCCGCGAACACTGCCGCCTCGGAGCGGGCGGCCGCCAGACCGCCGCCCCGCTGAACCGCTTCGATCACCTCGGAGACCATCGCCTCCGACGGCAGCGGGTCGGCGAACAACCGCTCCACGAGATTCCGTTCGCCGGCCGTCATCTCCGGAAGAGCCGAGATGAGCGGCAAAGTCACCTTGTGCTCCCGAAGATCCTGACCGCCCGGCTTCCCGGTGATCGATGCGGGAGATGTGTAATCGAGCAGGTCGTCCGTGACCTGGAAGGCCATACCGAGGTGGAATCCGAAGCTGCGCAGCGTACGCCGGTATGCCGGCGCGCCGGCCAGCGCGCCCAATTCGCTCGCCGCCGCCATCAGGGAAGCGGTCTTGTACTCGCACAGCAGATAGTAGTCGCGCCGGGAATAGCCGAGAGCATCGTACGAGATGAGCTGCCGCATCTCGCCGATCGTCATCCGATTGGACGTGCGAGCGAGGATCTGGATCATCTCCACTTCGGCCAGGCTGCTGATCTCGACGAGAGCCCGCGAGTAGAGGTAGTCGCCCATGATGATCGCCACCTGGTGAGTCCATCTGGCGTTCACAGTCGGCATTCCCCGGCGTCGAACGGAATGGTCTACCGCGTCATCGTGCACGAGCGTCGCCACATGCATCAACTCGACGATCGCTCCCAGCTTCACGGCGGCGCTCGACGGGGTCCCGTCGATCTCGTTCGACAGAAGCAGAATAGTGGGACGGAACAACTTTCCGCGAGCGGAAAGCAGATATGCCCCGACTTCGTCGACGGCCTCGAAATCGGCCGGAACCATGGCCTGCAGCTCGTCCTCGACGAGCCTCAGGCGGTCTCGGATAGGATCCCGTACCGCATCGAGGGCGACGGATGTGGCTTCCAGCATCGTCTCTCCGGTATGGCCAGGCAGGCGATTCAACAGCGCGGAATGTGTCGTCCGGCGAACCCGATGTCAAAGCCGAAGAGGCCCGGGGGCACGACTCACCCGGCAGCTCAAGGGGCCTCTTCCTCGAGCCCCCGAACCTTCTGCGCCAGGATCTTCAGCGTGCTGTCGATCTGGTCCAAGTGGGTCCGAAAGGCGAGGACCGCCAACCTCAGAACGAACTTCCCGTCCAACGTGGTGGAGGACACGAAGACCCTGCCATCGCGATGGATCTCACGGATCAGGGCGCGGTTGAACGCATTGGCATCTCCCACCCGCGGAACCCACCGGTAGGTGGACACCGAAAGCTCCGGATCCGGCCCGACTTCGAAGCCCATTCGCCCGATCTCGCGGTGGAAATAGCGTGTGAGAAGCAGCTTTTCCTCCAGGCAGGCGCGAAACGGCTCCGTGCCGTGGAGCATCAACGGAAACCACATCCGCAGGCCACGGAAGTGCTTGGTAAGCTCCGGCGACAGATCGGCCGGGGAATCCGCGGCGAGCGATTCCTCCTCCACCGTGTCCTGCATGTACGCCGCATGGTAACGGTGCGCGCGGTAGAGCGCCCGCCGGTCTCGCACCAGCACCGCCCCGGAGCCGTACGGAAGGAACAATCCCTTGTGGGGATCCAGCACCATGGAGTCCGAGAGCGCCATGCCGGCCAGTCGGGGGCGGCACTCCTCGACCAGCGCGAAGAAACCGCCGTACGCCGCATCGATATGATACCACAGCCCTTCCTCGCGCGCGATCCTGCCGATCTCCTCCAAAGGATCGATCGCGCCGACATCGGTCGTACCCGCCGAAGCCACCACCAGCCACGGGATCCGTCCGGCTGCCCGGTCGTCGGCCACGGCCTCGCGCAACCCCGTCGGTTCCATCCGATAGCGCGCATCCACCGGTACGACGTGGCGAACGCACTCTCCCATTCCGGCCACGCGAAGCGCCTTGTCCAGGCAGTGGTGGACCTGATTGGTGGAGTAGACCACGCAGCGTTCGAACTCTCGAGCGGCCAGCCCACGCGCTTCACGCGCCGTGACGACGGCGATCAGGTTGGCGAGGCTCCCTCCCGAAGTGAGATTCCCCGCCGCGGCTTCCGGATAGCCCACCAGAGCGGCCATCCAGTCGAGGAGGAGATTCTCCATCTCGACCGCGCCGGGGCTGGCGAAGCGGATCCCGGCATATCGGTTCGTGACGTCCGCCAGGTAGTCGCCCAGAGCCGAGAAGTAGATCCCCCCGCCCGGGATGTAGGCCATGTGGCCGCCCGAGGCGGGATTCAGGCCCGGCGTATCCACACAGCGTCCCAACAGATCGAGCAGTGCCTCGATCCGCATCGGCTCGCCCGACGGAGGGTGGGCGCGAAGGTCTCCCGCCGCCTCCTTGCGGATCTCATAGGCCTTAAGCTGGCCTATCCGATCGAGGAAATCCTCCGAATAGGCGAGGACCGCCTCGCGAGCCCGGGCTCTGGCCACAGCGTCCGGCTCCAGCCGTCGGCTCACCGACTCCAGTCGTCGTATCCGTTCCCTCATTCGCGCCCGCCCGCCGAGATCGTCTCTTAGAGGGGCGAAAGGCGTCGGAATCGGTCCGGCCGGCAGCGGTCGGCGCGCCTTTCGTCCTTCGCGACCCCAGCTTGACGTGCCGACTGATTCGCGGCAACCCGGCGACCGAAACTCGGAACGGGGGGGCGAGCGGCCGTGAGAGCGGACCGGCCCGCGGTCTCCTGCCCCGGCGGAGGTCAGCGGGAGCAGACGATTATGCGTTCCTTCACGTCCCGGTAGTCGATGTCCACGCTGAAGATCCGCTCGTAACAATCCACCGCGCTGTCCGGATCGTTCACCTGCTGGTACGCCACGCCCAGCTGATAGAGAACTCCCAGCAGCTCGGAATCGGCGTACGTCAGCCTGTTCAACGCGTCGGAGAGGAAGCGAGCGGCCACCCTCGGTTGCCCCTTCTCGATGAACGCTTCGCCCAGCAACTCGAACGCTTCCACGGGGGCATTGGGCTCGCGGACGGCCAACTGCAACTCGCGGATCGCGTCATCCAGCAGACCCATCTCCTTGAGCGATATGCCCATCCGGGTTCTGGAAGCCGTGTCCAGCGCCGTCTCGTTCTCTGCCAGCCGGGACTTCAACTCTGCTACTACTTCTTCGAAGCTGCCCGTCTCGTCCTTCATGATCGGCTCCGATCGGCGCGGGGATCGATCTCCCGGGGTGGAGCGTGGGGAGTGGCGCCCGGCCGTGCCCGCATCCACGGCCGCGCCCACGTAGGCCCCGACTCCCCGTGCGCCGCCTCCCGCCTGGTGCGGGGGGCCGCCGGAGTCGACCTCGTCCGGCTCGCTCTCGTCGACGCCCGCTGCGTTTGCGACCTGAGCCGGCTCGGAGACACCCAGAACCTCGAGCGCCCTCCGCGCGTCGTCGTCGTCCGGGTTCAGCTCCAACAATCGTTCTATCACGAGTCTGGCCTTTCTGGTCTCGCCTCGCCGTTCGAGTTCTTCGCACGCTGTTCTCAAGACGTCCGCTCCGGCCGATGCCATCCAATGCCGAAAGTCCTCGTCGGGCTCCGCGGCCGCTCGTTCCGACCCGCTGATCTCCGTGAAACGACCTTCGACGGCTCTTCCGCCCGGAGCTTCCTCCGGCCGCGGCGTCAGGGTCCCGGATTCGCGAAGCGCGTTGTAGGCATCGGCGAAGTCGCGCGGGCTCTGGAGCGCCAGCTCGAATTCCGCTCTGGCCTCGGACACTCGACCGGCGGCACGGTGCTCCATCCCCCGTTCGTAGTGTCCGGCACCCGGGCCCGCCGGCGCGACTTCCCCCGCTTCCAGCTCAACAGGGCACACGGACGAGCGTGACTCCCGCGTCGATCCGCTCTCCAGCACCTCGAACCGAGGCATCACGGGCCCGGCGCGCACGGCTCCCGGGGCCACGGCCGGCTCACGCCTCTCCGCGAGAATCGGGTGCGGGGGCCGATCCGCCGGGCGGCCGCCCACCGGCGGTTCGCGCTCGGGCGGTGCAGGGACCGGACCCGAAGGGCCTTCCGACGTTTCACCGCCGCAACCTTCCTGTCCATCCACGTCCGAGCTCGCCGCACGGGGCCGGACACCGGAGAGCGCCCTCATCTCCCGTTCGCTGGGATCGGGCGACACCCTGCCGGTGCCGGTCGGTCCACCGATCCTCACCGGAGAATCGCCGGGCGAGATGGGTCGAGGAGGCGGCTCGCACCTGTGGTTGAAGATCGGCTGCCAGGCGCACAGAGCCGCCACTACCGCACCGTCGACAACCCCGTCGGACGGCTCCTTCCCCGGGTGCCGAAACGGCGGGCTCGCGCTCGGCCCGGCCTCCAGTGGAGCTTCGGGCCCCATCGGACCTCCCGACAGGCAGAGGCCGGGGAGGCGATGGATCGGTTCCAGCACCAGCCGGGGCTCCACCGGGCTCGGAAGGTGGATAGGGGTCCGGCGCGGCCGACCCGGAACGCCCGCCGTGGCGGCGCTCCGCGGGTCCGAACTCTCCGCCGAAACGGGGCATCCCTTCCGCACCACTGCGGCCGCAGCACCGGCGGCCGTCCAGGCTTCCCTCTCATCCGGCGAAAGCGGTTCGAACGGCCGCGTCGCGGGCACGCCTTCGAACCGCGCGGGCCTCTCGGACGTCTCGGCGCCGTGCCTCCGACTCGCACGATGCAACGGTTCCCCGGGCCACCCTCCACAGGCAGGTGAAGCCGGAAGCTCCAGACTCTCCCGGCGCGGCACCGCAGTGCGGGCGGCGGGCCATTCCTCCGGCTCAGGCCACCGCGCCGGGCCGCCTTCCGTCGCCTCTGCGACAAGCTGTTCCGGGGCCTCCACGTTCGGCTCCGGTTCCACGATCGGCTCCGGCTGCGTCGGCGCGGCGTTCGGATCGGCAACGCGCCGACGGCCCTCCGCGTCGGCCAATTCGGCTTCAACCGAGATTAGATTGGCGGTTTCTCCGGCCAGGTCCGCCTCGATCCTCTCCATCGCCTTGGCCGCAGCGGAGTGCCGCGGAAGACGGATGGCGGCCTCCTCCGCGTCGGCCGGCGCGGGAACGGTCCCGTCGGCCTCGATCCGCCGCAACTCGCGCTCCACCGCCGAACGCGCCCTCCCGTTCCCGGACAACCGGTCGAGGAGACCCTGGAGGCGGGGGATGGCGCCTGCGCGGCCCAGCTCTTCGACGAGCCGGAGCGACAGGTCCGTCACGCAGTCGGCGTCGTCCGTCCGCTCCACGCACTCTTCCACGGCTTCGAGGGCCACCTCCGGGCTACCCCGCGCCCTCATCTCGGAAGCGTACCTCTGGTAGCAGATCCGGGCTTCCGCCAGCAGACCCGTCTCCAGATGAAGCCGGGCCAGCTCCAAGTGCATACCGACGCGCTCGCCCGAAATCCGCAGCACCTTGTGGCACAGGGCGACCGCGCTCGTATACAGCTCCTGTTCGCGATAGCGAGCGACGGCCCGCTCGTAGAACTCCACGGCCGTGGCGCCGTGGCCCTGGCGGAGGTAGATGTCCCCGATCCGGTTGTAGAGGCTCAGATCCGCGACCGACGCTCCGGCGCTCTCGCTCTCCTGCAGAGCCCGGGTGTACAACTCGATCGCACGACTCCAGTTGTGCCGTTGCTCCTCGCGCCGGGCTCGGTTCTTGAGTCGAGTCGCGTCCGCCATCCGTCTCCGACCTCCCCCGCCGCTCAGCCGGCTCCTACTCCGCGCCGTCCCGCGCCGCGGGCCGCCGTTCGACCCTGACCGCGGTGGTGACGTCGCCGGAATCGGACGATGTCGTGAGGAGACGAATCGAGAAGCCCTTCAAGCTCTTCTCGAGACTCACGCCGAGAGCGAGGTAGGCCTCGACAGCCGAGGCTTCCTCTCCGAGAGCCACCGAATAGCTGAGCTTCTTCAACAGCAATCCGAACTCATGCGGACTCAGCTTGAGAAGCTGTTCGACGACCGGCAGCGCCTGCCGGAGCTGTCCCTCTCCGCTCAGGCTCTGAAGCACCTGTTCGAGGCGGGACGCCAGGAGCGCCGGGTCCGAATCCGCGGCCGCCGAGGCGCTCTCGAGACTTCCAGCGTGAGCCGGGGCCGGGCTGCGGGCCCCGCTACCGCGGTCCGGCCAACCCGCCTCGCCTGCCTCGCCTGCCTCGCCTGCCGGACCGCCCTTCAGGCCGGAGCTCGCCTCTGACGCCGCCCGCACCCCTCCATCCTCCGACCCTCGGGACGCGCCCGGCTGCGGCGCGTCGGCCGCCTGGCCATCCTCCACCTCACTCTCGGCGCCCAACGGATCCGCGGTGGGATCGATCGCGATGATCCGATCGCGGATCTCGGAGGCATCCGCGTTTCGCCGGGCGCGCGCCAGCCACACCGTGCGGAATTGCTCCAACGCCTCGGATGCACGGTTGGCTCTGAGAAAACGCTCGCCTACCGCCAGCCGAGCCGTCTCATCACCGGAGATCTCCACATACTCGGTGAGCGCCTCGAGCGTAGCCTCGAGGGAGCCGCTGCGCTCCATCCGCGTCGCGTACTCCATGTAGTGCCGTCTCGCTTCCGCCTGCAGACCGGAGAGCGCCAGAAGTCGGCCGACTCTCCGGTAGGCTTCCACATAGCCGGGTGCGTTGCGCAAAATCTTCTTGCAGAGTGCGATGGCGTTCGAGTAGAGCTGCTGCTGCTCGTAGTGGCTCGCCGCTTTTTCCCAAGCGTGGATGGCACCGGCCGGATCGCCGCAACGCTGATACAGGTCACCGATCCGATTGAGCAGGCTCAGGTCGGCCAGACCGGCCGCTTCCTCTTGCAGGGAAAGGGCTTTTCGGTAGCAGGCGATCGCGGCTCGGAGATCGCCCGATTGCTCCCTCTGGCGAGCCTGGGACATCAACTCCCGCATGTTGGCCACTCGTTGCCGTCCGTTCTCTGGATTGCCCCGTTACGCTGCGTGGTGGATCCCTGTTCGGGGAAGGCCCAGAAGGGGCAAGAAATCGGCCACTCGGATCTCTTGGGAACCCCACCCGATGGGGGCGCGGGACGAGCCGAGACCGCTACTCAGGTCGCAGTCGACCTCGGCTCAGCGACGCGGGGAGCTCTGCTGGTCGTAGTCGAACTTGAGCTCGGGAGCGTCTTTCAGGTTCACCCGGAACTGAAACAGGAAGTTCCCGTTCGGCGAGCGGGCAAAAAGAAAGGAAGCCTGCCAGTGGTGAAGGTCCCGGTCCAGGGTGATCAGCTGTTCGCCGAACTCCTTGTTCGTCAAACTGTACAGCGTCCGCCACTGCAACCTCCAGTGTGGGGTCGGCTGCAGTCTCAGATCTGCTCCGAGCGTCTCGGTCTTGCGCCCGGGTTGAGAGGAGCGCACACGCCGCACGGCGTACCGAAGCGACAGGTTCCACGGCCCCGCGCCCGCCTGAGTAGCGTCGAAGCGGTCGTCCACGCGATTGTCGAAGCCCTGGAGGCGGTAGCGGGAGTCGAGATTCTGGGAGAGCCTCCGGCCCGGCTGGGCGCGCGAGGGACCCCGGCTGCCTCCCAGGCCGAAGATGCCGGCCAGACCCTTGGCGGAGCTGAAACTGAAGCTCCCGGTCACCTCCTGAAGAAACGGGCTGAAGTTCCGGTCCGGCCCGAAGCCATCGAACAGATCATGCGTGATGTTGAACGCGAGCCCGCGGAGGAGGTCCGACGTGAAGCTGTTGCGCCAGGTATCCGTGACCAGGACCGGCTCCCCTTCCTTGGCCCGGGCGAAATCGAACTCCAGGGGTGAGCTGTTGATGGCCAACAGCACGAGTTTCCGGTCCTGCCGCGCCTGCCGGGACCGTCCGGGCGGCCGGATCGCACCACGGGGCGGGCCGGGCGCGCTCACCCTGGTGGAAACGGGCGCGCCCGCTTCCACCACACCACCCGCGGGAGCCGGGGCTTCACCCTCGCGCGGCGGCACGGCCTCACCCGCCTGGCCGGGCGGGGTCTGCGGAGCCCCTTCCCTACCCGCCGGCGGGCGAGCGCCGGCGGCGCCCGTCGTGTCCCGCGCGGCGCGCTCGGGCTTGAGCTTGGCCTCGAACGTCTGCGACAGGGTCACGCGCAGCGAGTTGCGAGCCTTTGAGGAACCGCCCGGAAAGCCCGGAATCGCCAGCAGGGAGTCCGCGATCGTGACGGCGGGCGAGTAGCTGTAGTTGAAGCGCGGCGAAAATCTGTGCCGGATCCGGGAGAACGGCCCGAAGCCGGGCAGGAAGGCGTACAGATCCGTCGATAGCGAAGCGCCGAGACTCAGGCGTTTCGGCAGGCTCACGAACTGATCGTTCGTATCCGGCGACTTGAACGCGGAACCATCCACTCGAATGGTGGGACGAAGCGTCGTGCTCCCCATCAGGTTGACTTGGTAGGAGGTGCCGGTCCCGTAGCGGACAGTGGTCCGACTGAAAGCGGGTTGCGGCATCACCGAGTCGAACGGTGTCGTACGAACGTCGTTCAAGTTCAGGTTGGAGGAGATGGAGAGCCCACCCAGGCGCAAGCTGTTGGCCAGACCCGCGATCGTGTTGACCACATCGTCCTGGCGCTCCCGAAGCAGCGCCTGTCGGGTGAAGGTCAGCGCCCCGCTCACGGTGATGTTGTTGAAGATCCCGGCTCGGTTGCGGGGCGCCCGAAACAGGGTGACGGGAGAGAAACTCAGATTCAGGGCGGGGAGGGTCAAGTCGGTCCGGCCGTTCTGGTCGCCCAGAAACTGCTGGCGCCGCCCGCTCAGCGACATGTTGGCGAACGAGAACCGGTGCGTGAGCCCGAAGTCCGAGTTGATCGTTTCCGTCTGAAGTCGCGGATCGAAGCTGCGGTCCTGGAACAGGCGCGTATTCCGGGTGAAATCGGCGCTCACCTTGAGGTTGGTTCCGGGGCTGAGCTGCTGGTCGTGGTTGAACTGGAACTGGAAGTTCCTTCCGCTCGAACCCGTGCTGTAGTGCGTTCCCACGGTTCCCTGCAGGAACTTCTTGACGAACTTGTAGCGATACTGGCCGTTGAGCCGAGTGTAGTTCCCGCTGAACCAATCCACGGTGAACTGTGCATCCATGAACGGGTTCAGCGCGAAGTAGTACCCGAAATCGGAGATCTGACGGTTGAACGACTTGTCCGTCCGGATGATGTCGTTGATGCCGAAGCGCGGCGGCAGGAAGCCGCTGTGGCGCCCCGGACGGATGTCCTGCGCGAAGAACGGCAGCCAGGCCAGGGGAACGTCATGGACGTAGAGGACGATGGGCCAGGCCACCAGCACGTTCTCGGAGACCACCTTGATCTTGCCCGCCTTGAAGTAGTAATGCGGCTCGTCCAGCTCACACGAGGTGAACGAGCCGGCCTCCACGTACATGGTGCGCTGCCCCTTGGGCGTCGCATTCCCCCGCACGAACCACTGGGACCCACGGGCCGCGAACACCGTCCGGGCGTCGAGGATGGTCCCCTTGTAGCGGGAAACGTCGTAATAGAGCACAGAATCGCTCCTCACCTCCCGCTGATCGGCGCCGGCAAGCCGAATGTCTCCTTCGGCCGAGATGAACTGCAGCTCGATCCGGTACGAGATCGAGTCCGCCTGAAGTACCGAGGACGTGTAGTTGGTCTGGGCTTCACCGTGGAGTTCCACGCGCTCGCGGGCGATATCGAGTTCCACTTCGCGTCCGCGGTACTCGACGATACGAAACGAACCGAGACCCGCGAGCCTGGTGAACACGGAATCCCGGTCCGGAAAGTCGCCGGAACTGAGCGCCGCCCGTCGAGCCGCCACGTCGACCAGGGTCGTGTCCCGCACCGCCGTGGAGTCCCCGGGAATCGTATCCCGGATTCCCGGCGGAGCGGCTCGCACCGTATCCCTGGCACCCGCGGAGTCGGCGGCGGATTTGGGGATCGTGTCGCGCGAAACCGTATCCCGCACCGCCACTGTATCCGTATCGGCCGGAAACGCGAGCCGGGACCACGAGGCCAGCACGGCATCCGAGCGGGGGCGGCCGCCGCCTGGTGCCGGTCCGGCCAGAGCCGTTGCATAGCTGCCGGTTCCGGCCACCAGGGCCGCCACCGCGAAGAGCCGCAGGGAGACCCTGGCGCGTCCCATCAGACCGACCTCTTGCCCGGCGCGTTCACCCGGCCCCATCCATTCTACGCGCCAGCCAGGAGGCTTCGTTCCGCCCGGGAACCACGATCCGGATCAGCCAGATGGACAGCTCGTACAGCAGGACCATCGGGGCCATCATCATGATCATCGTCCCGACGTCCGCCGGTGTGAGAACGGCCGACAGAATCGCGATGACCACCAGGGCGTGGCGCCGGTAGCGGCGCAGCGTAGCGGGGCTGACCACTCCCAGCATGGCCAGGAGCACCAGCAGAACCGGCATCTCGAAGATGATGCCGAAGGCGAGGATGATCCCGGTGGCGAAACGCAGATACTCGTCGATGGTGATGATCGGGCTCAACGACTCCGCCTGGAAACCCAGCAAGAAACGAAGCCCCACCGGCAGGACGAGAAAGTAGGCCATCGCCACGCCCGCCAGAAACAGCACGAATCCGACGGAAATGGCCGGGATCACGAAGCGGCGCTCGTGCTCGTACAGGGCCGGAGAGAGGAAGGCCCACGCCTGATACGCCAGGAAGGGCAGCGTGAGGATGAGTCCGACTACGAACGTGAGCTTGAAGGTCACCAGGATCGGCGTGGTGGGGCTCGTGTACATCAGCGTCCGATCCGGGAGAAGCCCGCGAATCGGACGTTCCAGCAAACCGATGACATCCAACTGAGTCACGACGAAGAAGCCAACCACCGAGGCGACGACCAGCGCCACCAGGCTCCAGATGATGCGCCACCTCAACTCTTCAAGGTGGTCCAGGAACGGCATTTCGGCCTGACCGCGGGCCACGGCTCACTCCGTCCGGCCGCGGGTCCGACGGCCCGGAACCCCGCCGCGACCGCTCGCTCCGCTCACGAACCGTCACCGCGCTCGCTGCCGGACCCGAACAGGTCCACCTGGTCGGCCACATCGTACCGGGCGTGACGGACCAGCTCCCGCACCTCTTCCATGAACTCCGTCGTATCCTGGAAGTTCCGGTACACCGAGGCGAAGCGAACGTAGGCCACCTGATCCAGCTGTCGCAGCCGGCGCATCACCATCTCCCCCAGGCGCCGGCTGGTGACCTCGCGCTGATCGGCCGCATCCAGCTCTTCCTGGATCCCGTCGACCAACGCCTCGGTGTCCGCGATCGACACCGGCCGCTTGGCGCAGGCGATCTGTACGCTGCTCAGCAGCTTTGCGCGGTCGAACGGCTCCACCGTCCCCGTTCGCTTGCGGACGGCCAGCGGCTCCTCTTCCAGACACTCATACGTGGTGAAGCGCCATCCGCATCCCTCGCACTGGCGGCGACGCCGGATGGCCCGGCCTCCCCGGCTCGTGCGGGAATCGACGACGCGGTCTTCGGGATGGTCGCAGCGCGGGCAACGCACGGAACTACAGGTGAGCCCACGCGCACGGCAGACGCGTGGACCCGCTCCTCACGGTCGTAATCGCCGGAGCTGGTCTTCCGCCAGCGCGGCCTCCGGGCTGTTGGGGTAGCCCAGCTGTACGCGCTGGAAGAAGCCTCTCGCGTCGGAGACGTTGCCGCGCTCCAGCTCGATCATGCCCCGCTTGTACAGCGCGGTGGGCGCCCGGCGCGAATCCGGATAGAGCTCCCAGACCTTCTCGTACTCCCCGACCGCCCGATCCTGCTCGCCCGCCTGGGCGTACGTCTCCGCCAGAAAGTACTGGGCATCCGGCGCCAGAGGATGGCCCGGATAGTTCTCGAGGAAATCCTCGAACCCGCCTCGGGCCGTCTCGTACGCGCCCCGCCGGAACTGCTGCTGGGCCGCCTCGTAGAACGTGCGGGCTTCGTCCTTCGTGCCCTCGGCGGCGCCGGGCTCGGCGCCCGTCGGAGTCAACGCCTCCCCTGCCGCGGAGGCGCCGGGACCCGCCTCCGGTCCCGCCGCGACCGAGCCACGCGCCGCACGGTCGCGCAGCTCCGAGAGCAGACGGTTGTTCTGACCCGTCAGTTCGAGCAGCTGATTCAGAAGCTCCCTAAAATCGTCGAACTGCCGTTGCGTCTCCCCGCGCCCCGTGACGGCGCGGCGCTCCTGGCGCCCCAGGCTGTCGAAAGCGGAGCGTACTTCGTCGACCAGCGCCTTCTGAGCCGCCCCGAGCTTGCGCATCTCCGAGCGCATCTCCGTCTCCAGGCTCTTGACATCGCTCTTGGTGGCGCACCCTACCCCCGAGCCGGCGAGGCCGAGGAGGAGGACCAGCAAGGGGAGACGGGGACGGATCACAGATCACCCATGTCCGTGATCACGAACTCCGCGCGGCGGTTCGCGGCCCAGGCCCGTTCGTTCGAGCCCTGCACGAGCGGCCGTTCCTCACCGAAGCTCACGGTGCGAAAACGATCGGCGTCCAGGCCCAGGCTCACCAGGTAACGTCGGGCGGATTCCGAGCGCCGCTGGCCGAGCGCCTGGTTGTATTCGAGGGACCCGCGCTCGTCGCAATGTCCCTCGATCGTCAGACGCAGGTTCGGATGCCGCCGCAGGACTTCGGCCTTCGCCTGCAGGATGGCTGCCGCTTCATCCGTGATGCGCGATTTGTCGAATTCGAAGTGGATGCGGGCTCGAATCGTCTCGATTGCGCTCACCCGTTCCACCGCCGCCGCCGCCGAGCCGGCACAGGCCGTGCCCGGATAATCACGCTGCACCTGTCGATACAGCTCTCTCGCGCTATCGTAGCTTCCCGCCTCCAGGGCGGCTCGAGCTCGCTCACACAGACGATTGGCCGCCGCTTCCCTTTCGGCGGCCGTCGGGCCTGCCGGAGGCGCGGGCGGAGGCGCCGCCGCGGGTTGAGGCTCGACCGGAGGAGGCGGCTGTTTCCCACCGCACGCGGCCAGCAAACCGGTCATCAGAATCACGCCAGCGAGTACACCCGTCCGCCCCATGGTCGTCTCCTTTTGTGCCCGAGGTCGTGATGGTCGTGGTAGCTGCCGGGAAGAGCCGCATTCACGCGCCGGGCGGCCCTCAGCTGGACAACCTATGCACGGGGCGGCCCGCCGCAAGCACCTCATCGCCCCGCCGGGAGGCGGTCCGACCAGTCGGGAACCGCGTCATCATGGCCCGACACGAGGATACGGGTTCGGCCCGTCACCGTATCCAGAATCCACAGGCCGCGCCCCGTTCTCTGCTCGGAACTGAACACCAGATGGCGCCCGTCCGGGGCCCAGCTCGGATCCTCGTTGATCCCGCGAGAGGTGAGGATACGCCGTTCCGTGCCATCCGGGTTGACCGTGAAGATCTGGAACGCTCCGTCGACCCAACCGGAATAGGCGATCCGATCCCCCCGGGGCGACCAGTCCGGCCCGGCCGCCGAGCCACGCTCGCCTTGCACGTATCGACTGATCAAGGCGGGCCGCCCGCCGCCGGCCAGTTCCTGAACGTAGATCTGCTGCTGCCCGAGGGGAGTGGCTTCGAAGGCCAGCCGCCGACCATCCGGAGAATAACTCGGGTTGAGGGCCACCCCACCGATCGTATGCGTGAGCTGGCCCCGTCCCAGCTCGAAGATCTCCGTTTGATCGCCCACCGACCGCGCCAGCGCGATGTGGCCGCCGGGTGTGTAGGTCGGTGTGATATTGAGACCGGGACGTTTCGACACCACGCGGCGGGCACCCGTGCGCAGGTCCAGCTCGTAGACGGCGGTCCCGCCTCCTTCATCCAGCAGCTGGTAGAGCAGGCGACCCCCGTCCGAGGAGAAGGCGGGAGTGTAGAACCAGCCTCTCGTGCGGGCCACGCTGCGCGCCTCGCGCCCGTCGCTGTCCATCACGATCAGCGCCGAGCCGCCATCGGACCGCTTCCGTCGAAACGCGATGCGGGTGGCCGCGATGCCCGGTTCGCCGACGGCCCACTCCACCACGGCGTCGGAGGCCCTGTGCACGGCCATCCGAAACCCGTCGCTCCCCGGTGGCGGCAGGGCGAAGGCCTGCACGTTCTTCAACTCTCCGTACACCACGTCGTGCAATCCCAGGCGCAGGAGTGGCTCGTCGGGGCGGCCGCTCACATCCGCAGTCACCAGCCACACCGCGCCCAGTTGATTCCACAGCCCGTAGTTCACCGTGCTCCCCACGCCGAGGGAGTCCGGCACGGGGATGATCTCGAACCGGTCCGAATAGTCGAAATCCGCGCGAAGGATCGAATCGGCCCGGGCGGCGATCTCCTCCAACCCCACGCCCGGCTTGACGGCGGGCATGACCAGGCCGGGCACGTAGCCAGGCTCGTAGCGGATCCCGATTCGAACCTGACTCGGATCCTGCGCGTGCAGAGGCCGAACGACGGCTCCCGCGAACGCGAGCGAGAGGCCGACCGCCGCCGTCCCGCCGAGTCTCCGCCGGAGCATCCGCTCGGTGAGGCCTCCGGGTCCCCTCATCGGCGCGATGGATCGAAGAAGAACGAGACTCTCAGCCGGTCGCCAGGATACGCGTCCGGCAGCGGCCCGAACGCCCGGCTCCGGCCGGCCGTCTCGATCGCGCCCCTGGCTTCCAGGTCGAACGCGGCGTCGCCGGAGCGTCGGCGCCACTCCAGATCCGTGACGGAGCCATCCTTCAGAATGACGAACACGATCTCGGCCCGCAGCGCTCGGCCGTCCGTCGGCGGCCGCCAATAACGGTTGACCTGCCGAATGATGTTCTGGAGGTACTCGGGAAACGCGAAGATGGCCCCATCCAGCTGGACGTTGACCGCTTCCTCTCCCGCCTCGGGAGCCCTGGCCGGTTCGGTGCTCGGCTCGGCGGTCGGCTTCTGTTTCACCACAGCGGGCTTCTTGACCCGAGGGGTTCGCTTCTCGACCGGTTGTGGAGGAGGGGGCCGGAACTCCTCCTTCTCCACCCGGGCGGGCTTGGGAACGAGTCGCTCCGGAGCCTTCGCATCGGCGGCCGCGACCAGCCGGACCCTGTAGGTCTGGGCGGGCAACGGGGGCGCCATCGAGGAGCCCGCGATGAGTAGAAACGCCGCCACGGCCGCGTGCAGAACCACCGACCCCCACACCGCGCTGCGAGGTGGATGATGGCCATGCTCTCTGCGCCGCATCCCCGTCATACCGCTCTCCTCACGCCGGACGAGCCGGGCCCACCGCCACCGCGGAATCCGACCGGGTCCTCAGGGCCGGACTCACCGCCGGCGCCGAGCCTCCGGTTCGGCGATCAGGTTCACCGCCTCGATATCCGCGGCCTTCAGAGTTCCGACCACTTTTAACACCACACCCCACCGGCTGTTCTCATCCGCCTTCACGTAGACCGTTGGAGAGCCGCGACGCCGCACCACCTGCGCGATCGTGGCTTCGAACTGCTCCATTGTCACCGGAGTATCATCCAGGAAGATCCGGCCACCCCGGTCGATGGAGATCACCAGGCCTTCGGTGGTCTGCAGGGGCGCCGCCGGCGCCTTGGGCACCGTGATCTCCACTCCTCCCTGGAGAATCGGAGCCGTGATCATGAAGATGATGAGCAGGGTGAAGGCCACATCCACGAGACTCGTGACATTGATCTCGGCGCGCACGGCGATCTCCTGCGGAACCGACTGAGCCGACCGCCGCCTCAAAGCCGACCCTCGCGCGCCAGCGTTCCCACGAACTCTCCGGCGAAGCCTTCCAGCTCGCTGGTCAGGAGTCCGAGTCGTGAAGCGTAGTGGTTGTACGCGATGACCGCCGGAATGGCGACCGCCAGTCCCGCCACGGTGGTCGTCAGCGCTTCGGCGATTCCCGGCGCGACGGCGGCGATGTTGGCGGTTCCCTGCGTGGTGATCGCGAGAAACGAGTTCATCACGCCCACCACGGTGCCCAGCAGACCGAGCAATGGGCTCACCGATCCGATGATCGCCAGCCACTGCAGCCCATGAGCCAGATCGTCACGCTCCTCCGCCAGGCTCTTCTCGAGCACCACCCACAGCGTGTCCAGCTGGGCGGCCGTCAGGCCGGGCGTCGCGCCAGGAGATTCCGCGAGCGCGGTGGGACGCAGCTCGGTGAAGAAACTCACCCCCTGGCGGAACACGCGCGTGTACGCGGAGTCGGCCATTCCGGCCAATCGGACGTGCAGCTCGCGCAGCCCATCGGCGCTCTCCATCTCCCGGACGAATTCATCCCCCTCGGCGTTGATCCGGCGGAATTCTCTCCACTTCCACAGAATCAGGAACCAGGAGGCAAGCGAGAACCCGGCCAGCACGAGCAGGATGATTTTGGTGGCGGGGGTGGCCTGGGCCACCATGGACCACGGCGAGTCCATGGTGGGGCGCCTGGGCGCCTGCCCGATCTCCTGAATGACGAACCACAGTGCCCCGAGCGCCACCGGCATCAGGCGTTCTCCGCGATGGATCGGTAGGTCTCGCGGAGCCCCTGTTCCAGCGTGTAGCGGGGCGCCCACCCGAGAGCTCGGAGTTCGCTCGCGTCGAGCGAGTTACGGCGCAGCTCGCCCGGCCGTTCGTCGGCGTGCCGAATCTCCACGGAACTTCCCGACACCTCGATCAGCACCCGTGCCAGCTCGTTCACGCTGGTCTCCCTTCCTGTCCCCACGTTGAACGCCACATCATCCAGTCCAGCGGGATCGGGAAGATCCGCCTCGGAGACGATCAGATTGGCTTCGGCCACGTCCTTGACGAATACGTAATCCCGCGTCTGCTCCCCATCCCCGTACACCGTGAGAGGCTCGGCCGTCGTGAGCTTCCGGGAAAAGATGGCGACCACGCCGGCCTCTCCGTGCGGGTCCTGCCGCGGGCCGTACACGTTGGAGTAGCGAAGCGCCGTGTAGACCAGCCCGCGAAGCTTGCGGAAGGAGTAGAGGTAGTGCTCGCCGGCGAGCTTGCTCACACCGTACGGAGACAGCGGCAGCTTGGGCGCCGAGCGGCCGACGGGCAGCCGGTCGGGCTCTCCGTACACCACGCCGCCCGACGAGACGAATACGACGCGCTCCACGCCCGAATCCACGGCGCACTCGAGCAGGTTCAGCAGGCCGTCAAGGTTGATCGAGGCGTCGAGCCTCGGCTGCTGTACCGACACTCGAACATCGATCTGGGCGGCATGATGGTTCACCAGGTCGAAGCGGCGTTGGCGAAACAGGTCGGCCATGTCGGGCGCACGCACGTCCAACTCCACGAATTCGACGCCGTCGGGGACGTTGGATCGCCGCCCGCTGCTCAGATTGTCCAGCGCCGTGACCCGCCAACCTCGAGCCAGGTAGGCGTCGCACACATGGGATCCGATGAAGCCCGCCCCACCCGTCACCAGCACGCGTTTCCCGCTCATCGACCCTCCACTCCCTCCACGGCCTCAACCCCTCTCGGGTCGTTCCGGCGGGGCCGCCGTGGCCGGCGGGTCCCCGGTACTCGCTCGGCGGCCTCTCAGTCTCTCCCGCCATCCAGGAGCAGCCTTCGTACCCGATCCAGCAGCTCGGGTCCCGAAAGCCCGCTGGCCAGATCCCGGAGTGTCACGGTGGGAACATGCAGAATCTTGTGCAGCGAGGCACGTGACGCCATACGGATGCGCTCGCGGTCCTCCTCGCTGACCCCCTCCAGCCGACGAAGCACGCCATCGATCTCGCGGGCCTGGATCTCCTCGGCCCGCTCTCTCAACAGCCGGATGAGCGGTCCGGCCTGCCGCGCCACATACCAGTGCCAGAACTGATCCGCGTGATCCGCCACGATCGCCTCCGCCGCGGGACGCTCCTCGGCCCGAGCCTCCACGGCTTCCTCCACCACGCGCTGCAGATCATCGATGTTGTAGAGGAACACCTCCGCCAGATCACCAACTTCCGGCGCGATGTTCCTGGGCAAGGCGATATCGAGCAGAACCAGCGGACTCCCACCCGGCCGGGCGGAATCGACCTGCTCAGCCGTCAGGATGGGATGGGGAGCGGCGGTGCAGGCCACCACGAGGTCCACCTGGTTCAGCCGTTCCCACACGTTGGCGTACGGGACGGCTTTCCCCCCCACCCGCCGACTCGCGTCGCACGCCCGCTCCAACCTGCGGCTCGCCACCAGGGCGACATCCAGACCCTCGTTCCGAAGGACTTTCAGGGTCAACTCGCCCATCTCTCCGGCACCCACAACCAGCGCACGGCGGCCTTCCAGCGAACCGAACACCTTGCGGGCCAGCTCGACCGCGGCGGCCGGGAAGGACGCGGAGCCGTGCGCGAGCCTCGTCTGCGCCCTGACCCGTCCTCCGGTGGAGAGCGCCGCCTGGAACAACCGGTGCAACACGGCGCCCACGCTCCCGGGGACGCAGCCGCTGCTCTGCCGATACGCCTCGCCTACCTGGCCCTGAATCTGCGGCTCTCCCAGCACGAGCGAATCCAGGCCCGAAACCACACGAAACAGGTGCACCACGGCATCGTAGTCCCGATGGCGATACAGCAGGGGGCGGATCTCGTCCACGTCCAGGTCGGCCTGCTGGGCCATCATGTCCAGGACCTTCCGCTCGGCTTCCTGCGGTGCACTGACCGTGCAGTAGTACTCCGTCCGATTGCACGTGGACAGCACGACGCACTCCGAGATCTGCTCGGAGCCCGTCAGCGCGGCCAGCAGCTTCTCCAGCCTCGAGTAGCCGACGTGAAAACGTTCGCGCACCTCGATCGGCGCCGTTCGGTGGCTGAGCCCGATCACCTCGAGCACGGGTGAGGCGAGCGAGCGTTCCCTTGCCGGGTCCCTGTCCGACCCGACCTTCGGGCCGGGTGGCGGCGTGGCCTCGCTCACAGAAAGAACCCGGACGCCGTCAGGGTGAGCCGCAGTACGACATATGCGGTCACCGTCACGGCAAAGGCTCCGGCGCTGACGAAAGCCGCCCGCCGGCCGCGCCAGCGCCTCCGCCGCCGCGAGGCGATCGCGGTCAGATACGCGAGCCAGCTGACGATGCCCAGGACCACCTCGGGATCGCCCAGGGCAAGTCCGCGCCCATAGGTCAAAGTGAAACTCCAGCCGGCGAGCAGACCCAGGCTCAGAGCAGGAAAGCCGATCAGCAGACCTACCCGATTGAGACCCTCCAGGGCATCCAGGGACGGGAAGAAGCGGAATACCGAGCCGAACTGCTTTCGCTTCAAGGCGCGGAACTGCATCAGGTACATGAGCGCGGCGGCCGAGGCCAACAGCAGGCCGGCATACCCTATGAAGATCGAAGTGACGTGGAAGGCGAACCAGGGCTCCCGGAACGCCGTCTGGCGCGCGACGGGCTGCAGGCCGACGGCGATCGCTTCGACCAGCAGGAGCAGAACGCAGGGGAGCACGAACAGACCCGCAGGCCGGGCCTCGGCCCCGCTCGAGGTGAGGAGGAAGACGACGACGATGATCAGAGCGAGCGAGGAGGACGCGGGGCCCAAGCCGACCAGCGGGATCGTCCGCGTATCGAACGAAAAAACGATCAGGGCCGTCAGGTGGACCGCGGCCGCGGCCGCCATGACATATAACTCGACCCCTTGGCGACCCGCCCGCCGGACCCGGAAACCGCGCAGCTGGACCACCCATGCGGCCAGGTACGCGCCGACCGCGGTCAGGTGGAGAGGAAGAACCATGTCCTAGCCGTGAAGTCCTATGGCGACCCGCTTCCCGCGCATTCGCGACGACCCTTGCTCACCGTCCGCCCGCTGCCCGTGCGACCCGCCGGGCTGGCGCGCCGGCCTCGGCGCCCGTGTCGACCAGCTGGATCACCATCGCCGTCGATGTGTGAGCCCGAAGGCGGACCACACGCACCACGGCCAGTCGATCCTCCCACGGAGCTGTAGCGGGGTGCGGTTCCGACGCGGTGAAGACCACGAAGGAGTCTCCCACGTTCACGCCGGATTCGGAACCGGCACCCAGGAAGACGAAGTCGCCTCGCCCGATCAGCGCCTGCTCCACCGCGAACCCGACGATGCGGGTGACGAGGCCGTCCTCCACCGGCTCCAGCTCCTGCGGCGGGGTGCCGTGGAAGTCCTCCACCGTCATGAGGGGATCGCCGACCCTGTAGTTGGAAAACAGCTGAGTGACCACCGCGCGGGCCGAATCTCCCTGTACCCGCGACACTTGGAGCAACGCCATGGGATCCGCGATCCGCTCGCCGGACTCGACCCTCTTGCCCCAACGAAACGCCTCGAGAAGCGTACCCTTCTCGACCCGCAGCCCGTGCAGCGCCACCAAAACCCGGTCGTGCACGCGCAGCGAGGGAGGAAGCGTGAGACGGAGCGGGTTTTCCTCCAGCTTCCGCGCGCTGACGCCGAGAGGCTCCAGCTCCCCCTCCCGAGCCAGGAAGGAAGCCCTGTAGTAGTCGCTGCGGGAGACCAGGGCGGTCGGCCGCCGCTCGGTCACGGTCAACTCGCCCAGAACATCCTGGGAGTTGGGAGACCGATCGAACACGCTGGTTCCCCCGAACGCGGAAACGCCACGACGACCGCTCCGAGCTTCCTGGCCCCGGCCGGCGTGCGGCGTCTCCCGAGCCGGCGCTCCACCGGGTGAATCCGCGCGTCGCGCTCCACCGGCAGGCCGGGCCGGACTCTCGCCCCATTCCGTTGGCCGGCTTGGAATTCGGAGCACCTCCCCGGGAAAGATCCAGTGCGGATCCTCCACCACCGACGTGTTCATCCGGTAGATCTCGCGCCACCGAAAAGGATCTCTCAGATAGCGACCCGCCAGATCCCACAGCGTATCCCCTGGACGAACCTCATGGTCGGCCTGCTCCGCCGTCGGTCGCTCCAGCGTCGGCACATCGCGCGGTCGGCGCTCCGGTCTGTCCTCGGGCGGCTTCTGGGGAACCTGCGCGCTCAGCGCTCCGGCGGCGATCAGACAACTCAAACACCCGGCCATGAAGCCGAGACGACCGGTGGGCGCCGCATGCCAACCGAGCGGGCGTCGGTTGCGGCTCATCGCTTCCTCCCTGGCTGACGGTTCCATCCGACCGCCGGTCGTTCGTCGACCGTAAGGCGGATTCGAAAACCCGCAGGATTCTCCTGCAACTTCCGGGCTTACGAATCGGGGTGCGGCGCGGCCATGCGGGGAGCGACCGCTACGTGGCGCTTCCACCCACCGGTGAAGCCAACATACATCGGGTCCGGAGCCCACACAAACATGGAGAGACTGCAAGAAGTAGCCACTTCTTCATGCCGTCCGCCCGGGGAGTCCGACCGGGTCCCCGTCGACTCCGCGACGAAGGCCGTCCGCTACCCGGAATGCGCAGGTGCCCCGCGTCGATGCGGTCGCGAGACCCCGGCTACCCACTTCCTCCGAATATACGGATACACTATGACTCACTCTATGGGAACATAAAGATCCGCATAGACATAGTGTGGCACCCGCCGCGCAGCCGCTTCGAGGCGCCGGACTCAGGCAGGCGGCTGAACCACCCCGCTAGAACGGAAGATCGTCTTCGTCCGTCAACGCTTCATCGGTGAAGTCTGAAAGATCGGCCGGGCTCGCCGGAGCGGATGCCCCGGCGGACGCCCCAGCACCCGCCGTGGGCTCCGGGACACGGTCACCGGCACCGCCCAGCATGATCATCTCGGCCGCCCGGATCTCGGTCGTGTACCGCTTCTGACCGTCCTGCCCCTCCCACTGCCGATACTCGATTCGCCCCTCCACGTAGACGCGATCGCCCTTCTTCAGGTAGCGCTCGCAGATCTCGCCCAGGCGGTCCCAGCACACGACGCGATGCCACTCGGTCTTCTCCTGCTGCTCTCCGGACCGGCTCGTCCACCGGCGGCTGGTCGCGACCGACAGCGTCGCCACCCGCGTCCCCGATGAGGTAGACCGTACTTCGGGGTCAGCCCCCAGATTTCCGATAAGAATCGCCTTGTTCAGGCTGCGCGCCATTGAACACCTCCAGTGCAGTTGAGCCGTGAGAGACCGAGAGGCCGCCACGCAGCCAAGCCGGGGAGCCGAACATAGGCAGCGGTGCTCTCCGATGTCAACGCGGTGACCGCCAAACCGGCGTAAGCCTCATGACCACGGCCGCTTCGCGAGGCGAGGAGTAGTAGCCGGGCCGGATATCGACCGCTTGAAACCCCGCCTTCTCATACAGTCTCCGGGCCGCGCCGTTGCTCTCCCGCACCTCGAGGAAGAGCGAATCGACCCGATGTGCCCTCGCCCATACCACGGTCGACTCGAGCAACCGTGCTCCGACTCCCTGCCGGCGCGCGACCGGGTGAACCGCGAAATTACCGAGCTCCGCCTGCTGACCCGCCAGCCATGCCACCGCATAGCCGAGAATCGTCCCCGTCTCCGCCTGGGCCACCGGCAGGGCGACGCCCCGGCGCTGGAGCAGATTCCGAAAGGTCGCGGCGGACCAGGGGTTCGCGAAGGACGCAGTTTCGATTCCCAGTACCGCCGGCAAGTCGCCGGCCCGCATCTCCCGGATGAGAAGCTCCGGAGTCCCGGGATCCGCCACCCGGCCGAGTGGACTCACTCCGTCGACGCAGAGCCGCTCGGCCACGGCGGCCTCTCCCCCCATCTGCGCACGTATTCCGGCTGCCACTCGGCGGCGACCGGCACTCTTCCCTCCTCCGGCCATCTCCGGGCCAGCCGGAGAAGGATCCGGGCTCGCGGGTGGGCCAGATCGTCGGGTAGGACGAATCCGCCCGCTTCCGTGATCGACTCTCGGTAGCTCGCCGCACCGTCGCCTACGAAACTCCAATCCCGCACGGCTCCCAGTTGCTCGAGAACCGCTTCCACGGGGACAGCCACGGGTCCCAGCGCGACGTCGCGAGGATTCAACCTCCGCACCGCCAGCGCATAGACCTCTCCGCGGCGGGCGTCGAACATGGCACACACGGACTCGGCGACCCCGCTCCCCTCGACCACCGCCAACAGGCTGGAGTACGCGTACAGCGGCAGCCTCCCGCCGAAGCAGAGCCCCTTGGCCACGGAAGCCGCGATCCGAACCCCGGTGAACGAGCCCGGCCCCGCTCCCACCACTACGGCATCGAGATCGGTCACCCGGCGTCCGCCAACCTCGAGCAGCCGTTCCACTTCGCACAGAAGCGTCTCGGAGTGCGTGGCCCGTACCGACAGGAAGGCCTCTCCGAGCAACATCCCGTCATCGGCCAGGGCGACGCTGCCCTGCCGGGTGCTGGTGTCGAGCGCGAGCCGCAGCATCAGCCCTCCCGCCCGGAGTCCGCCGGAGCCTCACGGGCCCCTGCCGGGCAGGGGCCCGTGAGGCTCGGAGCATCGATCACCGCTCCGCACCTCACCACTTCCACCCGGCGGGTTCGGGGACAGGATCCGAACGAGAGGCGCACATCCCAGCGGTCCGGCGGCAACTCCGATCCCGCGCGATCCGCCCACTCCAGGAACACCGGACCGTCCGCGGAGAGGAGATCCTCCCAACCCAACCCGGCCAGTTCCTCGGCGCTCCCGATTCGGTACAGGTCGACGTGGTACACCGGCTCCGCGCCGGTCGCGTGCCGGTGAACGAGCGCGAACGTCGGGCTGGACACCTGATCTCTCACGCCAGCGCCCCGGCAGGCGGCCCGCACGAGCGTTGTCTTGCCCGCGCCCAGCGGACCGTACAGGGCGACGAACACACGGTTCTCCCGCGCCCTACGCCCCAGGCGGCGGCCCCACGCCAGAAGCGCCGCCTCATCGAGATCCACCCCCGCCCGGCTCACGCGGGACCGCCCGAGCGTCCGATCGTCGAGAGCTTGGAGCGGAACGCCGAACGCCCGGCGGTACCACCGTCCAGCTTCGCCTTCACTTCGAACAGGTCGTCCCTCAGGCGAGCCGCACGCTCGAAGTCCAGCCTGTCGGAGGCCTCGCGCATCTCCCGCTCCAGGATCCCGACCAGCTCCCCGGGGTCCACATCCGCGTACGAGGCCCGGCGTTCGGCGACCGCCGTGCTCCCGAACTCATCCGCGTCCGCCACCGCCGTGGTGAACCGGATTTCTTCCACCGATTTCACGATCGAACGCGGCTCGATCCCATGGCGTTCGTTGTACGAGGCCTGAACGGCTCGCCTCCGATCCATCTCTTCGATCGCCCGCCGCATCGAATCCGTGACCCGATCGGCGTACAGAATCGCCAGCCCGCTCACGTTGCGCGCCGCCCGCCCTATGGTCTGGATCAGCGACCGCTCGGAACGCAGAAACCCCTCCTTGTCGGCATCGAGGATGGCGACCAGGGAGACTTCGGGCAGATCCAGGCCCTCCCGAAGCAGATTGATCCCGACCAGCACGTCGAAGTGCCCCAGGCGCAGATCGCGCAGGATCTTCACCCGGTCGATCGCATCGATGTCCGAATGCATGTAGCGCACTCGCACGCCACGCTGGGACAGAAACTCCGAGAGGTCTTCCGCCATCCGTTTGGTCAGGGTGGTCACCAGCACCCGGGCGCCGCGGGTGGTATGCACCCGGATCTCCCTGAGTAGATCGTCCACCTGGCCGGCCACGGGCCTCACCTCTACCGCGGGATCGAGCAGCCCCGTCGGACGAATCAGTTGCTCCACGATCACGCCGCCCGAGCGCTTCAGCTCGTATTCGGCGGGCGTGGCGCTCACGAACAGGACCTGCGGGACCGCCTCCTCCCATTCCGCGAACGACAGCGGCCGATTGTCCAGCGCCGACGGGAGGCGGAAGCCGTGTTCGACCAGAGTCAGCTTTCGGCTCCGATCCCCCTCGTACATCCCGCCGATCTGTGGCACGCTGACGTGGGATTCGTCCACGATGACGAGGAACTCGTCGGGGAAATAGTCCAGCAGGCAGAACGGGCGCTCTCCGGGGGCGCGCCCGTCCAGGTATCGGCTGTAGTTCTCGATTCCCGGACAGAAGCCCATCTCGGCCAGCATCTCCAAGTCGAAGCGGGTGCGGGTCTCGAGGCGCTGGGCTTCCAGGAGCCGGCCGCCGTCGCGAAGCTCCCGGAGCCGACCCTCCAACTCTGCTCCAATCGCCTCGATGGCGGCGCTCAGGCGATCCTGCTCGATCGCGTAGTGGGTGGCCGGGAAGATCATCGTCCGGCCGAGGCGGGTGATGGTGGAGCCCGTCAGCGGGTCGATCTTCGAGATCCGCTCGATCGTGTCGCCCCACAGCTCGATCCGCACGGCCTGCTCCTCGTACGCCGGCAGCACCTCCACGACATCGCCCCGCACCCTGAACGTGCCGCGCTGGAAGTCCAGATCGTTCCGGTTGTACTGGATCTTGACCAGGGAGGTCAGGATGTCCCTCCGCCGGATCCTCTGGCCTTCCTCGAGCTTCACCATCATGGCCCGATAGCCGGAGGGATCGCCCAGGCCGTAGATAGCGGAGACCGACGCGACCACGATCACGTCGCGCCGCTCCATGAGCGAGGAAGTGGCCCGCAGCCGCAATCTGTCGATGTCCTCGTTGATTGAAGCGTCCTTCTCAATGTACGTGTCCGTCGCCGCCACGTACGCTTCCGGCTGATAGTAGTCGTAGTACGAGATGAAGAATTCGACGGCGTTGCGGGGAAAGAACTGGCGGAGCTCTCCATACAGCTGGGCGGCCAGCGTCTTGTTGTGGCTCATCACCAGCGTCGGCAGGCCCGTCTCGGCGATCACGCCCGCCATGGTGACGGTCTTTCCGCTTCCGGTCACACCGAGCAACGTCTGGGCGCGCTCTCCCCGGCGCACACCGGCCACCAGCTCCGCGATCGCCGCCGGCTGATCTCCCATCGGGTCGAAGGGCAGCTGAAGATCGAAGATCGGCCCGCTCATCTCAGCGCGTTCCTGGGCAAGAAGTCACACCGGAGTCGGCTCAGGTGTCGAGCGTGAGGTCGCTCTCCCCGAAGCTCTCCTTGCGCTCGACCGAGAGCACTCCCTTCACGCGGCGGATCGACTTCATCACCTTCTTCAGATGGCTCAGATTCTCCACCTCCACCACGAACTGACCCCGCATGCCGCCCTCGACACCTCGAATGTCCGCCGACCGGATGTTCGTTCCGGTGTCCGAAACGGCCCGAGCGATGTCCGCGAACAGGCCGTGCCGATCGGTCCCCTCCATCAGGATGCGAACCAGAAAGCGTTGCGCCGCGTCGGTATCCCATTCGATGTCCACCCGGCGTTCCGGATGCGAGGACAGGTGGAGCACGTTGGGACAGTCGCTGCGGTGAATCGAGATTCCGCGGCCCCTCGTGATGTACCCGATCACCGGGTCGCCGGGGACGGGCTGGCAACACTGCGAGTAGCGGACCATCAAATTGTCCATCCCCTGGATGCGGATGCCCTTCTGCCCGCTCCACACCTTCTCCACCAGCTTGTGCAGCGGGCCCGGCGCGCGGTCGGGCGGCTCCGGTGCGGCATCCGGAAACACCGATCGAATGACGCGCGTGATCCCGATGTCCCCGCGGGCGACGGCCGCGTGCAACTGCTCCCCGTCCTCCAGGCCCAGTCGAACGGCCGCCCGGGTCAAGTCCGCTTCCCCGGGTTTCCGTCGCAGCTTCTTGCACTCCCGGCCCAGGATCTCGCGTCCCAGCCGAACCGCCGACTCGTGCTCCTCGCTTCGAATCCATTGGCGGATCTTGTGGCGGGCCTTGCCCGTCTGGACGAAACCCAGCCAGTCGCGGCTGGGCGTCTGTGAGTCGGAGGTCAGGATCTCGACTGTATCTCCATTGCGCAGCGCCCGGCTCAGAGGAGCGATCCGGCCGTTCACCTTGGCGCCCGAACAGTGGTAGCCGACCTCCGTGTGGACCGCGAAGGCGAAATCGATCGGCGTGGCACCCTTCGGGAGCTGCTTGACATCGCCGGCCGGAGTGAACACGAAGATCTCATCCTGGAACAGATCGACCTTCAGGAATTCCAGGAACTCCGCCGGCTCCTGGGTCTCCTGCTGCCACTCCAGCACCTGCCGGAACCAGGCGAGTTTGTCGTCCACTTCATCCAGCTCGTCGATCCCCTCCTTGTAGCGCCAGTGCGCGGCGATCCCGTTTTCCGCCGTCCGATGCATCTCGGCCGTGCGAATCTGGATCTCGTACAGACGCCCGCCGGGCCCGAAGATGGTCGTATGCAGGCTCTGATACAGGTTGGACTTCGGAGTGGCGATGTAGTCGTGGAAGCGTTCGGTCAGCGGCGTCCACTTGTTGTGCACCACGCCGAGCGCGTGATAGCAGTCGCGCACGGTGTCCACCAGAACCCTCATGGCGAGGATGTCGTAGATCTCCTCGTAGGGTTTGTCGCGGCTCTGCATCTTTCGATAGATGGACCACAAATGCTTGGGGCGGCCCGTCACCTCACAGCGAAGTCCCGCCGCTTCGAGCTCGGCCTTCAGCGGCTCCTCCATCCGGCGAACCAGCTCTTCGCGCTCTCGGCGGGTGTTCTTCAGCTTCTTGGCCAGCTCACGGTACGCTTCCGGCTCCAGGAACTTGAACGCCAGATCCTCCAGTTCCCAGCGGACCCGCGCCATCCCCAGGCGGTGCGCCAGCGGAGCGTAGATCTCTCGCGTTTCCAGAGCGATTCTGCGTTGTTTGCCGGCCGGCATGTGCTCCAACGTGCGCATGTTGTGCAGACGATCGGCCAGCTTGACGATGATGACCCGGGCATCCTGGGCCATGGAGAGGAGCAGCTTCCGGTACGTCTCCACCTGCCGCTCGGCCAGAGAGCCAAGCTCCACGCGCGAGATCTTCGTCAGCCCATCCACGATCGTCGCGATCTCCGAACCGAACTCCCGCCGGATTTCCTCGATGGGAGTCCCGGTATCCTCCACGACGTCGTGGAGTAGCGAGGCCGCGATGCTCACCGTCTCAAGGTGGATCGAAGCGAGGATCTTGGCGACCTCGACGCAGTGGACCAGGTGATCATCCCCCGACCGGCGCTTCTGTCCGGCGTGCTTGTCACGAGCGTACTGGAACGCCAGCGCCAGCACGTCCAGATCCAGCCGGTCCTCCTGTCCTCGCACCGCCTCCACGAAATCCTTGGGCAGAAGGGCGGCCGCCGCCGAGGACTTCTCCTGGGCGTCCTTCCGGGCTCCGGTGGTCACTGCCGTATCGGACATCTGCCGCCGTCGATGGATGGTTCGTGTGACCGCGAGACGTTGTTTCGAACCGGGGTAGTACCTCGCCCCGCCGCGAGAGTTCGACCGGAACGAAAGGTGAGCCGGGCCGGCTGGCGGCCAGGCAGCACGATAAGCTAGGGTCGGGGGTCGGAGGGCGCCAAGGCGGCACACCTGCGGTGCGCCGAGCGGACGCCTTGAAACCTCAGGTGGTGGCGAGTCCTCCGGTATCGGAAGGACCCGGGTGTGCCACCTTCTTCGATCACGGCGAGGGACGGTAGGAGCCTGTGCCCGGCGTCCGACACAAGCCCCGCTCCATCAGGCTCACGAAGCGGCCATCACCGAGCACGATGTGATCGCGCACCGGGATCCCGAGCAGCGTTCCGCTCTCCACGATCTGGCAGGTCACCCGCACGTCCTCCGGCGACGGCTCCGGATCGCCGCTGGGGTGATTGTGTGCGAGGATGACGCTGGCCGCCGCGTGCGCGATGGCGGGAGCGAAGACCTCGCGGGGGTGCACGAGAGAAGAATTCAGGAGGCCGACGGTGAGTCGCCGTTCCAGGAGCACCCTGTTCTGAGTATCGAGATAGAGGACCCAGAATTCCTCCTGCCGGCGGTCCCGCAGCGTGGGTCCGAGCCGTGCGTGGACATCGGAGGGTCCCCGTATTCGCCGTTCCGAGCGGGCGGGCTCGGAGGCCAGCCGTCGGCCGAGAGCGAAGGCCGCGGTGATGGCCGCGGCCCGAGCGGGCCCGATGCCCGGCACGGCGCACAACTCCCCTACTTCCGCCGATCCCAGACGACGCAACGAGCCTCCAAACCGGTCGAGCAGCTCCGAGGCGAGCTCGACCGCGGAGCGTCCGGCGGAGCCCGCCCCGAGCAACAGAGCCACCAGCTCCCGGGTCGCCAGCGCTTCGGGACGCAATCGGATCAACCGTTCCCGAGGCCGTTCGCCGGCAGGCCATTCGCGAATCGTCGGACACATGGCCACATACTGGTCGGCCAGCTCACCGCGTCTTCAACGGCTCGCCGGCCGAGCGAACTCGAACGGCTCCGCGGATCAGGAGCCCCCGGCGTCAAGGTTCCATCTTGGAGCGTTCCCAGTTCACGTGCAGGAATCCGCCCGGCGCGGGGAGCTGGTTTCCCGGATTCAGGAATAAATGGATCTCCTGAACCGGTTGCCCGGAAACGTCGTAGTCCAGGTAGTGACCGTCCTCGAGATCCCGCGCGCGACTGGTGAGCATGATGTGAAGAAGCGCGTCGCGCTTCACCAGCTCCCCATCCTTGAACACGTCGGCGAAGCCCCACATCGTCAGCGCCGCCTCCATCTTGGGCATCAGCGGGTTTTCCCTGCCCGTATCGCCGTGCACGAGCTGGTCCATACCGACACCCGCGAACAGGCGTGGGGACCCATCCGGCAGCCGCGCGGCGACCCGAGTCTGCCGGATCCGCCACTGCGTCCCGTCCGCCGTCGTGAACTCCGCCGTCACCCTGGCCTCGTCTCGCGTGTACGGGGGATCCGGCAGCAGATCATCTCCCCGATCCACCGCCCGAATGCGGATCGTACCCGAAATCCGCGCCACGCGATTCCCGAACGGGGTCGCATCGCCCGGCGGACTCTCCCGCAACCGCTCCGGGAGGCGATCGGAAAACGCCGCCGCGGAGGGAAGAATCTGGTAGACCGGATCCGCTCCCACGAGATTCACCCGCTGCGCTCCCGGTTCAGCGCGAGGCGGCACGCGGGGCTCTCCGCGTGAGCATCCCGTCGCCAGAACACCCAGGAAGAGCGCGCTTCCCAGGCACCCCCGGCGCGCCGCCGCCCGGAGGCCCGATCGCCGGGAGCGTCCCCCGGCCTGGATCACAAGTCGCATGATATCCTCCCGCTGCCACCCGGAGAGCGCGTCTCCCGCGAGTCCACCGGCGTCCGCGGTGAGCCCGCCGGAACCATCCCCCGACCTCCAGCGTTCTCAGCCGCGACAGATATCGGAGGCGTGAATCGGCGCGGGGCCGAACGGTCGAAAACGTCGGTCGCCGCGTTGAGAGTTCCTACAAGATAGGGGGTACGGAAAATGGATTCCAATCAAGGAAGAGGACGGCGCACGGCCGCATGGATGACGGTCGCGGCCACCGCCTGTGTGCTGGTGGCTCTGGGCCGACCCGCGCCGGTCGCGGCGCAGGGGATGGGATCGATGCCTGGAGTGAAGGAGTTGATCAAGCTGGCCCCTGGACGCGGCTACCTGAAGGCCCACAGTTCGGTGGCACAGCCCCTCCCCCTGGTCGGGGGGCCGATCGAAGTGGATGTGACCCAGACCTCCGGCGGAGTGTTCGTGTCGCTGCCGGACCATCGCAAGCTGGATTCGTCTGCCTTCGGGACTCCGGAGCACCCGCGCGCGTTCGCGGGCACCCCGGTCATCAACGGACTGCCCCCCATGATGCGTGAATCGGCCGGTGGAGCTTATACCCGGGCCAAGCCCATGTCGCCGTTCGGAGACAAGTTCCTGGCCTTACCGGGCGGGAAGCTGATGCTGAAGGCGTGGGATGTGACCGCCACGGACGGCGCCGCCACGGAGGACAAGGTGCAATTCCACGCCTCGTGGAAAGACAAGGCAGGTAACACGTACGAGGTGAAGTGCTGCAAGATGCTGGCCTCCCACGGGGTGGAGTACCCCACGTTCGGGGGCGTGGTGACGAACCACCTGCTGCACGGCTTCACTCGAATCGGGACGGCGCTCATGCCGACCGAGTTCACCTACGTCGCGTTCTGGGGAATGGGCAGCGTGAGCAAGAACGGCAAGGTCCTCCAGGCGCCGCGGCTCATCCACGGCATGCTCACCGAGTACGCGCGGGGGCAAGGCTACAAGCTGGACTCCGACGCGGAGGTGACCCCGACACGGACTCAATTCCACCTGATGGTTCCGCCCATGATGCCGTCCAAGGAGATGGACCATTTCGAGCCGAACCCCGTGAACACGGGTTTCAGCCTGCCCAACGGCATGCAGCTCCCGTTCTGGCACGTGATGTTCGAGAACCTCACGGTGAACTCACACCGTGGAAACGCGGGTGGCTGACCGAAACTCCCGACGCGGCGACGGGGGGCGCACGACGCCCCCCGCCTCACGCCGCCGGCACACAGTGTCCACGCCCGGGAGGTTACCCGTCCTGGTCGCGGGCGCGGTGGCGCTCCTGGGACTCGCCGCCTCGTGCGGCAGGGCCGACGACGCGAGTGCCCGGTCGTCGTCGCGGGCGGACACCGTCGTGATCCGGACCACCGACCTGCTCAGCTTCGACCCGGCGGTGGACACGATCCGGGTAGGCGATACGGTCAGGTGGGAAAACTCGTCAGTCATGGTCCATACCGTGACGGACGACCCGGCGCTCTCCCGGGTGGAGGGGTCCGCACGCCTACCGGACGGCGCAAGGCCTTTCAACTCCGGCAATCTGGACCCGGATGCCACGTTCGTCCGCACCTTCACGGTTCCGGGCACCTACGGCTACTTCTGCATCCCGCACGAGGGCGCGAAGATGAAAGGCACTCTCATCGTGCTGCCCGGGGGCTGAGACCGCGGGCCGGGCACGCGCCGACCGGGGCGTGCCCTCCCCGGCCAGTCTACGGCGTGAGGATCGAGGCGATCCCGCGCTCCCTCAGCATCGCGTTCAGCGCCGCGACATCGGACTCCACCAGAGCATCGAGCGTCGCCCGAGCCTCCGAGAGCTGGGCGTGCAGGAGATCGCGAACCTCGCGTTCCTGATCGGTCGGCGGAAAATCGGCGGTCCCGACCGCTCTCGCCAGGTAGGCCAGCCGGTCCACGAGGCGCGAAGGCCAGCGTACGCCGTCGGCTCCGCCGGTGTTTCGAAGCTGAATCAGGCTTTCCTCCACCGTGGTCAGCTTCCCATCCAATTCGTCGGTCGCGGAGATGACCTCCGCCTGGTCTTCCATCTCGGCCAGCACGGCCTTCAAGTCGTACACCTGGCGGCGGATCCACTCGATCCGGTTCACCGCCTTCGCCGCCGCCTCCTGGTCCGTCCGTATCTCCTCCACCAGGGCCGTTTGGGCTCGGATGCCGTCCAGGTCGCCTTCCGAGTTCGGATCCTTGAGGACGGTGAGCTGCCGGCTACCGACGTCCTCCCCCCCCACGGACAGGGTCACCGCGTAGGTCCCGGGGGGCTGCAACACACCGCCGCCCCCGCCGAAGAACCCTCTCCCTCCGCCGGAGCGCCAGCCCTGATCCGGCATCCGGTACCAGTCGGCGTACAGCGGCTTGGTCCGCAGCTTGATCTTCGTCGGCGGCTCGCCCCGCAGATCCCACACGAGCCGGTTGATCCCGACCCGCTTGGTTCCGTCCAGGGTTCGGACCGTTTCCCCCGACTCGTTGGCGATGCGGACCTTCACTTCGCCCGCCGGTTCGGAGCCGAGCCAGTAGTTGAGCGTCGCGCCGCTGGCCGGATTCTTCCCCACGGTGGGATCCTCGAACGTGGTCATCGGTTCCGTGGTCGGACGGAAGCGGTAGGCCTGCCGCGGCGCGAACAGATGCGCCGCCGAGGCGACCACGTCCGGCGTGAGCTGCTGGAGCGGGCTGAGGTCATCCAAGATCCAGAACCCGCGCCCGTACGTCCCGACCACCAGGTCGTCGAAGCGCTCCTGAACGACGAGCCCGTAATAGGGAGTGTGCGGCAGGTTGTTCATGAACCGCTGCCAGTGGCCGCCATCGTCGAACGAGACGTAGAGCGACGCTTCCGTCCCCAGGTACAGCAGGCCGGGCCGCACGGGGTCCTCCAGCAGGTAGCGGGTGTAGGAGAGCGGGCCGTCGTCGACTCCGTCGGTGATCCGCACCCAATGCTCCCCGTAGTCCTCCGTCTTGTACGCCCGCGGCTCGAAATCGCCCACCTGATGGTGCTCGATCGTCAGGTACGCCTTGCCCGCGTTCCACTTCGAGGCGTCGATGCTCCGCACCACCCCGTCCGGAGGCAGGTTCGGGATGTGGTCCGTCACGTCTGTCCACGTCTTACCCCCGTCCCGGCTCACGTGCACGAGGCCGTCGTTGGAGCCGGCCCAAAGCACGCCCGCCTGCACGGGCGATTCGTCGAACGCGTAGATCACACAGCAGTACTCGACCCCGATGTTGTCCGGGGTGAGGCCGCCCGAGATCCCCTGCCGGCTCTTGTCGTTCGTCGTGAGGTCGGGGCTGATCACCTCCCAGCTCTGCCCCCCGTTGGACGTCCGGTGCACCACCTGGCTGGTCACGTACACCGTGTTGTGGTCGTGAGGCGAGATGAGAAGCGGGAAGGTCCACTGAAAACGATACCTCAGGCTATCGGCGGGCCAGCCTCCGGTCGACAGCGGCCATACTTCCACCTGGCGGAACTGCCGCGCTCGCTCGTCATACCGGACCACGATGCCGCCTCCCGCCCCGGAGCCCGAAGCGCTCGACCAGATGATGTCGGGATCGCCGGGATCCGGAGTCGCGAACCCGCTCTCGCCTCCGCCCACGGCGTGCCACTCGCCGCGCGGAATCTCGCCGCGCGCGAACAGCCCGCCGAACCGCGTGTTGGACGGACCTCGGAACGAGGGCCCGTCCTGCCGGTTGCCGAGCACGTGGTAGGGAACCGCGTCGTCGACCGTCACGTGGTACATCTGGGCGATGGGCAGCTGGACGCGGAACCACGACTTCCCGCGGTTCTCGGTCAGGGTGACTCCGCCGTCGAAGGCCATGATCATCCGGTCTCCGTCGGTGGGATCGATCCAGATGTCGTGCAGATCCCAGCCCGGGGAGGACTTATCGCCCAGATAATTCGAGGTCTTGTGCGTCTCCCCGCCGTTCAGGCTCCAGCTGAAGCTTGAAGAGAGGAAGTAAACCTCATCTCGGTCCTCCGGAGAGACGCCGCACCGAGTGTAGTAGGCGCTCCGACCCGCCAGGTCGTGGCTGTAAGACACGAGGCGCCACCCTTCGCCGCCGTCGTCCGAGCGCCACAACTCGCCCGTGTCCGTCTCCTGCCCATGAATCGGCACGCCGTCACCGGTCTCGATCAGCGCGTAGACCCGGTGCGAATCATCCGGCGAGGTACAGACCCCGATCTTCCCGACCGGTTTCTCCGGGAGGCCGTGTCCCTCCAGGCGCTTCCAGTGGTCTCCGCCGTCCCTGGTCACGTAGATGCCACTGCCCGGCCCACCGCTCTCCCGCCCCCATGTCTTGAGATCGAACTGCCAGGTGGTGGCGAAGATCTTGCGCGGATTGTGCGGGTCCATGGCCATCTCGTACGCGCCCGTTCTTTCGTCGACGAATAGGACCTGCGTCCACGTCTCGCCGCCGTCGGTGGTCCGGTAGACCCCGCGTTCCCGCTGCGGCGCGTAGCCGTGGCCTAGCGCCGCCACATACACGGTATTCGGGTCCCGCGGGTCGATGAGGATCCGGCCGATCCGGCCGGTGCCCTCGAGACCCATGTGCCGCCACGTCTCGCCCGCATCGGTCGATCTCCACACGCCGTTCCCGATCGACACGTTGGAGCGGATCGACGTCTCCCCGGTCCCGGCCCACACGATCGCCGGGTCGGAGGAAGCCACGGCCAGCGCGCCGATCGAGTGGACGGCCTCGCGGTCGAACACGGGCCGCCAGTGGAGGCCCGCGTCCTCCGTCTTCCAGACCCCTCCCGTCGCCGCTCCCGCGTAGTAGGTGCTCCGGTCGCCCGGGACTCCGGCCACGGAGGCCACGCGGTTGCCGACCGGTCCGATGAAGCGGAATTCGAGGCCCTTATAGAGATCCGGAGTGATCTGCTGCGCGGCGGATGGCGTGGCGCCCACGACGAAACCAAGCACCACCGGAATGCGGCGAAATACGTTCATGAGTCACCTTCACGCGGTTCGGGGCTCTGGCCAGACAGGTCCTGACGACAAGGTGCCGGGGAGATCCGGAGTTCGCCAGGGGCGCCTTCCCCGGGAACGTCCCGCCGCCTGCTCCGGCTTCAGCGGGCACGGAACGGTGGCAAACGGCGCGGGCGACGGGCGGGTGGAGGCCGCCGCCGGAGGGCGTCCGGAGGGCGCCGCGTGAGGGCGTCCGGAGGGCGCCCGCCTGGCGAAGGAGCGTGCCCGTGGATAACGATAAGTGTGTGCAGGATCCGGAGACTTCCGAAGAGAGCTCTTACCCCTCTGCCCGGCGGCGGACGAATGAGCGAAATCAAGCGCGCGCGCCCTGATCATCCCATCGCCGATCTCCTGGCCAAACGATGGAGCCCGTACGTGTTCGACCCGCAGCCCGTGGCCGACGACGAGCTCCGATCCCTGTTCGAGGCGGCAAGGTGGGCGCCGTCGTCGTACAACGAGCAACCGTGGCGCTTCCTGGTCGCCAGGCGAGACGATCCGCCGGGATTCGAACGGATGCTCTCGTGCCTGGTGGAGGGCAATCAGGCGTGGGCCCGGCAGGTGCCCGTCCTCGCGCTCGGCATCGTGAGCCTGGGCTTCGAGCGCAATGGAGAGCCGAATCGTGCGGCGCACCATGATCTGGGGCTCGCGGCCGCCAATCTTTCGGTCGAGGCCACGCGGCGGGGATTGTCCGTCCATCAGATGATCGGGATCCTCCCCGAGCGGGCACGGGAGATCTATGCGATTCCCGGCGGCTTCGAGCCACTCACGGCGCTCGCGATCGGCTATCGCGGCGCGCCCGACGAGGCGCCGCCGGAGCTTCGCCAACGGGATGAAAGGCCGAGAAGCCGGCGCAAGCTCCCGGAGTTCGTGTTCGCGGGCGCCTGGGGGGAGCCGCTGTGGCGGAGTTGAGGCAGCCGGAAACTCCGAGCTCCGCCTCCCCCGGCCTGGAACCGAGGGAGGGCCGTGCCGGGCCGTCCACTTGCAGACATCCCGGCTGCGCGCCAGCATCCTCGGCGGTTCTCCGCCGCGAGCTCGGAGCGCAGGCGCATCTCCGGACGCGGACCGGACGGGCTGAACGACTGGGGGCGGGTACCGACTCACGGGAACGGAGGCGGGATGACAGTCTCGTACGAGAACTCCAAAGCGATCTTCGAGGGGATCAAGGCCGCCGGAATCAGGTCCATCTCGGCCCTGCCCGAGACTTGGCTGGGGCTCCTCCTGCAGCGGGCCGAGGACGACCCGGAGATCACGCTCATCCAGGTCGCCAAGGAAGAAGAGGCGATCGGCGTGGCGGCAGGCGCCTACTTCGCCGGTGAACCGCACGTGCTGCTCATGCAGAACCACGGTTTCCTGGCGGCGATCAACGGCATCGTCTCCCTGGCCCAGCTGTACAGCGTCCCGCTCTGCATGCTGATCGCGCTGCGCGGCCACTGGGGCGAGCCCTATCCCTGGCACACCCGCGGAGGGATCGTCACCGAGCCCGTGCTGAGGGCCCTGAGCATCCCGTTCGAGTACGCTCGAGATCCGAGGACGGTTGGGCAGAGGATCCGCGAAGCGCACACGTTCTCGCTGAGCTCGCTCTCTCCCGTGGCGCTGCTCCTCACCCGTGACCTGATGGAGGACTGAGTGGAGCGCTCCGAGTGTCTCGAGCTCCTCTACCCGGAGCTCGAGGACAGACTTGTGGTGACCATCATGGGAGCCTGCGCCCAGGAGCTGTACGATCTGGGACACCGCGAGAACTTCTTCTACCTGCAACATGCCATGGGGCTGGCCTCCTCGATCGGCCTCGGCCTGGCGCTCCATCTGCCCGAGGAGCGGGTCATCGTGCTCGACGGGGATGGCTCCGTGCTGATGAATCTGGGAACCTTCGCGACGCTGGCCCGCTACCGACCCCGGAACCTGATCCACATCATCTTCGACAACGGAAGTCTCCTGTCCACGGGCGGCTTCACTTCGCACACCACCGCCGGCATCACGGATCTGGCGGCGGTCGCCCGCGGAGCGGGAATCGAGCACGTGGCCACGGCCACCAGCCTGATCCAGTTCGGGGAAGCGGTGCTCGAGGCCCTGGAACGGGAGAGCCTCAGCGTGCTCGTGGCCAAGGTGGATGCCGTGGGCCCGGACCTCTACGGGATGGATCTGGAGCTGCCGGAGAACGCCTTCAGGTTCCGGCGCTGCATCCTGGACAGGAAGGTCCAGGGCCGGAACAGCGAACCCGGTTCCGCCGGAGCCAAGAGGTCGGAGTGACAGAAGGAAGGAAGCCTCCGCCGGCCGGCTAGGTCTTCGCGGCAACCAGGTCGGCGAAACAGAATCCGTCGCGGACGACGGACTCGCCCGGCCGCACGGCGATCTCGCCGTCGAACATCGGCCCTCCGAAGCAGAAAGTGTGGAACTCTCCACGCTCACCGCACGGGTCGACGCCCGGCGGCAGCTCGGCCAGCAGAGTCGAGTCGTAGGAGCGTCCCACGAATGATCCGGCGAGCTGGCGGGGATCGACGCACGTGAGCACCGCGCGCAGGCCGCTGCCCAGCATCCGGGCCGCGAGCTCCGGCGTGCTTTCGGGCGACGTCCAGAGGGGAAACAGCGGCTCGATTCCGGTGCCGGACAGCTGGCGCACGCGATAGTCCCGGACGTCGTCGAGAAACAGGTCGCCGTACGCCACGTGTGTGATTCCCTCCGCCCGGGCCCGCTCGACCATCGACGACATTCGCGTCTCGTACTCGGCGTTGGAGCAGGGCCATGGCAGAGGAACCGTCCACAGGGGAAGACCCGCCGCCCGCGCCTGAGCTTCCAGGAGCTCCCGCCGCACCGCGTGCATGGCCACCCGATCCACCCGTTCGTTGAGGGTGGTCAGCAAGCCCATGACCTCGGTGCCCGGCTCCCCACGCAGAACGTGCAGGGCCCAGGCGCTGTCCTTTCCCGAGCTCCAGGAGAGCAGCACGCGGCGAGCGCTCACGGCGAGTGGCTCACCGTCCCGATCCGCCTACAGGCGCTCGGGGGACTCGATCGTCCGCTCGTTGCGGACGTTGCCGGTATTGCGGGTAGACGCCGGCTCGAACAGGAGCACGTGGACCTCCTCCGCGGCCACCGGTTTGTGCTCCACCCCTTTGGGGACGATGAAGAACTCACCCTCACCTAGCCGTACCGTCCGGTCGCGCAGATGGAGCGCCAGCGAACCCCGTAGCACCAGGAACAGCTCGTCCTCGTGCTCGTGGTGGTGCCAGAGGAACTCGCCCCGAAGCTTGGCCAGCTTCACATGCTGGCCGTTGAGCTCTCCGATGACTCGCGGGCTCCAAAGGTCCGAGAAAGACGCGAGCTTCGCCTCCAGATTGACTTTTTCCATTCCCGACCGATCGCTGAATAGGTCCGGGCAACTGCTTCCGCGCGCGCCGGACGCGCCCGCCACGCCGTGACCGGACTGCCCGCGGGCAGTCCGGTCACTCTGAGGAGCCGGGTCCAGGACGGCAAGTCTTCGGAGCCTCACAACCCCGCTAAAAGTGCATGCGCGTCTGCAGGTACGCCCAGTGGAGCACATCCCCACCCAGTGAGATCGGCGGCGGGCCCGCGGCGGCGGACGGTGCAAACAGGCTGTACCCCGCGCGCAAATCGAGACCCGGCGCGAGCGGCCGGGTGAGGGTCAGGTCGAGCTCCGTGCCGATCGACCGGCTGCCCGCCTGGGGCGAGCGGGCGAGCCGGAAATGGTGGAGATCCACCCGCAGCGTCCACTCGCCGGGCTGCGCCGAGCCCCTCCCGATCAGGTCCACCAGCCCCAGTCCTCCGGTCTGCTTCGGGATGTCCAGCCACAGGTCCATGTAGCCGTAGAAAGCGTGATTCGTGGCGTAGAGCGTGTTGAACGCGCCGAAATTGCCATCGCCGGTGGACCGGTCGCCCGACAACAGATCGATCTGGGCGCCGAGCTCGCCGGCCACGGTGGTGGGCAGGCGGTAGGCCAGAGCGGCCGAGACAATGTAGGCCCGGATGTCCTGGCGGCTGGAGTCGGCGGAGGAGCGCCGTCCGAGCTGGACCGCCAGAGTCGTCCGGCCCACGAAGCGGCCGGTGTCCAGCCGGCCGTACCCTCCGAGCGTGAACCGATCGATGTCGCTTCCTCCCTGGCCGTCCGTGGCGTTCCGCTCCGCCAACGCGAACAGATCCGCCCGCTTCGACGACGCCCACACTCCGTACAGCGTGCGATCCTGGTTCCGATCCTGGTTCGTCCGGGGATCCAGGCCGGTGCCGAGCAGGGCGTCGCCCTCGCGTAGGACGGCCCCGAAGCCATCGATCGTCCAGGGACCCGCCTTCGCGCTCGCCCGCAGCCCATCGAAGGCCCGCGAGACGTTGGCCCAGTTCACCGCACCGACGAGCCGTTCGTCGGCGAACGCGATCTCCTGGCGACCCAGTCGGAGCTCGATCCGATCGGTCGGCGCCCAGCTCAGATAGGCCTGGTGCACGTCGATCCGATCGGCGGAAGCATCCGTCAGCGTGCTCTGCTCCTCGCCGAAGGCGCGCGAATCCGAGATCTGGAAGAAGGCGCCCACGCCCTCGCGGGCATGGACCCGCGCGCTCAGGCGACTGCGGAGCAGCGTTGCCTGGTCGGTTCCGACGCCGGACGTGCGGGCGTCGACCTCGTGACGCACCCGGATCTCGCCGCCCAGGCTGATCTTGAGGCTGTCCGCCAGGGTCTGCGCCCCCAGCGACCCCGGACGAGCCGTGGCCAGGAGCAGGAGCAGAGCCCGGGAGGACGGCCCCACCCTATGCCGGGTGCGGCTGCCGGACTCGGCTCGCGGACGAGGCCGCATGTCTGCGCCGCAGGGCGACCGCCAGTCCCAGGGAAACCAGGGCCAGGCCGACGAACACCACGAATCCGGTCGCGTAGCCGGATTCACCCCTCGAGCTCACGAACGCCCCCATCACGGGCGGAATCGCGAACCCACCAAACGCGCCGAGCCCGCCCACCCAGCCGGCCGCCCCACCGACCGCATCCTTGGCCACCTGTGGGACGAGCTTGAACACGGCCGCGTTGCTCACGCCCATCCCCGCGGCCATGAGCACGGCGCCGGCGACCGACAGGGCATAGCGGTCGGTCAGCGTGAGCACCAGCGCGCCGACCAGAGTGAGCAGCAGGGCCCCGATCGCCGTGCTCTCACCTCCCAGGCGGTCGGCGACTCCGCCCCCGGGAATTCGAATCACGGACGCTCCGATCGAGTACACCGCCGTGAGCACTCCCGCCGTTCCGATGCTCACGCCGTAGTACGACATCCAGTAGGTCGGAAACCAGGCGGTGAGCGCGATGAAACCGCCGAACGTGGTGAAGTAGATGGCGACGAGCGCCCAGGTCGCCCCTCTCCGGGCGGCGATCGACAGACTCTGCGTGAGTCCTCCCGCCGGAAAGATCCCCTGCCCGAGCCGCTCGGCCTCGGACCTGGCCTCCTCCGGAGAGAGCCCGGCGCGGCGGAGCTGGAAGAAGGGGGCGTTCAGTCCCGTCACGGCGTACACCGCGATCCCGATGGCCAGCAACACGATCCAGGCCAGGTACGATCCCGCCAGGCCCCACGCCGCCAGGCTCAGGGGAAGCAGGAAGGCGAACAGGCCGGGAGCGATGTTCCCGAGGCCCGCGTAGGTGCCCAGGGCCCACCCCTGCCGAGTCTGCGGAAACCAGTACGACACCTGGCCGATCCCCACCGAGAACGTGGCGATGCCGCAGCCGCTGAGGGCCGCCAGAAACAGGAGCAACGGATAGAAGGAGATGACGAGGCGGTCGGGATAGAAAGTCTCGATCACCCCCCACAGTCCGATCATCCCGACCAGCGAGAGCAGCAGCAGGACCAGGAACGGACGCCGTCCCCCCGTGGTGTCCACCCAAGCTCCGAACGGGATCCGGAGCAGTGAGCCCGAGAGGGATGGGGTGGCGACCAGGAATCCCACCATCACGGGAGTGAGCCCCATCGCGTCCTGGAACCGGTGCGCGAGCGGACCGAACAACGAGACGGCGGCGAAGCCCGCGAAGAAGCCGAGGGTGGCCCCGATGAGCCCTTTCGACGGATCGCCCCGGACGACGGTGCTCATCGGCCCGCCAGTCGCCGTCGCCAGGCCACCACTTGATAGGGCCTCCAGAGATATGGAATCGGCACCACCAGGAAGTGGACCAGACGGGTGAACGGAATCACCCCGATCAGCACGAACGCGCTGATCATGTGAAGGCGGACGATCAGCGGAAGCCCGGCGACCAGCTGGGGCCGCGGATCCAGCCGCACCAGCGACCACAGGTACGGGACGGCCGTGTGCACGTACCAGGCCGAGCCCCACCGATAGAAGATCGCCGTGTGAATCCCCGTGGCCACCTGGACCAGCAGGAGCGCCAGCAGCACCACGTCCCAGCGCGAGGTCACGGCCCGCACGCGCGCCGACGTTCCACGCCGAACGATCAACAGGACGAGCCCGACCAGGGTGAGCAGCGCGAACGCCAGCGAGGTGGATTCCAGGATGAACAGGCGAGTGGGCACGATGTTGAACGTCATCATCTGACGGGGAAACAGCAGTCCGATCAGATGGCCGGCCAGCACGACCAGGAGACCGTAGTGGAAGGAGAGCGACCCCGGAAACAGCGTCCCGTTCTCCAGGAACTGGGACGAGAGCGAGGAATAGGAATACCGATTGCGGAGGAACCGGCTGACGCTCACGACCACCGCCAGCACCACCGCCACATAAGGCAGAACCGTGAACAGAATCTGGTTGCCACTGCTCATGATCCGATCTCCCATCCCGATCGCGGCCCGCGCCCGCTCGTCACCGCGGCCCCGTTCGCCGACCGGGGCCGGCGCGGAAGAACCGGCAGGACGCGCGCTGCGGACACACCATCCGCCACGCCTGCGAGCAGGCGCAGAGCCGCCGTCACCGGAAGGCCGTAAGGATTGGATGTCTCTTCGAACCGCTGGGCCAGGATCCGCAGGGCCGGGAGCATGACCAGCTCCAGAAGCTCGGTCACATCCTCTCCGGTCTCCTCCCGCGCGGCACGGCGGGGCGGAGCGCTCGCCGCCGCGCGCTCATCGAGGTAGCGCAGCAGAACGCACACGTGGTCCGGAAGCTCCGGACCAGGGTCGAAGCCGGCGGATGCGTACTCGCCGTTCAGGCCCGACATGAGGGCACCTCGCTTATAACTGTCGCCGAACAGGTGATAGCCCAGGTAGAGGCAGCAGGCCGGGTTCACGTCGAAGGTGGCCGCATACAGCTCCTGGCGAACCGACAGATCGAGACGGCGCATGGCCGAGGCGAACTCGGCCAGTGGTTCGGCGGCCGGCGAGCCCCGGGCGCGGAGCCGTTGGAGCAATTCCTCGCAGACCCCCTGCGTCTGTTCGCCGGGGTAGTCGAGGACCCGCGCCAGCCGCCGAAGCACGCCCGGTTCCGGCAGCCTCGCTTCCGGGGCCGCCGTCGCCGTTCCACCGGAGCGGTCCTCCGTATCCGCCGGTCCGGGTCGCTTCATCCGGGGCACACCCATCCCGGCCACGCTCACGGTCCCCTCACGGGCGCGGCACGCGCGCCGACCCCGGCCGATCCCTTGTGGACCAGCGGATCCGCCATCATCTCGATCGCCATCTCGCGGTGGTACGGCGGGACCACGAACCGGTCCTCGAACGTCGGAAGAGAGGTCAAGCGGTAGATTCGATCCGCCAGGTCAGGGGTCAGGCCCGCCTGGCCGAGCATCTCCTCCGCCTTCCCGACCTCCGAGGCTCCTTCGACCGTCCGCTGCCTCCGCCACATGCGGATCGCGATCAGCTTGCGGATGCAGGCCTGCACGATCTCTTCGTTGCCCGCCGCGAACAGCCGGGCCAGGTAGCGGATGGGCACGCGCGCCTCGTCCAGCGAGCCGAAGTAGTCCGTGCCGTCGATCTCGTAGCGGCCCGTCTCCATCGAGGCCATGACGGGAAGCAGCGGAGGCACGTAGAACAGCATCGGCAACGTGCGGGCCTCGGGATGCAGCGGAAGCGCGAGCTCCCACAGCTTGAAGTACTTGTACACGGGGGACTTCTGGGCCGACTCGACCCACAGCGGATCGATTCCGTTGCGCTGCGCCTGCGCGACCACCTCGGGATCGAACGGGTCCAGGATCAGGTCGCGCTGGGCCTGCACCAGCTCGCCGTCCGGCGCGCACACCGTCGCCTCGATCCGATCGGCGTCGTACAGCAGCAGACCCAGGTAGCGGATGCGGCCCACGCAGGAGTGGAAGCAGGCGGGGGCCTGGCCGCTCTCGAGCCGCGGGTAGCAGAGGATGCACTTCTCGGACTTCCCCGTCCCCCAGTTGTAGTACACCTTCTTGTAGGGGCAGCCGGAGATGCACATGCGCCAGGCGCGGCATTTCTGCTGGTTCACCAGCACGACCCCATCCTCGCCCCGCTTGTAGATCGCTCCGGCCGGACACGCCGCCACGCAGCCGGCGTTTAGGCAGTGGTTGCAGATCCGTGGCAGGTAGAAGTGGACCATGCGCTCGGTCTCGAACAGCGACCGCCGCTCCACCTCGCTGAGCTCCTTCAGGTTGAAATCGTTTTCCGCGTACACGGGCGAGCCGCCCAGGTCGTCGTCCCAGTTCGGTCCCGCCTCGATCTCCATCTCCCGGCCCGTGACCATCGAGATGGGCCGCGCCGTGGGCTGGTCGTCCGACGCGGGCGCGTCGAACAGATCCTGGTAGCGGTAGGTGAACGGCTCGTAGTAGTCGTCCAGCACCGGCAGCTTGCGGTTGTAGAACAGGTTGGCCAGCGCGGAGCCCTTTCCCTGCAGGCGCAGACGGGGCTTTCCGTCGCGCAGCTCCCAGCCGCCCCGGTACTTCTCCTGATCCTCCCACAGGGTGGGATAACCGGTTCCCGGCTTGGTCTCCACGTTGTTCCACCACATGTACTCGGTGCCCCTGCGATCCGTCCACACGTTCTTACAGGCGATGCTACACGTGTGGCACCCGATGCACTTGTCCAGGTGGAACACCATCGACACCTGTGCCCGAACGTCCATCTAAACCCCTCCCGCTCGACCTCCGGGGCACCTCGCCCCGGCCGGCGATCCCACGGTTTCTAGAAAACCGGCGGTCCCTCGAGACGCCGGACGAGCACGTGAGTGTCCCGATTGACCCCGGTGGGGCCCCAGTAGTTGAAGTGATAGGTGAACTGACCGTACCCGCCCATCATCAGAACCGGCTTCAGACGCGTCCGGGTGAGGCTGTTGTGCCCGCCGGCCCGCCGGTTTCCACGCAGCGGAGACCTGGGCACGGAGATCGTGCGCTCCGGCGAGTGGTAGAAGATCGCCACGCCCGGCGGGACGCGCGCGCTGACTACCGCGCGCGTGACCACCACCCCGTGATCGTTGTGCACTTCGACCCAATCGTTGTCCGAGATGCCCACCGAGGCGGCCTCGCGATCGTTGAGCCAGAAAGGCTCGATCCCGCGCGACAGCGTGAGCATTCGGTGGTTGTCGTAGTAGGTGGAATGGATGTGCCACTTCCCGTGTGGCGTGAGGTAGTTGAGAAGCAGGGTGCCGCGAGTCTTCTCGCTCTTCACGATGTCGCCGAACGCGACCGGATCCACCCTGGGCTTGTAGGTGGGCAGGTGCTCGCCGAACGCCAGGTAGCCCGGGTGGTCGAGGTAGAAGTGCTGGCGCCCGGTGAGCGTCCGCCACGGCACCAGCCGCTCGACGTTGTAGGTGAACGGCGAGTACGGACGCCCCTCCCCGCTTAGCCCGGACCATACGGGGCTGTTCAACAGGCGACGGGGCTGGGCCACGATGTCGTCGAAGCTCATCCTCACGCCTCGGGCGGGTTCGGCCAGATCGGTCAGAGGCAGCCCGACCTTCTCCTGGATGGCCGCGTACGCCCGGTAGGCCGCCTCGCCGTTGGTCTCGGGCGCCAGCGCCAGGATCACGTTGGCCGCGTCCACCGCGTCCTCGAGGGAGGGACACTCCGTCCCGTCGACCCGCACGGTCGGTCCCTGCCGACACAGCTCCTCGTACTGGTCCCGGATCTCCCAGTGGACGCCGTGGGCTCCGATCCCGCCCCGGCCGGCGGCGGGGCCGAAGGCGATGAAGCGCTCGAACAGACGGGCGTAGTCACGCTCGACCACCCTGAGGGCGGGTCCGGTCCGGCCCGGCTCGTAGTCGCACTCGCCCTTGCTCCAGTCGCGCACATCGGACTGCGCCATCTCGTCGCGGGAGTCGTGCTGGAGCGGGATGGCCACGATGTCCTTGACGGGCTCCGGGAAGTGCTCCTTGGCGAGCTTCTCGGTGGCTTCGGCCAATGCCTTGAAGATGTCCCAATCGCTGCGAGACTCCCAACAGGGTGGCACCGCCTGGCTCAGCGGGTGGATGAACGAATGCAGATCCGTCGAATTGAGGTCGTTCTTCTCGTACCACGTCGCCGCCGGAAGCACGATGTCCGAGTAGAGCGCCGATGTGTCCATGCGGAAGTTGAGATCCACGACCAGATCCAGCTTCCCGCGCGGGGCTTCGGGCGCGTACTCGACCTCATGGGTCGAGCCGGCCGCCGTCTCGTCGGCAATCGCGTTGTCGTGCGTGCCCAGGTAGTGGCGCAGGAAGTACTCGTGTCCTTTCGCGCTGGACATGAGCGCGTTGCCGCGCCAGATGTACCAGACCCGGGGCCAGTTCTCCGGGGCGTCGGGGTCCTCGACCGAGAACTTCAGCTCGCGGGTTCGAATCCGCTCCGCGACCCAGGCCACGACCTCCTCGTCCGTGCGGGCGCCGGCCTGCTTCGCGTCGCGAACCAGGTCGAGGCTGTTGCGGGCGAACTGCGGGTAGAACGGAAGCCAGCCGAGTCGGACGGCCCGGACCTGGTGGTCGATCGTATGCCCTCTGGAGAGATCCTCGTCCGGGTTCGGCGCGTACTCGCCGAACCCACGCTCGTAACGCCACTGATCCGTGTGCACGTAGTGGAACGAAGGGGCGTTCTGCAGCCGGGGGGGCGCGGACCAATCCTTCGCGAACGCGATCGTGCCCCAGGGCGCGACCGGGGCCAGCTTCTCCTGTCCCACGTAATGGGCCAGCCCTCCCCCGTCCACCCCGACCGAGCCCGTGAGCATCAGGGCGGTGATCGGCCCGCGGTAGATGAGGTTGTTGTGATACCAGTGGTTGATCCCGGCGCCGATGATCACCGTGCACCGGCCGCCCGTGGCTTCCGCGTTGGCCGCGAACTCGCGCGCGAACTTCACCACGGTCTCTCGCCCGATCCCGGTGTAGCGCTCCTGCCAGGCGGGGGTGTAGGGACACTCCTCATCCTCGTAGCCCGCCGGGTAGTCCCCGGGCAGACCGCGCGACACGCCGAACTGGGCCATCAGGAGATCGAAGCCCGTCGTCACCGGAATCCGTCCGTTCCGCGTCTCCACGTAGCGGACCGGCACGCCCCTGCGCTGTACGCGCCCGGCGGCGAAATCCGAGAACTCGACTTGCAGCACCTCATCGCTGCCCTCCAGCAACGACAGCGCCGGCAGGATCTCGGAACCGTCCACTCCGTCCTTCATCTCGAGGTTCCACCGGCCGCCCGCCTTCTCCCAGCGGTGCCCCAAGCTCCCCTGCGGCAGCCGGGGCTCCAGGCGGGCACGGTCGAGTACGAGGAACTTGAACTCGGGGTTCTCCTCCTGGGCGTAGCGGTCCAGATCGCTCGCCCGCAGCAGGCGCGATGGTTTCCAGCCGTCCTCGGTCTGTGTCAGGGTCACGAGGAAGGGCGCATCGCTGTAGCGCTCCAGGTAGTCGCCGAAGTACGGGACGCGGCGCTCGGCATGGAACTCCGTGAGGATCACGTGGTTGACCGCCATCCAGAAGGCTCCGTCCTGCCCGGCGTGGACCGGAATCCACCAGTCCGCGTACCGCGACACCTGGCTCAGATCCGGTGAGAGCACCACGAACTTGGAACCGTTGTGCCGGGCCTCGGCTACGAAGTGCACGTCCGGGGTCCGGGTCATGTTCAGGTTGGAGCCCATGGCGACGATGTACTTCGCCTTGTACCAGTTCGCGCTCTCACACACGTCGGTCTGCTCGCCCCACACCTCGGGCGAGGCGGGAGGGAGGTCGCTGTACCAGTCGTAGAAGCTGAGGTTCACCGCGCCCATGAGCTGCAGGAAGCGCGACCCTCCCGCGTAGCTCAGCATGGACATCGCCGGAATCGGTGAGAATCCGATGATCCGATCCGGACCGTGCCGCTTGATCGTGTAGATGTTGGCCGCCGCCTGCAGGTCGAGCACCTCGGCCCAGCTGGCACGCCGGAACCCGCCCTTGCCTCGGGCGCTCTGGTAGCGGCTCCGCCGCTCCGGATCCTCCACGATCGACGCCCACGCGTCGACGGGATCGGGATGGAGCGCCTTCGCCTCCCGCCACAGATCCGCCAGGACGCCGCGGATGTAAGGGTATTTCACCCGAATCGGGCTGTAGAGATACCAGGAGAACGAGATTCCGCGCTGGCAGCCCCTCGGCTCGTAGGGCGGCAGCCCGGCTTCGAGGGCCGGATAATCCGTCGCCTGCATCTCCCAGGTGACGATCCCGTCCTTCACGTAGATCATCCAGCTGCAGCCACCGGTGCAGTTGACCCCGTGCGTGCTGCGCACCCGCCGATCGTATTGCCAGCGGTTCCGGTAGAACTCCTCCCACTCCCGGAACTTCGGGTCGGTGATGTCCTTGATCCAGCTCATCGGCGACTCCCCGCAAGCGGTTTTCGGACGCCCTTCAGGCGACCTCTCCACAGCAGCGCGCCCGCCAGGAGGAGCACGAGCGTTCCGCCCAGCCCGAACGCCGGGAACTTGAACAGCGGCACCGTCGCCGTGGACGGGGCGCGCCGGCTCTCGGCCGCCAGGAACGCGGCCAGGTCGGCGATCTCGTCGTCCCTCAGCGGCTTCGAATCGAACACGTCTCGCATCACGGGAAACGGCGTGGTCCGGAGCAGATCGGTCAGCGCCGGCCCGAACTTGGCGCTCGCCTCCGTCAGGTTTCGCCCCAGGGTCCCGCCGCCCGCCCGGCCCAGCCCGTCCACGGTGTGGCAGGACAGGCAGGCCGGCGCGCCGGCGGCCAGGCGCCTGGCCCCGGTGAACAGAGCCCGGCCTCGGGTCGGATCTCCCACCGGCGGTGGAGCGCCCCGTGCCCCGGCGCCGAGCGTGCCCGCCGCGCCCGCCTCCGCCCCGCCTTCGCCGCCTTCGAGCGTTCCCAGAAACGCCACGACGTCCTCCACCTCCCGCCTCGAGAGCCCGAGCTTGGGCATGGGCACCTCATAGGTCGCGAACAACTGGGCGGCGATGCTGTCCCCTCCTCCGATCATCGGGGTCGGATCGGAGATGAACTTCAACAGCCAGTCGCGACCGCGCCGCCGTGTCACGTTCTTCAGACCCGGGCCCACCACGCGGTCCGTGCCGGTGCCGTGACAGGGGGAGCAGCGCAGCCGGAACAGCTCTCGCCCGGCTTCGGCGTCCTGGGGGAGACGAGGCCTCCGCATGCCCAACGCCAGGCCGCCGCCCTCGGCCGCAGGCGCCTGGCCGGAAGCCACGGGAACGAAGGCTAGTAGGCTCGAGGAAACGAAAGCGACGAAGGCGACGAAGCCGGACGAGAAGATCGATCTCATTTGCGTCCATCCGAAGGGCCCACTGGGGCCAGGTCGGCCAGCGTGATTCCGCGTAGAGCTTCTTCCATCGCGGCCGCCCGATCCTTGAGGAAATCGTGGAGCGGGCAGGGATCGTCATCGTGGCAGCGAGACTGCCACAGCAAGCAGCGGTTGAGGAGGCGAGGCCCCTCGACAGCCACCAGCACGTCCAGGATGCTGATCGAAGCGGCGGGTTTGGACAGATGGTACCCGTGGCCCCGGCCTCGGGCGGCCTTTACCACGTCGTGGCGGGCCAACTTCTGAAAGATCTTCGACAGAAACGACAGGGGCAGGCCCTGCTGTCGCGCGATCTCCGCCAGAGGGGTCGCCTCCCCTGGAGGTCGACCCGCCAGGAACTTCAGCCCCTCAATGGCGTGCTCGCTCTCGCGCGTGAGTTGCATGGCAACGGGCGAATGAGGATAAAAAGACCTTTTAGATCCGATTTATGGCGATAATACATCGGCCTGCAGCATCCCGTCAACCCGAATGGAAAACGAAAAGATGGATCCGGAGCAGGCGAGGGGTGGGATGTACGGCACCGCGTGAGCGAGGCGCGGGAGCGGGACGGGACGCTACATCAAGAGCGGCACGGCCCGGGCCGTCCGTCCGGGGTGGGCGCCCCGAACCGCCCTAAGGCCGCCCGTGGCACTTCTTGTACTTCTTTCCACTTCCACACGGACAGGGATCGTTGCGACCCGGCGCATCGGACCTCTCCAGCGGTCGAGACGGGCGAAGCGGGCGTCCCGCCGTGGCGATTCCGGCGGCCGTCGCCGCCTCCTCCTCCAGGCTTTCCATCGCGGCCGCCGAGACCCCGGTGGCCGCGTATTGGGGAGCTCGGGCCGGCGCGGCGCGCCGCCGTTCGGCCACCGCGGCCAGACCCGTCTCGGGGGTCTCCGCCGGCCCGCTGATGCTGGTGATCTCGGGCGCGCGCAGCCGCACCTGCGGCTCCACCTGGGCCCGGAACAGCATGTTGGCCATGCTGCGCCGAAGATCCTCGAGGAGATCCACGAACATCTCGTAAGCTTCCGTCTTGTACTCGACCAGAGGATCCCGCTGCCCATACGCCCGATAACGAATCGAGTCGCGCAGATTGTCCAGATCGTACAGGTGATCCTTCCACTTCTCGTCGATCACGGAGAGCACGATATAGCGGAGAACCTGCTCCCAGTGCTCGCCGAAGCTCTCCAGCTTCCGCCGATAGGCTTCGCGGGCATACGAGAGAACCCGCTCGCGCACGTCCTCCGGCTCGGTCCACTCGATCCCGTCCACCCCGTCCGTCTCGCTCGACAGGAAATCCGGGCGGAGGAAGTACTCGATCAGGAGCCGTTGGCGGAGCCCCGGCAGGTCCCACTTCTCCGGGTGGCTGCCCTCCGGCACGTGGGCCTCGATCTCGCGCTCCAGAGCGGATTCGATCATCTCCCACGCTTCGCCCTTCAGGTCCTCGCCTCCCTCCAAGGCGAACAGACGCAGATCGTAGACCACCTCGCGCTGCTGATTCATCACGTCGTCGTACTCGAGCAGCCGCTTTCTGGCTTCGAAGTTCTGCAGCTCCACCCGCCGCTGCGCCCGCTCGATCGACTTCGTGATCCAGGGGTGAGTGATGACCTCCCCTTCTTCGGCGCCCATCTTGTCCATGATCCGCGCGATGCGATCCGACCCGAACAGGCGCATGAGGTCGTCTTCCAGCGACAGGAAGAACAGGCTGGAGCCGGGATCCCCCTGGCGCCCGGATCGGCCGCGAAGCTGCCGGTCGATCCGGCGCGATTCGTGTCGCTCGGTCCCCAGGATCTGCAGCCCGCAGGGCGGGGCTGTCTGGCAGCCCAGCTCGCGCACCTGCTCGGGGGTCAGATCCGGCATCTCCGCCATCTGGCCGAACGCGGGCTGATCCGATTCGACTCCGCACACCGCGCATTTCACGCAACCCGGCCCCAGCTTGATGTCGGTTCCCCGGCCCGCCATGTTCGTGGCGATCGTGATGGCGCCGGGTTGGCCCGCGTCCGCCACGATCTGGGCCTCCCGCTCGTGGTGCTTCGCGTTCAGAACCTCGTGCCTCAAGCCGCGCCGCTTGAGCATCCGGCTGATCGTCTCGGACACGTCGACGCTCGTCGTTCCCACCAGGACCGGCAGGCCCGCCGCGTGCAGCCGGTCGATCTCATCCAGCAACGCCGCGTATTTCTCCCGCTTCGTCTGGTAGACCAGATCATCTGTATCGATCCGGCGAACCGGCCGGTTGGTGGGGATGACCACGACCTCCAGGCCGTAGATCTCGTGGAACTCGGATTCCTCCGTCTCGGCCGTGCCCGTCATTCCGGCCAGCTTGTCGTACATGCGGAAGTAGTTCTGGATCGTGATCGTGGCCAGAGTCTGCGTCTCGCCCTGGACGCTTACCCCTTCCTTCGCTTCCACCGCCTGATGCAGGCCGTCACTCCACCGCCGGCCCACCATCTTGCGGCCGGTGAACTCGTCCACGATCAGGACCTGGCCGTTCTCGACCACGTACTCGACGTCCCGCTCGTACAGCGAGTACGCCTTCACGAGCTGGTGAATGACGTGGATCTTCTCGGACTTCTCCGCGTATTCCCGCTCCAGCGCCTCGATGCGGGCTCGCTTCTCGTCGGCGCTCAGCTGCTCATCGTCCTCCACCGCTTTGACGGCTTCGGAGATGTCGGGAACGACGAACGCGTCCGGATCACCCGGACTGAGCACGTCCAATCCCCGGTCGCTGAGCTGGATCGTGTGCCCCTTCTCGTCCATCGAGTACAGCAGGTACTCGTCCACGTCCTGCAGGCGCTTGTCCCGCATCAGCTCGGCTTCGGTGCGCTGCACCAGCTGCTTCGCACCGGTCTGGTTGAGCAGCTTCATGAGCCGCTTGTTCCTGGGCGCTCCCCTCCGGGCCGCCAGCAGCTGCATGCCGGCCTCCGCTTCGGCCGCCGAATCGTCGTTCTCCCGGGATTCCTTCAACAGGCGTTCGGCCTCGGCGACCAGCGAGTTCACCAGCTGGCCCTGTTTCCGCACCAGGCTGGACACCTGGGCGTTGTAGCGCTTGTAGACCTCCTGCTCGTCCCGGCCAACGGGGCCGCTGATGATGAGCGGCGTTCGCGCCTCGTCGATGAGCACGGAGTCCACTTCGTCGATGATCGCGTACGCATGGCCGCGCTGGACGCGCTGATCGAGGTTGACCACCATGTTGTCGCGCAGGTAGTCGAACCCGAACTCGTTGTTGGTTCCGTACGTGATGTCCGCCCGATACGCCTCGCGTCTCGCCTCGGTGCCCGGCTCGGTGTCATCGAGGCAGCCGACCGTGAGGCCGAGGTAGTCGAACACCACTCCCATCCACTGAGAGTCGCGACGGGCCAGATAGCTGTTCACCGTGACCAGGTGACACCCGTTTCCTGGTAACGCATTGAGGTAGAGCGGCATGGTCGCGACGAGAGTCTTCCCCTCCCCGGTCGCCATCTCGGCGATCTTGCCCCGATGGAGGACGATGGCGCCGATCAGCTGCACATCGTACGGGACCATGTCCCAGGTCATCTCCTGGCCCGTCACGCTGATCCGGGTGCCCAGAAGGCGACGGCAGGCCTCTCTCACCGTGGCGAACGCCTCGGGCAGCAGCTCCTCGAGGATCCCATCGGTCTCTTCCTGAAGCTGCCCTTCCGCCTCGGCGATCTCCTCGGCGAGATCCTGCCGCTCCGATGAGTCCTGGCTGGTGCGCCGACGCTCCCGGAGCTCGGCGAGGCGCTCGGCCAGCTCGGAGGTCCGCTCTCGGATTCGCGCCCGAAACCGATCGGTGGCGGCCCGAAGCTCGGATTCCGGTAGCTTCGCCAGACGCTCCTCGTGTCGCTTGATCTCATCGACGACCGGCTGGAGCTTCTTCATCTCCCGCTCGAAGCGGGTTCCGAGAAGTTGACGTATGAGCTTCTTCACCATGTGTGTTTCACTTCACCCCGTGTGCCGGCTCTGTCGACGGCGTTCAGTTCGAGAATCTCGCGTCGGCCTCCGGAAAATCCTGCTCCGACTCCCCACTCCAGGCGGGATCCGGGTCCGGAAGGTGCCGCTCGCTAATAGACGCTGCGCCCGGAATCGTTCCGCCGTTCCCGGAGAGCGCCCGCCAGGACGAGCTCACCGCCTCCGCGATGCACTCGGGAACCAGATGGCGGATGGATTGTCCGGCGCGCAGCCGCTCCCGCACTCGGGTGCTCGATACGTCGACCCGGGTCACCCGGACCAGCCGGTGCGGAATCTCCGCAGCCCCGGGCTCGGGGTCGCATCCGTCCCGGCACATCACCACGATCTCCGAGAGCTCGGACAGCCGCCTGAACTCGTGCCAGGTATGGATGAGGCGGAACTGGTCCGAGCCGAGGATGCAGAACAGCCGTGCCGGATTCGCTTCGGCGCGCACCTGAGCCAGCGTATCGACGGTAAACGAGGGACCCGGGCGGCGAAGCTCGATGTCGCTCACTTCGATCCGCTCGGCTCCGGAGAACACCGCCTGTACCCAATCGTGGCGGTAGCGGGCCGGAAACACGGGCTCACGGTGTGGAGGCCTGCCGGATGGAACGACGAGCAGGCGGTCCAACTCCAGTGCCTCGAGCACATCCTGGGCGACGATCGCGTGGCCCACGTGGGGCGGATCGAACGTCCCGCCCAGAACTCCGAGCCGCTCACCCATTGTCGCGATGCGACTTCTGGAGCTTGCGGGCCTGCTCGGAGTCGGCGTACTCCGTCAACAGACGCTGCCGCACCGCCGCCGCCTCCGAGTCGAAGCCGAGGCGCCGATAGCTCTCGTAGAGCTCCGCCAGCACCCGGGGCACGATGGGCGCTCGGGGCCCCGTCTCCAGCGCCCTCTGATAATAGATGTTCGCAGATTCGTACAACTTATTCCGAAAGTAGAAGTGCGCGATCCTGTACTGCTTCTCGGCCAGCTTGGCGTTGCCCTTGGCGACGATCTCCTCCGCCCGGGGGCGCAGCGGACTATCGGGAAAGAACTGTAGGAGACGTCGGCAAGCCTCGATCGCCAGGCGAGTGTTCTCCTGCTCCAGGGCTACGTTCGGCGAGAGCTTCCAGTACGCCCGGCAGGCGCCGAACTGGGCGGCATCGGCCATCGGCCCGTTCGGGCGGCTGGTGGCCAGCTGTTCGAAGTCTCCGGCCGCGACCAGCACTTCGCCGTTGCGCAGTTCCGCCTCCGCGATCATGTACTGCGCGCTGTCCACCAGAGGATTGAGCGGATCCCGCAGCAGAAAGTCCCGGAAGGCCCGGATCGCCACCGTGTAGTCGCGCGCATCGAAGCGCGTCTGTGCCCACTCGAAGCGGCCCGTGGAGGTGAGGCCCTCCGGCGGCCGCGCCGAGCTGCACGAGACGCTCAGCCCCATGAGGAGCAGTACGGCCCACAGTCCGGGACGCGGGAGGCGCCGCGACGCCGGTACGTAGCCCGTCCTCGACCTCCTGACGGACCCGGGCTCCAGGGGCTCTTCCGTCGCTCGACGCCTCCCCTCGATCACGGTTGGTACCCGGAGCGGAGCTCGCGGATTCGTCGCTGCGCCTGCTCCACCATCGGGCCGGTGCGCGCCGGATTCAGCCGCAACACCTCGCGGTACGCCGCGAGCGCCGAATCCGGCTGGCCGAGCGCCAGCAGGAGCTCGCCCCTGAGAAACTGGGCCCGATCCAGCAGCGTCTGAGGCACGCCCAGCTCCACCATGCGGTTCAGGTGCTCCAGGGCCGTCCGGGGACGGCCCGAGGAACGCTCGTCTTCCGCGACCGCGAACAGGCAGTTCCCCAGATGCCACTGAGCTCCCTGGACCCGGGGATCTCTGTGACGCGAACCGGCCAGATACGCTTCGAAGTAGTCGAGCGACTCCGAGCACCCCCCCAGCTCCTCATACGCGCGGCCCGTCTCGTACAGATCGGCAGGGCTCACCAGGCTGTCCGGCTCGGCGCTCGGATCCGCTGGCAGGACGGAAAGGTACAGCGCAAGCGCCGTCGCGTAATCGCCATCCGACCAGTAGCGGCGCGCCATGGGCAGCCGAAGGTCCTCGGGAATGAGCCCCATACTCCAGTCCAGAAGCGGTTGAAGCGCCCGCAGAGCGTTCTCCCGGGAGTTGCCGGCCAGGCTCACTCGCGCCGCCATGAGCAAACCCGCCGCCACCTGATACCGGTACGCGGAATCCGCCGCGAGAACCGGATCGTAGTAGCGCCGCGCGGCCTCGACATCGCCGCTCGCGGCGTACGCGTTGCCGAGACGCAGAAGCACGTCGGGGCTCTCGCCATGCTGGCGGAGCGCGAGCTTGTACTCCGCGATCGCCGCTTCCGTGTCCCCGACCGCGAGGAGGCGATCGCCACGCTGCAGGGTCTGCCCCGCGGCGTTGTTGCACGCCAGACACAGCGCTGCCGCCGCGAGCGTGGATCCCAGAGCCAGAAGCGCACGACGCCAGGACATCAGGCGGCGTTTCGCTCGGCCACGCGCTTCCTGGCCCGGCGCAGCATCCTGCGGCGGGTCAAGCGGCGCACGAGACCGTAGCGTATGATGCACACCAGCGCCCACAGGCCATCCCGCCAGGTGATCTTCTTGCCCTCCGCGTAGGTCCGCCCGGCATAGGAGATGCCCATCTCGTACACACGCCATTTGCCCAGGGCGATCTTGGCGGTCAGCTCAGGCTCCACCCCGAACGCCCGTTCTTCCACCGTGAGCTCCTCGAGTACTTCCCGCCGAAAACACTTGTAGCACGTCTCCATGTCCGTGAGGTTGAGATTGGTCACCATGTTGGACAGAAGAGTGAGAAAACGGTTCCCCACGTAGTGCCAGAAATAGAGCACGCGATGGGGAGCATCTCCCATGAACCGGGATCCGTAGACTACGTCCGCGCGGCCCGTGAGGATCGGCTCGATGAGGTTGGGATACTCGGACGGGTCATACTCCAGATCCGCGTCCTGGATGATGATCACCTCACCGGACGCGGCCTGAAACCCGGTGCACAGCGCGGCTCCCTTGCCGCGATTCCTCTCGTGCGTCCGCAACTCGTCGATCGCGCCTCGCTCGAGCAGGCGCCGGAGGACCTCCCCGGAGCCGTCCGTGGATCCGTCATCCACCGCGATCAACTCCAGGTCCAGCGGGACCGCGCGCACGCGCGCGACGATCTCCTCCAGAGTCTCGCGCTCGTTGTAGACGGGGATCACCACGGAGACTCGGACCCCGGCCGGCTGGCTCACCGTTCGCTCCGCTCGGCCGCGTGGACCGGCGGCTGGCTGAGGCGCCCCTCACGCTGCCGGGTACGAAAGTACTCGACCGTACGGGCCAGGCCGTCGTCCAGGCATACCTCGGGTTCCCATTCCAGCAGCCGGCGGGCCCAGGAGATATCGGGTTGGCGCACCTGAGGATCGTCGACAGGAAGCGTGAGGTGCCTCAGCCCCGCCCGCGATCCCGTGATCTCGAGCACCTTCTCGGCCAGCTCGACAATGGTGAACTCATCCGGGCTCCCGAGATTCACCGGCTCGGCTTCCTCCGCATCGAAGAACAGCCGGTGGATCCCCTCCACCAGGTCGGACACGAAACAGAAGCTGCGCGACTGCGACCCGTCCCCGTACACGCTCAGGGGCTCGCCTCGAAGCGCCTGTACGATGAAGTTCGAGACCACCCTTCCATCATCCGGCCGCATCCGCGGACCATACGTGTTGAAGATCCGTACGATACGGGTGTCCAGTCCGTGGTACCGGTGATAGGCCATTGTCATGGCCTCCGCGAACCGCTTGGCCTCGTCGTAGACGCCCCTCGGCCCGATCGGATTGACATTGCCCCAGTAGCTCTCCGGCTGAGGGTGGATGGCCGGATCCCCATACACCTCGGAGGTGGAGGCGAGCAGCAGCCGCGCTCCCTTGGCGCGCGCCAACCCGAGCACCTTGTGCGTCCCCAGGCTCCCCACCTTCAGGGTCTGGATCGGAAGGTCCAGATAGTCGGCCGGGCTGGCCGGTGACGCGAAGTGGAACACGCCGTCCAGGGGGCCGGGGACTTCGATGTATTCGGTCACATCGAGCCGGATGAACTGGAAAGCCGGCTGATCCCCGAGGTGCGCGAGATTCTCCGCGGATCCGGTGATCAGGTTGTCCATCCCGATCACCGTGTGGCCCGACGCGAGCAGCCGATCGCACAGATGGGAACCCAGAAAGCCGGCGGCTCCCGTCACCAGAATCTTCAATCCACCTGCTCCCGTCCGATCGGGTAGTAGCTGAAGCCCCGCGCGCGCATCCGGAGAGGTTCGAACAGGTTCCTACCATCGAACACGATGGGCTGGCGGAGGGCTTCCTTCACGGCCCCCCAGTCCGGGCGGCGGTACTGAAGCCACTCCGTTAGGAGGACCAGGGCATCCGCTCCCCGGCATGCGGCATAGGCGTCCTCGGCATACTCCACTCGGTCGCCGAAATGAAACTGGCGCGCGGCCTTTATGGCGATCGGATCGTGGGCGCACACCGCGGCCCCTCCGGCCAGCAGGCCCTCGATCACCACCAGCGAAGGCGCCGCACGCATGTCGTCCGTCTCCGGCTTGAACGACAGACCCCACACGCCGAATCGGAGGCCGGAGAGATCTTCTCCGAACCGGCGCCGGATCTTCGTCAGCAGCACCCGTTTCTGCCGCTCGTTGACCTGGTGCACCGCCCTCAACAGGGTGAGATCCACTCCCAGATCGTCGCCGGTCTGCACGAGCGCCTGCACGTCCTTGGGGAAACAGCTTCCGCCGTAGCCGATCCCGGCGTACAGGAACGCCTGACCGATTCTCCGGTCCGAGCCCACCCCCCGCCGCACCTGGGAGACGTCGGCTCCCGTCTGCTCGCACAATTCGGCGATCTGATTCATGAAGCTGATGCGCGTGGCCAGCATGGCGTTGGCGGCATACTTGGTCATTTCGGCCGACGCTATATCCATGAACAGCAACGGATTACCGGAACGTACGAACGGCTCGTACAGCTCCTCCAACGTGTCCCTGGCCACGTCGCTCTCGACTCCACACACGACACGATCGGGATACATGAAGTCGTCGACCGCCGCACCTTCCTTGAGGAATTCCGGGTTGGAGCAGAGATGGAAGGGCGTGTCCGTGACGGCCGCGATCGCGTCGCGTACGGCCCGGCTCGTGCCCACCGGCACGGTGCTCTTCATCACGACGACGGCGTTCGGGCGAAGATGCTCACCGATCGTGCGCGCCGCCGCGAGCACGTAATCCAGGTTGGCCGATCCGTCGTCTCCGGACGGCGTACCGACGGCGACGAATACGACCTCGCTCTCGGCCAGCCGGGAGGAAGGATCCGTGGTGAAGCGCAGTCGCCCCTGTTCCAGGTTCCGCTCGATCAGGCGGTCCAGGCCCGGCTCATAGATCGGGACCTCTCCGTCGTTCAGGCGCCGAATCTTCTCGGCATCCACATCGGCGCACGTCACGTGATTGCCCGTCTCGGCCAGACACGCGCCGACCACGAGCCCTACATATCCTGTCCCGATGACCGTGATCTGCATCGCTCAGACTCTCGGAGGAAGGTGGCTCATGACCGGGTGGAGGCCTCGATCCACCGATACGTACGCCGCACGGCCTCTTCCACATCGCCCTCCGGCGTCCAGCCCGCCTGCTCGCGCAGGCGGCTCGGATCTCCAGCCAGCCATTCCGGCTCATCCGGCCTCACGCGATCGGGATCGACGCGAATCTCCGCCTCCACCCCGGCTTCACTCAGAATCCACGACAGGATGGTGCGGATGGAGACCGCCCGCCCGGAACACACGTTGTAGGAGACGTCGGGCCGCTCCAACTCCATGATCGCACGAAAGCCTCGGACCGCATCCCGAACGTCAAGGAAATCCCGCTCCACATCCAGATTACCCACCCTGAGCACCGGCTCCGCGCGCGCGCCGGCGATCGCGGCGACCTGGGCGCAGAAGCTGGGCACGACGAAGTCGGCTTTCTGTCCGGGGCCCAACAGGTTGAACGGCCTCGCCACGATGGTCCGCAACCCGCTCGCCCTTCGATATGTGTGCGCCGCCAGCTCTTGACACGCCTTGGACAGGCCGTAGGGAGAGCACGGGCACAGCTGCGAATCCTCGCGGGCCGGGTGTCCCTTCCGGATCGCATCACCGTATGCCTCTCCCGATCCCATGATGAGGGTCCTCGGATCCAGATCGGGAAAGTCTTCGCGGGCCGAGACGATGGCCTCCAGGAGGTTCACCGTGCCCCCCGCGTTGACCCGCATGGCGCGCTCCGCCTCCTCGCGGGCTCGCGCCCCGGAGGCGAAGCCGGCCAGATGGTAGATGTGATCCGGCCGGACCGCGGCGACCAGGCGATACAGCGCCGCGTGATCCAGGACATCGGCGACCTTCCAGTCCACCTCCGCCGCCTGCTCGAAGGTCATCGTGCTCCGGTCGGGTGGCAGCGCGACCGCGGAGGCGGTCACATCGACGTCGCGGGACAGCAGATGGCAGATCAGATGCTCGCCCACGAAGCCGTCACCGCCGGTCACGAGCGCCCTCACGACCGTCCTCCTGTCGGAACGGCTCGGCGGGTCCGCTTCGAGGCCGGAGCGTTCAAGCCACGCTCCGGGCGATTTCGCGGGCGGCGTAGGTCAGAACCAGATCCGCTCCCGCACGGCGGATGGCGATGATGCACTCGAGCATGGCGGCCGCACCATCGATCCAGCCACGTTCTCCCGCCGCCCGGATCATCGCGTACTCGCCGCTCACCTGATAGGCCGCGGTCGGCACGCCGAACCTGTCCTTGACCCTGCGCAGCACATCCAGATAGGCCAGCGCGGGCTTCACCATGACCATATCGGCACCTTCGGCGATGTCGAGCGATACCTCTCGTAACGCCTCCTCCACGTTGGCGGGGTCCATCTGATATCCTCTGCGATCCCCGAAGGAAGGCGCCGAGCCTGCGGCGTCCCGGAACGGGCCGTAGAAGGCGCTGGCATACTTGGCGGCGTAGGACAGTATGCCGGTGCTCGTGAAGCCTTCCGAGTCCAGCGCCCGCCGGATGGCTCCCACCCGGCCATCCATCATGTCGGAAGGGGCCACGAGGTCCGCGCCCGCGCGTGCGTGGCTCAGCGCCTGCCGCGCCAGCAACTCCAGAGTGGCATCGTTGGCCACCTCGCCATCCACGATGACTCCGCAGTGGCCGTGGGACGTGTACTCGCACAGGCAGACATCGGTGATCACCACCAAATCCGGACACGCATGCCTGAGGCCCACTACGGCTCGCTGAACGACTCCTCCCTCGGCCCACGCCTCCGTCCCCTCCTCATCCTTGGCGTCCGGGATCCCGAACAGCAGCACCGCACGCACACCCTCGGCCCACGCGTCCACGGCTTCCCGGATCACCTCATCCGGCGAGAGCCGATACACGCCTGGCATCGAGCCGACCGGTTCCCGCACGCCCTCGCCGGAGCGGACGAACAGCGGGTAGATCAGGTCTCCAGGATGGACGCGCGTCTCGCGGACCAGTTCACGCAGCGCCGCCGTGCGGCGCAGGCGTCGCAGGCGCAGCGCCGGGAAGCCGGGCTCGAACTCCATCACGACCTCGCCCCACCGGTTCCGACGGCGGATTCGACTCGGGAGACCAGGGCCTCCACCAAGCCCGGCACGGTGAACTCCGCGGCGACGACGTCGACCGTGAGACCCAGGGACCGCGCCGTGGCCGCGGCGATCGGTCCGATCACGGCCACCCTGGCGGCGCCCACATCCGTGCCGGACAACTCCACAAAGGCCTGAACCGTGGAGGACGACGTGAAGGTGATCCAGTCCACCGCGCTCTCCGAGAGAAGTCGGCGTAGCGGGTCCCGGGATTTCCGCTCGACCACGGTCACATACGCGGGCACCTCGACCACCTCGGCGCCGGCCGCCCTCAGCCTCTCGGGAAGCACATCCCGGGCCACGGCGGCCCGAGGCAGCAGCGCGCGTTGACCCCGCATCGGAGCGGAAGGCGGCGCCCCGGAGCGGTGCGCCGCCCTTCTCTCCTCCCGGGCACGCGTCGCCGCAGCCTGGATCGCATCCGCCAGCGCCTCGGCTCGAAACTCATCCGGAACGAGCGCGGGAACACATCCCAGAGACTCCAGAGCACGGGAGGTCGCGGGACCGATGGCCGCGATCCGGGCGTCCCTCAGCGGAGAGGTGCCCAGTCCCTCGGCCTCCAGCGCATCGCGGAGCTTCCAGACCCCGTTGACGCTGGTGAGGATCACCCAGTCATATTCGCTCAGGCGCCGAGCGGCTTCTCGCAGGGGAGCCGGATCGGGAGGATCGTCGATCCGGATCACGGGCGTCTCCGCCACGGTGGCTCCGAGCGCGCGCAGCCGGACGGAGAGCTCTTCGGCCTGTGAGCGAGGCCGAGTCACCAGCACCTTCTGCCCGGTGAGGGGCCGGTCATCGGCGGGCTTCCGGTCTTCGGTCATGACGAGGCCAAATCTATTCTCCGCGGTTGGAGCGGCCAACTGCCACGGGAACACGATCCCGCGAGGTCGAGGTAAGATTCAGGGCAGGTGTCGCGGTACGGATGCGGAAAGGACCGCGGGCGATGGGCCGGCCACGAGAACTTCGCCGGCCCTGGGCGGGTCGTCGGCCTGTTATGGGGCCTTGCGAACCTTGCCCGCCTTCAGGCACCGGGTACACACCCTTACCTGACGCCGGCCGCCGTCCACCATGACGCGGATTCGCTGAAGGTTGGGCATGAAGCGCCGCTTGACGTGGTTGTTCGCGTTGCTGACCCGATTGCCCGATCTGGGCCCCTTGCCGCACACGTAGCAGAAGTTCGACATGGTCAGACGGCTCTCCCCATCACATGACGTTCAGGGAGTCGGCCAGCAGGAAACTCACCGTCTCCGGAAGATTGGCAACCGACGTCGAGTCCACCGCTCCCTGTCGCACCCATTCGGCTCGAATCGAGTCGTTCAACGTGTAGAAACGTCCCCAGACCGATACCACATCGCCGCCATATACCTGGACGTTCTTCTGGATGAGATCGGGACTGAGCAGCACCGGAAAATCGTTGGCATCGTCCAGGCGAAGCGAGAAGGCACCGCGGCCGAGCCAGTTGGCGACCGGGACGGAGCCGAGTGAGCCCCGCTTTCCCACCAGAGCGCCGGGATCCGACACCAGGTCCGAAGGCTGGACGGAGATGATCTCCTCCGCCGCCACCGTGTCCGCCGCTACGAAGGAGTTGCTCTCCAGAGAGTGGGAGGCTCGGTACAACCAGAACAGGAAGATCCCCATCGCCACGATCGCCCCGGTGGCCAGGAGGGTCGTTCGCCCCACGCTGCCAGTACTGTTCATGAACGATGCCTTTCCCAATGACTCCGCAGCCCGCTAGCCTTCCTTTTCGACCAGTTCGATCAGCGCGACCTCCGCCCCATCGCCCCGGCGGGAGCCGAGCTTGAGGATGCGCGTGTAGCCGCCCGGCCGATCCCGAAACCGGGGACCGATCTGCCCGAACAGCTTCTCCAGCACCTCCCGCTCGGCGATGTGACGGCGCGCCAGTCGACGGTTGTGCACATCGTCCTGGCGCGCAAGGGAGATGAGCTTTTCGGCGAACGGACGCAACTCCTTGGCCTTGGCCTCCGTGGTCCGGATCCGCTCGTGCCGAAACAGACTGGCAGCCATGTTGCGCAGCATCGCCTGCCGGTGGCTGCGGGTACGACTGAGTTGACGTCCCTTCCGTCTATGCCTCATCGTCTGGTCCCGGGTTGCCGGCGGCTCCGTTCTCGGCGGCCCCTTCGCTCACGTACAGCTTCCCATCTTCATCGCGGCTGAACGTCATGCCGAAATGCAACCCATGCGCAGCCAGCACCTCCGCCACCTCCTCGAGCGACTTCTCTCCGAAGTTCGACATGCCGAGCATCTCGTCCCGCGTCTTGCTGGCGATCTCGACCAGCGAATGCAGGTTCTGCTTCTCGAGCGTGTTGCGCGAGCGCGCCGAGATCTGTTCGAACTCCTCCAGCGGCTGTTCCAAGATGACCCGCGTCTCCTCGTCGATCGCCACTCTTTCCGGCACCTTCGGGGCCCGGTCATCGGCGGCCATCGCGGCCAGCGGCCCATCGATGCCCGACAGGTAGCCCAGGTGTAGACGCGCGATCTCGGCCGCTTCACGAAGGGCCTCGTCGGGGTCCATCGCGCCGTTGGTCTCCACATCGATCGCCAGGCGGTCGAAATCGGTCCGCTGGCCGACCCGGGTCTCCTGGACCGTAAAGTTGGCGCTTATGACCGGATTGTAGATGGCATCGATCCGGATCATGTCCACCGGAGCGTCCGGAGGGACCTCATGCCGTTCCGCCATCACGAACCCACGGCCGCGATTCGCCCACAGATCGACCGTCAGAGGCCGATTCTCGGGCAGCCCCTCCTGCAGAGTGAAGATCAGCTGATCCCCGTTGACCACCTTGACCGATGGGTGCTCGATGATCTGAGAGGCGCGCACGGGCCCCGGCTTGTGCACCCGCAGCTCCAGGCGCGCCTCGTTGACGCCGGGATCGAGCACCAGAACGATCTTCTTCAGGTTCTGGATCACCTGGTGCACGTCCTCGACCACGGCTTCGATCGTCTGATGCTCGTGCTGCACGCCGTCGATTCGGACGGCCCAGATCGCGGAGCCCGGCAGTGACGATAGAAGAATCCGCCGCACCGAGTTCCCGATGGTGTGGCCAAAGCCCCGCTCGAGCGGCTGAAGAAGGAACTGAGCCCTACGGCCATCTTCCGAGCGACGCTGCTCGGCGACCGTCTCGGGAAGCACCAATCTGGTCAGGTCCAGAGCTACTGACATATCCGTCTCGCCTCGTGTATCGAAAGTTCGCCGGCGCACATCACCGCGTGCTCAACGATGATCCCGTTCGCCATCCTTCACAGAGCGGCGGGCATCTCCCGACGCCGTCCGCGCCCTACTTGCTGTAGAGTTCGACGATGAGCTGCTCCTGGACGGCCAGCGGAATGTCCGCCCGGGCCGGGAGCTCCAGCATCCTTCCCTGCAACGCGTCGTAATCCGCGCCCAGCCAGGAGAGCTGCTCGCGGCTTCGTCGGTCCGCGATCGCCTCCTTGACCAGCGGCATCTCCCGGGCGGCGGGGGCCACGGAGATCTCCGCCCCGGGCGACACCGCGTAGCTGGGCACGTCGACCGTGAGGCCATCCACCCGGACGTGGCGGTGCCGGACCAGCTGCCGCGCCGCTTTCCTGGAGGGCGCGAAGCCGAGCCGGTACACGATGTTGTCCAATCGGCTCTCCAGAGCGAGGATCAGGTTCTCTCCGGTCACTCCAGGCACTCGGGCCGCCTTCTTGAACAGCTCTCGAAACTGCTGCTCGCCCAGTCCGTAAATCCGCTTCACCTTCTGTTTCTCGCGAAGCTGGACGGCGTATTCGGTCTGCCGACGCCGGCGGCGGCCCGTACCATGTTCGCCGGGAGGGTAGCCACGCCGCTCCATGGCGCACTTCTCGGTGAGGCACCGCTTCCCTTTCAGGAAGAGCTTCTCGCCCTCACGCCGACACAATCGGCACACCGGGCCCGTGTATCGTCCCATCTAGAAACCGCCTTCGGTCACTGCGCCGTCTCTCTCGCTGTTCATGCCGGGCCGTCTAGACCCTGCGCTTCTTGGGCGGGCGACACCCGTTGTGCGGAATCGGCGTGACATCCCTGATCGAGCGGACCGTGAGACCCGCCGCCTGCAGCGCCTGGATGGCGGACTCCCGACCCGAGCCCGGCCCCTGCACTTCCACCTGTACCCGCTTCATCCCCAGGGCGACCGCCTCCTTCGCTGCATTCTCCGCCGCGATGGTGGCCGCGAAGGGCGTGGATTTCTTGGATCCCTTGAACCCGGATTTCCCGGCGCTCGACCACGCGATCGTATCCCCCTCCGTGGAGGTGATGGTCACGATCGTGTTGTTGAACGTGGCCTTGATGTGGGCCACCCCATCCGCTTCCGCGTGTTTTTTCTTGCCGCCGCCTCTGGCCATCGCCGTACCCCGTATTGCGTGCCTATGTCCAGCCCGTCTCGCCCGACCGCAGCGGGCAACGCGTCACTTCCTGGGCGTCTTCTTCTTGCCGGCTACCGCCCGCCGCGGGCCCTTACGGGTGCGCGCGTTCGTGTGCGTCCTCTGGCCACGAACCGGCAGCCCCCTCCGGTGCCGAATTCCCCGATAGCAGCCGATGTCCATCAGCCGCTTGATGTTCATCTGGACTTCGGTCCGCAGAGCGCCTTCCACCTTGCAGCTCGTTTCGATGACCCGGCGAAGTCGATTCACATCCTCGTCGGTCAGTTCGCGGACGCGAAGCGAAGGATCCACTGAAGTCTCCTCCAGGATGCGCGATGCCGTGGACCGTCCGATGCCGTAGATGTAGGTGAGCGCAATCTCCACACGCTTGTCTCGAGGCAGGTCGACGCCTGCGATACGCGCCACGCCGCTCGCCCTAGCCCTGGCGCTGCTTGTGCTTCGGATTGCGGCTGCAGATCACCCGGACCACGCCGCGCCGGCGAATGATCTTGCAGTGCTCACACATACGCTTGACGCTGGAACGTACCTTCATTTTCCCGTCCGTGTTCGGTCGAATTCGAGCCGTTTATTATATCCTGATCTTGCCATGTAATCAACTACTTGTAGCGGTAGGTGATGCGCCCCTTGGTCAGATCGTAGGGAGAAAGCTCCACCGCCACTTTGTCTCCCGGCAGAATCCGGATGTAATGCATCCGGATCTTTCCCGAGACATGGCACGTGATCTCGTGATCGTTCTCCAGCCTCACTCGGAACATCGCGTTGGGCAGGGCTTCCAGGACCTGCCCCGTCATCTGGATCGCCTCTTCTTTGGCCACGCTATCTTTCTCCGACAGGGGTCTCGGCATGCGCCAGGGTGAGGATCCTCGGACCCTCCACGGTCACCGCCACGGTGTGCTCGAAGTGCGCGGACAGCGAGCCATCCGCCGTCACCACCGTCCAGTCATCCTTCAGCGTGAGGATCTCTCGCCCCCCCGCGTTGATCATCGGCTCGATCGCGATCACCAGACCTTCGCGAAGCGGGACCCCGTGACCCGATCTTCCGTAGTTCGGGACCTGCGGATCCTCGTGAACGGCCTCGCCGACGCCATGCCCGACCAACTCTCGAATCACGCTGAACCCGGCACTCTCGGCGACCCTCTGGATCGCGGAGCCCACGTCACCGATTCGATTCCCGGACCTCACCTGAGCGATCCCCTCCTCCAGCGCTCGGCGCGTCACCGTCAGGAGTCGTCGCGCCTCCGGCGAGACCTCGCCCACGGGAAACGTCATCGCCGCATCGGCGAAGAAGCCGTCCAGCTTCACTCCCACATCGACGCTCAACACGTCACCCTCCCGGACGGGCCGCCGGATCGAGGGGATCCCATGCACGACTTCCTCGTTGACGCTCGTGCACAGCGTCGCCGGAAAGCCGTACAGGCCCTTGAACGCCGGAGTTGCCCCCGGGTGGGAGCGAATCAACTCCTCCGCCTCCCGGTCCAGAGCACCGGTCGTCACTCCCGGCTTCAACCGAACTCGAATCATGGCGAGGACCTCGGCGACGACCCTGCCGGCCCGTTCCATGGCTTCCAACTCGCAGGCAGACTTGAGCCGGATCACCCGCCGAGCGCCTCCTTGAGCCGTGCCTGGACCTCGTCCACCGTCCCCGTTCCGTCAACGATCTTCACCGGAGAATCCGAGCGGCCGTACCACTCGAGCACCGGTGCCGTCTCTCCACGGTATACTTCCAGCCGCCGGCGGACCGTCTCCGGCCGATCATCACTGCGCTGAATCAGCTGTCCTCCGCAGGCCGGGCATCGGAGCTCCGTCTCGTTCCCGGAGGATGCCGTGACCTCCCCACACGACCCGCACACCCGCCGCCTGGACAACCGCGACACGAGCTCGTCCTCGGGAACCTTCAGATCGATCACCGCATCCAATCGTTCACCGCGGCGGGACAGTAGCGCACCCAGACCCTCCGCCTGCGCGACGGTGCGCGGGAAGCCGTCCAGGATGAATCCGCGATTCCCGGCCCGGCGGGCCATCGCCTCGTCGATCAAGCCCAGGATGACGTCATCCGGCACCAGTTCTCCCGCATCCATATAGCGCCGCGCCCGCGTTCCCAGAGTGGAGCCTTTCTGGCGCGCCTCACGCAGCATGTCCCCGGTAGAGAATCGCGGTACCCCGAGCCACTCCGCCAGCAACTCGCCCTGGGTTCCTTTGCCGGCGCCCGGCGGCCCCATGAGCACGACCCTCATCCCGAACGCGGCCCGCGAGCCCGCACCCCGTGACCCCGCCGACGCGTCACATGTACCTCTGACGACCCCGGTACTTCACGCGACCCTTGCGCATGAACCCCTCGTAGTGCCGAAGCAGTAGGTGCTGCTGCATCTGCTGAACCGTATCCAGCGCTACGCCGACGACGATGAGTAGCGACGTGCCCCCGAACCGGAAGGTCTGGATGTCGAAGGCGGAGAAGATCCAGAAGGGCATGATCGCGATGAGCGCGAGATACACCGAGCCCGGAAGGGTGATTCGGGTCAGCACGTGGTCGATGTACTCGGCCGTCGCGGAGCCCGGCTTCACGCCCGGGATGAAGCCTCCCTGACGCTTCAGATTCTCCGCCAGATCGATCGGGTTGAAGATGATCGAGGTGTAGAAGTACGTGAAGTACACGATGAGGATCGAGTACGTGAGATAGTACCATGGCGAGCCGACCTGGAAGATCTGACTCATGCTGTATAGCAGTCCGGGCACGCCGGTCGCGCCCGGGCCGGGATTTCCGGTGAAGGCGGCCAGGGTACCCGGGATGATGATGATCGACTGCGCGAAGATGATCGGCATCACCCCGGCCGAGTTGACTCGCAGCGGGATGAACGACCGCTGCCCCTCCCGGATCCGTCCCCTCCCCACGACCTTTCGGGGAATCTGGACCGGGATGCGGCGGGCCGCCATCGTGAGCGCCGTCACCGCCGCCATGATCGCGACCAGGGTCGCCAGCAGGGCCAGCAGCTTGAACAGGCTGATCCCGCCGGCGCGGAAGAGTTCCCACGTGTTGATCGTCGCGCCCGGAAATCTCTGCAGAATCGAGAAGAAGATGAGCAGCGACATGCCGTTTCCGACCCCGCGCTCGGTGATCTGCTCGCCCAGCCACATCACGAAGACGCCGCCGGTGGTGAGCATGAGGACGGTCTCGAGCCGGAAGCCCCACCCGGGATCGATCACCGCGCCCTGCTGCGACTCCAGGAAGATGGCGTAGCCGTACGCCTGCATGATGCACAACGCCACGGTGGTGTAGCGGGTCCACTGAGTCAGCTTGCGCCGACCGTCCTCTCCCTCCTTCTGCAGCTTCTCGATGGTCGGGAACACGGCCGCGAGGAGCTGGAAGAGGATGCTCGCCGAGATGTACGGCATGATTCCGAGCGCGAAGACGGTTGCCCGTTGAAGGCCGCCGCCCACGAACATGTCGTAGATGCCGAACAGAGTCCCCTGAAACTGACCCGCCAGTTGCTGGAGAGCCCGCACGCTGACGCCAGGAGTCGTCACGTGGGAGCCCAGCCGGTAAATGGCCAGGCAGAGGAGCGTGAAGAGAATCTTCTCTTTTAGCTCTGGGACCTTGAACAGGTTGGGGATCGCCTGCGCCGCGCTCGTCCGCTTGTCGGCCATTACCCTTCGACCAGCTCCGGTCGGCCGCCGGCCGCTTCGATCTTCTCCCGCGCCGCCGTGCTGAACGCGTGGGCCTTCACGATCAGCGCCCGATCCAACTCGCCATCAGCCAGAATCTTGATCGGACGGCGACCACTGACCAGGCCCCGTGCGCGAAGCAGTTCGGGAGTGATCTCCGGACTGTCCAGTCCGGCCAGATCCCACAGGTTGAGGATCTCGTATTCCCTGCGCCGGGGCGGCGAGAACCCTCGTTTCGGCGTACGCCGGTGCAACGGCATCTGCCCGCCCTCGAACCAGGCGGGAATCGACTCGCCGGCCCTCGACTTCTGACCTTTGTGGCCCTTGCCCGAGGTCTTTCCCGAACCCGAGCCGGGACCCCGCCCCACTCGTTTGCGGGGCGGCCGTGAGCCGGCGGCCGGAGCCAGATTGTCGAGGCCCAGCCTCTGTTTCTCAGCCATCGTCACCCACCTGATCGACTTCCACGAGATGCGCCACTTTGCGGACCATCCCACGCACGGCGGGGTTGTCCGCCTGAACGACCTCATCCTGATGGTGTCGCAGTCCCAGCGCCCTCAGAGTGCGCCTCTGAGTCTCGGGGAATCGAATTCCGCTGCGCACTTGCCGGATCCGGAGGAGCTTAGCCACGCATCGCCTCCCGAAAGACTTCCACATCGACACCGCGCTCCCTGGCCACCTGCTCCGGAGTCACCAGCTGACGGAGCCCCTTCACGGTGGCATGCACCATGTTCAGCGGATTGTTCGTTCCCAGACTCTTGGTGAGGATGTTCTGGATACCGGCGCATTCGAGCACCGCGCGTACCGGACCGCCGGCGATGACCCCGGTCCCCGGACCGGCCGGCTTCAACAGCACCCGGCCCGCGCCGTGCTTGCCGATCAGCTCGTGCGGAATCGTTCCGTTCACGATCGGCACTTCGATCATCGCCTGGCGAGCCTGCTCGAGCCCTTTGCGAATCGCTTCGGCCACCTCGTTGGCCTTGCCCAACGCCGTGCCGACCCGACCCTGGCCGTCACCGACCGCCACGAGAGCCGTGAAGGAGAACCGTCGACCTCCCTTCACGACCTTGGAGACGCGATTGATGTGTATCACGTTCTCGCGAAGGTTGTCGCCCTCTTCGCGTCTTCTCGGTCTTGCCATTCCTCTCCCTTGCCTCGCCTCTGTATGAGACCCGGGCACGCCACGCCACCCGGGGCTCTTCCGCGGCCGCTAGAAGCGCAGGCCGCCCTCTCGAGCGCCTTCGGCGAACGCCTTGACGCGACCGTGGAAGCGGTAGCCTCCGCGATCGAAAACGACGCTGCGAACTCCCGCCTTCTGGGCGCGTTCCGCCAGCAGCCGGCCCGCCTCGAAGCTGGCGGCCACCTTGCCGCCGTCTTTCTCCTCGAGCCGCCGCGCCACTTCGGCCGCGCGAGTGGATACGCCGAGCAAGGTGACCAGGCCCGAGTCATCCACCAGCTGGCCTTCCATATGTTTCAGGCTCCGGAACACGACCAGCCGGGGACGGTCGGGCGTGCCCCGCACCCGCCTCCGGATGCTGGCATGCCGACGAGACCGCTGTACCTTGCGCTCTACCGCTCTGGTCTTGTTCATCGCTCCTCTATGCTCGCCCGGCCCGATCCTATCGCTAGCCGAGGCCGCCGGCCGTCGACTTCCCGGCTTTCCTGCGAACCTGTTCTCCCTGATACCGGATTCCTTTGCCCTTGTAGGGCTCCGGTGGACGTACGGCTCGGATCTCGGCCGCAATCTGGCCCACCTTCTGCTTGTCGACTCCACGCACCCGCACCAGCGTCGGCGATTCGACCGCCAGCTCCACTCCGTCAGGAGGATGGATGTCGACCGGATGGCTGAAGCCCACGTTCAGGACGATCGACTTGCCCCGCTGTTGCGCCCGATAGCCCACACCGTGGATCTCGAGCGAGCGCTCGAAGCCTTCCGTCACTCCCGTGACCATGTTGGCGATCAGACTGCGGGTCAATCCGTGCAGGGACCGGTGGCGCGCCTGGTCCGTAGGGCGCTGAACCCTCAACTCCCGTCCGTCGACCTCGATCTGCATGTCCGGGTCGAACTCCCGACTCAACTCGCCTCGCGGGCCCTTCACGACCACCGTCGAGCCCGCCACTCGCACCTCGGCGGCCTCCGGTATCGGAACCGGCTGTCTCCCGACTCTCGACATCGTGTTCCTCGCTCAGTATACGGTGGCCAGGACTTCGCCACCCACCCGCTGCCGCCGGGCCTCGCGATCCGTCATCACGCCGCGGGAGGTGGAGAGAATGGCGATCCCGAGCCCCGACCTGACCTTCGGTATCGAGTCCGCGCCGACGTACTTGCGAAGCCCGGGGCGCGACACGCGCTGAACCGAACGGATCACGTGACGATCTTCCGGCGTGTACTTCAGGTACAGTCGGAGCACGCCGTGGCCGCCATCGTCGAGGACCTTGTAGCCATACACGAAGTGATTCTCCGTCAGGATCCGCGCGATCTCGATCTTCAGTTTCGAGATCGGCATGTCCACTCGCGGGTGGCCGGCCTTTCCCGCGTTGCGGATGCGGGTCAGCATATCGGAAACAGGGTCGTTCAGACTCATCGTCACCAGCTCGCTTTGCGTACGCCCGGGATCTCGCCCCGCAGCGCCAGCTCACGGAAACAGATCCGGCACAGGCCGAACATTCGGATGTAGGCGCGGGCGCGACCGCACCGGTGGCATCGGTTCACCTCCTGGCACGCGTGCTTCGCCCTCCGCCTGGACTTCTCGATCAACGCCTTCCTGGGCATCTCGACTCCACTCTCTCGCTTCTGGCCCGCCGTCTCGCCATGGCGAGCGACCGCGCGCCGCTCAGACGACGACCGGGGTCTCTCCCCGGAACGGCATCCCCATCTCCCGGAGGAACACCAGCGCTTCATCATCCCTGTCCGTGGTGGTGACGAAGGTGATGTCCATCCCGTGAATCCTCACGATCTCATCGTAGTCGACCTCCGGAAAGATCATCTGCTCCCGTACGCCGACCGTATAGTTACCGCGGCCATCGAAGGCCCGACTGTTGAAGCCCCGGAAATCGCGGATCCGCGGGACGGCCGTGCTCAGGAATCGATCCATGAACTCGTACATCCGGACCTGTCGCAGGGTGACCTTCACCCCGACCGGCATCCCCGCCCGCAGGCTGAAATTGGAGATCGACTTCCGGGCCCGAGTGACCACCGGCCGCTGCCCCGAGATGACGCTCAGCTCGTTGACCACCGACTCCAGCAGCTTGGGATCGTCCTTGGCGTCCCCCAACCCCGCGTTGATCACCACCTTGTCCAGTCTCGGAATCTGCATCGGGTTCTCGAACCCGAAGATCTCCTCGAGCCTGGCCCGGACGTGGGTCTCGTAGTGCTCCCTGAGCCTCGGCTTTTCCATCGCTCTCGCTCGAACTTCTTTCTGGTTGCTCGTCTCGCTCCGTAAGACCCGCTCGCGCGGCCACGTCGGGGTTCTTCGGTGACCCGTTACGGCGTCGGAATCGCGTTGCCGCAGCGGCGGCACAGGCGCTCGATCGTTCCGTCCGGGTCCCGTTGCACGCCCACGCGCACCGGCCGATCGCAGTGCGGACACATCAGCATCACGTTGGAGGCCGAGATCGGCGCTTCGAACGTCACGATGCCGCCCTCGGGATTCTGCTGCGACGGCCGCTGATGCCGCTTTCGCATGTTCACACCGTCGACCATGACCCGACCCTTGGCCGGACTCGCGTACAGAACCTGACCCGTCGCCCCCTTGTAGTTCCCGGCCACGACCATCACCCGATCGCCACGCCGAACATGGAGCTTCTTCTGCGTCATTGCGCTATCCCTGTCCCGAGGCTCGTCCCGGCGCGGCCGCTGGAGGACGCCCGCATCAGATCACCTCCGGCGCCAGCGAGACGATCTTCATGAACCGCTTCTCCCGGAGCTCGCGCGCCACGGGCCCGAAGATTCGAGTGGCCCGCGGCTCACCGGTGTCGCTGATCAGCACCGCCGCGTTCTCATCGAAGCGGATATAGCTGCCATCGGCGCGCCGCCGCTCCTTCGCCGTACGGACCACCACCGCACGGGTCACTTCGCCCTTCTTGACCGTGCCGCCCGGGACGGCATCCTTGATCGTCACCACGATGACATCGCCCACGCCCGCGTAGCGCCGCCCGGAGCCCCCCAGCACCCGGATGCACCGGGCCCGGCGCGCGCCCGAGTTGTCCGCGATCCTCAGGTCCGACTCCTGCTGAATCATCCTATTCCCCCACTACGCCGCCGGTTCGCATCGCTCAATCCGGGCGCTCCACCAACTCCAACACGCGCCAGTTCTTTCGCTTCGACAGGGGCCGCGTCTCCTCGATTCGGACCACATCCCCGGTTCGATACTCGTTGCCCTCATCGTGCGCATAGAAGCGAGACCGCCGCGTCATCCGCTTGCCGTACAGAGGATGAGGAACCACCCGCTCCACCGACACCACGACGGTCTTGTCCATCCGGTCGCTCACCACGGTCCCCCGCCGCACCTTTCGCTGCGGGCCAACAGCCCCCTGGCCGTCCTGAACCTCGTTACCCATCTCCCTTCGCTCCCGCGCCTGTTTCGCGCTCGTGCTGGATCGTGTTCAATCGGGCCAGATCGCGCCGAAGCGTTCGGAGGAGGGAGGGGTTCTCCAACTCCTCGTACGCGGCACGAAACTTCAGCCGGAAGAGCTCCTCACGGACCCGCAGAATCTCCTCCTCCAACTCCTCGGACGTCAATTCCCGAATCTCGATCGCGTTCATTTCAGGTACCTCGACCTTCGCGAGCGAGGAAGCGCGTCTTGACGGGGAGCTTGGCCGCCGCCAGCTCCATGGCCCGCCTGGCCAGCTCCAGGGGCACACCCTCGAGCTCGAACAGGACCCGTCCGGGCTTCACGGGCGCCACCCAACCCTCGGGATTCCCCTTCCCCTTCCCCATCCGGGTCTCCGCCGGCTTCTGGGTGATCGGCTTGTCCGGGAAGATCCGGATCCACACCTTCCCGCCACGTTTTATGTGTCGGGTCATCGCCACGCGCGCCGCCTCGATCTGGCGATTCGTGATCCAGCCAGGCTGAAGCGACTGCAAGCCGTAATCGCCGAACGAAACGGTATTGCCGCGCATGGCCTTGCCCCGCATGCGCCCCTTCTGCTGTTTGCGATACTTGACCCGCTTGGGCTGCAGCATCCTCTTATCCCTGTCGTCGTCCGCCGGCCGTGTAGGTCTGCCCCCGGCGGTCTTCCACGATCTCGCCGTGGAAGATCCACACCTTCACGCCGATGGCGCCGTAGGTGGTCTTGGCCGTCGTCTGCGCGTAGTCGATGTCCGCCCGCATCGTATGCAGCGGAACGCGTCCTTCGTGATAGCCTTCGGTTCGGGCGATCTCGGCGCCTCCCAATCGTCCTCCGCACTGGATCTTGATCCCCTGCGCGCCGGCCCGCATGGCCGCCTGTACCGCACGCTTCATCGCCCGGCGAAAGCTCACCCGCTGAGTCAGCTGATGGGCCACACTGCTCGCCACCAGTTGCGCATCCGTTTCAGGACGCTTGATCTCTTCCACGTTGATCGAGACGTCCGAATCGCTCACCAGCGCCAGCTCGTCGCGCAGCTTATCCACCTCGGCGCCGCGTTTCCCGATCACTACGCCCGGGCGGCCGGTGTGAATCGTCACCACGATCTTGGACGGCTTGCGCTCGATCTCTATGCTCGAGATCGCCGCGTGCTCCAGCCGGGCTTGGAGGTACTTGCGGAGCTTCTCATCCTCGGCCAACAGGCCGCGAAAATCGCGACTCCGGGCATACCAACGCGACTTCCACGGCTTGACTCCACCGAGTCGGAATCCGTATGGATGCGTCTTCTGGCCCACGCTTACTCCTTCATCTCTACGACGACGGTCACATGGCTGCTCCGCTTGAGTATCGGAGTAGCGCGCCCGAACGCTCGGGCCCGGTATCGGCGAAGCGTGCGGCCCTCATCCACGAAGGCCTCACTGACCACCAGCCCGTCCACATCCAACGGCTGGCCCTGCTCATCCGCCTGGTAGACGGCGTTGGCGACGGCCGAACGAAGCGCCTTGTCGATGGGCTGGGCCGCCAGCTTCTTCGAGTACTGAAGGATGGCGTACGCCTCGTTGACTCCGCGTCCGCGGATCTGGTCGATGACCAGCCGCATCTTCCGCGGCGACATCCCGATATTCCTGGCGATGGCTCTGGCTTTCATATCCTCAGTCCCGATTCTCTCCCGTAGCCTCCGAGCGCCGTTCGGTGCGCTCAAAGGCGCGCCCGCCGATCCCGGGCCATCCGGCCGCCATGTCCCCGGAACAGGCGAGTGGGCGAGAACTCGCCCAACTTGTGGCCCACCATGTTCTCGGTGATGTAAACGGGGATGAACTTGTTCCCGTTGTGGATGGCCAGCGTGTGACCCACGAACTCCGGACTGATCGTCGAGGCGCGCGCCCACGTCTTGATCACGCGCTTATCCCCGGACTCGTTCATCCGCTGCACCTTGTGGAGCAGCTTCTCGTCGATATACGGTCCCTTCTTGATACTTCTCGGCATCGCCCGCCTCTACTTGGTGGCCTTGCCACGACGCCGGCCCCGGACGATGTACCGGTTGCTGGCCTTGTGGCGCTTCCGGGTCTTTCTGCCCTCCGGCTTGCCCCACGGGGACACCGGGGGACGGCCGCCCGAGCTCCGCCCCTCCCCTCCACCCAACGGGTGATCGATCGGGTTCATGGCCACACCGCGAACCTTGGGTCGCCGGCCCAACCAGCGGGATCGGCCCGCCTTTCCGGATCTCACCAGCTCATGATCCACGTTGCCCACCTGGCCCACGGTCGCCCGGCACGCCGAGCGCACCATGCGAACCTCCGTGCTGGGGAGCTTCAACGTGACCATGTCTCCTTCTTTCGCCACGAGTTGGATGGCCGCGCCGGCCGACCGGGCCAGCTGGGCCCCCTTGCCCGGTATCAGCTCCACCGCGTGCACCGTCGTGCCCAGCGGAATCTCCCGGAGAGGCAGGTTGTTCCCCACCTTCACATCGCTCCCCGAACCCGAGACCACCTCATCCCCCACCCGCAATCCCCGCGGGTGCAAGATGTAACGCTTCTCCCCATCGACGTAATGAAGGAGCGCGATCCGGGCCGAGCGGTTGGGATCGTACTCGATGTGGGCCACCCGACCCGGCACTCCATCCTTGTCCCGTCGAAAATCGATGCGGCGGTACCGGCGCTTGTGACCGCCGCCCCGCCGCCGGCTCGTGATCCGGCCCCGTTGATTCCTGCCCGAAGACCGGGAGAGGCCCTCCGTCAGCGACCTCTCCGGTTCGCTGCGCGTGATCTCCTCGAACTCGGAAACCGAGCGGAAGCGCGAAGCCGGCGTGACCGGTTTGAACCTGCGAGTCGGCATTCCTCAGGCTCCCTCGAACACCTCTATGGACTGGCCTTTGGCGACCTCCACGATCGCCTTCTTCCAATGCGGCTTCCGACCCAGGGATTTTCCCAGTCGGCGCTTCTTGCCGCGGCAGTTCATCGTTCGGACCCGCGTCACCTTCACCTCGAACAGCCGTTCGACCGCCTGGCGTATCTCCACCTTGCTGGCGTCCGGAGCGACCTCGAACGTGTACTTGGGCCGCACTTCGGCGCGGGAGCGCACGTCGGGAGTGACAGTCGCATCCGTTCCTTCGGACTGCAGGGACGACGTCTTCTCCGTGATCACGGGCCGAAGCACCACTTCGTAGGCGGGGCGGCTCATTCATCACCTCCGTCCGTCTCGTCTTCCGGTCCCTCGTCAGCCGCGGATCCCGTCACGGCCTCGGCCTCTACGGGCGCCGCATCCGGCCGCTCCTCCGCGCTCTCGGCCCGGGCGGAATTCAGAGCCACCCGCTCCACCAGTACCCGATCCGCCCACAGCACGTCATAGGCGGAGGCCTCTCCCCACGGTTTGACCATGACGCCGGGGAGGTTCCGCGCCGACAGGTACACCGCGCGCTTGACCCCATCCGTGAGGATCAGAACGTTATCTCCCGACCCCCCCGTCACCGCTTCCACCAGAGCCGCGACCGTGCGCGTCTTCGGCGCCTCCATGTCCAACGCATCGATCACGGAGAGACCGCCGTCCATGGCCCGGGCGTTCAGCGCGGAACGGATGGCCAAGCGCTTCAGTCGGCGGGGGACCCGCGGGTTGTATTCGCGCGGCTGGGGTCCGAACACCACCGCCCCTCCTCGCCACAACGGAGAGCGCACGCTTCCGGCCCTCGCCCGCCCCGTTCCCTTCTGGCGCCACGGCTTTCGGCCTCCGCCCCGGATCGTCTGCCGCGTCTTGGTGGCGGACGTGCCCTGGCGCCCGTGCGCTCGGATGGCGGTCACCACCTGATGGAGGACCGCTTCGTTCACCGTTCCATCGAACAGCGCCGCGGGCAGCTCCACCTTCGCCTTGTGCGCCGTGCCTTCCAGGGAGTACGCCGTGACTTTCATCTAGGTCGTCCGAACGATCACGATGTTGTTCCTCGCGCCCGGCACCGATCCCCGGACGAGCAACAGATTGCGCTCGGCGTCGATCTGCTCGACCCGCCGATTCAGCGCCGTGCGCCTCTTGTCCCCCATCTGACCCGCCATCTTGCGACCCTTGATCACCCGCGACGGATCCGTGCCGGGTCCCAGCGAGCCGGGCGCGCGCAGGATCGAGGATCCGCCGTGCGACTTGCGGCCGCCCCCGAAACCATGGCGCTTCACGACACCCTGGAATCCCCGACCCTTGGTGCGCCCGCTGATCTTGACGCGGGAGCCGACCTGGAACATCTCGACCGTCAGCTCCTCGCCCGGCTCATACTCCCGGCCCTCCTCGGTCTCGAACTCGATCAGGGTTTCGGGGACGAATTCCAGCCCGGCCTTGGCCGCATGGCCCGCCTCGGGTCGTCGAATCCGTTTCTCGCGCTTGCGGCCGAAACCGAGCTGGACGGCGGCATACCCATCCCGCTCGGGCGTCCTCACCTGCAGCACACGGCAGGGACCCACCTCGAGCACGGTCACCCCCACGGCCTTGCCTTCGTCCGTGAAGATCTGCGTCATGCCGACTTTGCGGCCTATCAAGCCTGGCATCCTGCCTATCGATCCTTCCTTCCGGTTCGCGAACGCTCGCGGGAAGCGCGGCTCGGGCCGTTCATTGGACCTTGATCTCCACTTCCACGCCCGCCGCCAGATCCAGCTTGGTCAGCGCATCGATGGTCTGCGGACGAGGTTCGTGGATGTCGATCAGCCGTTTGTGCGTCTTGAGTTCGAACTGTTCGCGCGACTTCTTGTCAACGTGCGGGCTCTTCAACACCGTGAACAGCTGGCGCCGGGTCGGAAGAGGGATCGGCCCGCTGATCGAAGCGCCCGTCTTCTGCGCCGTGCGCACGATGTCGGCGGCCGTCTGGTCGATCACCGCCGGGTCGAACGCTTTGAGTCGGATCCTGATCCGTTCCGCCATCGTAGTCCTATTCCTGGATCGCGGTCACGACGCCCGCGCCCACGGTGCGGCCGCCCTCGCGGA
>JBHHYZ010000009.1:0-74321 GCA_046757845.1 Gemmatimonadota bacterium
GGCGGCTCCTGGAGACGAAGGCGAGGGCGGGTCTTCACCGGAGCCGGACGGTGGATTTACGGCGAATTCCGGAGATCGTCGGCTCCCGCGAGCACGTCGCCTTCGCCGACAGCGCGGCGGTCCGCTCTCTCACGCTCCCGAGGGATCGGGAACGCTTGATTCCGCTGGACACCGCGCGGTTTCGTCGCATCCTCAGCCTCGGCTTCGCCCGCGAGGCGAACCTCCCGGCGGGACGCGCGTTCGAGCGGGAGCTGGCCGGTCGCGTGCCTGAGCTGGAGACCGCGCGTCTGAGTCCTTCGTCCGGCGATGCCGCGTACCAGGCGACGCTGAGCCGGATCCGCTCGGCGGATCTGGTCGTGTTGAGCGTCTATCTGCCCCCGTTCGAGCGCTCGGGTAGCGTGGCCCCGCCTGAAGCCCTGCGGCGCCTGGTCGGTGAAGCGACTCGGGCCGGGACGCCCGTGGTGCTGATCTCGTTCGGAAACCCGTATCTGCTCACCGACTTTCCGGAGCTCGGAACCTACCTGCTGGTGTGGGGCGACGAGAGCGTCTCGCAGCGCGCCGCCGCCAGGGGATTGCTGGGGCGCGTGCCGATCACCGGTAAGTTGCCGATCTCGCTGCCGCCGTTCCACCGGAGAGGAGAAGGCCTGCGCCGGCCGCGAGTCGAGCGGACTTCCTCCCCGTGAGTCGAATCGGGCCGCTGGATCTCTCCGTCATCCTCCTTTACTTGGCCGGCGTGACGGCGTGGGGCGCCTGGTTGGGCAAAGGGCAGAAGGGTGGAAGCGACTATTTTCTGGGGAACCGCGAACTTCCCTGGGGTGCCGTCCTCCTCTCCGTGGTGGCCACCGAGACCAGCACGCTGACCTTCCTCAGCGTTCCTGGCATCTCCTATTTCGGGACCGTCGCCTTCCTTCAGCTCGCGTTCGGCTACCTGATCGGGAGGATCGTGGTCGCCTCCGTACTCCTACCGGCCTACTATCGGGGCCGGCTCACCACCGCCTACGAGCTGATGGAGATCCGGTTCGGCGCGCCCGTTCGCCGGTTCACGTCCGGGATCTTCATGCTCACTCGCCTGCTGGCGGACTCCGTCCGCCTGTTCGCCACCGCCATCCCTCTGGCCCTCATCACCGGGTGGAGCTTCCGGGTCTCCATCGCCGTGATCGGGGCGGCGACGCTGATCTACACGTACTCGGGGGGCATTCGAGCGGTGGTGTGGGTGGACGTGTGGCAGATGGGGCTCTACCTGCTGGGCGGCCTGGCGGCCGCGGCTCTCCTGCAGGCGTACGTGCCGGGAGGGTGGGGAAGCATCCTCTCGAGCGCCGCTTCGCAGGGCAAGCTGGGCCTGCTCGATCCCGGCCTCGATCTCAGCCGCCCGTACACCCTCTGGGCCGGCCTCATCGGCGGAGCCTGTCTGTCCATGGCCTCCCACGGCACGGATCAGCTGATCGTCCAGCGTCTGCTCACCTGCCGCGACCTGCGCTCGAGCCGGAAGGCTTTGGTAGGCAGCGGGCTGGCGGTGATCGGTCAATTCACCCTGTTCCTGGCTCTGGGGCTTGGTCTGTGGGCCTTTTACGGGGGACGCGAGTTCGCGCGCCCGGACGAGGTGTTCGCGCGGTTCATCGTGGCTGAGCTGCCTCCGGGTCTTCGGGGCCTGGTGATCGCCGGTGTGTTCGCGGCCGCGATGTCGAGCCTGTCCTCCTCTCTGAACTCGCTCGCATCGGCATCGACATACGACTTCTGGGAGCCGGCCCGTGGAGGGGCGGCGGATGATCGAGCCGTCCTGCGGGCGGGCCGGGCGTTCACGCTCGTGTGGGCGGGTCTGCTGGTGGGTGGCGCCATACTGTTCATCCCCCTGAGCCGCGGGACGGCCGCCGTGGAGGTGGCGCTGGGGGTCGCCTCGCTGGTGTATGGCGCCCTGCTGGGGGCGTTCGCTGTGGCGATCCGCGCGCCTTCGGTTCGTCCGAGAGCGGTGATGGCGGCGATGGCCTCGGGCATCGTTGTGGTGACCGTACTGTGGGCGCGGCACCGTTCCGCGGTGGCGTGGCCGTGGTACGTTCCGATCGGCGGCACCATCACCTACCTGGCCGGCCGCCTGTCCGCGGGATTCCGCCCCGCGTCCAGCGCCTGAGCGCGCAGGCGGCTCGACGGCCCCCGGAGCTTGCCATCGCCGGCATCGCCCGCCTACGATACAAGGCTATGTCTTCGACTGATGAATACGGCGCGATCGTCGTTCGCGGCGCCAGAGAGCACAATCTCCAGAACATCGACGTTGCCATCCCTCGCAACCGGCTCACGGTGATCACCGGGCTGTCCGGCTCGGGAAAGTCCACGCTCGCTTTCGATACGATTTATGCCGAAGGCCGACGGCGGTACGTCGAATCCCTGTCGGCGTACGCCCGCCAGTTCCTGGGGGTGATGGACAAGCCGGAGGTCGATCAGATCGAAGGGTTGTCGCCCGCGATCGCGATCGAGCAGCGCACGGCCGGAGGAAATCCCCGGTCCACCGTCGGGACCGTCACGGAGGTGTATGACTACCTGCGGCTGCTGTGGGCACGCGCGGGGACGCCCTACTGCCCGGAATGCGGGACCGAGATTCGTCGCCAGTCGGCCTCCCAGATCGTGGAGCAGGTATCGGCGTGGCCGGCGGGAGAGCGGATCGAAGTGCTGGCTCCGCTGATCCGTGGCCGCAAGGGCGAGTTCCGTGAGCTGTTTGCTCACGCGCTTCGTGAAGGCTTCGTCCGGGCCCGGGTGGATGGCGATCTGGTGGAGCTCGGCGATCCGCCCCGGCTGGACCGACGTCGCAACCACGACATCTCGATCGTGGTGGATCGGCTCGCCGTCCGGGGGTCCGACCGGGACCGCCTGTCCGATTCTCTCGAAGCGGCGCTGCGCCTGGCGGGAGGAACCGTCCAGGTGAACCGGTACGGGAAACCGGGGGACGGCGCCGGTGGGCATCGCCGCGTGGACGTCGCCGGCGAAAAAGAGACCTCGGGGCACGGCGCGGAGCCCGGCGCCCCTCCGGGCGTCCACCTGTTCAGCGAGCTCTACGCCTGCCCGGCTTGCCGGGTCAGCCTTCCCGAGCTGGAGCCCCGCCAGTTCAGCTTCAACTCTCCGTATGGCGCCTGCCCGGCGTGCGCCGGGCTCGGTGTGCGCAAGGAGCCCAATCCGGAGCTCATGGTCGGGGGTGATCGAATCTCGATTCTCGAGGGAGTGATCCTGCCCTGGGGTGTGCCCACGGGCCGCTTGCGCCATGAGGTCCTCCCGGCCCTGGCGCAGAAGCACGGCTTCGGGCTCAACGAGCCATGGGGCGAGCTGCGGCCCACAGTCCGCGAGGTCATCCTGCGGGGCGACCCGGCGCTGGGTTGGGAAGGCGCGGTGGAGTGGCTCCGGCGGCGTTACCGGGACTGCGAGAGCGACTCGCTGCGCGGGGCGTTGGAGCCCTACCTCACCACGCTTCGGTGCGAGGAATGCGGCGGTGCTCGGCTGCGTCCGGAGAGCCGGTCGGTCACCGTGGAAGGCCTTCGGCTGCCCGAGGTCATGGAACTCCCCATCGAGCGCGCTCACGAGTTGTTCCTCGAATGGCGCGAGGCGGCCGGAGAGAAGGCTTCCTCTCGGGACGGCGCGCCCGCCCTCGTCCGCCTTCCCATCCTGAAGGAGGTGGTGGCCAGGCTGGGCTTCATGCGCCACGTCGGGCTGGGCTATCTGACCCTCGCCCGCTCGGCCGACACACTCTCGGGTGGCGAGGCGCAGAGGATCCGTCTGGCCACGCAGATCGGAAGTCGGCTGGTCGGGGTCCTGTACGTGCTGGACGAGCCGAGCATCGGGCTCCATCCGCGTGACAACGAGCGGCTGCTGGAGACGCTCCGCGCTCTCCGCGACCTGGGCAACAGCGTCCTCGTGGTCGAACACGATGAGAACACCATCCGTTCCGCCGATCACATCGTGGACATGGGCCCGCGCGCGGGGCGCGAGGGTGGGCGCGTCCTGGTCTCGGGAACCCTGGATGAGCTGCTTGCGCATCCCGGTTCGCTGACTGCCGCCTACCTGCGGGGCGAGCGGTCGATTCCGGTGCCCGCGAGCCGCCGGACTCCGGGGTCCGCCGGCGAGCTCGTGGTGCGGGGCGCCCGGGAGCACAACCTGCGGGGGATCGACGCGCGCTTCCCGCTGGGCCTGCTGATCTGCGTCACCGGTGTTTCCGGCTCGGGGAAGTCGACGCTCGTCGAAGAGATCCTCTACAGGCGGCTGGCTCGCGAGCTCTACCGCGCCCGGGCGGTTCCGGGCCGGCACGATGCCCTGGAAGGCCTGGAACTGGTAGACAAGGCGATCGATGTGGACCAGAGTCCGATCGGGCGCACGCCCCGCTCGAATCCGGCCACCTACACGGGAGTGTTCACTCCGATTCGCCAGCTGTACGCGCGGTTGCCGGAGGCGCGAATCCGGGGCTACGGCCCCGGCCGGTTCAGTTTCAACGTGAAGGGCGGACGGTGCGAGGCCTGCCGCGGCGATGGACTGGTGAAGATCGAGATGCACTTTCTGCCGGATGTCTATGTGACCTGCGACGTGTGTCGTGGGCGCCGTTACAACCGGGAGACCCTGGAGGTGCTGTACAGGGGGAGGAGCATCGCCGACGTGCTGGAGATGACGATCCAGGAGGCGCGCGAGTTCTTCGAGGCGATCCCTCCGGTGCGCCGGCGTCTCCGGACCCTCTGCGATGTGGGGCTCGGATACATGGCACTGGGGCAATCCGCCACGACTCTCTCGGGAGGCGAGGCGCAGCGGGTGAAGCTGGCCGCGGAGCTGGCGAAACGACAGACAGGGCGGACCGTCTATATTCTCGACGAGCCGACCACCGGCCTGCATCTGGAAGACGTGAAGATCCTCCTGCATGTGCTGCATCGTCTTGTCGATAAAGGAAATACGGTCATCGTCATCGAACATCACCTCGACGTTATCAAGACGGCCGACTGGGTCATCGACCTGGGCCCCGAGGGTGGAGAGGAAGGCGGCATGGTTGTTGCTCAAGGCCCTCCCGAAGAGGTGATGCGCATCGCCAGGAGCCACACCGGCTGCTACCTTCGGGGAGTGCTCGGCGCGGCGGATGGTTACCGCGCGATCACGACCGAGAAATGATCGGGCTTTCCGGGATTTCTCCGCCTCTTGACGCGCGGACAGCCAATAGCGATACTCGGGCGGCGTCCGCATTTGACACTCGTACACTCCGCTGCGTCGATCGACGTTTTGCGGACGTCTGCGAATGGGGGGGAGATGCTGGCTGCGGGGCGGGATTGCCGAACGCGCTCAAGTGTTATATAGAGATTAGCATAGAAGCCCCGGCAGCCCTTGACCGTGTCGGACGGGTCGGGTATGTTGCGCCCGTTTGGGGGGATCTGGCGTGGTGCATCTTCCGTAGTCTCAGTTGCATAGCGGCGGCCCGAGGAGGTCCGCACGGCATCAGTCACCACCGAAGGACTTCATCCCTGAGGAGGAGTGAATGAAGAAGGTTACGAAATTCCTGATGGTAGCCAGCGTGGTGGCCCTGGGGCCGATCGCGCTCGGCGCCTGCGGCGACAATACGACCGTCGTCCAGCCGCCGCCACCGCCACCGCCACCGCCACCGCCACCGCCGCCGCCACCGCCACCGCCACCGCCGGCGGACGCGGAGCTCACGATTCAGGGCGTCAAGAAGCAGCTGGACGGCCTGCCGGCGGATCCCGGCAACATCTCCGGCGGAATCCTGGTCACCCTGAATGTGACCCAGGGCGACTTCACCGTGGACGAGATCTTCCTGACGCTGGATGGCGCGGACCTGTCCTGCCAGACGGTATCGGCGGATCAGGGCACGCCGGGCGAAGGCCTCGCGCTGTCGACCAGCTCGGCCGACGCCGTGGAGTGCTTCCTGGCCACGGACGCGGTCTCGGGCGTCTGCGACGGCTCGCAGCTCACGCCGGCGTTCAACAACGGAGACCATGTTCTGGGTGCGCGCATGACGCTCACCGACGCCAGTCCTGTCACGGCGCAGAACACGGTGAACCTGACGTTCAACAACGGAAACTTCATCACCGTCCAGCACCTGTCGGGCGGGCAGGGCCTGATCGGGGCCAACGGACGGCGCTACTGGGGTGGTGAGGACGTCGTGTTCGCCGCCTGTCCGGTGGCGTACGACGGCACCGTCGTCGGCAAGATCGAGTTGGCCGGCACGGCGGATCCCGCCGGTGACATCGACGGCGATCTGACACCCGACCAGAGTGTGGACTTCGGCAGCGGCCCGGGCGCGATCCAGTCGGTGAGCGGCCCTCCGTTCCTGTTCACGGCCACCACCGCCCTCAACGCCGGCGTCGAAGATGATCCGGCCAACGGGCGCGTGGGCCACACGATCGGCGCGACGGGCAACGTGTTCGATTCGAACGGTATGAACGTCAGCACGTCGTTCGCCTTCTGGCCGGTGACGAATTTCTGGCTGGATCTCACGGGTCCGAGCATCGGCACCGGAGCGGCGATCCTGATCGACGGTCTGGGCGTGGTCTCGGCCGGCGACTACTCGGCGGGCACGTTCTCGCTGAACGCCACCGTGACGGATTTGGGCGTGGGCTTCACGCTCTCCGATGTGCAGATCGACGCGCAGGATGCGGTGACTCCGTTCGCCACGGCGTTCAGCAATGTCGCCATGGTCTCGGATCTGACCGAGGACGACGGTGTGCTGGATTCGGACCTGAACGGTCTGGATGCGTACCGCGCCCAGGTCGTGTCGATCACCGATAAGCTGGGCAACGCCGGGAACGCGGCGGCGATTCCGCCGACCACGAACTTCGGAGCGGACTTCGGCGCGCCCGCCATCACCAACATGGTGCCGGCGCCTGATCCCACGTTCGTGATGAACGACGCGTCGCTGATGTTCGACGCGAACGATCCGCCTCTGGCCAGCGGCGACGCCGGCAGCGGGGTGGACGACACGGGCTGCGCCCTGGGTGGGCCGTGCACCATGCTCACGAATGACCAGGGTTGGGACACGGACGACGTGGGCACGGCGGGAGACGGTGACTTCAACATCACCATCCCGACGAGCGCGGCGGACGGTGCGTACTCGGTGGTCGTGACGGCGCCGGACCGGGCCGTGCTGACCCCGAACTCGGGAACGGCCACGTTCCAGTTCATTCTGGACCGCACGCCGCCGGCGTTCACGCCACTCAGCCCGGCCCCTGTGGGCAGCACGGGCACGAATGCCACCAGCATCGTGTTCACGATCGGTGGCGGGGTGAACGACGCCAATATCATCACGTCGGCCACGATGACGGTCGCGACGCCGGGCACGGATCTGACGTGCGGCACGACCGACGACGTGGCGCTGGTGGTCGGTACGGACATCGACCGCAACGGGATCGATCTCACGAACGGGACGAACGCGATCTCGTTCAACGAGTCGTTCACGGTGCAGGGACCGGCGGCGAGCAGCCGCCCCGTCACCGTCACCTACTGCTTCAACATTCCGGCTTCGGACGAGGCGCTGGACAAGACGGGCGCCGCGGCTCCGAACTCCAACACGTTGAACGCGCAGGCCGACGTGACCTGGAACTGACCGGAGCGAGCGCGAGGCGAGGAGGGGGCCCGCGGGTCCCCTCCAACCGCCTCACTTCATACGAATCATCTACTGGCTCGACGTTGTGAGCCACACACTCCACCTCAGGGAGAGGCCCCGCGGTACGCGGGGCCTCTTCTTTTTTGCCCCCCGGTGGCGGGGAAGGCTTCGCCGCGCACCGTTGATGCCGCCGGGGTCACGGGTTACTGTTCGGACGCGTCAGCGCGCCAGTTCGTAGCGCCTCGCATTGGCGGGCCGCAGGGCGGAGTCGGGCCCGGCGCTCGTCGCACCCGGTCAGGCGAGGCGGGTCGGCGATCGGCCGGCCGCGGCGCGACGAAACCCGGATGGTGTTCCGCCCGTAGGAGGAATCGAGCCGTCCCGTTGGAACCGCGAACTCCGGTTGTCGGGGACCGCGTGCGGGACGTCCCGAACACGGCGAACCCAAGGAGAGCCGGTCTTATGGTCACTCGCGACGACATCGAAGGCTTCCTGCGCATCGCGGAGATGGGCTTCGAGGAGGTCGGAGAGGGCATCTGGCTCGTGCATCCCGATCCCTCCGAGACCGAGGAGGAAGGTCTGGCGGTCGTGATCAGCCACGTGCCTCCCGTGCTCGTGCTCCGGTCCGAGATCCGTGCCGTGCCGGGGGACCCCGAGGCCCGGCTCCACCTGTACGAGCGTCTCCTCGAGCTGAACGCGACGGATCTGGTGCACGGGGCCTACGGGCTCGAGAACGGCGAGGTGGTCTTGAGCGACACCCTCGAGTTGGAGAATCTGGATTTTTCGGAATTTCGCGCGTCGCTCGAGAGCCTGTTTCTCGCGCTGACGTCCAATCGACAGGAACTCGCAACCGACTGATGCGTGATGGGCATTTTTGAGAAGCTGTCCCGGCTGATCCGGTCCAACATCAATGATCTGATCGCTCGGGCCGAGAACCCCGAGAAGATGTTGACGCAGATCATCGAGGACATGCGTCGGCAACTGGCACAGGCGAAGCAGGAAGTCGCGATCGCGATCGCGGACGAGCGCAAGCTGCGCGCGCAGTTCGAAGAGGAGCGCGCCCAGGCCAACGAATGGGAGCGACGCGCTCGGCTGGCGGTCCGTGAGGGGCGGGATGATCTGGCCAAGCAGGCTCTGATGCGGGGGCAGGAGCATGCCGAGCACTCCGTCGAGCTGGAGGACCAGTGGGGACGCCACCGCAGCGAGACGGAGCGGCTCAAGGACTCCCTTCGTCAGCTCAACTCGAAGATCGAAGAGGCCAAGCGCAAGAAGAACCTCCTGGTGGCGAAACAGAAGCGTGCGCAGGCGCAGCAGCGGATCCACGAGACGATGGCCGGGCTGCAGGACAAGAGCGCGTTCCGGGCCTTCGACCGGATGGCCGAGAAGATCGAGAGCGCGGAGCGCCGGGCCATCGCCAGCGCGGAGGTCACGGAGGAGCTCTCGGGGGATACGCTGGTCCAGGAGTTCAAGGCGCTCGAGGCCGGAGATGCCGACGTGGAGGAACGACTGCTGTCGTTGAAGCGGGAGATGGGCATGCTGCCGGCCGGGGAATCGTCCACGCGGGCCCTCCAGTCGGGCGCCGCGGACGTGCGCGAGGCCGAGATCGTCGATGAGGGCACGGCGGCCGGAGCTGCGGGCGACGGGGGTCCGGCGGTCGGGGAACAGGCCGAGGACGGTGAGGCGGTCGCGGATGACGTGACCGAAGAGGTGGAAGCGACCCCGGTCGAAGCGGCAGGAGAGGCCGAGCCCAAGGAGTCCCCCGCCGGGGAACGCCCGGTCGAGTAGCCTTCCGCCACCTCCCGCGATCCCAGCCACACAGACGGCGCGCGACGGGTGAAGGAATCGACATTCGTCATCCTCGCCGAGGGTTGCTTCGACGTCGAAGGGGCCAAGACGGCGTCCAGCGCCATCCGCTATCTTCCCGAACGGGTTGCCGCCGTGCTCGATGCCCAGCACGCCGGTTGCGCGGTGGAGGACGTGCTCGGCTTCGGTGGTGACATTCCCGTGGTAGGCCGGCTGGAGGAGGCGTTGGCGCTTTCGCCGCGTCCGGCAGCGCTGCTGGTGGGAGTCGCCACGCGGGGCGGCACGCTTCCCGACGGCTGGCATCCGATCCTCGAAGCGGCGATCGACGCCGGACTCGACGTCTGGAGCGGGCTCCATAACTTCCTGGAAGACGATCCCGCACTCCGCGCCCGCGCCGCACGCCGCGGCGTGCGGCTGCGTGACCTGCGGCGTCCCCCCTCCGATCTGACGGTCGCGACCGGCCGTGCCGGCTCGACGCGCGCGTTTCGGGTTCTCACCGTCGGGACCGACTGCAACGTGGGCAAGATGACCGCCTCGCTCGAGCTTCGGGACCGTTTGAGGGAGCTCGGGGTGAAGGTGGCGTTTGCCGCAACCGGCCAGACCGGAATCCTGGTGGCGGGTGGGGGAATCGCGGTGGACGCCGTGGTGTCCGATTTCGTGGCCGGAGCGGCGGAGCGGGTGACGCTGGACGCGGTGCGAGGCGCCGATGTGGTGTTGGTGGAAGGACAGGGCTCGCTCCTGCACCCCGGCTACTCCGGCGTCACTCTGGGTCTGCTGCACGGCTCGATGCCGCAGGCCATGATCCTGTGCGACCGGCCCAGCCGCGAGTGCATCTATGGAGGGGAGTACGATTGGGTGAAGATCCCGCCCCTGGATGAGGTGGTGGCCGTGTACGAGGAAGCCGCGCGCTGGATTCGGCCCCCGGTGGCCGGCCGGGTCATCGGGCTGTGCCGCTCCACTTACGATCTACCGGAGGCGGAGGCCCGGCGCCTGGTCGCGGAAGCTGGATCGCTCACCGGGCTGCCGGTCACCGATCCCATCCGCTTCGGTGTGGAGGTGCTGGCCGTGGCGGTCCGGGATGCGGCTGACCGGTGGCGGCGCGAGTCGGCTGCCTCGGAGGCCGACTAAGGGAGGCGCCGAACCTCACCCCGTCCGGAGGACCTCCGTGAGGGCCGGGAGCAGGCGGGCGTTGGCCGCCACGTAAGCGCCGCCCGAGAGCCCGCCGTCCGGTCGCCTCCCGCCGCCCGGGTCGCCCGGGGCGTTCCGCCGGGCCGATCCGTCCTGCGTCGTCCGGCCGTCGCACAGGCCGACGAAGGCGGCGGCTCCGTCGAGCGCACGTGCGAGTTCCCCTTCCTCGTCTCCCCGGCGGCCCAGCGGGGCGAAGACGCCCCCCGCCTCCCGCAGGATCAGCGCTCCTCCGGCTACATCCCACGGCATGAGCCACAGCTCCCAGAACGCGTCCAGACGTCCGCACGCCAGGTGGCAGAGGTCGAGCGCCGCGGCGCCACCCCGGCGCACGCCGCTGGTCTGGCGCAGGACCGCGTCCAGCATGCGCAGGTATGGCGGCAGGAGAGCGTGCCGCTTGAAGGGGAAGCCGGTACCGATCAGGGCGTGGCGAAGCTCGGCCGTCGCCGACACGTGGATCGGCTTGCCGTCGCGTCGGGCCCCACCGCCGCGCACGGCGTCGAACTCTTCGCCCGTCGCCGAGTTGAGGACGACCGCCGCGCGAAGTCCGCGCGCGTCCAACGCCGCGATCGAGACGGCGAACTCCGGGTATCCGTGGAGCCAGTTCGTGGTGCCGTCCAGCGGGTCGACGATCCAACGAATCCCTCCCGGCCGGCCCGGATGATCCGAGGTTTCCTCCTCGGCCAGAATCCCGTGGTCCGGAAACCGGTTCAGCAGAATTCGGGTCACCAAACGTTCCGCTTCGCGGTCCGTCTCGGTCACGAAATCCGCCTGCCCCTTCTCGTCGCCGTCTCCCGGAGACAGGCGGCCGCCCCACTCCGTGTGGACCTTCGCGGCTTCGCGCGCGGCCCGGCGCGCGGTCTCCAGCAATTCCGCATCTGACGGCCCCATCGGCGTTCTCTCCTCGCTCTCCCGCTTCCGGCGGCGACTCCGCGCGCGGTCCCCGGCCGGTTCGGCGACCGGCGGGGACCGACCCCGATCCGCTGTGCCGGGGTCCGGCGTGCCGGGACTCGCGCGGACTCCCCGCAACGGCCATACTTCCCGGCATGGCGAACCGACAGCGAGTGTTCAGCGGCATCCAGCCCTCGGGCGAAGCCCACCTGGGCAACTATCTGGGCGCGATCCTCAACTGGGTCTCGCTCATCGATCGCTACGACTGCATCTACGGCATTGTGGATCTGCACGCGATCACCATCCCCTACGAGCCCGAGCGCATGCCGGAGCGCATCTTCGATCTGGCCGTGTCCCTGATCGCCAGTGGACTGGACCCGGACCGCTGTACGCTGTTCGTTCAGTCCGACGTTCCCGAGCACGTCGAGCTGGAGTGGCTCCTGAACACGGTGACGCCGCTGGGAGAGCTGCAACGCATGACGCAGTTCAAGGAGAAGTCGCAGGGTTCGTCGGCCGTCAACGCCGGACTCCTCAACTATCCGGTTCTCCAGGCCGCCGACATCCTCCTCTACAGGGCCCAGCTGGTGCCTGTGGGCGAAGATCAGCTCCAGCACCTGGAGCTCACGCGAGAGATCGCCCGCCGGTGGAACGGGCGCTACGGCGAGTATCTGCCGGAGCCGCAGCCGCTGATCGGAGAGGGGCGGCGCGTGCTCGGCCTGGATGGGGTCTCCAAGATGTCGAAGTCGCAGGACAACATCATCCCGCTCCTGGCCGCTCCCCGGGAGGTAAGCTCGCGCATCGCCACCGCGGTGACCGATCCGGCCCGGAAGCGGCGCCACGATCCGGGCAACCCCAACGTCTGCAACATCTACGCGTTGCATGGGTTCTTCAGCGAGGCCGCCGAGCGCGAGCAGATCGAGATCGCCTGCCAGACCGCGACCATCGGGTGCGTGGAGTGCAAGCGCCGGCTTTCCGAGCGCATCTCCGAGCGGCTCGAGCCGATCCGAGAGCGGGCCCGGGAGCTGCAGGAACGCCCCGACCGGGTGTGTGAGATGCTGAGCGCGGGGGCGGACCGCTGCCGGCGTCTGGCTTCCGAGACCCTGGAGGAGGTATACGACCGAATGGGACTTCGACGGCACGCCCCGGCCGCGGCGGAGGCGCGGCCCTGAAGTGGACGGATTCCTGGAGTTCCTCCGTTCCCTGCCCCCCGTGCTCGAGGTGCCCACGCTCCTGCGGCTCCTGTTGGCCCTGGTCCTGGGCGCGGCGATCGGGCTGGAGCGCGAGGTCTCGGGAAAGCCCGCCGGCCTGCGCACCATCATTCTCATCTGCGTGGGCGCCGAGCTTCTGACCGAGGCATCCCTGCTGGCGGCCAACTTTACCATCCACGATCTGGTGCGAGCCGATCCCGCGCGCATCGCCGCCCAGATCGTCACCGGGATCGGATTCATCGGCGCGGGCACGATCCTGGTACACCGAGCCACGGTGGTGGGGCTCACCACGGCGGCGACGCTGTGGGTGGCGGCGGCGATCGGGATGACGGTCGGGCTCCGAGCCTACGTGATCGCCGTGGGTGCGACAATTCTGGTTCTGCTGGCGCTGGTGACGCTGCGCTGGATCGAGCGGGCCCTGCCCGATTCCACTACCGACACGCTTCACGTGACTCTGGTGGGGGCGGACTGCGGGCCCGATTGCGCCGAGCGGATGCTGGAGGAGCTGGGCTTCGATCTGGACCGGCTGGGGATGGAGCGCCGGGAGAGCGAGGTGACCTACCGGTACACGATTCGCGGGCGTCGAACGGACCGGGAGGAGCTGGTCAAACGACTCTCGCGCATGGAGCTCGTCCGATGCGTCAACATCGACTAGCCGGCCCGGCCGGGTGGGGACTCGCCGGAGCATGACGCGGGCCTCCCGCCGCTTCCTCATCTGGATGTTCTCGCCCGAATACCCGCTGTGGTCCATCCCGCCCCGGTCGGTCGAGGCCATACGCTCCGCCTTGGGACCGGACTGGGAGGTCGTGTCGCTCGAGATTCCCGTGCTCGCGACCGGGGACGGAGCGCGGGACGTGCCGGCGGAGCTGCTCGATGCGATCTCGGAAGCCGAGGTCTACTGCGGTTTCGGCATTCCCCGTCCGGCGTTCCTCGCCGCCCGCCGTGTGCGCTGGGTGCACAGCGGGGCGGCGGGGGTGGGAGGCTCCCTGTTCGACGAGATGCGCGCGAGCGACGTGCCGCTCACCAACTCGGCCGGGATCCACGCCGAGCCGATGGCGGAGCACGTGCTCGGGATGCTGCTCTACTTCGCCCGGGGATTGGACCGGGCGGAGGCTGGCCGCCGCGCCCGGGAGTGGCGCTATTCGGAGCTAGCCGGGCCGGGGAGCCCCGTCCGCGAGCTGTCGGGAAGCCGCTTGGGCATCGTGGGTTACGGAAGGATCGGTGCCGCGGTGGCGCATCGAGCCGCGGGATTGGGCGTGCGGGTTCGGGCAATTCGACGGACTCCTGGCGGTTTGCCGGCCCCGCTCGAGGCGCTGGATGGACCCGAGGCCCTGCCCGACCTGCTGTCCGCCTGTGATTACGTGGTTCTCACGGTTCCACTGACGCCGAGCACCGAAGGCATGATTGGTGCCCCCCAATTGGCTCGAATGGCGCCCGGAAGCGTGCTGGTCAACGTTTCGAGAGGGGCGCTGGTGGACGAAGAGGCGCTGTGCGTAGCGCTCGAGAGCGGGCGTCTGCGCGGTGCGGGGCTAGACGCGTTTCGCTGCGAACCGCTGCCCGGCGAGAGCCCCCTGTGGGAGCTCGACAACGTGCTGATCACGCCCCACGCGAGCGCGATCTCGCCGGAATACTGGGACCGGGAGACCGATCTGATCGTGCGGAACATCGGCCGCTATCTGGCCGGTGAAACGCTCGAGAATCTGGTCGACAAACAGCAGGGGTACTGATGGATCTCATGCATCGTTTCGTGCGCGCGGCGGTGGCTCGAGGAGCCCAGTCGCTCCACATCAAGGCGGGCGACGTGTTCCGGGCCCGCATTCACGGCGAGCTCGTCGCGCTCTCGGAAAGCCCGTTCAGTCGCGAGGACACACGCCGCATCACGCTCAGCCTGTTGCCCAACGAGACCTTGCGGAGCCGGCTCGACGAGATCCGGGACCTCGACTTCGCGTGGGAGATCGAGGACCTGGCCCGCTTCCGGGTGAACATCCTGCAGCAGCGGGGCTCGTTCATGGTGGTGATGCGGGTCATCCCGTGGCGTGTGCCGACCTTCGAGGAGCTCAATCTACCACCGGTCCTGGCCGATGTGGCGGACATGGAGCAGGGCATGGTGCTGGTGACGGGCGCCACAGGCGTCGGGAAGAGTACCACCCAGGCCGCTATCGTGGGCTGGGTGAACCGTCATCGCAAGAAGCACATCATCACGCTGGAGGACCCGATCGAGTACTGGCACGAGAACGAGTTGAGCACGGTCACGCAGCGGGAGATCGGGACCGACACCGAGTCGTTCCGCCGGGGTCTCCGAGCGGCGCTTCGCCAGGATCCCGACATCATCCTGATCGGCGAGATGCGCGACCTCGAAGCCGCGGAAATCGCGCTGGAAGCGGCCGAGACGGGTCATCTGCTCATCTCCACTCTGCACGCGCCCACCGCCACCGGCGCTCTGAAGCACCTGATTTCCCTGTTCCCCGATCAGCAGGAAGAGGTGGTCCGAACGCGGGTGTCCGACACCCTGCGCGCGGTCATCTCTCAGCGGCTGGTGCGGACCGTGGACGGGAAGGGAAGCGTGCCGGTCATAGAGATACTCCGGGTCACGCCCGCCGTGCGCGACTGCATCTTGCGCGGAGAGACGCAGCACGAGATTGTCTCGCTCATGGAGGACGGCGGGCAGCAATACGGAATGCAGACGTTCGATCACCACCTCATGAGTCTGGTGGAGCGGGGCGTCGTGGCCTACGAGACGGCGCTCGCGGCGGCCTCGAGTCCCAGTGACTTCGAGCTCCATATGAAGACGCTCGGAAAGGCCGGTGCGGACGGATCGGTCGCCGCGGCGTCCCCCAACGGAGCGGCGCTCGGTCTGGGTGAGGTTCGGCGATTCTGAGGCCGAGGGGCGTCTTCCTTCCGGTCACCACCCCCTTCGATCCGATCACACAGGGGGTCGATGAGTCCACTTTCCTCTCCAATCTTCGGGTCTGGCTGGACCACCGCATAGCCGGAGTCTTGGTGGGGGGGTCCACGGGCGAAGCGCCCCTCCTGGACGAGGACGAGCTCCTGCGGCTGGTGGAGCGCGGCAGAGAGGCGGCCGCGGATCGCCTGGTGATCGCGGGCACGGGCGCGGAGTCCACACGCCGCACGATCCGCCTGTGCGCGGACGCGGCCCGACGGGGCGCCGACGCGGCCCTGGTACGGCCCCCCTACTACTACCGCAGCGCCATGACAGCCGAGGCCCTCCGGGCGCACTTCCTGGCCGTGGCGGATGCCTCCCCGATCCCCGTGTTGCTGTACCATGTTCCGAAGTACGTTCCCGTGGATCTCGCCGCGGAGCTGGTGGCCGTGCTCGCGGCGCACGAGAATGTGGTGGGGATCAAGGATTCCTCCGGCGATGTGGCCCACATGGGCGCTCTCGCCGAAGCGTGTGAAGGCCGGGCCGTGCTCTTGGTCGGATCGGGAAGCACGGTGTACGCCGGGCTCGAGCTGGGCGCCACCGGGGGCATCCTGGCCGTAGCGCTGCCCGCCCCCGCGATGGCCTGCGCGCTGTATGAGGCGTGGGAGGACGGCGACCCCGCCGCCGCCGGCCGATGGCAGGAGATGCTGGGGCCGCTCAACCGGACGGTGGTGGGCCGGCACGGAGTGCCGGGCGTCAAGTACGCCCTCGATCGACTGGGATACGTGGGCGGGCCGCCCAGGCCACCGCTCCTCCCGCTGCCGGCGGCGGGCCGGCGGGAGGTCGACTCCGCCCTGGTCCGAGCCGGCCTGGTAGCCGAGACGGCCGGTCCGTCCACGGAGCCGGATTCGAACAGAGCATAAGGCCACCAGCCCCGGAGAGGCAGATGTTCGAAGAGCACGTCCGCTGCGTGGCCGTGGTGGGCGCGCAGTGGGGAGACGAGGGCAAGGGCAAGCTGATCGACGTCCTCTCGGAGCAGGCGGCGATCGTGGCCCGATACCAGGGCGGAGCCAACGCCGGACACACCGTTCAGGTGGCCGGAGAGGAGTTCATCCTGCATCTGGTGCCCTCGGGCATCCTGTATCCCGAGACCCGCTGCCTGCTGGGCAACGGCTGCGTGATCGATCCGTGGACGCTGCGCGACGAGATGGCCGCGCTACGTGAGCGCGGTGTGCATGTCGAGGGCCGGATCGGTCTGTCCAGCCGGGCGCATCTGGTGCTTCCGCACCACGTGCTCCTGGACCGAGCTCAGGAGACGAGCCGCGGTCGCGACCGCATCGGCACCACGGGACGCGGGATCGGGCCCGCCTACCGGGACAAGGTGGCGCGGATCGGCCTTCGGGTCGGGGATCTGCGGGACATGAGGCGCGCGGAGGAAGTCGTCCGGGTGGCCGCGGAAACGGCCCGACCTATCCTCGAGGACCTGGGGCTGACCGACCGGGCCAATCCCGAGGAAACTCTGGGCCGGCTCGAGCAGGTGCGCGACGAGCTCCTGAGCCTGGCCACCGATACCGGCCACGAGGTTCGCAGTGCTCTGGCCGCCGGCCGTAACGTGCTGCTGGAGGGCGCGCAGGGCTCGCTGCTGGACATCGATCACGGCACCTATCCCTTCGTCACCTCGTCGTCGACCACAGCGGGAGGAGCGGCGGCCGGCGTGGGCATCGGGCCCACCCTGATCGACCAGGTCCTGGGCGTCGTGAAGGCGTACACGACCCGCGTCGGCAACGGCCCTCTTCCGACCGAGCTGCGGGAGGCGGAAGCGCGGAGGCTCCGGGAGCTGGGGGGCGAGTTCGGCGCCACCACAGGGCGGCCGCGGCGCCCCGGCTGGTTCGACGGGGTGGTGGTTCGCTACGCCGCCGGGATCAATGGCCTCACCGCGCTGGCCATCACCAAGCTGGACGTGCTGGACAGCTTCGAAGAGATCCAGCTCGCGACGGGATACTCCCTGGATGGCCGCACGCTCCCTCCTTCGCGCTTCCCGGAGTCCGCCGGAGCGCTCGAGCGGGTCGAGCCCGTCTACGAGACGCTGCCCGGGTGGGGCTCGCCGATCGGCGAGTGCCGCAGCTGGGAGGACCTGCCGGCCGCGGCCCGCGCGTATCTGAAAAGACTCGAGGCCGTGACCGGGGTGGCCGTGCGGTACGTTTCGGTCGGCGCCGCTCGCCGCGAAGTCGTGCGCATCCCCGTCGGCGGCGTTGCCTCTCTGCCGGATTGCCCTTAAAATGAAAGGCTAGGCCTGTCACCGGACCTCGCGGTCCGGGAGTCGTACAGACGCGAAGCGGCCGTGCGCCGTCGCGTCTTTTGTTTCGGCGAACGGCACGAGCCCGCCGTTCGCGTGTGAGGCGTAGCGAGTGTTCGAGCGACTGAGCGACCGGCTGGACGGCGTGCTGGGGCAGTTTCGCCAGCGCGGCGTCCTGACCGAGCAAATGTTGAAGGAAGGACTCCGGGAGGTGCGTCGAGCTCTCCTGGAGGCCGACGTCAATTACGAGGTCGCGCGGGGCTTCCTGGCGAAGGTGAAGAACCGAGCCCTGGGCCGGGAGGTGATGGGCTCGATCCGGCCGGGCGATCAGGTAGTCAAGATCGTCCACGAGGAGATCGTGGAGCTGCTGGGCCGGGCCGCGCCGGGCCTGCGGGAAGCGGCGGTCCCGCCCACGGTTCTCATGCTGGTCGGGCTCCAGGGCTCCGGAAAGACGACGACTGCGGCCAAGCTGGCCCGGCGCCTGAAGGGCGAGGGCGGACGGCCGGTGCTGGTGGCCTGCGACCCGTACCGTCCGGCGGCCGCGGAGCAGCTGGCGACGCTCGCCGCCGCCATCGACGTGCCCGTGGTCCACGAGCCGGGGGAACGGGACATGGCGGGCCAGGCGGCGATGGCGGTGGACCGGGCCCGCCGGGACGGGGCCACGCACGTCCTGCTGGACACGGCGGGCCGGCTGCAGGTTGACGAGGAACTGATGCGGGAACTCGTCGCCGTGAAGCGGGCGGCGAAGCCGCAGGAGGTCCTGCTCGTCGCCGACGGGATGACCGGTCAGGAGGCGGTGCGGATCGCCGAGGGCTTTCACGCGGCCGTGGGTCTGACGGGCGTGGTGCTGACCAAGCTGGACGGGGATGCTCGCGGCGGCGCCGCCCTTTCCATCTATGGCGTGCTCGGCGTGCCCATCCGGTACGTGGGCGTGGGTGAGCGGCTGGAAGACCTCACCGCGTTCGACGCCGAGCGGATGGCGGGCCGGATCCTCCAGATGGGAGACATCGTCGGGCTGGTGGAGCGCGCCCAGCAGACGATGGACGCGGAGGCCACCCGGAAGCTGGAGGAGAAGGTGCTGGGTCGAGGGCGGTTCGACCTGGACGACTTTCTTCGCTCGCTTCAGCAGTTGCAGAAGATGGGGCCGCTCAAGGGGCTCCTGAAGATGATCCCGGGGGTGAAGGCGAGCATGCTGGACGGGGTCGATGTGGACCCGAAGAGGATCCGTCATGTGGAGGCGATCATCCTGTCGATGACGCCCGAGGAAAGGGCCAGGCCCGGCCTGATCAACGGATCCAGGCGGGCGCGCATCGCGCGAGGTTCAGGACGGCCGGTGCACGAAGTGAATCGGCTGCTCAAGCAGTTCCGCGAGATGAGAAAACTGATGAAGAACATGGGACAGCTGGGCCCTGCGCTGAAGGGCGCCGGGGGACTGGACCGACTGTTGGGTTGAAACGGAACAGGATGAAGAGCACATGGCAGCGACGATCAGACTGAAGCGGGTGGGGCGGAAGAAGCAGGCTTCGTACAGAATCGTGGTGATCGACAGCGCCCGGGCCGGTTCCGGCCCCGCGCTGGAGCGGTTGGGGACCTACAATCCCCGGACCAGTCCTTCGGTGATCAAACTGAACGCCGTCCGAACTCTCTACTGGCTGCACGAGGGCGCGCAGCCGAGCGACACGGTTCGGTCCCTGCTCCGCAAGACCGGCGTGTGGGCGCAGTACCAGGCCGGCACGGACGCCGCGGATGCCGATGAGTCGGTGGTGTTCCTGGGGCCGGCCATGGGACAGCAGAAGACATCGCAGCGACCCAAGCCGGCCGCCGGGGAGGCCGCGGCGGCCCAGAAGTCGCCGGAGCCGCAGGCGGAGGCCGAGGCGGTCGAAGCTGCCGAGGAGCATGCCGAGGAGCAGGTGGGGGAGGCCGTAGAGACGGCGCAGCAGGCCCCCGAGGCCGAGCCCGAGGTGGCGCAGGAACCGGAGCCCGAGGCGGTGGAGGAACCCGAGACCGCGGTGGAAGCGGAAGCGGCTCCGGACGGGCCGAAGGCGGAAGTGGCGCTCGCCGAGGCGGAATCCGCGGAAGAGCCCGCCCTGGAAGAGGAGAAGGAGGAGGCCGAGGAGGCGTAGGCCTCCGACCCCCTTCCGCGGAGAGCTCGAAGTGAGTCTCGGAAGCGAGCAGGAGAGGCTCGTCGTCGCGACCGTGATGCGAGCCCACGGACTGGAGGGCGTCCTGCAGATCCGTCTCGAGACGGATCGCCCCGAAGAGGTCTTCCAGCCCGGCCGAACGCTGCGGGTGGAGAGTCCTCCCCCGGGCGCGCCGGCCACTCTGGAGATCTCTCATTCGCAGGCGCACGGACGCGGCTGGCTCCTGCGGGTGAGGGAGGTCACGGACCGGTCCACGGCCGAGCGATACGGCGGTCACCGGCTGACGGTGGAGCGGAGCGGGCTGTCCGAGCTGGAGCCCGACGAGTACTTCCTGCATGAGCTCATCGGTCTGGACATCCTGGACGAGACCGGCCGGCTGCTGGGCCGCGTGGCCGATGTGTACGACGCGCCCGCCAACCCGGTGCTGGCTCTCCGGGTGGAGGATCGCGAGACGCTCATCCCGTTTCGCCGCGAGTTCGTGACCGAAGTCGACCTGAGGGAGCGCAGGGTGGTGGTCCGGCTCCTGGAAGGCATGCTGGATCTCTGACGGTGCGCTGATGCGGTTCAACGTGGTGACCATCTTTCCGGAGTACTTCGGTCGGCCGCTGGCGCTCGGGGTCCCGGGCCGCGCGGCGCGAGCCGGACTGGCGGACTACCGGGTGGTGGATCTGAGGGACTACACCCACGATCGCCACCGGAGCGTGGACGACGAGCCGTTCGGCGGAGGGCCGGGGATGGTGATGAAGCCCGAGCCCTTCTTCGAGGCCGTGGAGGCGCTGGCTCCGGCCGGCCACGTGGTGCTCCTGTCGCCGCGTGGCCGCAGCTTCGACCACGCGACTGCCGTGCGGTACTCGCTGTGCGAGACCCTCACCCTGCTGTGCGGCCACTACAAGGGCGTCGACGAGCGGGTGGCGACGGGGCTGGCGGACGAAGAGCTCTCCATCGGAGACTACGTCCTGAGCGGAGGAGAGCCGGCCGCGCTCACGGTGATCGACGCCGTGGTTCGGCTGCTCCCCGGCGCTCTGGGCGATCACGGATCCGCCTCCACGGATTCGTTCTACGAGGAGTCGCTGGGACCGCCGGTCTACACCCGGCCGGCGGAGTACCGGGGGCTGGGCGTCCCGGAGGTGCTTCGTTCAGGCGACCACGCGCGGATCGAGGAGTGGCGCCGCCGCGAAGCGGCGAGGGCGACGCGGCAGCGGCGGCCCGATCTCCGGGGTGGTGCCGAAGAGGAGTAAAGGTCTCCCGGACGCGAAGCCGGAACCGTATATTATTCGGCTGTACTGAAGCGTGAATCACAGCCCCGACGGGGCTTACAGGGGACGGTACCATGGATCCGAGGATCGCACATATCGAGCGACAGCACCGGCGTGACGACCTGCCCGCCTTCGCGCCGGGCGATACGGTTCGCGTGCGCGTCCGGGTGAGGGAAGGGGCCAAGGAGCGAATCCAGCCGTTCGAGGGCGTGTGCATCGCCCGCAAGGGCGGCGGAGTCAACGAGACCTTCACTCTGCGGAGAATCTCCGGCGGCGTCGGGGTCGAACGGATCTTTCCGATCCACTGTCCGTCTATCGCCGGGCTGGAGGTGGTGCGGCGGGGCGATGTGCGGCGGGCCAAGCTCTACTACCTACGGGCACGGCGAGGCAAGCGGGCGCGCGTGCGCGAGCGGAAGTGGTGGCTGGACAAAGCCGCCGGCAGGACGCCTCGAGGGAGCGCCGCAGCATCGGCTCCCGCGGCGGCTGCGGAGCCTGTCGATGTGGGGGCCGCCGAGACGGCGGACGTCGAGCCCCCGGTTCCCGCGGCGGAGGCCTCGGTCGAGTAGGGTCCGCTTCGACGAGCCTCGCCCGGCCGCCCGATGCCGCCCACCGCGCCGCTCACGTTCGAGGAGAAGGGCTGGTCGGAGGGCCACGAGCACGTGGTCGGGGTGGATGAAGTGGGCTGTGGGCCGGTGGCCGGTCCCGTGGTGGCGGCGGCCGTATCCCTCCATCGCGGGCAGTGCTTCGAAGGCGCGGTAGACTCCAAGCTCCTCACGGCCAAGCGGCGAGAGGAGCTGGCCGGTAGGATCCGCGAGGAATGCCTGGCGTACGGGTTGGCGGCGGCCTCCTGCCGCGAAGTGGAGCGTCTCAACGTCCGTTCCGCCTCGATCCTGGCCATGCGCCGCGCGGTCGCGCGGCTTCCCTTTGAGCCCGACCTCCTGCTGGTGGACGGGCGGCGGGCGCCCGGCCTGGGCCCCCACACGCCGATCGTGGGCGGCGACCGGCGATCCCATTCGATCGCCTGCGCGTCCATCCTGGCCAAAGTGGTGAGGGACGAGCTGATGCGGCGCCTGGGCCAGCGCTATCCCCAGTATGGGTGGGCCTCCAACAAGGGCTACCGGACGCGCGCGCACATGCGGGCGCTCCAGCGGTTCGGGCCCACGCCGCACCACCGGACCACGTTCCACGGCGTGCTGCAGGTGGAACTCGACCTGGAACGGAAGGAGTAAGCCGTGCACTCCGAACACCTGCGCAACGTGCAGTTCTCCTGGGTCGCCTTCGGCTGGTTCGTGGCGCTGGCGGTGGCCAGCCTGCTGGCGCTGGCGCTCACGGCCAGCGGCATGCTGAGGGGAGAGGAGACGTGGGATGTGATCGCCATGGCCGGCTGCGTGGCCGTGGGGTGGGGAGTGGGCGGGTTCATCGCGGGCTACAAGGCCGCGGCCGCCCCCATCCTGCACGGCGCGGCCATGGGGGGATTCACGTACGTGGTCTGGTTCGTCCTCAACCTCGCGCTGGGCGGAATCACCACGGGCACCAGCGCGTGGGAGCTGCTCACGGTGCGCGGCGTGGCCCTGGCGTTTCTGGTGCAGGCGGGCGCGGCGATCGCGGGCTGCTGGCTGGGATACCGGTACGCGCCGGCCAGGGTAGATTGACAGGTCGCTGCAGACCCGTGGGGGGCCGCCGCTGTTGCTCTCCTGATCTTCCGAGTTGCAATCCTCCCGCCGGCAGCGTTGCAAATCACCCGCTGGAGGCGTTGCGAAACACCCGCTGACGGCGTTTTCCCCCCTTGCTTCCGGGCACGCCGCGGGGGATCCTTAGGTCATGTGGGTTCCTCCGACCCGACCGGGTAGCTCAGTTGGCAGAGCAACGGACTTTTAATCCGTAGGTCGTGGGTTCGATCCCCACCCCGGTCACTGACTGATTGACTCACTCTCCAGCGCCGCTCTGCCCAGCCTGCTTCCCCGGTGCGTGTCGCGCTTCGCGGGACGGTCGTGGGTGAGAGCTGCGGCCGCTGGCGCGGCCTCGCTCCGCCTGCGGCGCCGATCCCCACCCCGGTCATTGACTTACGGCCTCGCTCGTTCGCCAGCGTGGGACCGTCTTCTCGCCGATCGCCTTCAGATCTCCCGCAGGACTCCTCGCAGCTCCGCGAGCCGAGTGGCCATGAGTGAGCCGATCCGGTCAAGGACCGCAGGATGTTCGGTCAGTCCCGCCACTCGATCAAACACGTCACGGGCCGAGAATTCCACCGCATCCGCAGTTTCCTCCCCCAGCTCCCTCACTCTCTTGGGATTCATGGCTACGCTTCGCGCAAACTTCCGAACACCGTAGCCATCGAGCGCTGCCGGGGTGCTCCGTCCACCCACATGGAGTGCGAACGTCCGGTCGAGTCCATCGTACACATCGGTCGATGCAACGTCGTAGAACGGTGCCAGGCGGATGCCCTCGTCTTCGTACAGGAGGGAGAGATTCTTGGCATGCCCGTCGCAGTTTCCGATCAAGAAGTTCACGAACATCCACTGGACGAGATGCTTGAGATCTTCGAGCGGAGCAAGGCTGTTTCGCCGGAGGATCGCTTGTACCTCGGCAAATGTCGGCCCTCCATGTTCGTGATACTTGGCGCGCGGCGATCGACCCGTGGCCTGGCAAAGGTCCTCCTGGTGAAGACGACGCAGGGTTCCGTCCGAGCTCTCGAGTCGGTCGTACCGGCGACTCTCGAGCAGCACATCGTCGTGGATCGTGAGCGGGCGCGCCTCCGATACGGGCGCCCCCGTCGCCCCAAGCAGGCCAAGGCAGGCCAGCTCGTTCGCGGTCATGCCATCGAATGCCGAGTGAGCCCGCTTGACGATCACGTTACCGGGGGCCCCCGCGGCGGGCAGCAGTAGGCGTTCTCCCCTTCTCAACACGACCAGCTTGTTGTGCACGCCGCTGAGGGATTGCCGCGCGCTCAGCCCGCTGCCGGATCGATCCCCTGCTCGCCCCCGCACCGCCTGCGCGACCTCACTGAGCTCGAGTTCGTGGTATGTCCAGGCTTCGGGGTCGGGTGGCTGGGTGTCGGGGGGCCACAGAGACACGGCGCCCGCACACTCGCCGCCGACCTCTCCCAGAAGGCCGGCTACGTCGCTTCGATCGAACTTTGTGGCTACCGCCAGCGCTTCCCGTGCGTCTCCTTCCGGCAGAAGGTTGTCGAAGAAGTTTCGTCCTTGGCTCCGGTAGGCCTCTTGCCGCACCGGAAGACTCACAGAGAGGCGGTACCGCTCCGGCTCGGCGAGAGCGCGGTCCCCGTATTGGAACAGAATGCCGAGGGATTCGTCTTCCCACAGACGGCCCACCTGTTTCTCATACAGGTAGACATCAAGCATCGGTTCCTCGGGAGTGTGACCGCGGTGAAGTGGGCAGTACCGGCTGTCCTCGGCGATTCACGAAAAGATCCAAGCCCAAGAGTTGAACGATCCTAAGAACGGACTCGATCCCTGCGTTCCGGTTGCCGTTCTCCAGCTCTGTCAGGAGGCGGCGTCCCACCCCCATGCTATGGGCGGCCTCCGTGAGTGTGAGACCGGCGGCCTTCCGAGCCTTTCGCAGTGCCGCCCCCAAATCGTCCAAGGTCTCGATGCGTTTCAAGGTCTCAGTCCCCATGTTCTCTTTGCCCAACGGTTCCGAGCCGGTGGATGACTTGGAACGTGAGTGAGTTCCCAATAGGGAACCAATACCGCACAACGGTTGAGTAGTTCCCTTTTCGGAACTGATACGGGCCGCCGCGCTGTAGTTCCTTATTCGGAACTAGATGCCGTCTCAGCCCAGATCGTTCCGAATACGGAACTCGCGCTACAAGTCCCCACTCTTGAGCACGGGGCTTCACCGGACAACCGGATCCCACCCTTGCCCCCTGGCTGGTGAGCTGAAGCGGGCACGCGAGTACTACGCGAAGCTGCTCAAGGGCGGCCGGTCAGCGGCCGCTGGCGCGGCCTCGCTCCCCACCCCGTTCATTCTCTCCGCCTGCGCCGTCGATTTCCACCCCGGCGGTAGCCGTCACATCCGGAATCCGAGCGCGACGCTCCGGCAAGAGGGTGCCGCAACACCCCGGCCCCGGGACAGTTTGCGACCTACGGCGGGCTGTGGGGCCTGCGGAGAGGCAGGGCCCGTTTGGTCACGACCGGGAAGCCGACGGCCCTTCCGCGGGGTTGGAGCGGCCGGTAATCCGATGGCCTTCGCGGCAGCTTTCTCGCGTGCAGCGCGAGCTGGCGGGAACGTGTCAGGATGGTGGAGGCGCGAGGAAGGCGAAGAAAGTCGCTTGTCCGCCCGATCCCCGCGGCCTATCGAGGGATCGATGCGGCAACCACTGGAGGAGGGGACGGATGAAGGGAGGGGTCGCTCGACCGAGTGCGCCCATTCGACGAGTGGGCCGGTGACGCCGCCCGTGACCGTCTCTCGTCCGCCTGCCTCGTCCGCCCGGCTGGGGAGTCGCTTGGAGGCTTCGCCCCCTGCTGCCATTGGCGCTGGCCGCCGTCCTCTGGGCATCCGCCGCCCGGCTCGCAGATGCCCAGCTGTCCCCGCCGGCCCGTCCGGAGCTGCGGGTCGGCTCGCTAGACAACGGGATCCGGCTGGACGGGCGGCTGGACGAGCCGGAGTGGGTGAAGGCCGACTCCATCGCCGACCTGACCCAGATCGAGCCCGTGGAGGGAGGCAAGCCCGCGATGCGCACCGTCGTCAAGGTGCTGGCCGACCGCCATCAGCTCGTGTTCGGGATCGTGGCCCATGATCCGGATCCGTCCGGCATCGTGGCCTTCGCGGTCCGGCGTGATGCCCACCTGCGCGGCGAGGACAACCTGCGGATCGTGCTGGACCCGTTCCTGGACGGTCGCTCGGGCGTCGTGTTCACGGTGAACGCCAACGGAGCCCGCTACGACGCCCTGGTGAGCCGCCGTGGAGCAGGGGAGAACCCGGACTGGGACCAGGTGTGGGACGCGAAGGCGGTGCGGACAGGGAGTGGCTGGTCGGTTGAGATCTGGATCCCCGTCCGCAGCCTCACGTTCAAGCCCGGACTGCGGCGTTGGGGCTTCAACATCGAGCGGCGGGTCCAGCGCCTCCAGGAGACGGACCGCTGGGCGAGCCCCCGGCGCGACTACAACTTCGACCAGACGAGCCGCGCGGGGCTTCTCACGGGGCTTCCGGCGTTCAGCCTGGGCCTGGGCCTGAGCGTCCGACCGTTCGTGGCGGGAGGCGGCGGCAAGCCGGCGCCCGGCGCCAGCGTGGACACGAACGAGGAGCAGGGCGCCGACATCACCCAGCGGATCGGCACCAACCTGGAGGCCACCCTCACCATCAACACCGACTTCGGGGAGACCGAGGTGGACGCCCGGCAGACCAACCTCACCCGCTTTCCCCTCTTCTTTCCGGAGAAGCGGACGTTCTTCCTTCAGGGCTCCGACATCTTCGACTTCGGGCTGGGGCTGCGCCGCGACCTCATCCCCTTCTTCACGCGGCGGATCGGGCTGCTGGAAGGCAAGGAGGTGAACCTGGACGCCGGCGGGAAGGTGAACGGGCGGATCGGGAACACGAACGTCGGGGGCCTGCTGGTGCGGACGGGCGACGTGTCGGGCCTCACGCCGTCGAACACGCTCGGGGTGGTGCGGGTCAAGCAGAACGTCCTGGCCGAGTCCTCGGCGGGCTTCATCGCCACCTTCGGCGACCCCCGGGGCCGCGACGGCAGCTGGCTCGTCGGACCCGACTTCACCTACCAGACCTCCCACTTCCGGGGTGACAAGAACTTCCTGGTCGGTGCCTGGGGTCTCGCGATGGGCCGGGAGGGGCTGACCGGGGGAAAGTCCGCCTTCGGCCTCAGGCTGGACTATCCCAACGAGCTGTGGGACATCTCCCTGACCTTCAAGCACCTCGGGGATGGATTCGACCCCTCGTTGGGCTTCGTCCCGCGCCCGGGTACGAACCAGTTGAACTGGGGAGTGCGCTACAGCCCCCGGCCCGCCTGGAGCCTCGTGCGGCAGATGTTCTACGAGCTGGAGGGATCCGTCGTGACCCGGGTCGACGGGAGCCTCCAGAGCTGGCGGGTGTTCACCGCGCCTCTGAACTGGCGGCTGGAGAGCGGCGACGGGTTCGAGTTCAACATCATCCCCCAGGGCGAAGGGCTCGTCGAGCCGTTCGAAGTCGCCGACGGCGTGACGATCGCGCCGGGCCGCTACGACTTCCTGCGCTACCGCCTCGAGGGCCGGTTCGCCTCCAAGCGGCGGCTGAGCGGGCAGGTGACCTGGCGCTTCGGGGACTTCTTCACCGGCACGCTGCACCAGCTCGAGATCTCTTCCTTCTGGACGCCGGTTCGGCTGTTCACCCTCGAGCTCTCCACCGAGACCGACATCGGACGCCTGCCGGAGGGGAACTTCACCGAGAATCTGTTCCAGGGCCGGATCCGGATGAACTTCTCTCCGGATCTGGAGCTTTCGAGCTTCATCCAGTACGACAACACCAGCGACATCCTGGGGTCGAACACGCGGCTCCGCTGGACATTCCGGCCCGTGGGAGATCTCTTCGTCGTGTACAACCAGTCGGTGCGAGACACAGGGACGGGGGGGCTCGGCTTCGATTCGAACCAGCTCATCATCAAGATCACCTACGAGGTCAGGTTCTGAGGCGCTGGCCTCCGGGAAGCCCCAGGGGAAGACACGACCTCGCTGAGGCCCATCTGATACCCAGGACGCCCTAGGAACGTTCTGCGTATCCGTTCCGTACCTTCGCTCGACGCGGTCAAGGAAGACTCAAGAGAACGTAGGCGCGCTCAGACCCGACTGGGGGCGCGCAGGCGGAGGGCTCCATCGACGCGCTTTGAGGCGACAGCTAAGGCCCTACAGTGTAATCCAGGACCGTAAGCCGAGGGATTCGAGCGAACTCGCGCGTGCTGCGCGTGACGACGGGCTTGCCGAAGGCGAGCCCGGTCGCTCCGATCCACAGATCGTTCGCGCCCACCGGAAGGCCGTTGGCCCTCAAATAGCGATAGGCCTGCCCGTACTCCCAGCACACGTCACTCGTGCAGGGCAGCACCTCGAAGGGTCGCAGGAAATCCTCCCATCTCGAACGAGATGCGGTGGGCATTCCCGCCGCCATCTCTCCCGCGACCGTGAACGTGGTGAAGAGCCTGGCGTTGGAATGCCGGTCGAGGAAGGACTGCGCGGGGCCCGCCTCGGAGCGAATAAGCTCGCGCTCGAGATCGATCAGGAACGTGGTCTCGAGGATTACTTCGTCGACCACTTGTCCCGGGCTGGTCGATCCGTGAGGCATAGCTCCTCGATCACCTTGACTCCCGTGAGGTCGTAGAGTGGTCCCCGCTCGCGAAGGTGGGCGAGGTATTCACCGGCGGTGGACGGCGCATCGGTCCACTGGGCTCTCATCACCACATCGCTGAACGACTCGGTGGGGTGACGCCGCGCCCTGCGCAAGCGCTCGTATGCTTCCAAACGAAGCGAAATTGTCTTGGTGGCCATGCACATACCATGCATGGACTGTGTTACGATGTCAAGCGCCGGGACTCACACCCGGACCGCGCCGCGCCGCGCCGCACCCGGTGCCGCCGGTGCCGGCTTATCCGATGCGCAGGAACCGTCCTTCGGAGGGAACGCCTCGGTCCGTCACGACGAACAGGAGATAGTATCCGGGAGGCGCGAGTGCGGGGGCGGCCGGCGCCTGAACCGCGAGCTCGCGTCCCGAGACCCGCTGGAACTCGAGCGCCAGGTAGCGCTGATCCGTGTTGAGCGAGTGGGTCACGCTGCTCGCGCGGATCAGGACGACCCGGGCGATCGGCGCCTCCGCGCTCGTCGTCACGGAAAGCGTCTCTCCGTAGCTGGCCGTGCCCGGGAGGGATTCGACGATAGGGCGTTCCCCGGCGAAGAGATACGGAGGCCGATAGAGCTCGAGGTTCCGCTCGGGGCCGGCGGCCAGGACGCTCCCGTCGGGCAGGAGCAGCGCCGTGGAATGGTAGCCGTGGCCGTAGTGGGCGTTTCCGGCCTCCGACCAACGGGTCCCTGTGGGGTCCAGAATCTCGGCCAGCCGCACATCCCCCTCGGCATCCGATCCCTCGCCTTCCCCTGCGGTGCTGTGTCCGCCGACGACCAGGACCGTGCCGTCGGGCAGTAGGATGGTGTCCGGGTGGTGGCGGGAGCGAGCCATCGACGGAATCGGACGCCACGCCGCGGACCCGACCTCGAACATCTCGGCGGAGCCGGTGGCCGGACTCCCCCCGCCCAGGGCCAGGAGCCGGCCGGCGGCCGCGTTCAGGAGCACGCCGGTACCCCCGTGTCGGGCCTGGCCCATACTGCCGGCCGGCCGGATGGCACCGGTGTTCAGGTCGAACAGGGCCGTGGGACGCTGCGGTCCGTAGAAGGCGATCTCGTCGGCGGGAAGCACGGCGGCCCACGGATACAGCGGGAGCTGTTGGCGGGCGACGGCCTGCCACTCCTCGCGCTCCGGGTCGAACCGCTCGATCGTTTCGTTGAGCTTCCCCGCGTGAGTTCCTGAAGCGACCAGCACGCGCCCATCGGGCAGGGTGATCGCCGTGGGATACCACCGTTCACCCCCGATCATGTCCGGGAGCCGGGTCCAGCGCTCCTGCCAGGGATCGAAGACCTCGGCGGCGCTGGATCCAAGGAAGTTCCCCGCGGAATCCTGTCCCGCGTGGCCTCCGACCGCGAGGAGCCGGCCATCGGCCAGGAGGGTCAGGCCCGCGCAGAAGAGGTTGGTGTTGGAGCTGAACCGCGCGCCGAACTCCCAGGTGTTCGGGTCCCACAGGTGCATCTGCTCGCCGCCCTGGAACAGCAACACCTTGCCGGTGGGAAGGAGCGCCGCGGACCACGCTCCCACGGGTACGCCCGCCACCACGACCCACCGGCCCGCGGGCGGCGGTGCCGGAGGGGATTGCGGGTCCGGTCCGCCGGGCGCGGCGTCGCAGGCGCCGAGGGCGAGAGTACCCGAGAGAATCGTGGCGGCGGCGAAACGAGTCGGAATCATGTTCGGCCTCCCGGAGCCCAGGCACGCGCCCGACGGGGAGCTAATCCCGAGTCGGGCTACCCACCACACCCTAGCCCGGCCCGGTTCGCGTTACAAGCGCCTCCCGACCGATGAGCGGCGCAACCTTCCTGCCTCCTCCGCCGGGGGCCGGGAATGAGGCGACCCCATGGCGGTTGGGCTCTCCGGCCTTCATGTTCAACCACCGTCCGGTCCCTTCGAACGTCGTCGGTCCAAGCGCGGGCCCCTGTCTCGCGCCGGAGAGCCCATGCGCCGTCTGAGACACACTCCGGTCCTGACCCTCTTCCTGTCCTGTTCGCTTCTGCCGGCGGGAGCGGCCCAGGCTCAGGCGCCTCGCGTCGGAACCATCGACTTCTACGGTTTGCGGGCCGTTTCCCAAGAGGCAGTCCGAAGCGCTCTCTCGCTGGCCGAGGGGGATCCCCGACCCTCGGAGGCCGAGCGGGCCGCTATCGAGCGTCGGCTGAAGGAGATCCCGGGCGTCCTCGAGGCGCGGTTCTCGGCGGTCTGCTGTGAACACGGCCGACTCAGCGTTTACGTCGGCATCGCGGAGGACTCGACGGCGTTCCTCGAGCTTCGTCCGCCACCCGGATCCGCGGTGACCCTGCCGCGGGTGATCTTCGCGAGTGACGCGGACTTCCAGAGAGCTCTTGTGAAGGCGATACGCGCCGGCAACGCGGGGGATGATTTCTCCCAGGGTCATTCCCTCATGTCGGACCCCGCCGTCCGTGCGGTTCAGGAGCGGTTCCTGGTCTACGCCAGCCGGGATCTCGACATCCTCCGGGAAGTCCTGCGGACTTCCTCCGATCCCGACCAGCGGGCCTTCGCCGCCCAGGTCATCGCGTACGCTCCGGATAAGCGGACGGTCATCGATGACCTGGTGTACGCCGTCGGGGATCCGGATTCCGGAGTCCGCAACAACGCGGCACGCGCGCTCGCGGGATTCGCCTCTTTTGCCAACCTCCATCCGGAGCTGAAGCTTTCGATCCCGCCCACGCCGTTCGTCAAGATGCTGAACTCGCTCAGCTGGAGCGATCGCAACAAGGGAGCCGCGGTCCTGCTCGCCTTGACGCAAGGGAGAGACCCGGCGGTACTTGGACAGCTACGTGAGCAGGCCCTCGAGGCGCTGGTCGAGATGGCACGCTGGCGGGGCCCTCATGGCGCGTTCGCGTACTGGCTCCTGGGCCGCGTGGCGGGCCGGCCTGATGAGGAGGTGGTGACCAAGTGGAGGAGCCGGGATCGAGAACGTTTCATCGAGGCGGCGATCGAGTCGATTCGCGCGGACTCCACTGGAAGCGAGGTCCAATGAGGCTCATCCCCATGCTCTTTTCGTTCTGGCTCGCGTTCGCCACCGCGGGAGCGGTGGCCCAGCAGGACGTCGCTTCCGCGGGAGATACGGCCCGACGCGGCGTTTCGCCGGTCGAGCGGCGGATCGTGGAGGCCGTGGAGGCGCGCTCGGAGGAGGCCATCGCCCTGCTCGAGCGCGTGGTCGACATCAACAGCGGGACGATGAACCTGGAGGGGGTGCGCCGGGTCGGGAGGATCTTCAGGGTCCAGCTGGACTCCCTGGGTTTCGCCACCCGCTGGATCGACGGTTCCGCCTTTCACCGGGCCGGACATCTGGTGGCGCGCCGCGCGGGACCGGGACCGCATCTGCTCCTCATCGGGCACCTCGACACCGTGTTCGAGCCGGAGAGTCCGTTCCAGCGCTTCGAGCGCTCGGGCGACCGCGCGGCCGGGCCGGGCGTGGTGGACATGAAGGGCGGCGATGTGGTGATCGTCCAGGCGCTGAAGGCCCTCGACGCGGCAGGAGCCCTCGATAACCTGGACCTCACCGTCGTGATGACGGGCGACGAGGAGCGCAGCGGAAGTCCCCTGGAGCTCTCCAAGGCCGCCGTCGTCGAGGCCGCCCGGGAGGCGGACGTCGCGCTGGCGTTCGAGAACGGAGACAGCGACCCCCGGACCGCCGTGATCGCCCGACGTGGCTCCAGCGCTTGGCGGATCGACGTCATGGGGACCCCTGCGCATTCGTCGCAGCTGTTCCAGCCCGAGGTGGGAGCGGGAGCCATCTACGAAGTCTCGCGGATCCTGTATCAGTTCTACGAGCGGCTGGCAGGCCAGCCGCGCCTCACGTTCAATCCCGGCGTGATGGTGGCCGGGACCGAAGTGGAGTACGACGAGTCGGCCGCCCGTGGATCGGGTTTCGGGAAGAGCAACATCGTGGCGGAACATGCCGTGGTGACCGGAGACCTTCGCGCCATCACTCCCGAGCAGCTCCGGTCGGCCCGGGCGCTGATGCGGTTCATCGTGGGCCAGAGCCTGCCCGGCACCCGGGCGGAGATCCGCTTCGGCGAGGGGTATCCCCCCCTGGAGCCGTCGGAGGGCAACCGGCGGCTGCTGGCCGCCTTCGACCGGGTGAGCCGGGACCTGGGATTCGGCCCCGTGACGGCGGTGGATCCCCGGAACGCCGGAGCGGCGGACGTGGCCTTCACGAGCGGGCTCGTGGACATGGCGATCGATGGCCTGGGGCCCGGCGGCGGGAACGACCACACGGTGGACGAATGGATCGATCTCCCCACGCTGGCCCTTCAGACCAAGCGCGCGGCGGTCCTCATGCTGCGGCTGAGCCGGCCCGGCGCTTCCTAGGGCCCCGCCGGGCGCGAGGAGCTTGGAGCGCGCTCGGGGTAGGCGGTCGGAAACAGCCCGGCCCCGGCCGCCGCTCAGCCGCGCGGCCAGTACATGATCACCGCCACCCCGCACAGGCACAGCAGGGCGCCCAGGGTGTCCGGCCGATCCGGCGCGTGCCCGTCGATCCACCATCCCCACAACAGCGAGGCCACCACGAACACACCTCCGTAGGCGGCGTACACGCGGCCGAAGTGGGCCGGCTGGAAGGTGGGGATCACTCCGTACAGCATGAGCAGCGCGGCGCCCGCCAGGCCCACTCCCAGGCCCCGATGCTCGCGCAAGAACTGCCACACCAGATAGCCTCCTCCGATCTCGAACAGACCGGCCAGGGCGAACAGGGAGAGGGAGCGGACGAGGGTCGTGGTCGGCATGGACATCTCCTTTTCGTCTGGAGGCCGCGGCCCGCCCCGGCGCCGTCCGGGAGCCGCCGCGTTCGGTGAGAGGGGAGCCTAGAGCGCCGTCCGGGTCGGCGCCAGAAGAGGCTCGAGCCTCCTGCGCAGCTCGTCCCGGGTGCGGCGGAATCCCTCCACGGCCTCCTCCGCGGTTCGGGCGCCGGCCACCGGGTCGGGCAGGGCCCAGTGGAGCCGACGGGCCCGGCCTAACCACGCGGGGCAGACCTCCTCGGCGCACAGTGTGATCACGGCTTCGACGTCGCCGGTGATCTCATCGACCCCCTTTGAGCGCTGGCCCGAGGCGTCCAGCCCCAGCTCGGCCAGGACGCGAAGCGCGTAGGGATGGACCCTGGAGGCTGCCGAGCCGGCGGACTGAACGCGCACTCCTTCCGGCGCCAGGGAGCGGGCGATCGCCTCCGCCAGCTGACTGCGGGCCGAGTTGGCCACGCATAGGAACAGCAGGCTGCGCGGCCGCAGCGCCCGCAGCAGGCGCGCCTCGAGCAACCACTCCGGAGGGGCGCCGGAGCCATCGTACGAGCGGCAGGACAGGGTCGGAGGGCCCGGGTGGGCCCCCTCCAGGTCTTCGTCATCGATCCGCACCGTCGGTGATCCGGGGAAGGCGAGGCGCGTGGCATCCGTGGCGTCGCCGACCAGGATTCGTCGGATTTCCGCCTCGGGGGCCAGGCGCGCCGCCACCTCCCGGACCCTCGCCTCCGCATCCCGGGCGTGCGGACAGGCGGGCGTCACCAGGAGCTCGACCAGGACGCTCATCGACGGTCGCTCGCCGAGCCCGAGTCGGACCGCCACCCTGAGCCACCTTCGGGCGGCTCGCGAGGCGCCTCGGACGGGGGACCGAGCCCCACTATCTCGGGCCGGGAGGTGGAGCCCGAGACGTACCACCGCCGGATCACGGCCTCCGCGCTTCGGCCCTGGGGGGAGTAGCCCATTCCGCTTCGCCCCCGGGCCCCATCCGCGCCCAGGCGCCACTTCCACGCGAAGCCCCCGGCGAACCACGGCCGGCTCCGCACGGCCCGGAACAGCGCCTCGTAGGCCTGGGCCTGCCCTTCGGGGTTGGGCGCCGGGCTGTCCGGGCCGCGCTCGGGCGGGAGCTTCCACTGGGGACCGGCGGCTCCGTCCACCGGGCGATAGCCGAACTCCGTGAACAGGATGGGCTTTCCGTACCGGCGGGAGAAGGCGGCGAGCCGCTCGATGAGCGGCGTCCAGGCGCTCTTCAATTCGGCCGCCTGCGGAGTGCCGGCTTCCGAGAGGGGGAAGTAGGCGTCGACTCCAAGGTAGTCCAGGTCGTCCCACACCCCCAGCTCTTCGTAGTCGTCCCGGTTGGCGGCGTAGGTGAGCGGGCCGTCGTAAACCAGCCGCACTTGCCGGATCAGGTCGCGCCAGAAGGCGGGCCGGCGGCGTACCGTCCGATCCACCTCGGTGCCCACGCACAGCATCTCCACACCGAGGGACTCCGCGAGCCGCGCGAAGTGGACGATGTAGGCGGCGTATCCATCCTCCCACGTCTTCCAACCCGCTTGCCCCTCGGGAGCGAAGTCGCCCGCCCATCCCCGCCGCGCCACCCACAACTGCGGCTTGAACATGACGTGGAGGCCCCTCCGGTGGGCCAGGCGCACTATCGCGCGGACCCCTTCCGTCCGCTCGCCCCAGTACTGTCCGGGGTCGTTGAACCGGACTCGGGGGGCGTCGTCCCGCGTGAACGCGAAGGGGATCACCGCGACCCAGTCGGCGCCCAACGCCGCCACCGGAGCCAGGTCCCCCTCGTGGAGGGGCCGGCGCGGTGCGACCAGAGAGACCCCCGGATCCTGGTGTCCGTGGAGCCCGGCTGCGGCGCATCTCCCGCCGCGGGGCTTCGGGCGCTCCCGACGAACCAGGCGACGCCGATCGCGAGCGGAGCGGCCAGGAGGAGCCCAAGCGCGAGGGGGCCGCGCCGCGTTGAGCTTGCCTCACGGATTCGCCGGTTCACGGGGCAGAACGCCCGCTCACGGGGGCAAGCCAGCGGCTCACGTCTCCAGGTGCCCCTCGCGGGCGGAGGCCAGGCCCGCCTCCACGTTCGCTTCCAGGGCGGCACGCCCGGACTCTCGCAGTAGGGAAGCGCGCGCCGCGTCGCGGATGAATCGCTCCACATCCGGCGCTCCGAACCCGAGGACGCCCACCGCGCGTAGGAATTCCTCGGTGAGGGTCGTGTTGAACATGGGTGGGTCGTCCGAGTTGAGGGTGACGTACAGGCCCTGCTCCACGAGCGCCGGCAGCGGGTGCTGGGCCCACCCGGGGAAGATGTTCAGGCGCACGTTGCTGCTGGGGCACACTTCCAGCGGCACCTGGCGGCGGCGCAACTCCTCCACCAGCTGGGGATCCTCCAGGCAACGGACCCCGTGGCCGATGCGCACGCTTCCCAGCACGTTCAGGGCGGCCCGGATGCTCTCCGCTCCGCCCGTCTCGCCCGCGTGCACGATGCCCGGTTGACCGCTGGCGCGGGCCCGTTCGAAGACCGGCGCGAACATCTCCACGGGGACGCCGCGCTCGTCTCCGGCCAGACCGAGGGCCACTACCCCTCTCTCCCGCGCCTCGATGGCCCAATCGGCCACCATCTCCGCCTCCTCCCGGGTCACCAGGTCCCTGGGGATGTCGATGATGAGCCGCAGGGAGACCCCCAGCTCCTCGGAGGCCCAGGCGCGGGCCCGGTCGATCGCGTCCATCTGGTCGTCGAACGAGAGACCGCTGTTGCGGTACTGGGTGATCGCCGTAAAGGTGGCCTCGGTATGAAGGACGTTCTGCTCGGCCTGGCCGGCGAGGAAGTCCCGGGTGATCCGCTCGATGTCCCGGGCCGTGCGCAGGCAGCGGGAGATGGCCTGGTAGATCTCCACGAAGTGGGGGAAGTCCGTGAAGGTGTACCACTCCTGGAGGCCCTCCACCGTGTCCGCCGGCAGCGCGACGTGGTTGCGCTTCGCCAGCGCGAGGAGTGTGCGGGGCCGGATGCTCCCCTCCAGGTGGACGTGCAGCTCCACCTTGGGCGCGGCCCGGATGAAGCCCGCCAGGCGGGGATCGAGGCCGTTCACCCGCCGTGGTCGGCCAGGAGCGCCTCCAGCCGTTTCAGGTGGCCGTCGAGCTCCGCCGACAGCTCCTCGAACACCCGGTAGGCGCCGTCCGTGGGTCGCGCATCCCCGGTCTCCACGCTGCGCCGCAGGGCGGCCAGGCGGTTGTTGAGCCGGATGGGAAAGTTGAGGGGGTCCTGTCCGCTCCGGTTCCGCACCTGGTAGAGGGCCTCCTCGATCTCCGACAACGCTCGCACCCGGCGGAGCGTCGGCTCATCGGTCCGATCCGCCAGCTTCGCCCGGACCTCCCGGATGCGGATCACCGCCTGGTCGGCCCGGCTGGTCGCATCCCGGATCCGCATGGCCAGACGCCACTGCTCCTGGAGGTCCGCCGGCGTCACTCCCTCCAGACGCGGGTCCATGCGGACCCGCAGGGGCCGCGTCTGGCTGCGGCCGCCGACCGTGAGCCGCACCCCGTACGTCCCGGGAGGAGCCTTGGGACCCTGCTGCGGCCGAGCGCTCCAGATGATCATCGAGTCGAACGCGACCGCCCCCGCGTACCGGAGGTTCCACTCGAAGCGGTTGAGACCGGCGTGGGTGGTGGGCTGCTTCTCCGGGGTGCCGAAGAACGGGCTCGGAGCCGGCTCCTCCTTCTTCTCGCCCGCCTTCTCCGGGAGCCCCACGAACGTGCGGATCACGGCTTCCGCTCCGTCCAGGATCTCCACCTTCACGGAGTCCTGGTCGCGGGCGAGCCAGTACTGGATCGTCGCCGGGCCCACGCCCCGGGTGGCGGTGTGAGGTCCGAACAGGTGGGCGCGCTCCCCGGCCAGCTCGGGGCGCCACTCCCGCAGCGGCTGCACGTCGTCCAGAATCCAGAAGCCGCGGCCGTGGGTTCCCAGGACCACGTCGTTGGCGGTGGTCACCAGGTCGCGGATGGGGGTGTCGGGAAGGTCGAGGGTCAGCGGCCGCCAGTGATCCCCGGCGTCGAGGCTCACGTACACCGTGTGCTCGGTGCCCAGGTAGAGGAGGCCCTGGCGCTCGGGATCCTCCCGCACCACGCGGGCGAAATGCCCCGGCGCGATCCCCTCGACGATTTTCGTCCAGCTCTTTCCGTAGTCGGTGGTCCGCCACACGTAGGGCGCCCGGTCGTCCACCTGGTAACGGTTGGCCGCCACGTAGGCGGTACCCGGAGCGTGCTTCGACTCCTCGATCACGCTCACCCGCGTGTAGTGGGGCATGTCCGGCGGGGTGATGTCCTGCCACGAGGCGCCCCCGTCGCGCGTGATGTGCATCAGCCCATCGTCGGATCCGGCCCAGATCGTGTTGACGTCGTAGCGGGACGGCGCCAGCGCGAACACCGTGGCGTAGATCTCGGGCCCGTTCATGTCCATGGTCAGGACGCCCCCGGTCTCGCCGAGGGTCTCGGGGTCGGCCAGGGTGAGGTCCGGGCTGATCTTCCTCCACGTCTGTCCGTCGTCCCGGGTCATCCACACGTGCTGGGAGGTGATGTACAGCCGCAGGGGGTCGACCGGGCTGAACACGATGGGAAACGTCCACTGCCAGCGTTCCGGGAGCGCGCTGGCCGGCTCGCCCGAGAAGAAGCGGGGGTAGGGCTGGATGTCCCGGCGCTGGCCGTTGGAGCGGTCGTATCGCGTTAGCAGGGCGCCCTGGCTGCCGGCGTAGAACACGTCGGGGTGGATCGGGCTCTGCGTGATGTAGCCGCTCTCGCCTCCGCCCACCGCGTAGTACCAGCCGTGCCCCGGCCCCCGGGCCTGCCTGTGGTCCCAGTCCTCCGAGGGCACGCACACGGTGCTGTTGTCCTGCTGGGCGCCGCACACGTGGTAGGGGAAATCTCGGGTGGCCATCACGTGGTAGAGCTGCGTGGTGACGAAGTCCAGCTCCGTCCACGTCTTGCCGCCGTTCACGGTCACGCTGCCGCCCCCGTCCGACGCGTCGATCATCCGCGCGGGGTCGTCGGGCGCGATCCACAGGTCGTGATGATCGCCGTGCGGCGGTTGCGCCTTCAGAGCCTCGTACGTGACGCCCGCATCGGTGGACTTGTAGAGCCGGGTGTTGAGCGCGTAGGAGATGTTCGGGTCCCGCGGATCGGCGTAGATGCGCGAGTAGTAGAAGTGCCGCTGGCGGATCTTCCGCTCGGAGTTGGTGCGCCGCCAGGTGGCACCGGCGTCGTCGGAGCGGAACACCCCGCCCTCCTCGGCCTCGACGATCGCGTACAGCCGATTCGGGTCCGCCGGGGAGACGGTGATCCCGATCTTCCCGATCACGCCTGCCGGCATGCCCGGGTTGCGGGTCAGCTCCGTCCACGTGTCTCCTCCGTCGGTGGACTTCCACAGGCCCGAGTGCGGGCCGCCGCCCCACATCTTCCACGCCTTGCGGTACACCTGCCACGTGGTGGCGTAGATCACGCTCGGGTGGGACGGGTCCAGGATCAGGTCCACGGCCCCGGCCGAGTCGCTGGGGTGCAGGATGCGTTCCCAGGTGGCGCCGCCGTCGCGCGAGCGGAACACGCCCCGCTCCGGGTTGGGGGCGTAGGGATGGCCCAGGGCCGCCACGTACACCAGGTTCTCGTCGGCCGGGTGCACCCGGATCCGGGCGATGGCCTGCGTCTCGGGCAGGCCGGCGCGCTTCCACGTCTTCCCGCCGTCCCCGGACCGGTAGACCCCGTCGCCCTGCGTGATCGAGCCCCGCAGCTCCGTCTCGCCCCCGCCGATGTAAATGACGTCGGGGTTGGAGGGCGCCCATCCGATGGCGCCGATCGAGGAGCTGGTGATCTGTCCGTCCGTCACCGGCTCCCAGCTTCCCCCACCATCGGTGGTGTGCCACAGGCCCCCGCCCGTGGCCCCGAAGAAGTACTCGAGCGGACGGTCGCGGTGTCCGGCCACGGTCTGGCTGCGGCCGCCTCGCCGCGGGCCGATGTTGCGCCACTCGAGTCCGTCCAGCAGCCGCTGTAGCGGCGTCTTCGTGGTGTCGGCCGCCTCATGGGCATCGAGCGCCGGGGGCGCGGGCGCCGTCGCGGCGAAGGAAACGGGCATGACGGATGCCGAGGGAGGGGCCGCCGCAAGGAGGGAAACCGAGAGCAGAGATGCCAGGAGCGTGAGGGCCGCGGGCGGAAGCGCGGCCCCACACAGGGACGCGACACGGGTCCGCGGCGGGGTGAGGCGGACCCGGACGAAAGGTGGATGGCTGCGACGGCTGAGGATGCGCATCATGTTGCCTCCCGAGGACGCATGAGGACGCGGATGTGACCGGACGTCGGCAAGGGTACACGCGGAGTTGAGGATGGGGCAACACATTGCGCGTAAGGGAGTGGCAGTGCACGATACCCGGTCTGCCGCCGCCCGGCGTCCTGTTCCCGAAAGCGCGAATCGGCGCCGCGCGCCGGGGGACCCTGGATTCGCCCGCTCTCGGCGTCGGCTCGTCGACTCGAGTTCTGTTTGAGACGGGAGGGAGAGTTCGATGACCCAGACCTTCGACATGGCGTTGATCCAACGGGGAGCGAGGCTGCGCAGATCGCCGTTCTTCGAGGCCACTCAACGGTACGGATGCCGTCGCCATACGGTCTACAATCACATGTTCCTGCCCACCTGCTACGACGACCTGGAGGCGGAGTACTGGAAGTTGCTTCGAGATGTCACGGTCTGGGACGTGAGCGTCGAGCGCCAAGTTGAGATCACCGGTCCGGATGCCTTCACCTTCACCAACCTGCTCACGCCCCGGGATCTCACTCGGTGCCAGGTCGGACAGGGCAAGTACGTCGTCATCACGGCCGACGACGGAGGGATCCTCAACGATCCGGTTCTGCTTCGCCTGGGGGAGAACCACTTCTGGCTGGCGCTGGCCGACAGCGACCTGCTGCTGTGGGCTCGGGGTCTGGCCGTGAACTCGGGACTCGATGTGGACCTCCGCGAACCGGACGTCTCGCCGCTGCAGATCCAGGGTCCGAAATCGAAGCAGGTGGTGGCCCGGCTGTTCGGGGACTCGGTGTTGGAGCTCCGTTACTATTTCTTCCTGGAGACGGATCTGGATGGCATCCCGGTGGTGGTGACGCGCACCGGCTGGACGGGAGAGGTCGGATACGAGATCTATCTGCGGGATGGTGCCCGAGGTTCGGAGCTATGGGAGCGGGTGATGGAAGCGGGCCGGCCGTTTGGCATCGCGCCGACGGGTCCCTCGGACATCCGGCGGATCGAAGCCGGGATCCTCAACTTCGGCATCGACATGACGATGGAGAACAACCCGTTCGAGGTCGGGCTCGGATGGCAGGTGGACCTGGGCCAGGAAAGCGAGTTCATGGGCCGGAAGGCCCTGGAGCGCATCAAGACCGAGGGGGTCACGCGCCAACTGGTCGGTGTGGAGATCGAGGGCGAGCGGCTGGACCTCAACATGACTCGTTGGCCCGTGCATCTCGAGGGCACCCGAATCGGCCAGGTCACGTCCGCGGTCTACTCCCCACGGCTGGAGAAGAACATCGGCTATGCCATGCTTCCGACGGAGCATGGGGCGCTGGGGACACGGATCACCGTGACGGTGCCCGAGGTCGGCGACCGAGCCGCCACCGTGGTGCCCAAGCCGTTCGTCGATCCGGGGAAACAGATTCCGAAGTCGTGAGGATGCTCCGGACAGGTTATACTATCCACTTCGAGACACCCGTCTCGACTTCCAGGAGCCACCGTGATTCGTGCAGGACAGCCGTGTGGCGCAGGTTGTTATTCCATCCGCGCGGCGCGCCGGCATCGACCAGAGAGGAGACGACTACATGGCCACCGAGTGGATGATGCGAGGGTCCGAGTACGTCAACTGCAACTGCGCGTGGGGCTGCCCCTGCCAATTCAACTCACCCACCAGCTACGGCAACTGCGAGGCCGTGACGGCGGGCCACATTCAGGAAGGGTACTGGGGCGACACGCGTCTCGACGGCCTCGACTGGGCGCTGCTGTTCTACTGGCCCGGCGAGATCGCCGACGGAAACGGCCGCGAGCAGGCCATCATCGACGAGCGGGCCGACGAGGCCCAGCGAACGGCCCTGGGCCGGATCCTGTACGGGGAGGACACGGCTCCGGGAGCGACTCACTTCTTCGTGTTCAACACGACGATGTCCGAGGTGCTGGCGCCCCTGTATGCCCCGGTGGAGCTCGACATCGATGTCGATTCCCGGAGGGCCCGGCTCCACGTTCCCGGCCTGGTGGAGTCCCGGGGCTCGCCCATCATCGATCCGTTCTCGGGCGGCGAGCACCGCGCCAGCATACATCTGCCCAACGGGTTCGAGTACACCACGGCCGAGATCGGCACCGCGTCCAGCACCTCGCGGGCCGGGATCGAGCTGGAGCTGTCCGACAGCCACGCCCAGTTCAGCGTCCTGCACATGAACCAGGACGGGCTGATCCGCTAGCCGTGGGTAGCTCGAGAACGCTACGGGCCGCTGGAGGGGTTCGCCCGCCGGCCGCCGTACCGAGGCGCGATCGCGTCGCCATCCTCTCGGCGCTGGCCGCGGCAACCGGGCTTGCGTGGTGGTACCTGGCCTGGACCGCCGGCCGGATGTCAGGGCGGATGATGGACACGCCGGTGGAGATGGTCCGAATCCGGGCGTGGGAATCCGCGGAATTCCTGTTCGTCTTCCTGATGTGGGCCATCATGATGGTCGGCATGATGGTGCCGACGGCCGTCCCCGTGACGCTGATCTACGCTGGCGTCGTCCGGAAGGAGACGCGGCGGGGCAGCGTCGTTCCGCCCACCCTGGTGTTCGTGGTGGGATACATCGCGGTATGGACGCTGTTCAGCGCGGCGGCAACGCTCGCCCAATGGGGGTTCGACCGGGCCGCGTTGCTGTCGCCGATGATGGTGGCCACGAGCCCGGCGATCGGGGCCGCCCTGTTGATCGCCGCCGGCCTCTACCAGATGACACCTTTCAAACAGGGGTGTCTTCGCCACTGCCGCTCGCCCGCGCACTTTCTCTCCGGCCACTGGCGGCCGGGTGTGGCGGGAGCATTCCGGTTGGGAGTCGTGCACGGCGCGTACTGCCTGGGGTGCTGCGGGTTCCTGATGGGACTGCTCTTCGTCGGAGGAGTCATGAACCTGCTGTGGATCGCGGCGATCGCGGTCTTCGTTTTGCTCGAGAAGGTCATACCCCGCGCGTTGCTTCCCGCCCGGATCGGAGGAGCCGCCATGGTCGTGACGGGATGCGTTCTGCTGGCTACCTTGCTGTGACGGTTGACCGCCGACACCTAGGGGGGTGACGGGGGTCCGAGGGACGCTCTCGCGCCGCGGCCGTGTCTGCTGAGAGCACAGAATAGGGCGACCCAGCGACCGGAGAGCCGGTGCGACTCAGGCGCTTCTTCCAGGAACTCAGACGTCGCCACGTCTGGCGTGTCGCGGCCACTTACCTGGTGGTAGCGTTCCTCGTGCTCCAGGTGGGGGACCTCATGTTCCCCACGCTGCGGGCTCCGGAATGGGCGGTGCCGCTTCTCCTGGGGTTCCTGATCGTCGGCTTTCCGGTGGCTCTCGTGCTCGCGTGGGCCTTCGAAATCAGTCCGGGTGGCGTCCGCCGCACGGCTACCGAGGAGGAGGCCGAGATCGACGCGGCGCCGCCGGCCGTCGGGTCCCTCCGCAAACTCCCTGATCATGACGACCGACCCTCGGTCGCCGTGCTTCCCTTCGACAACTACAGCCCGGATCCCGACAACGCGTTCTTCGCCGACGGGCTCACCGAAGAGATCATCGCCGATCTGTCCGCGGTCCATGGGCTCCGGGTGATCTCCAGGTCTTCGGTCTCGTGCTTCAGGGGAAAGGAACTCGGCCTCCCCGCCATCGCCGCTGAGCTCGGCGTCCGATATGTGCTCGAGGGCAGTGTCCGCAGAGCCGGAGACAGCCTGCGCGTGACCGGGCAGCTCATCGATGCCGAGACCGATTCACACCTCTGGGCGGAGAAATACGACGGGACGCTGGAGGACGTGTTCGGCATTCAGGAGTCGATCTCCCGACAGATTGTGGGCGCCCTGCGGGTGACCTTGACCGAGTCGGAGGAGTGGCAGGTCTCCGAGCGTCCGATCGATGACGTCGTGGCGCACGACTACTACCTGCGGGCGCGCCAGGAAGTCCTCGCGTGGACCGCCGAATCGCAGGACCGGGCCCTCCAGCTCGTGGATGAGGCCTTGAGAATTGTCGGACAGAATGCGCTACTTCTCTCCACCAAGGGGCTCATTCTGTGGACCAGCGTTCAGGTGATGATCCGGCCCCGCGCACGGTATCTGGATCAGGCGGCGGAGCTTGCCGAGCGGGCTCTCGCACTCGACCCGAACCATTTTCTCGCGGTCTTCCTCAGAGGCGTGGTCAACGGGCTCGAGGGGCACACCGAGAGCGCTCTGGCGGATCTCCACCGAGCTCACCAACTGAGACCGGGCGATTCGATGGGCCTGCTCGAGCTGTGCCGTTTCTCCAACTCGGCGGGAGCGCGGGGGCATCTGCCCTACGTGGAGGAAGCGGTCCGGTTGGATCCTCTGACCAAGGTCCCATGGCTGGTGCCTATGTACTACCATTTGCTCATCGCTGACCCGGTGGACGCCCTGGATGCTTGCCGAGCAATGCTCGAGCTGGGTGGGCCGAGCTCGCCCGCCGAGATCTACGCCGCCTGGGCGATGGCCCACGCGGATTCCCGCGCCGAAGCGATCGAATTGCTCGAGCGGGTCCGCTCCGATCTTGCCGGGACCGTCATCGGTTCCTGGGCCGGCTTCCTCAAACACGGTCTCGCGGGGGAGAGGGAGCGGGCGCTGGCGGAGATGACGCCGGAGTTGCACGACGCGGCGCAGATCGAGTTTCCCGCCTGGACCCTGGCGGACGGCTACGCCCTGGTCGGGTGCAACGGCGACGCCCTACACTGGTTGGAGGCGGCCATCCGCCATGGGTTCATCAACTACCCCTTCCTGTCCGAGCGGGACCCCTTCCTGGAGGGGGTGCGGGGCGATCCACGTTTCCGACGGTTGATGGCCGAGCTGGAGCCACGCTGGGCGGCGCTCGCGGGTGAGACGAGAGACGAGTAGGGTTCGCTGATCAGCGTCGTCTCGCGGACCGGTTGACCGGCAGATCCAGGGCGGAGCGGTCGATGATCCGGCCGCCCTTGATCACCATCTCGACCTGCTCGGCGTGGCCGATGTCGGCCAGGGGATCGGCCGACAGGAGCACCAGGTCGGCCAGCTTGCCCTCCTCCACGGACCCCATCTCCCGCTCCCTGCCCAGGAAGATGGCGGCGTTGAGGGTGCCGATTCGGATGGCCTCGAGGGGCGGGATTCCGCCGGCCACCATGAGCTGCAACTCGCGCTGCGAGGCCGGGCCGCCGGACTGGTCCGATCCCAGCACGATGACGCCGCCGGCCGCGTCGATCTTCCGGAGGTTCTCCTGTGCGACCGGCGTCATGATCTTCATCCAGGTGGTCCACGCGCGCGCGGCGTACCGTTCCCGTACGGTCGTCTTGAGGCGCTCGATGAGCCCGGGCTCGTAGACGGCCCGGTACAGCGGCCGGTCCAGGAACTCCGGATGTTCCACCAGGCGGCTGTAGCCCTCTCCGATGGTCAGAGTGGACACCATGGGCGTCTTCGTGGCGGCCATCAGGCGCACGAACCCATCGCTGACCGGGCCCTGGATGATGGGATGGGCGAGCGTGTTGATGCCGGCGGCGATCGCCTGGCGGGCCCGGTATTCGTGTGAGATGTGCACGGTGGTGCGGATTCCGTGCTCGTTGACGTAGCGTCCCACCGGCGCCATCAGCTCGGGAGGCAGCAGCGGGATGAGCGGGCGGGTCCCCCAACCGTGCTCGTCGAACGTGAGCTTCACCACATCCGGCTTTCGGGCCAGGTGCGCGTCCAGCTTCGCTCGGTCGGCGGGCCAGCTCTGCACCAGCGTGGCTCCGGGCCCGCCTCCATGGCCCCCCGGCACGGTGACCACGCCGCCCGCCGCGAAGATCCGCGGAGCAACGATCCTCCCGGCCCGCTCCCGGCCCCTGAGGTCGAAGATGTAGTCCGGCAGGTTGCCCGCATCGAACACGCTGGTGACACCGCTGTACAGAAAGCCGTGCAGCGCGCGGATCCCGGCTCGCTCGTCGGGCTCCCCGCCGCCCCGGGCGCCGACCACATGGATGTGCATGTCCATGAGGCCGGGGAGGAGGAACTTGCCGCGGCCGTCGATTCGTCTCGCCTCCGCGGGAGCCTCCAGCGGCTCTCGGGACACGCGAGAGATCCGGTCGCCCCGGACCAGGACGTACGCGTCCCGCACGGGAGGCCGGCCGGTCCCGTCGATCAGCGTCACGTCCTCGATCAGGAGGCTCTGGGCCACTGCGGTCGCGGGTCCGAAACCCATCGGCGCGGCGGACGCGAGGCCGAGGAAGGCCGCGAGAGTCGCCGCGCCCCTCGCCAACGTGGCGGCCTGCCGCATCGCCTTCCTGCGGGCGTGGGTGTCGAGCAGCCGCTTGCGGAGCCGCACGGCCTCCGGCGTGACCTCGATCAGTTCGTCCTGGTTGATGAACTCGAGCGCCAGCTCCAGAGTGATCTCCCTGGGCGGCTCGAGTCGGATGTTCTCATCCGTCGCGGTGGTCCGCATGTTGGTCAGCTTCTTCTCCTTGCAGACATTCACCTCCATGTCTTCGGGCCGGGCGTTCTCTCCCACGATCATTCCGTTGTAGACCTCCGTCCCGGGGCTCACGAACAGGGTTCCTCGCTCCTGCAGGTTGAACAGGGCGAAGCCGACGGCGGAACCCTGCCGGTCGGCGACGAGCGAGCCGCGCCGGCGATTCTGCAACCCTCCCGCCTGCGGCCCGTACTCCAGAAAACGGTGGTGCAGCTGTCCCTCTCCGCGGGTGTCGGTCAGAAATTCCGATCTGTAGCCGAACAATCCCCGTGAGGGGATCTTGAAGCTCAGCCGGACCGGGCCCTCCTCGGTGGGCCGCATGTCGAGGACTTCGGCTCGCCGGGCGCCCATCTTCTCCATCACGACGCCCACCCTGTCCTGCGGGACCTCGATCACGGCTTCCTCGTACGGCTCCAACATCTCCCCGTTCGGTCCTTGCTTGAGGATCACCCGCGGCCTGGACACGCGAAACTCGTAGCCTTCCCGCCGCATCGTCTCCATGAGGATGGTCAGGTGGAGCTCGCCGCGGCCGGACACGGTGAACGTGTTCGGCTCGTCCGTCTCCTCCACCCGCAGCGCCACGTTGCTGTGGAGCTCGCGACGCAGCCGGTCCCGGAGTTGCCGGGAGGTGACGAACTTGCCGGCCCGCCCGGCGAACGGGGAGTCGTTGACGCTGAAATCGACCGACAGGGTAGGTTCCTCCACGGCGATGCCGCGGAGCCTCTCCGGACACTGCGGGTCCGCCACGGTCTGGCCGATCTCGACCGCCTCGAGTCCCGCCAGCGCCACGATATCGCCGGCGCTCGCCCGCTCGATCTCCGTGCGAGCGAGACCCTCGAAGCCGTACAGCCGTGTCACGCGGCCCGGAGTGCCCTGGCCCGGATCCACGACGCCCGGCTCTCCGAGGGGCAACAGGAGAAGGTCCTGCCCCTGTCGCACGGTGCCTCGCTCGACGCGTCCGATCGCGATGCGGCCCAGGTAACTCGAGTAATCGAGCGTGGACACCAACATCTGGAACGGTGCGTCGGGATCGCCGCCGGGCGCGGGAACGCTCTCCAGGATGGCGTCGAACAAAGGCGTCAGATCCCCGCCCCGGGCCCTGACCTGTCGACTGGCCCAGCCTTCGCGCCCTGAGGCGTAGAGGAATACGGCGTCGAGCTGCGCGTCGGTCGCTTCCAGCTCCATGAACAGCTCGAGCACCTCGTCGTGAACCTGTTCGGCCCGGTTGTCGGCCCGGTCCACCTTGTTGATCAACACCACGGGAACCAGGCCCAGCTCGAGCGCCTTGCGCGTCACGAAGCGCGTCTGCGGCATGGGTCCCTCGGCCGCATCGACCAGCAGGAGCACGCCATCCACCATGCGGAGGATGCGCTCGACCTCTCCGCCGAAATCCGCGTGGCCCGGCGTATCGACGATGTTGAGCTTGGCATCTCCCCATCGGACCGCCGTGTTCTTGGACAGGATGGTGATCCCGCGCTCCCGTTCCAGCGGATTGGAATCCAACACGCGCTCCCGCACCGCCTCGCCCTCCCGAAACACGCCGGCCTGCCGGAGCATCTGATCGACCAGCGTGGTCTTCCCGTGGTCCACGTGCGCGATGATGGCGATGTTGCGTAGTTGCAAGCGAATACCTTTCGACGAACGGGCCCTCGCCGTCGGTCGGCGAGAGCCCGGGGGGGGGTCTCGTTCTGCCTGTTTCGACCCTGCTAAGATAGCCGAAACAGCGGGCGAACGACTACGGGGGCGGAGGCGGGGTCCTTCGATCGAACCTCGCGGGAGCGCCTAGCCGGCCACCGGCCGACCGGTCACTGGCTCGATTCATCGATCGTGCCGGCCGCCGCCAGCACGCGCTGGATGATCAGCGGCTGGTCCACGGAGCACTCGACCTGTGATCCGACCGCCAGGATGGCGTCGATCCCGCCTCCCGGACCCTTCCCGGAGCTGGCCGCGCTCATGGCGGCGCCGGCCGCCGCTCCCACCAGCACTCCCTTGGAGCGTCCGCCCAGGATCTTGCCCAGGATGGCCCCCTTTAGGGCGCCGCCGGCGATCCGTCCGACGCCTCCGCCCTGGGACGGCGCCTTGACGGTCTTGAGCGTGGGCTGCGTTACGGTGGCCTTGAGCGGGTAGCTTTGGTCACCGATCAGCAGGTGCTCGAGAGTGAGTTGGATCGAGCCTTCGGACCCGTCTCCCTGCGTCACTTCCGTGATCCGGCCCAGCACGCTCGCGCCCGCCGGCACGAGCACGGTCTCCCCGTCCGTGATGGCGTTGGTCAGAGTGGCCAGGAAGGGATCGCCGGGCCGGTTCCACTTCGTGCTCAACTCCTGAGTGAGCGTGATCCGGAAACTGGTTCCGACCGGGATGGTGGCGGTCGCGACGGCCGGCTCGGTCGCCTCGCCCGGCGCGGATTCGTCCGCGTTGGAGGCGTCCGGCTCCGGCGGGGGCTCCTCGGCATCCGGTTGCGGCTCCGGTTGCGAGGGAGGCGCGGCCTCCGGCTGCGGCTCGGGGGTCACCGGCCGCGGAGGCGTCGCCTCCGGCTCCGGTTGCGGCGGCTCGGCGACCGGCGGCTTCGGCGGCGCCGGGGGCTGCACGGGCTCGGGAGCCTGGGCTTGGGGAGCCTTCGCCAGCGGAGGTGGCCGGCGCGTGGTCTCCGGCAGCGGCTGCGGAACGTCTTTGAGCTCCGGCTCGGCCGGAGCGTCGGAGAGGGCGAGGTCCAACTCGCGATCCACGGCTGCCCGGGAATCGTCCGTCGCCGCCGCCCTGTCTCCCCCGCATCCCGCGAGGCCTCCCACCGCGAGGGCGAGCGCGAACACCGACGCGGTTCCTGTCTTCCACTTCATGGCCATCTTCTCTCCGAGCCTTTCCGACCGTCTCTCCCACCGAACCGGCGGTCGGGAACGATCTCGACCCTCGACCGGCTATACTAGGAACCCCGAACGGGGCTCGCGGTTTCCCGCGCGGGGTTCAGGGCCGGCCGCCCGCGGGCGGGTGGGGGCTCGTTTGTAGGTGTGAATCCACCACTTCCGGCCCGTCGCGTCACCGGATCATGAAAGCGAGGAGGAGGCCCATCGTTCGCCGACACCGAGGGAAACGCGGCAGGAGGGACCGGCCCCGGCGCGCGCTCCGCCTGGCGGCCGGCGCTGTGGCCGCGCTGCTGCTCGCCGTGATCCTGCAGCGGGCGATCGCGCCGCCGGTGCCCCCGGATCCGCTCCGCCCGCCGCTTCGGCGCTGGGACCTTCCGGGATGCTATGACCTGAGCGTCGATTCGTGGACGTTCCGGTCCGTCGTGGTCCCCGGGTCCGGCCCACCCGTGTTCCCGGGGCGGATCCTGCTGACGCCGGACTCCACCGACGAGCAGCGGCGGCCTTCCGTGACCTATCGGGCGGACTCGCTGGACCCCGATTCCGGTTTCGCCCGGTTCCTGCGCTGGTTCGTCAGAGCGGATACTCTGTGGCTGGTCCGCTCGGAGGGGAGAACGCAGACGGCGATCGCGTTGCTGGCCGCGAATGGCGGATTCGTAGGCCGGGTGCGCTCGCGGAGCACGGCGGGCTCGTGGGACGGATCGGCGGCGGCCGCCGCCCACCGAGTTCGGTGTGGCACGGGAGCGCCGGAACGCACCTGGAAGGGGCCGCGGAGGTGATGGTCCGGGACTTGCATTAATCGACTTTCTGCCGCGCGCCGGCACCGTGCTCTCAAGCGGTGCCCGCCCCGTCGAGGGTGCGAAAGGGCGCGACCCCCCGCGCGGAGTCGCCGCGTGGAGGAAACCTCGCAAGGCCCAGATCGCGGGGGGACCGAGCCACGGTCCGCGGCTCCGGCTTGCCGGTCTGGCGGGAGATGTGGCGGTCGCGCGACAGGGGCCGGAGGGAGGAAGCATGAGGGCGAACGTGCGGGTGATCGGCGTGCTGGCCGGAGCGCTCTTGGTTGGGGCATGCACGGGGTTGGGCGGTCCGGCCGGGGTGCCTGACAACCAGACGCAGGTCTGGCGGTTCGATCTGCTGGACGCCAACGGGAATGTGGGCACTTCGGGGACCGGGGATTGTCTTCCCGGAGGGGCCTGTGGGCCGTTCGACTGGACGGTGCTGACGCAGCAGTCGTTCGGCTGCACTCTCGTATACCGGTTCCAGGTACAGTTCAGCGGCGACCAGGTGCGCATCTTTCTGGGGCAGATGGGTCCGGGGACGACGTGCTCCGGGATGATGCTGGGCCAGAACTTCGGAAACGGCCAGGCCGATGCCGCCTATCCCGCCGCCAAGTCCGCCGGGGGCACGGTCACCATCAAATGGAACAGTCCCATCGGTCCCGGCGGTGGCGCCGGAAACTGGACCGCGCGGAGGATCGGCTAACAGGGCGTCGCGCCCGGAAGAACCGCGCGGCGCACAGCGGGCGAACAGAAGATCGCAGCGCCGCGGCTGGCCGCACTTCTCGGGCGGCCCTCCGTGGCGGATCAGCGGTTTCCGGGGGAGAGCACGGTCGTCAGCACGTCGATGCCGACGTTGGCTCCGCACAGGACGATGGCGACGTTGCGGTCGCGCCAGCGTTCCGCGGTCCGAACAACGCCGGCCACCGCGACTCCGGCGGCGCCCTCGATCAACATGTGCTGATGCGCCAGAATCAGGCGCATCGCGGCCGCGATCTCAGCTTCGCTCACCAGCAGGGAGTCGTCCACGACCTTCCGGCAGAGCTCGAACGTGATCGCGCCGGCTTCCACTCCCCCCGCGGTGCCGTCCGACAGCGTCGGAAGCGAGGGCATCTCGAGGAGCCGGCCGACCTCGAGCGAAGCGTGCATCACGCGGGAGTTCTCGGGTGAGCAGGCGATCACCTCCGTCTCGGCGACCGCCTTGAGGTAGCCGCCGGTGCCGGAGATCAGCCCGCCGCCCCCCAGGGACACGAACACCGCGTCGATCCGGCCCACCTGTCGGGCCAGCTCCACGCCGACGGTGGCCTGTCCCGCCACCACTCTTTCGTCGTTGTACGGCGACACGTAGGACAGTCCGTGGTCCGCCGCGTATCGCCGGGCCGCCGCCTCCGCCTCCACGCAGTCCTCCCCCACCTCGCGCACTTCGGCTCCCCAGGCTCGGATCATGGCCAGCTTGGAGGGCTGGGCCCCATGGGGGACGAACACGGCGGCGCGGCACCCGACCTGCGCCGCCCCGCAGGCGACGGCCGCCCCGTGGTTTCCCGAGGAAGCCGCTACCACACCTCGCGATCTCTGCTCCCGGGTGAGGGACAGGAGCGCGTTCATGGCGCCCCGTAGCTTGAAAGACCCCGTGAGTTGGTAGTTCTCGAGCTTGAGGTAGACCCGGCCTCCGGTGACGGCCTCCAGGTGGGCCGAGCGCTCCACGGGCGTTTGGCGCACGTGGCCCCGGATGCGCTCGGCGGCGGCGAGGGCTTCGGCTCGCAGGTCCATGGGGAAGTATAGGCCCGCAGAGCGGGGCCGCACACGAGGCCGCCGTGCGGCCACCGCTACGGGCGAGGGCCGGGCAGGATCGCCGCTGCGCCCGGATGCTCCCTCTCCTGCCGGACGAACGTCTCGGTCTCGCTCGGGACGAGCAGGTTGTCGGCGATGTGCGCGATCTCCTCGGCATGCCGCCACGCCGCTTCCAGGGCCATGAGCTCGCCTTCCAGCGCCTCCCGTTCCGCCTGCTCCTGGGTCGCCATCTCCAGGGCCAGGCGGGACTCCGACGGGAGTTGGCGCAGCGACCCGGGCTCCTTCACGTATCTGCGTCGCCGGGGAACGCCTCCGTGCGCGCGGAGATAGTCGGCTTCCCGGGCCGCCTGTTTCAGATACGCCTCCGGGTGGCCGGCCTGCTCGATGCGGCGTACGGCGGCCTGTACGGTCCGCTTCCTTCCGCCCGCCCGGTTCACCCGGGCCATCAGCTGGCCGGCTACCTGGACCGCCTCATCGCCCTGCAGGACCAGGAGCTCGCTACGCCGGCTTCGGCCCCTCCCCCAGCCCTCGGCGTGCTCCAGCTGGAGGGCCCAGCCCGGCCCGGCATCCGTCTCGAGCAGGCGAGAGGTGCCCAGGTGCTTGTACTGGACCCGGATCGGGGCTCCGTACTCGTCGCGCAGCCGGGCCACCGTCCGTTCGTTGCGCCACTGCTCGATCAGGTGGCCGATCATCCACCAGCCTCCTCCCATCGAGACTCCGGCCGCCACGCCGCCCGCGATCAGCAGGCCGCCCGCCGTGGCTCCGGCCGTCGTGTACGCAATCGCCCGCCTGCGGCGCCGGCCGAACTGGTCGCCGTAGCGCCAGGCCGCGAATTCCGGCCTCAGCGGCTTGCCGACCCGAACCAGTTCCAGACCCTCCGGGAGCCGGGCCAGCCCGATGTTCTCGGTCGAGACTCGGACGCGGGTGTCGTGGAAGCGCCGCTCACACTCCTCGATCGCCTCCCAGCGGATCTCCAGCGGCGAGAGGTTCCAGCGCTCGCAGCGCCGGCAGATGACCCACAGGCGCCCCTGCGCCGAGTCGAACGCCAGTCGCCGGCCGACCCGAAAATGCTCGATGGCCTCGTTCTCACCCAGCGAGCGGTTGCAGAACAGGCATGTCGAGTACACGGGTCGTCTCCATCCCTCTCTTTTCGCGTCGAGCCGTTCGCGCGAGGCCGAACCGGCGCGCCGGGCTCGGCGAATCGTCATACGCGAATACCCCGCCCGGGGATTCATTATTCGCGCGTGCCCGGCTCGACGCGTGCGGCCCGGCCGTTTACGTTGCGGCCTGAACGGCCTTCGGGGCCGGGTCCATGCCGATTCCGGCGTGCGCCGGCCCCGGCGACCTGGACGGCCAGGCCGACCCGGCAGAGCGGCGCACGGACTTCTCACGGAGAGGCGGATGGCGGATTCTACGCGGTGGGCCAAGGTCGTCGACCACACCCGCTGCATCGGATGCCACGCCTGTACCACCGCGTGCAAGTCCGAGAACGAGGTGCCGCTTTCGGTCACCCGCACCTACGTGAAACACGTCGACATCGGGACGTTCCCACAGGCCCGCCGGGCCTTCCAGGTCACCCGTTGCAACCAATGTGAGAGAGCCCCCTGCACGGTCGCCTGCCCGACCGGCGCCATGTTCCGCCGGCCGGATGGCATAGTGGATTTCGATAAGTCGATCTGCATCGGCTGCAAGGCGTGTATCGCCGCCTGTCCGTACGACGCGATCTTCATCAACCCCGAGGATCACTCGGCCGAGAAGTGCAACTTCTGCGCGCACCGGATCGACGTGGGCCTCGAGCCGGCCTGCGTCGTGGTGTGCCCGACCGAGGCGATCCTGGTGGGCGATCTGAGCGACCCCGCTTCGAAGGTGTCGCGCATCGTTCACCGGGAAACGGTCTCGGTCCGGCGTCCGGAGAAGAAGACCCATCCCAAGCTGTTCTACAAGGGGGCGCACCAGGCCACCCTGGATCCGCTGGCGGCCCGGCGGCCGCCCGGCGGCCTGTTCCAGTGGAGCGAGCAGCCCGGCGGCCCGGGGAGCGTCCCGTCCGGATACCCGGACGCGAACGGCGCCGGCTCGGCCAATTCATCCGCCGCGGCGTTGCTCTCCTACGACGTCGGCCACACGGCTCCGTGGGACTGGAAGGTGAGCCTCTACACGCTGACCAAGGGGATCGCGTCGGGCGCGTATCTGGTCGCCCTGCTCCTCTTGCTGGGGGGCTGGCTGAGCGGGACGGGCGCGCTGTGGCGCTGGAGCGCTCCGATCGTCGGCCTGGTGTTCCTCGGGCTCACGGGGGTCCTGCTCATCGCCGACCTGGAACATCCGGAGCGTTTCCACCTGATCTTCACCCGCCCCCGCTGGAAGAGCTGGCTGGTGCGAGGGGCGTTCCTCATCGCCGGCTACGCGGGCATTGTGGGCTTGCATCTCCTGGCCGAAGCCGGCGGCCGACCGGACCTCGCGACGCGGCTCGCCTGGGTGGGCGGTCCGCTGGCCGTTCTCACGGCCGTGTACACGGCGTACCTGTTCGCCCAGTCCGAGGCCCGTGATCTGTGGCAGAGTCCGCTGCTTCCGCCGCATTTTCTCGTGCAGGCCATCCTGGCGGGCTCGGCCGCCCTGGTGCCCGTGGCGGCGTTCACGGAGCCCGCGGCGGTGCGGCCGCTGCTGTGGGTGTTGGCGGGCTCGAGTCTCCTGCACCTGCTGTTGGTGCTGGGCGAGGTGACCCTCACCCACGCGACGGCGCACGCCCGACTGGCCAGGTGGGAGATGACGCGGGGGCAATTCGGCGCCTACTTCCGCCTGGGAGGGGCGCTCATCGCCGTGGCCGTCGCGGCGCCCTGGATCGGAATCGCGATCGGTCCGCTGGCCCTGGCCGGCTTGCTGGCGTACGAGCATGCCTACGTCCAGGCGGGCCAGGCGGTACCGCTGGCATGATGGAGGCCCGATGAACGTGAGGACCCTGAACGAACGGGTGAGCGCCGCGCGGGCCCGGACCGAGGCGCGCGGAGAGACCTTCTACCCGGGTCCCAGCCGCCTCCACCTGGCGGCCTTTCCGCCCAGGGAGCGCTGGGACGATTGGGTGGAGCTGGATTCGCGCTCCTGGCCGGAGCGGGTCGAGCGGCGCTACATGCTCGTTCCGACCACCTGCTTCAACTGCGAGTCCGCCTGCGGCCTGCTGGCGTACGTGGATCGGGACAGCCTGCAGGTGCGGAAGTTCGAGGGAAACCCGGAGCACCCGGGATCGCGCGGCCGCAACTGCGCCAAGGGACCGGCCACCCACAACCAGGTGACCGATCCCGACCGGATACTCTATCCGTTGAAGCGGGCGGGCGCCCGGGGTGAGGGGGAATGGGTGCGGGTGAGTTGGGACGAGGTGCTCGACGAGCTGGCCGGGCGCATCCGTGCGGCGCTCCGCGAGGGCCGGCACCGAGAGCTCATGTACCACGTCGGCCGACCGGGAGAAGACGGCTTCACGGAGCGGATCATCGCCGCGTGGGGGGTGGACGGCCACAACTCCCACACCAACATCTGCTCCTCGGCCGCGCGGGCCGGCTACGAATTCTGGTGCGGCATGGACCGACCCAGCCCGGACCACGCGGGCGCCCGAACGATCCTGCTGGTCAGCTCGCATCTGGAAGCGGGGCACTACTTCAACCCGCATGCCCAGCGGATCATCGAAGGGAAGCGAAAGGGGGCCAAGCTCATCGTGTTCGACACGCGGCTCTCCAACACGGCCACCCACGCGGACCACTGGTTGCCGACGATCCCCGGTTCCGAAGCCGCCGTGCTGCTGGCCATCGCCCGGCATCTGATCCGGAACGACCTGTACAATCGAGACTTCGTCCGCCGCTGGTGGAACTGGCGTGAGTACCTGGAAGCATGCCACCCCGACCTGGAGCCGACGTTCGAGAACTTCGAGCGGGAGCTCGGCAAGATCTACGAGGAGTACACGTTCGAGTTCGCCGCCCGTGAGTCGGGCGTGGACGCCGGGATTCTGCAGGAAGTGGCCCGAACCGTCGCCGCGGCGGGCACGCGGCTCTCCACGCACACGTGGCGGAGCGCGGCCTCCGGCAACGAGGGTGGGTGGCAGGTGGCCCGGACCCTGTTCCTGCTCAACGCGCTCATGGGGGCCGTGGCCACGGAGGGTGGCACCTACCCGAGCTCGTGGAACAAGTTCGTGCCACGCCCCATCCGCCTGCCGAGGGATCCGGAGCATTGGAACGAGCTGACCTGGCCGCAGGAGTACCCGCTCAGCATGTATGAAGTCTCGTTTCTCCTGCCCCACCTGCTCGAGCGGGGGCGCGCCAGGCTGGACGTCTACTTCACGCGGGTCTACAACCCCGTGTGGACGAACCCGGATGGTTTCTCGTGGATCGAGATGCTGACGGACGAGGAACGGGTCGGGCTCCACGTGGCGCTCACGCCGACCTGGAACGAGACCGCCTACTTCGCCGACTACGTTCTCCCGATGGGTAACGGGGCGGAGCGCCACGACCTGCATTCCTACGAGACCCACGACGGCCAGTGGCTGGGCTTCCGCCAGCCGGTGCTCAGGGCGGCGCGGGAGCGGCTGGGCGAGACGGTCTCCGACACGCGCGAGGTGAATCCCGGGGAGGTGTGGGAGGAGAACGAGTTCTGGCTCGAGCTCTCATGGCGGATCGATCCGGACGGCAGCCTGGGGATCCGGGGGTTCGTGGAGTCCGAAGAGCATCCGGGCCGACGTCTGAGCGTGGACGAGTACTACGGACACATCTTCGAGCGCTCCGTACCCGGGCTGCCCGAGGCGGCGGCTGCGGAGGGTCTTCGACCGCTCGAGTACATGCGGCGCTACGGGACCTTCGAGGTGGCGCGAAAGGTGGGCCCGGTACACGAGAGCGAAGTCCCGCCCGACGAGCTGGAGGATGTGGTGGAAGACGATTGGGGCCGGGTATACACACGCGCGCCGCGGCCTCCCGCGGTCAACCTGGCGCCCATGGGCGCTCCCGAAGTGGACCGCGAAGGCCGGCGGCTGGCGGGGGTGCGGGTGGATGGAAAGGTGCTACGGGGCTTTCCCACTCCGAGCGGCCGGCTGGAGTTCTACTCCTCCACCCTGGCGGCGTGGGGGTGGCCCGAGTACGCGCTCCCCACCTACATCCGCAGCCACGTGCATCCGGACGCGCTGGCCGAGGACCAGCGCGTGCTCATCTCGACCTTCCGACTGCCGGTGCAGATTCACACCCGCAGCGCGAACGCCAAGTGGCTGGACGAGATCGCGCACACCAACCCCCTGTGGATCCATCCGCGGGACGCGGAGCCCCTGCGCGTGGAGACCGGTCAGCTGGTGCGCGTCGAGACCGAGATCGGGTACTTCGTGGTCCGGGCGTGGGTGACGGAGGGGATTCGGCCGGGTGTGGTGGCCTGCAGCCATCACATGGGCCGCTGGAAGCTGGCGGGTGGCTCGGAGTCGGGCGGACGGGGAATGGGCGGCCAGCGCCAGCTCATGGCCACGGTCGCGCTGGGCGGGAAGGGATCCCACAGGAGCCTGAAGCGGACAGCCGGCGCGGGTCCGTACGCGTCCTCCGACGCGGATACCGGGCGCATCTGGTGGACGGACGTGGGCGTGCACCAGAATCTCACCTTCCCGGTCCATCCCGACCCCATCTCCGGCATGCACTGCTGGCACCAGGCGGTGCGTGTGAGCAGAGCCGGAGCGGACGATCGATACGGAGACATCGCCGTGGACATTGGGAAGTCGCGTCAGGTGTATCGTGAATGGCTGAGCAAGACGCGGCCGGCGTCGCAGCACTCCCCGGATGGTACACACCGGCCTTTCTGGCTGCCTCGTCCGCTCAAGCCCAGCCGGGAGGCGTTTCGCCTGCCGGAGGCCGCCGACTGATCCCCCCGCCCGTTCCCGAGACCGCGTCCCGCACGGAGACGTCCGCCGCCGATGCTGGAACGCGCGTCTCCGCGCCGCCGGCGGAGCTCTTCCGGGCGCTGGGATGCCTGTCGGAGTCGCCTACCTCGAGGACACGGGAGCTGGCGGACCTGCTGGAGCTCGGGGAAGCGCCCCACGAGGCCGAGTACGCCGATCTGTTCGTGTTCCAACTCTACCCGTACGCATCGGTCTATCTGGGTTCCGAGGGAATGCTGGGGGGTGAGGCGCGGGATCGGATCGCGGGCTTCTGGAGAGCTCTGCGGCTGAACCCTCCAAACGAGCCCGACCACCTGGCCGTCCTGCTGTCGTTCTACGCCGGTCTGTGCGAGGCCGAGCGGGCGGCGGCCCCGGCCGAGGCCGAGGCCTGGAGGCGTGCCCGCAAGGCGTTCCTGTGGGAGCACCTGTGGAGCTGGCTCGAGATCTACCTGACCAGGGTTCGCGAGGTGGCCTCGCCGTTCTACCGGCGTTGGGCCGAGACCCTCCGCGGCGCGCTGGCGGAGGAGACGGGATGGCCCGGCCCTCCACGGCTCCCGCTCCACCTGCGGGAGGCCACGCCGGTCAGCGATCCGCGGCGACAGGGGCTGAAGCCGTTTCTCCAGTCGCTGTTGAGTCCCGTGCGAAGCGGGATGATACTGGTGCGCCAAGATCTGGTGCGGGCCGGGCGGGCGCTGGAGCTGGGGGTTCGGGTGGGTGAGCGCAGGTTCGCTCTGGAATTCCTGCTGGCTCAGGATGCTCGGGGAATGCTGGCCTGGCTGGCCGCCGAGGCGGCCCGGCAGGCCGCCGGGTCCGGGGGTGACGATCCCGTGTCGCGCTTCTGGCGGGAGCGAGCCCGTGGCACCGCACGGCTCCTGCAGGAGCTGGCCGGGGAGGCGGAATGATCGGGCGGTGAGCCGCCGGGCCGCCAGGGGCGGATTCCCACGGGCCATCCGGCTCGCTGGTCAGATCGCCCCCACCGCTCCAGATTGCCGAGGCTTTTTTTCGTGCCGCGAGACTCAACAACCATATCCGGGGAGTGAGCGATGACGAGCGACGGATCCACGCAAGCCGGGTCGCACCCCGCCACGGCGGGGAGCGGAGCGCAGTGGTTCGGGCATCCGCGAGGGCTGGCCACGCTGTTCTTCACCGAGATGTGGGAGCGGTTCAGCTACTACGGGATGCGGGCCCTCCTGGTATTGTTCATGACCGCGCCGATCGCCGTGGCGAATCCGGGCCTGCATTTCACGGTGGGCAAGGCCAGCGCCATCTACGGGCTCTACACTTCCATGGTGTATCTGCTGGCCCTGCCCGGTGGTTGGGTGGCGGACAAGATCTGGGGCCAGCGGCGTGCGGTGTTCGTGGGAGGATGCATCATCGCGGCCGGCCACTTCAGCATGGCCGCTCCGCTGATCGGGCTGCCGGATCAGTTCTTCTTCTTCCTGGGCCTGTTCCTCATCGTCATCGGCACGGGACTCCTGAAGCCGAACGTCTCGACCATGGTGGGCGGCCTGTATCCCAAGCCCGAGGAAGGGGCGATCCTCGAAGCCGGCGATGATGGCGAGAAATGGGGCGCCCGGCGGGACGCGGGTTTTTCGATCTTCTACATGGGAATCAACCTGGGGGCGATTCTGGGCCCGTTCATCTGCGGAACCCTGGGCGAGAACATCAACTGGCACTGGGGATTCTCCGCCGCCGGTTTCGGGATGGTGCTGGGCCTGATCCAGTACAAGCTGGGAGGCAGACACCTGGGCGATGTGGGCCACCTGGCAACCGGGGAAGCGCGGGAGGTGGTGGCGCGGCGGAGCCGGAACTTCTATCTGACCGCCGGGGCCGCGGCGGCGGCGGTGGGCCTGTTCATCCTGCTGGCCACCGGCGGGACGATCCACGTCACGCTGCAGGGCTTCGCCACCTGGCTCGGATACGGCATCCTGCTGCTGACCATCCTGTTCTTCACCTATCTGATCATGGACACGGGCCGGGCCGTGGCGCTGGCCGTGGTGTTCGGGATCCTGGTGGCGGTCCTGGTGCCCCGGGTGGGAGCCAATCTGGGGGGGCGCTACGCGACCCTGATCGTGCTGGGCCTGTTCATCCTCCTCAACGGAGGCTTTCTGGCCCTGGGCGGCGAACGGGTGACCATAGAGAAACGCCGCCTGATGACGATCTTCTGGCTGTTCCTGCTGGCGGCGATCTTCTGGTCGGGCTTCGAGCAGGCGGGCTCGTCCATGAATCTGTTCGCACGGGACCTCACCGACCGGACCTACTTCGGCTGGGAGATGCCCACCAGTTGGCTTCAGAACATCAACCCGTTCTTCATCGTGGTGTTCGCGCCCATCTTCGGCTGGCTGTGGACGTGGCTGGCCCAGCGCCACGCGAATCCCTCGATTCCGGTGAAGTTCGGTCTGGGACTGCTGGGGCTGTCGGCCGGCTTCTTCGTCATCTCCTGGGGCGCGGCCAACGCCACGGCCGAACACCCCGTCTCGCCGGCCTGGCTGATCGTCACCTACTTTCTGCACACGTGCGGGGAGCTGAGCCTCTCGCCGGTGGGCTTGTCGTCCGTGACCAAGCTGGCGCCGCGCGGGCGCGTGGGTCAGATGATGGGCGTTTGGTTCATCGCGGCGGCCCTGGGCAATCTGATCGCGGGCCTGGTCGCGGGGTCGCTGGAGTCGCTGGCCCCGACCGCCCTATTCCGGAATGTGGCGCTCATCGTCGGCGCGGCGGGCCTGGTGGCGCTCGTGGCCAGCCCGGGCGTGCGGAAGCTGATGGGTCACGTGGACTGACGGTTCCCGGGCCTCCCGCCCGGTCTGTGGCGGGCCTCGTGGCGCTCGTGGCCAGCCCGGGCGTCAGCCCGCGCAGCAGGAAAGCCGGTCCACCCGCCGGGTGAAAGTCTGGGCCGCCAGCCTGAGACCCTCCACCTCGGTGAGGTAGGGGAACAGCATCTCCGCCAGATCCCGAGTGGTGAGCCGCTGCTTGACCGCCAGGGCGGCCGTCTGGATGACTTCGCCGCCGGCCGGCGAGAGGACGTGGACTCCCAGCACACGTCCGTCGCTCTCCCGCGCCACGATCTTGATGAAGCCGCGCGTGTCCCGATTGGCGAGCGCTCTGGGCACGTTCTCCCTCCCGAGCGATCGGGTCACGATCGGCTCTCCCCGGCCGGCGGCCTCGGCTTCCGTGAGTCCCACCCAGGCGGCCTGCGGGTCGGTGAACACGACGGAGGGCATGGCGGAAAGGTCCAGCTTCGCGCCACCTTCGCCGACCGCGTTCTCCGCCGCCAGGCTGCCGGCCCGGGCCGCCACGTAGACGAACTCGGGCAGGGTGGTGCAGTCGCCGACCGCGAAGATGTGGGAAGGCCCGGCGCGAAGCTCCGCGTCCACCTCGATGAAACCTCGTTCCGTGACCGGCACTCCGATGTCCTCCAGGCCCAGGCCGAACGTGTTCGGCCGTCTCCCGACCGCGAGCAGGAGCCGGTCCGCTTCGACGCTCCGAGGTTCACCGTCGTTCCGGCCGATCCGGGCCCGGATGCCGCTCTCCGTGGGCTCGATCGCCTGCAGCCGGACGCCGGTCCGCACCTCGATCCCCTCCTGGCGCAGGCAGGCGCCCAACGCGTCGGAGAGCTCCGGGTCGGCGGGCCGGAGCAGAACCGGCGCGACCAGGGCGACGCGGCTTCCCAGTCGGGCGAACAGCTGCGCGAGCTCGACGCCGACCGGGCCACCGCCGGCCACCAGGAGGCTGCTGGGCACCTCACCCGCGGACAGCGCCTCTTCGTTCGTCCAGTAAGGTACCTCGTCTATGCCGGGAAGCGCCGGAATCCGCGGTCCGGCGCCGGTGGCGATGAGGATGCGGTCCGCCGTCAGCTGCCGCACTCCGCCGTCGCCGAGGTGGACCTCCACGCTCTTCTCACCGGTCAGGCGGCCGTCTCCCTCCACGTACTCCACGTCGGGATACGCGCCCAGGACATCGGCGTACTTGGTGTCGCGGAGCCGCTCCACGAGCTCGTCCTTGTGGGCCGTGAGCCGGCTCATGTCCACGGGGCCGGCCTCGCCACGCGGCATCCCTTGGAACGGATGGTGGGCGAGCAGGTGACGGATCTCCGCCGCGCGGATCAGCGTCTTGGACGGTACGCAGCCCCGGTTCACGCAGGTGCCGCCCATCGTGCCGCGCTCCACCATGGTGACGCGGGCGCCCAGCTCCGCCGCCCGGATGGCCGCCGCGAAGGCGCCGGAGCCTCCCCCCAGGATCACCAGGTGGGCGGAGCCGGGTCGCAGGAGATCCGCGCTCACGCCGCCGCTCCTTCCGCGCGCCCGAGTCGTCGCACCCGCACCCAGTTCCAGGCGGATCCGGCCACCAGGAGCGCCAGGCCGATCCCCACCACGACCCCCGAGATCCACAGCCCGACCACCGTGAAAACCGCGCCGATGGCTGCCGTGCGCTCGGGACCCGTGGACCCGTGCCGTCCCGCATCCCGGGACAGGGATCGGAGCGTCGCCCACAGGAAGAACAGCAGGAGCGGGATCAGGATCCAGTCATGGATCAGGAAACCCAGGCCGATCGCGCTCAGCGCGCCGAGCAATGGCGCGGCTCCCAGGCAGCACAGCGCCGACAGGATGCTGCCCGCCGGTCCCCATTTGTCCGCGTGCATTCTCGGTCTTTCTCTCCTCTCGAACGATCCGTCAGGCGGCCGGGGCGGCACTCTCGGGTGTGGCGGGCTCCCCCGTCCCGGCGCTCGCCCGGCGCCCTCCCGATCCCAGCAGGAAAGGCAGGAGCCAGTCGCCATCCTCTTCGCTCAGGAAGCGCTGGATGAGCAGTCCGAGCGTCACTCCGAAGAACAGGTGCGCCACCAGGGTGAGCAGAAAAAGCTGGGGCCAGGCGTAGCGTACGCCGAACCATCCGACCATCGGGCCCATGGGCGGGCCGGTCATCATGCCCAGCTCGAGGACGAGCGCCCAGATTGTCGCCCAGAAGGCGGCGCTGGGGTAGCTGCGTCTCCTGCCCCACGCGAACGCGTAGAACAGACCGAAGTTGGCTCCGTTCAGGTAGTGGACGAACAGGCCCGCCGGATACAGGAGCGCGAATCTCGAGCTGCCCGTCGCCATCTTGCCGAACATCACGGGCGTGTCCGCCGGGAGCCATCCGTGGATGACGCCCGCCTGGCGGACGGCGTCCAACGTCAGGGTGGCCACGGCGCCCATGGAGAGCCCCACCACGATGCGACGGAACAGGCCCGGATAGCGCCGCCGGCCGTACGCCGCGATGGCCGCCAGCGCCAGCAGCGCCGGCAGGTACACCAGCGGGAGGTACCATCGCGCGAACTCGTGGGCGACGGCGATGGAGTGAGGGCCCATCCGTACCCCTCGAACATACTGCGAATAGGCGAAAGAGAGGGTGACCAGCTGGATCGGCACGGCGCCACCGGCGATGAACGCGAGGGTGGCCAGGACCGTGCGCTTCCGGTCCCGGATCTCGGGAGTCACCGTCGGGCTCCTAACCCGTCACCGAGGCGACGATCGCGTCCACCACGCCGGCCAGCTCGCGTCCCAGCTTCTCGAGCCCGGGGTATCTGCCGAACTCCTTCTCCAGATCGAAATGACGCACCATCACCCGGCCGTCCGCCGTCTCCATCACCGCGATCTTCAGGGGCGGCTCGAGTGCCGCGTTGAGGTTGCCCTCGAGGATCCGCTTCATGTAGCGCGGATGGAAGAACAGAATCTGACGCATGCCCGCCGTCTTCACGCCCACCATTCGAAGCATCTGTTGCGGGTCGATCTCCTGGATCACCATGAGATTCTGTTCCTCGATGGCGCCCTTGATCCTCCGAACTGTCTCAGCGAAATCGTACGTGGAGCGCGCTGTGACGAGGAAGTCGGGTGGGCTCGGCATCTGGCTCTGTCCCGGAGCGGCACTCGCGACCAGGAGCGCGAGACCCGCGAGACAGGCACGTGCGAATCCTCGAGCCTGGTTTCGATCCATCCTCATGAATTCATCTCCTTTAGCGGCAGCGGATCGGTCGACATCTTCCGAGCCGCGTCCGGTTTATACCCATAGGGGTATCTGGCCGAAGGCAAAAAAGGGTCCGGCCGGGCCCATGGGCTCGGCCGGACCGGCTGATCAGCTTCCCAGGCTCGCTTCCGGGTTTTCGGTCGCGGATTCCTCACGCTGCGTGGCCGTAAAGCCGATTTCGGCGATGGCCGCGATCATGCGATCCGGTGTCACGCGCGCCGGATCGTACCGGACCCTGCTGCCGCCCTTTCCGGTGTTCTCGTCGTACTCCGCATCGGCCGACACCACGCCGTCCAGCTTCTTGAGCGCGATCTCCGTGGCCAGGGCGCAACCCCCACAGTCCATCCCGCTCACCTCGAACTCGGCGGTGGCCAACGGAACTGCCTGAGCCGATGTGGCTGCAGCGCCGGCCGCGCGCCCCTCGGGTTGACCGCGGCTCGCGTCGGAGCACGCGCCGGCCAGAAGGCCCAGGCCGGCCAGAACGGCGATCGCGAGTGGGAATCTCGCGGGCGTCCGCAGGGAGCGGGTCCCTCCGCCCTCGGCGGCGTCTCGCGCTCTTTCCTTCGCCGGGCGATTCGTGCGTTTCGTCATCGTCTCCTCATGTCAGCCAGGTCGACCAGGTCGGGAAGCTGGCGAAAGCGACCACCATCGCGGTCCCCGTCCACAGCATGATCTTTTCCCGCGTGCGTTTGCGTTCCGCCTCTCCTTCGCCCGCGCAGCGATATCGGCGGCCGTACACCTCGTAGAAGCCGAAGCCCAGAAAGAGCGCGGTGACGGCCAGGAACCAGGGCCGCAGGGGCTCGAAGGTGCTGGCCAACCCGGCTCCTCCGACGCCCAGGAAGACGTACAGAAGCGGGCCCGTGCAACAGAGCGAGGACGCGAAGGCCGCGCCGACGGCACCCAGGGTGGAGAGGCCGGACCTGGAGCTCACGACCTGTTAGGTGTGCTTCAGGTACTGGCCCAGAGCGCCCTTGAGCCGGTGGAACGCCTCGTCGCCCTCGCCCGAACGGAGGCTCTCCAGCACACAGGTCTCCATGTGGCCCTCCAGTAGCTGCCGGGCGACGCTGTTCACGGCGCTCTTCACCGCGGCCAGCTGGACGAGGATCTCGTCGCAGCTCTGGTGCTCGGCCAGCATGCGATTCACACCCCGAACCTGGCCTTCCAACCGGTTCAAACGGTTGCGAAGCGCCGTTTCGACGCGTTCGTCCAGATAGACACTGGCTGCGCATGTGGGGCTCATGTCCCCCACCTCCTGGCGTATGGCCCGTTTCCGAACCCGCAGAGTAATACCCCCAAGGGTATATGTCAAGCCTCCCGATTGGGATTAGGGGAAGGTCCCGCTATGATAGCCGAGAGACCGATGCGGTTCCGCGCTCAGATCCGCTCATCCGGGAAGCCGAGGAGGAGAGCATGTCGATCGGTTCGTCGCTGTTGCCGGAATTCGATCAGGAGGCCGAGGCCACACGCAGTGTCCTGGAACGGATTCCCGAGGAGAAGCTGGACTGGAGGCCCCACGAGAAATCGATGCCGATGGCCCGTCTGGCCGGACACATCGCGGAGCTGCCGGGATGGACCTCGGCGATTCTGGAACAGGATGAGCTGGACATGGCACCGCCGGACGGGCCCACCTACGAGCCGGTGGTCGCCGAGTCCGTCGCCGAGATCCTGAGCCTGTTCGATGAGAACATGGCCGGGGCGCGCGAGCGGATCGGTGCGGTCACCGACGAGGCGCTCCTGCAGCCGTGGAGCCTGCTGCGGGCGGGTGAGACCCTGTTCAGCGCGCCCAGAATCGGCGTCCTCCGCCGTATGATCCTCAACCACCTGATCCACCACCGGGGCCAGCTCACGGTGTACCTCCGGCTGGTGGGAGCCGCGGTGCCCTCGACGTTCGGTCCCACCGCGGACGAGCCCGGCTTCTGATCTACCTGGCGGCGGGCTCCGCGCTCCTGTGGGTGGGGATCCTGCTGCTCCCGTGGCGGCCCTGGAGCTGCCGGGAGCATCTGGAGGCCTGCGCGCCTCCCGCAGGGAAGCGGGGCGAGACGGCCTCCGCTGGTCGAAAGGCCGTGACGGCGCTGGTGCCCGCGCGGGATGAGGAGGAGGCGCTCCCCACCACGCTCCCGGCCCTCCTGGGCCAGGAACCCGATCTCCGCGTCGTCCTGGTGGATGACCGGTCGTCCGACGGCACGGCCGAGCGGGCCCGAGCCCTGGGGGGCAGCCGGGTCACGGTGGTCGCGGGGACGCCCACTCCGCCCGCCTGGAGCGGCAAGGTGTGGGCGCTCGCTCAGGGGTGGGGCGAGATCGACACACCGCTCGTGTTGCTGGCGGATGCGGACGTCGAGCTCCGCTTCGGGTTGCTGGCGGCACTGCGGGAGCGGAGAGACTCCGAGGGCGTCCAACTGGTGTCTCTGGTGGCCCGGCCGGAAATGTCGGGGTGGTGGGAGCGGCTCCTGATGCCGGCCTTCGTCTACTACTTCAAGCTGCTCTACCCGTTTCGTCTGTCGAACCGGCCGGGGGGCCGGGTGGCCGCGGCCGCGGGCGGGTGCGTGCTGGTCGAGCGCTCGTGGGTGGACTCGTTCGGCGGATTCGCCGCCATCCGCGGCGAGCTGATCGACGACTGCGCCCTGGCTCGCGCGCTCAAGGCAGCCGGGGGGCGGACCTGGATCGGCCTCACGCGCTCAGCGCGCAGCGTGCGGCCGTACGGGGGGCTCGGCGGCGTGTGGAACATGGTGGCCCGCCACGCCTTCACCCAGCTCGGGCATTCCGTCGGCCGACTGCTCGCGTGCAGTCTCCTTCTGGCGCTGGCCTACTGGGTGCCGGTGGCCGGGCTGTTTTCCGGCGGTCCGGCGGCGGGGCTCTCCGCCGTGGCCCTCGGCGTCATGGTCACCACCTACGCACCGACGCTGCGTTACTACGGCCGCTCGCCGGCCTGGGCGCTCCTGCTTCCGGTCATCTCCACCCTCTACCTCGCCATGACCTGGACGTCCGCCGTGCGCCACTGGCGGGGCACGGGAGGGCGATGGAAGGGGCGGAGCCTCAGCGGCCTGGCCGCGCGCTCGACCTGAGAGAGAGGAGGGAAGCAGAGTTGGTGGCGACGGGGCGCGGCCATCCAGGCGCCGACGTGCTGGTCATCGGAGCGGGCGTGATGGGTTGCAGCGTGGCCTACCAGTTGGCCGGCCGCGGGTTGCAGGTGATCGTGTTGGAGAAGGACTCGATCGGCGCCGGGTCCACGGGGCGATCCTCCGCGATCATCCGGCAGCACTACTCCCACGAGCTGACCGCCCGGATGGCCCTCTACAGCCTGCGGGTGTTCGAGAACTTCGAGGAGCGGGTGGGAGGCGAGTGCGGATTCCGGCGCACCGGCTGGCTGGGTTTCGTCTCGGAGGAGGAGCGCGCCGGATTGGAAGCGAATCTGGCGCTCCAGCGGAGCGTGGGCATTCGCACCGGCCTGGTCTCGGAGGAGGAACTGAACGAGCTCATGCCGGGGCTGGATCTGACCGGCGTGGCGGCAGCCGCCTACGAGCCCGACAGCGGATACGCGGATCCCCACCTCACGGTGAACGCGTACGCGGCGGCCGCGCGGCGCCTGGGCGCGACGATTCACCTGAACGCGGCCGTGACCGGCGTGCGGTTCTCGGCCGGACGGGTCGCGGGCGTGGACACGACGATCGGTCCCTTCGATGCCCCGGCCGTGGTCAACTGCGCCGGGCCGTGGGGGGCCAGAGTCGCGCGCCTGGCGGGGCTCCAGGTTCCGGTGAGCTCCTGCCGCGTCCAGGTGGCCGTGTTCCGCCGTCCCCCGGGCCACGAGGGGAGACACCCCGTCGTGATCGATTTCGTCCGCGGGATCTACCTGCGGGATGAGACGGGGGCGCTGACGCTGGCGGGGTCGATCGATCCCGCGGAAGGCAGGGCCATCGTGGACCCGGACGATTACCCGGAGCACGTGAACGACCAGTTCGTGGCGGCGGTGGGCGCCGAGCTGGTGGGGCGGCATCCCGCCATGGCCGACGCGGGCGCACGGGGAGGCTACGCCGGCCTCTACGCCGTGACGCCGGACTGGCACCCGATCGTGGACCAGGCGCCGCCCGGAAGCGGCCACTTCCTGTGCACCGGGTTCAGCGGACACGGCTTCAAGCTGGCCCCGGCCGTAGGCCGGATGGTGGCGGACCTGGTGACGGGAGAGGAGGCTCCCATGTTTCCGCCCAGGCTGTTCCGGCTGGCGCGCTTCGCGGACGGCGGGTCGCTCAGCGGCCGCTACGCGTCCAGCATCATCGGGTAGTTCGCGCTCCCGTGCGCTTCCGGCGGTGCGCCTCGTGCCGCGCTCGCCACCGGGTCACATTCCACCCGGGTCGTCTTCGTGGACGCAGGGAATGGTCATGCGCACCCGGGCGCCCCCGGCCGGCCGGCTTTCCACGCTCACCCGCCCTCCGACGTAGGCCGCCCGTTCCCGCATCCCGAACAGTCCCAGACTGCCCTCCGCCCGGCGGCTCGCGGCCGCCACATCGAACCCGTGCCCGTCGTCGATCACCTCGGCTACGATCTCGCGTGGCTCGTGGGTGATGCGGATGCGCACGCTGCTGGCATCCGCGTGCTTGACGACGTTGGACAACGCTTCCTGCACCACTCGGTACACCGCGAGCTTGGCCTGGCTGGACAGGCAGGGCTCGACCGGATCGGCCGCGAAGTCGACCTCGAGTCCCGTGGTTTCTTCCACCAGACGCGCGTGGGCCTGGAGGGCCGCGGCGACGCCGAGTTCCGCCAGCTCGGGCGGACGAAGCCCTCGCGCCGTCCGCCTTACATCCTGAAGTGTCTGCTGGGCCAGCCTGCGCACCTCCCCGAGGTGCGCCGCCTCGCATCCCTCTCGGCCGAGCCGCTTCATGGCGATTTCGATCTGCACGAGCAACAGGGCCAGTGCCTGGGCCGTGCCATCGTGGAGTTCACGCGCGATGCGACTGCGCTCTCGCTCCTCCGCCTCGAAGGCTCGAATGGCCAGTTCGCGGAGACCTCGGCGACTCTCCGCCAGGCTCTCGACCATCTGGTTGAACAGGCGGATCAGTCGGGCCAGCTTCGCATCCGCGAAGATCGAGAGCGGGACGCGCGCCGCCAGGTCGAGGTCCTTCACGCGCTCGGCGGCCACCTCCAACTCAGTCAGAGGCCGCAGGGCCAGCCGCACCAGGAGACCGTTGACCGCCATGCTGACCACGAGTCCCACCGCGATGAACGCGCTCACCAGCTCGAGCGGAGGTGCACCGGGATGAACACGCGCCATCCGCAAGGTGAGCATCGTGCCCACGGCCGCTCCGAGGACCACGATGGCCGCGTTGCCGAGAACGATCTTGTAGAAGAGCGGAATGCGGAGGAGGGCCTGAAGCGGCCTAACGACCCGGGATTCGCTCGCGGCCTGGGCGCCCGGAGTCACCGGCCCGTCTCGCGCGGGTGAGGCATCCACTGGGCAGGGCAACTCGTTCACTGATCGCACCGGATGATCGGGTCGAACTCGCAGGGCTTTCCGGTCCACGCCGGGCGCGCCCGCCGGGCCCGAAGAATATGGGAGGAGTTGAGCACCCGGGCGACCGGGTCGCGGCTCAGGCACGGCGGGTCCGGTCCGCACGACGCCCGCATCCGGCGATGCCCACTCGGCCGCCGCTGTTCGGCGGTCGCCCTGTCCCATGAAACACGGGCCTCCTAGTTTTTGACATGCTCCGTCGTCGCCCGGCGGGGCAGAATCGCGCGTCGCAGCTGAGGTGCCGGCCGATGTCCGAGGAAATCAGAGTGCTCCTGGTGGACGATCACGCACTGTTTCGTGCGGGGATCCGCGTTCTGCTGGAGATGGAGCCGGATTTCGTGGTGGTCGGTGAGGCCGGTGATGGGGAGGAGGCGGTGGAGAAGGCCCGGGCGCTCGATCCGACGGTCATCGTCATGGATCTCACCATGCCCGACACCGACGGAATCCAGGCGATCCGCCGCATCGCCGGCCTCGGGCTCGACACCTCGATCCTCGTCCTGACCATGCACGATCCGGAGGAGTACCTTCTCCCCGCGGTGGAAGCCGGGGCGGACGGTTTCGTGACCAAGTCGATCGTCGATCACGAGCTGCTCGAGGCGGTGCGAGTCGTGGCTCGCGGTGAGGTCTATCTTCCACCCAGGGCCACCCGACTGCTCCTTCAGGAGTACAAGGCCGAGTCGGGGGGCCAGACCGGCCTGCGTACGCTCGGCGCCAGGGAGCGTTCCGTGCTCGGTCTCACGGCCGAGGGGTACAGCGCCCGCGAGATCGCCGAGAAGCTCGGCATCTCGGAAAAGACGGTGGCCACGTACCGGTCCCGGGCCATGGAGAAGCTCGGTCTCAGCCATCGTTCCGAAGTGGTGAAGTTCGCGCTTCGCGTCGGACTGCTCACGCCGCCCTGAGTCGCCGGCCGGGTGCGATCGCCAGCCACCCCGAGCCCGCGCGCGCCCCGCGTTCGTAGCGCACCTCATCGCGGGGCCGTCCTTTCCCGGCATCTCGCCCCGCTCGGTTCCAGAAACTCCTACCGTGGCTTTCCAGGAAGGCTGACCGCACGACGCGACGACCGCCCGACAGACGACGTCCCGACGCCCCCCGATCTTGTAGTGGCCATGGGGTGCGGCTCGGTGTCTGCGCTCCCGAAGCGGGGCGCCCTCCGGCCGCCCGGACACAGACGAGATCAGGAATTCCGCGATACAGGATACAGGGGGAACGATGAAAAACTCGGGACCTTTGCTCCGCTCCGTGATGCCGGTTGTGCTCCTGCTGGTCGGGACGAACCCGGGATGGGCCCAGGATACCGTCTCGGTGCGGCCGGATGAGTTCCTGTCGCTCGGGACGCGTCAGGGCGTGGGCGGCGAGGACTTCATGCGCTTCGACCGCAACCAGATCAAACACCAGATTCAGCACTTCATCCCGCCGTTGCTGCAGCCGGCCTTCGTGGGGCACGCGTTCGTGCTCCCGCCCCACGCGTTTCGCGCCAGTCTTTCCGCACGTTTCGCGGGCATCGACGGCAACGACTTCTTCAGGGGTGGAGAGCCCGATCTGGCGGTGTTCGCGAACTCTCATGTGGGCCGGAGCCTGTACGATGTGGACCTGTTCTACGGCTTCGATCTCAACCGGAAAGGTCTCCACGCCTTCACGCTCCGGGTGAACATCCCTTACCGGGATTCGAAAGTGGACGGGTTCATCCATCCCAACGGCGTGGCCATGATCGACCTGATGAACTCGGGGAGCAGCCGGGAGATCGGGGACATCGGGATCTTCTTGAAGAAGCGGGTGGCCGACCAGGGCAACTTTCCCGTCGGCCTGGCCGTGGCCGGAGCGGTGTTTCTCCCCACCGGCAGCAACGAGGCCAGGTTCGGGGATGGCGGCCTGATCCAGGTCCGCCGCCCGGATCCGGACGGAGATGGCGTCCAACCTTCGTTCGACCAGATCATTCAGCAGATGGGCGGACCTGAGAACTTCTTCAACGGAGGCTTTCGGGTCCCCGTAGCGATGCTCGCGGGCGCCCCGCGGGTCGTGACGCCATTCCCCTTCAACCATGGCGTGTTCGGTCGCTTCTCGGCCGATGGGCGCCTTCCCACGCCGCTTCAACCGGGGACGGGGAGCGTGAGCTACTTGATCGGCGGCTTTCTCACGCGCCAGTTCGAGCCGGGCGATTTCGGCAGTCTGGGCCGGGTTCCGGGGCGCAGCGCCCTGCACCTGGGTCTCCTGCACCGCTTCAACCGCGAGGACGACGGGATCGATCCCGGAGACGAGACGACGTTCTTCAGCAGCTTCGTGAAGCCCGTGTTCAAGGACTATCTGGCCCTGGACCTGACGTTCGTCGGCTTCCACCACCGGGCGGACCGCTACGCGGGCAAGATGCCGGAACCGGAGATCGTGACGGACCCCGGCACCGGGGAGCGTTTCCTGGAGTTCGCCCTGGTGGACCGGCCTTCCTTCCGGAAGGGGACCTCGGGCTATCTCAGCCCCAGCCTCATCTACAGCCCGGAACCGCAGATCCGGTTCACCGCGAGCGCGCTCTTCCGGGTGGTGAACCCGGAGCTCGGCCCGTCGCCCGACATGGTGCTTCGGTTCGGCGCCTCCGTCACGTACTGACCGCGGACCGGAAAGGAGGATTCTCGTGCATAGATTCGTCCATCGCGCGGCTCCCCTGCTGGCCGGGCTGACGCTTCTGGCTGTGGGGAGCGCACGCGCACAGACGGTGCTCCACGCTCCGGACGGGAGGGAGGTGGCCCGGATCGGCAACGCCCCTCAGCCGGATCTTTCCGCCTACCGCTCGCCGCTGGAGACCAAGATCATCGATCGTCGTTGGTACACCAACGAAGGGATGTATCTGGCCAACGAGGAGTACTACTCGGGGATCCCGTTCTTCCAGCGGTGGATCCAGGCCCAGCTCCCGTTTCCGAGCGATCCCGCCTTCGGTTGGATCACGAATCGGGAGGCGTACTGGTACTCACGGTACGTCCTGTCCAACGTGTTCGCCCAATCACATCTAGGCATCAGCATGATCCATGGGCCCTACTGGACGCTGAAGGCTCACGAGCTGTCGAGAAAGAACCGGCTTCAACGCGACCGGGGGGAGCGGGTCTGGGCGAACAAGGATGTGCTGCTGGGCTTCTATCTGCCCCTGTACTATCAGCGCACCGGGTGGCCGCGGGTGTTCGATGATGCTTCGCCCACGTACCTGCAGTACGCGTCGGGCGACCCCCACTTCTCGGGGCCCATCATCGTAGAGGACGACTTCGACGATCCGCAGAGCGACAAGAAAGGCGGCTGGGGCGTTCCGCGCTATTTCCTCGACTGGCGCTCCACGCGCTGGGATCACGACGACATGGAGATCGTACTCGATCTGGGAGGGATCGCGCAGACGGTGAAGAAGCAGTTGCTGTGGGCCGACTACTTCCTCGGCTCCGACCACCAGGGCCCGTCACCCTCCGATCCGTCCGTTCAGGTCATTCTACTCGGCCACGACGCGGAAGAAGGCTTCCGCGGAATCATGCTGACCCTGGCGGCCTTCAACAGCCTGCTGGAGGCGAAGGCCAGCCTGTTCATGGACGAGGCCGGAAGGCTGGGCGGCCTGAACCCTCTGGCCTATGATCCTGCGGGGGGCCTTCGGTATCTGCCCCACCGGATCGTCCCGAGCGTGGTGTTTCTGGGAGATCTCCCGGAGCGCGTCTGGGCCCTGGACAAGGTGAGCGACCGTTCCAGTCGTCTGTGGGATCAGGCCTCGTGGCTATGGGCCACGAGCGAGTACGAGTCCGTCGCGGCGCACCTGCGGAGACGGGTGTTCACGGACAATCCGCCTGTCGACGGCGGGATCATCGAAAGCCGGACGGTCAGGGTCGCACGGGGCCTCTCCAAGGTCCTGCTCGCCAACCTGGAGGCCATGCACTGGAGGTCCGGGACGCTCGTCTCGCGCTGGACGCCCGCCGCCGGGACGGGGAGCGAGCTCAGCGTCCGCGACGCGGCGCTGTCCATCGTGAGCCTCGGTGACTTCCTGGCGCTCCGCGGCCAAGAGGGATCCGACTCCACCGAGTCAGGTCGTGCCCGCCGGCTGCTGAGCGGAACGGCCGAATTCCTGCTTCGGCACCAGGAAGCGACGGGTGCGTTCCACGCGGCCTATGATGTCACGACCGGAGAGGGGCTCGGGGGAACGGATGAGAGCACCCCTCAGTGGTTCGCGATCCGCGCCCTGGTGGCCGCCTACCGGGCCACCGGTGATTCACGCTATCTGGACGCCGCCCGCCGCACGTGGGACTGCCTGCAACGGGATTTCTACGACGAGGCCACGGGACTGTACCGGTCGCGGTTGGGCGGTGCGACGGCAGTGTTGACGCCGCTCGACGTGGCGGCCGCCATGGGGGCGATGCGGGAGCTGATCCTCACCTCGTCGCCCGAGATCGCCGAGAGGATGGGGGCTCGGTACACGCGCTGGTTCGTCCAGGCGGTGGACAACAGCGGCTTCCAGATGAGCGAGGACGACGATACCGGCGAGTTGAGCTACGGCGTGAAGAGCCCGGACGAAGATGGGGACGGGATTCCGTTCCTGAAGTATGGAGACGGGAGGTACGGCATCGCGCCTCTACCGGCCGCCCGGGTCGTCGTGAATCTCGGCGGGCGGCACGACGTCGCGTTTCGGGACATCCGGGGGAAGGAGTACCGGCGTGACCGGTTTGGCCCGGTCCCGCAGGCGTACGTCCCTGCTCGGGGAGAGTCGGCCACCGTCCTGTTCTTTCCCGGTGGCGCGAACGAGCGCGCCGGTCGGCGGCCTGTCGCCGAGCGGGGTCCGCAGCCGTGAGGAGGCAACTTCCGGGCGCCGGGAGGAGTTCCGGCGTCCACGTTTCGATTAGGAGGTGGGTGAGATGGAGCGGAGAGGGAAGGTGTACAGGGAAGTGGGGCGGGAACGAATCGTGAAAGGGGCGGCACTGGCGGTCCTGCTGGCTTTCGCGGGATCGTCGGATCTCCAGGCTCAGACCCCGGCTCCCCGTCCGGCGGAAGGTGCCGCAACCCCGGGGGCGTCCCCGACCCCGCCGGCGTCGCTGGCGGGTGATATGGCGTCAGAGGCCGGTCTCGTGGCCCGCGGCGCGCGGCTGTTCCGCCGAAACTGTACGGTATGCCATGGGCAGGAGGGAAAAGGAGATGGCCCGGCGGCCGCTTCGCTCCGGCCCCCTCCGGCCAACTTGACCGATCCGAAGCGCGTAGGCGGCCTCTCGTTCGAGGACATGGTAGGGGTGGTCACGGCCGGAAAAGGCTTTATGCCGAGCTTTGCGAAGGTGTTGAGCCCGCAAGACCGGAAGGCCGTGGTCCACTATGTTCGCACGCTGAGCGCGAGCGGACGCGGAGCCGTTGCCGCACAGGGAGCGGCCGGCGCGCGCGGAGCTTCGTCGCGGTCCGGCGAGTCCGGCTCGGAGCCCTAGAGCAGGGTTCTTCAGCAACCTGCTAGACGCCCCTACCGCGGCGGCCACCTCGGCACGCGCCGTCCCGGCGTCCATGGCAC
>JBHHYZ010000010.1:0-64460 GCA_046757845.1 Gemmatimonadota bacterium
GATGTGCAGGGGATCGTGGTCGAGCAATCCAAGTTCATCGCCTCCTTCTTCTTCGTCCCGGTGGTGATCGGTCTCAACTGGAAGGGCGGCACGGCCCGCGGCGCGGTGGCCGCCATGCTGGGTGGGTTCCTGGCCTGTCTGGGGTGGGAGCTCACGGGTCAGGCCGGGTTCGCCCGCCACGGGATCGACGCGGTGGAGGTCGGGATCCTCGCCAGCCTGGCCCTGTTTCTGGTCGTCTCGCGCCTCACCACGCCGTCCCGCGCTCAGCAGCTGGAGGTGTTCTTCGGCGACTGAGTCCGGGCCAGCATATCCGAGCGGCCCGGGGCTACTCGAGTTCTCGGAGCTCGACCGCGCCGGACAGGCACGGTTCCTTTCTCGGCGTCGGATAGGAGCGGCGGGAGGATGACAGGCCGATTCCCACTATGCCCTCGAGGCTCTTGAGGGCCGCCAACACCGGGTTGATGATCGGAATCTCCAGGCGCGCCTGGAGTCTGGGCGCCACGTCCAGGAAGCCCATCGTCATGCAGCCGAGGATGAGCACGTCCGCGCCGGCGCGAACCGCCCGGTTTCCCTCCTGCTGCAGAGTGGCCAGGACCTCGTCTTCGCGCTCTCTGAGCTCGAGAACCGGCACGTCCACCGCGCGGACATCCGCCAGCATGGCCTCCAGTCCGTACGTCCGCATCTGCCGCCGGATGGACGGCACCACCGGGTCGACCACGGTGAGGATGCCGAACCGGTCGCCGATCTGGACGGCCAGGTGCGCGCTCGCCTGACCCGGCCCCACCACCGGAATGTCGACCAGCTCTCTCGCGGCGGCGAGCCCAGGGTCTCCGAAGCAGCCGATGATCACGCCCTCGAACCCTTCGGCGCATAGGCCCGGAAGCGCCTCCAGGAGGCCCGGCACGGCCAGCTGTTCTTCGGCGGAGGATTCCACGGAAGCCGGACCGGCCGGAGTCTCCCGCACCACGACCTCCGTGCCGGGGAAGGCGTGACGGGACAGGTAGTCCTGGCGTCTGAGGACTTCCTGCGGCCCAAGGGGGCCGCAGGACAGCGGTCCGGGGACGAAATAGGCGATGCGCATGGCGACCTCCGTGCGGGTCCGTCTGACGCAATATAGGACCTTGCCGGGCGCCTCCGGAACCGGTAAGGAGACTCATGCGAGCTCATCTCCTGCGAGTCGGATCCGTTGCGTGCCTCCTGGCTCAGGCCGGCTGCTCCAGCGGAAGGACCCGAATCGAGTCCTCTCCCCGCGACGACCGCCCGACCCACGCGGTCGAGTACCGAGCTGTGTGCGGTGCGCGAACGGAATGCCGCATCACCTTCCTGGACTCGCTGGGCCGCGAGCGCTCCGTCAGGGCGCTCGCCCAGTGGTCATACAGCTTTCCGGGACACTCCGGCGACCGCCTGTGGCTGCGGGCGGCCATCGGGGGCTGCCCTCCCGGTTCCGTGAGGGTCTCCATCTTCGTGAACGGTCGCCGAGAGGCGGAACGGGAGGCGGGTCCCGATGGAGGAAGCGCGTGCCAGTGGGTGTCGGCGCTCGCCGAGGCGCGGATTCCGTAGGGGCCGGCAGGGCGCATGTCGTCGCTTCCTGGGGGTTTCTGGTCCGCTGGCGAGGCGGAGGTGATATTGGTCTGCATGGCCGCCTCCGACCTGAGCGTATCGAGCCGCCGCGTCGTCACGCCCGAGGGCGTCCGTCCGGCATCCATTCTGATCTCCGACGGCCTCATCGAGGCGGTCGAGTCGTACGCGCCGCGCCTCGGCTCGAGCCGGTGTGTGGAGGCGGGCGACGCGATCGTGATGCCGGGACTGGTCGACACCCATGTGCACGTCAACGAGCCCGGCCGCGAGGACTGGGAAGGCTTCGAGACGGCCGGGCGGGCGGCCGCGGCGGGTGGGGTGACCACCATCGTGGACATGCCGTTGAACAGCATTCCGGTGACGACCCGGGTGAGCGCTCTGAGAGCCAAGCTCCGCGCGGCCCGCGACCGGTGTGCGGTCGACTACGGATTCTGGGGCGGCGTCGTGCCGGGCAATCGGGAGGAGCTGGCGGCGCTTCTCGACGGCGGAGTCCTCGGTTTCAAGTGCTTTCTGGTGGATTCCGGTCTCGAGGACTTCCGGGCCGTGGGAGAGGAGGATCTGCGTGCCGCGATGAAGTGTCTGGCCGGACACGGGGCGGTGCTGCTCGCCCACGCCGAAGCGCCCGGCGCGATTCGGGCGAAGGCTTCGGGCGATCCTCGCCGCTACGAGGCGTACCTGGCCACTCGTCCCTGGCAGGCGGAGATGGAGGCGATCGAGCTGCTGATCCGGGTGTGCCGGGAGACCGGTTGCCGGGTTCACATCGTCCACCTGTCCGCCGCGGAACCGCTGGAGGCACTCCGGCTGGCGAGGAGAGCGGGTCTGCCGATCTCGGTCGAGACCTGTCCTCACTATCTCGTTCTGTCATCCGAACTGGTGCCCGAGGGTGCCACGCTGTTCAAGTGCGCGCCGCCCATCCGGGACGAAGCGAACCGCGAGCGGTTGTGGGAGGGGCTCACCAGAGGACTGATCGACCTGATCGTCAGCGACCACTCGCCCTGTCTCCCGGAGATGAAGCGCGTGGGGACGGGCGACTTCCTGGCAGCCTGGGGCGGGATCGCGTCGCTCGGTCTTTCGCTGCCCGTGCTGTGGCCGGAGGCCCGGCGGCGCGGAGTCGACCTCGGCAGCCTGGCACGGTGGCTCTGCGAAGGGCCCGCCCGGCTGGCGGGACTCGGGGGGCGGAAGGGTCGCATCGAGCCGGGCTACGATGCCGATCTGGTGATCTGGGACCCGAGCGCCGTGTGGACCGTGGGACCGGAGCGACTCCACTTTCGGCACAAGCGAACGGCGTACGAGGGCCGAGCCGTGCGGGGTGAAGTGCTTCAGACCCTGGTGGGTGGGCGTAGCGTGTTTGAGCGTGGCCGGTTGGTGGGCGATCCCGGCGGGCGCTGGATTCGGGGCCACGCCGCGTGAGCGGGTCACGATACTGGATCGATCTCGCCTCCGCCCGCGTGGGCGGTCGCGTCCTCGTGGCCAGCGATGAGTTCTTCGCCCCCAAGGAGAATCTCCTCAAGCCGGAGCCGCCGATCTTCAAGGCAGGGAAGTACACGGATCGCGGCAAATGGATGGACGGGTGGGAAACGCGCCGGCGGCGGGGCGGCGGCCACGACTGGTGCGTCGTCGGGCTGGGAATCCCGGGGGCCCCGCGGCAGATCGTGGTCGATACGAGCCACTTCACGGGAAATCATCCGGCGGCGTGTTCGATCGAGGCCGCGACTCTGGAGCGGGATCCGTCCATCGAGGATCTGCCGAGTCTCGAAGGGACGTGGGAAGAGGTGGTTTCGCGCTCCGATCTGGCGGGCGATACGGAGAATCTCCTGTCCGTCCGGAAGAATGCCGCGATGAGGTGCGGGCCGATCGGATTCACCCACGTCCGGTTGCACGTCTATCCGGACGGCGGAGTGGCCCGTCTCCGCGTCCGGGGAGAGGCCCGACCCGATTGGGCGAGGATCCTGGCCGGCGGAGAGGCGGTGGACCTGGCGGGCGTGACGCATGGCGGGATCGTGCTCGCGAGCAGTGACGAGTTCTATGGCGCACCGATGAATCTGCTCATGCCCGGGCCCGGGGCGGACATGAGCGATGGATGGGAGACGCGCCGGCGCCGCGGACCGGGACATGACTGGGTCGCGCTGCGGCTGGGCCGGCGCGGGGTGATCGAGCGGATCGAAGTCGACACGAGCCATTTCAAGGGGAACTATCCCGAGAGCTGCAGCGTCGACGGGTGGGATGCGGGGACCTCGGAGCCGCGGGATGGAGCGAGCGGTGTCCCCGCCCTCCGGGCGGAGTTCGGCCACGAAGGCTGGAGGGAGATCCTGCCGCGGAGCCCGGTCGGGCCACACGCGCGGCACCTGTTCGGGATGGACCGGCCGGTCGAGCCCGTGACCCACGTGCGGCTCCATATCCATCCCGACGGAGGGGTGAGCCGGTTTCGGGTGTTCGGCCGGCCGGTGTCCGCGCCCGCGGCGGAGGGATCGTGACGGGCGGTCTTGCCGGGTTCTTGAACGATCTGGATCATACCGAGGCCACGCGCGTGCTGTTGGATTGCTGCGGCTCGGAACGGTGGGCCGAGGAGATGCTGCTTCAGCGGCCGTTCCCGGACGACGAGAGCGTGTTCGATCACGCGACGCGGATCTGGTGGAATCTCGCGCCCGGAGATTGGCTGGAGGCGTTCGCCCGCCACCCGCGGATTGGCGACCCGGGTGTGGTGGGGGTGGCCGGCCGCGAGCAGGCACGCGTGAGGAATGCCTCGGCGGAGACGCGGCGCGCCCTGGCGCGGGCGAATCAGGAGTACGAGGAGCGCTTTGGGCACGTGTTCCTCATCTGTGCGAGCGGTCTGGAGGCGGAGGAGATGCTCGGCGCGCTGCGGGCCCGCCTGCGGAACGAACCGGCGACGGAGCTCGCGAACGCGGCGGAGGAACAGTTGAAGATCACCCGACTGCGGCTCCATCACCTGAGGGGAAAGGAGCCGTAGATGAGCGCGATCACGACCCACGTGCTCGACACCGCCCGCGGCCGGCCGGCCGCCGGGGTGGAGATCCGGCTCTCCCGGCGCCAGCCCGACGGGAGCTGGTTTCAGCTGGGCACGTCCCGGACCGACGGGGACGGTAGGGTTGCCGATCTGTTGCCGAGCGGCGAGCCGATCGGGCCGGGCACATACCGCCTTCGCTTCGAGCTGAGGGAGTACTTCGATTCCGTGTCGCTGGAGTCGTTCTATCCGTTCGCGGAGGTCGCGTTCGAGGTCGGGGAGCCGGCCGCTCACTACCATGTCCCGTTGCTGGTGAGCCCTTACGGCTACTGCACGTATCGAGGGAGCTGAGGAGGGTGAGTTACGCGAGGGAATGGCTGGAGCTGGCGGTTCGCTGGATTCACGTCATCGCCGGCGTCGCCTGGATCGGGACCTCCTTCTACTTCAACTGGCTCAACGACCGGCTCGCGGAACCGGCCACGCCGGAGGAAGGGATCAGGGGCGAGCTCTGGTCGGTCCACGGAGGGGCCTTCTACCGGGTCCTCAAGTATCAAGTGGCCCCGGACCGCCTTCCACCGGAGCTGCACTGGTTCAAGTGGGAAGCCTATCTGACGTGGATCAGCGGATTCGCGCTCCTCGTGCTGGTCTACTACCTGGGCGCCGACGTGTATCTGCTCGATCCGGCCCACGCCTGGCTGTCGCCCATCGCGGCGGTGTCGGTGGGGATCGGGACATTGCTGGTCGGGTGGTGGGTCTACGATGGACTCTGCCGCTCGCCGCTGGGCCGCCGGCAGACCGCCCTCGCGCTCGTCGGGCTGGCGCTCCTGGGCGCCCTGGCCTTCGGGCTCACGCGAGTGTTCGGAAGTCGTGGGGCGTACATTCACGTGGGGGCCATGCTGGGCACCATCATGGCGGCCAACGTGTTCCGCGTGATCATCCCCTCCCAGCGGGATCTGGTGAGCGCGGTCGAGGATGGGAGGGAGCCGGACGCGGCGGTCGGGGCTCACGCCGCCATGCGCTCCCGGCATAACAACTACCTCACGCTGCCCGTCCTGTTCGTCATGATCAGCAATCATTATCCGATCACGTACGGGCACCGGTTCAACTGGCTCATCCTGGTGGCCCTGTTCGTGATCGGCTCCGGCACGCGGCACTACTTCAACCTGCGAAACAAGGGAAGGCCCAGGGGGTGGATCCTCCCGGCGGCCGCGCTCGCGCTTCTGGCGCTGGCGTACGCGGCGGCGGGAACTCGATCGGCCGGCGGCGTGGCCGTCGATGTCGCCGGAGCGGCGCCGATCCCCTTCCCGGAAGCGCAGGCGGTGATCGTGCGACGATGCCTCACGTGTCATTCGGTCGCGCCGGCCCACAAGCTGTTCGATGCTCCGCCCAAGGGCGTCGCCTTCGATGAGCCGGAGCAGATCCGATCGCGGGCCGCCAAGATCCTGGAGATGGCGGTGGAGTCGACCGTGATGCCGCTCGGCAACTTCACCCACATGACGCCGGAGGAACGCGTTCTCCTGGGGCGCTGGATCCGGCAGGGAGCGAACATCGAGTAGGAGCCGGCCGGTGGCGTGGCGCCGCAGGGGCCACGACCGCCGGCTGTCGGTCAGGGCGAGCGCTCCACCTCCAGCAGCACCTTCAAGGCGCCCGGCCGGGCGGCGCGCTCCAGCGCCTGGTGCGCTCGGTCCAGCGGATAGCGGGAATCGATCAGGGGCTCGACGTCCACCAGGCCGCGTGCCAGGAGGTCCAGCGCCGGAGGAAATGGACCGCAGCGAGAGCCGACCAGCGTGAGCTCGTCCACCACCACAGCCGAAGCGTCGAGCGTGAGCCGGCCCGCGTAGGTGCTCTTCATCACGAGCGTTCCGCGAGGGCGCAGGGCCCGGCGGGCGATCCCGAATCCGTCCGCATTTCCGGTGCACTCGACCGCGATGTCGAACCTCTCCGGGTCCGCCTGGCTCGACAGATCCCGTACCAGCGTCGTTCGGATTCCGCGCGCCGCCAACCGTGCGAGCTTGGCCTCATGGCGTCCGGCGACCACCAGTCGACAGCCCGTGAGCGCCAGCGTGACCGAGATGAGCTGCCCGAGCTTCCCATCCCCGACCACCAGCACACGGTCTTCCGCCCCGATCTCCACCTGCCGCTGAACCTCCAGGGCCGCGGCCAGCGGCTCCGTGAAAGTGGCGGCATCCGTGGAGACCGTCTCCGGGACCGGGTGCAGGTTTCGGCCGGGAAGGGCGAGGAAGTCGGCGAACGCCCCGTGGCGGCCCTTGATCCCGAGCACGGTGCGGTCCTCGCAGTGCGTCTGGCGTCCGGCCCGGCAGTCCTCGCATTGCCCGCACACGGCGTTGATCTCGCCCACCACCCGGCGCCCCACCAGTCCCTCGGGGCCCCGTTCGACCACGCCCACGAACTCGTGACCCAGGATTCCCGAGTAGGGGTAGTAGCCTCGGATCAGTTCCAGGTCGGTATTGCAGACTCCCGCTCTGAGAACCCGGACGAGCGCCTCATCCTCCGGAGCTTCCGGGATCGGAAGATCCTGCCGAACTTCCACCACCCCCTCTTCCAGCCATACGCCTCGCATGGAAGCTCAGGGCGCTCCGCGGTCGGCCAGAATGTCCACAAACGAACGCCCGCGCAGCTCCTCGAGGCTGAGACCGCCGCGCGATGCCTCCTGTTCCGAGATCGCGCCGCAGTTCAGACCCCGCAGGAAGAAATTGAGCAGGCCCTGGCCGGTGGCGGCGTCGTCGAACACGTCTCCGTGCAGGGTGGCCAGGGCCGCCTGCTTCACGAAATGCTTCAGCCGCGCCGCCGCCGAGTCCAGCCCTTCCAGGAAGAAGGAGTACAGGGCCGCGTAGCGGGTCACCAGCTGGGCGGGGTGCAGATCCCACCCCTGATAGAAGGCGTGTACCAGGGAATGTCGAACGTCGTCGAAGTGCAGACGCCAGGCCCGGTGAACGCTTTCGCGATTCTCCAGTAGCTCGGCGTCGGAGAGCGGGGAGCCACCCTCCGTCTCCCGGTGGATGGCAACCGGGAGCACGTTCGTCGCTCCATCGGAGAGCCAGATTCCCCTCCCGGCGAGCGACACGAGCATGATCTGTCGGGCCAGGTCGCATGCGTCGTGGCGCATGCGCTGGTGCTCCGCCGTGATCGAGCAGCTCGCCGTGTAGTCGTAGACGCCGAAATGCGCGGCGATGCACCGTCCCCGGCCCGCCTCCACCAGCGAGGGCAACGGCGTCGTACCGTCCGCCGCGAAGATCGACTGAGGCATCTCGACCATGAGCTCCAGCTTCAGCGAGCCTTCGGCGATCCCGAGGCGGGATTCGAGCTGGCCCAGGGCGTCGGCCAGAGCCACCACTTGCTCGGGAATCACGACCTTGGGAAGCGTCACCACGAAGCGATCGGGCAGCTCACCGCCGGTCTCGCTCACCAGCGTGGTGAGGAAGAGGTCCAGCGTTCGGAGGCCGCGACCGGCCAACTCGCGGCTCAACGGCTTGATTCTGATGCCGATGAAGGGTGGCAGCGTACCCGAGACCATGCCACGAGCCACCTCTCGGGCCGCGCCAGCGGCCGTTCGGTCTTCCTCCGCTTCCGGCCGCGTGCCGAAGCCATCCTCGAAATCGATCCGGAAGTCCTCCACCGGCTCACGCTCCAGCTTTCGCCGCACCCGCCGGTAGACCGTGTGTGCGAGCCAGGCCGCCGGGTGAGCCCGGCGCACCTGCTCGGGATCGGAGTCGAGAGCGGCCTCCAGGCTCTCGATCCCGCGCAGAGAGTGAGGCAGGGATTCGAAGCCCGACAGGCGGAGAGCTCGGGCCAGGGTCACGAAGTCCGGCGCGTAGCGATCCATGAACCGGAGGGCCAGGTCTCCGAGCTTGCGTCCCGAGTCGGAGCGAAACAGATGGGCCCCTCCGTACACAGTGTGCACGGGCTGTCGGGCCGGCGCTTCGCCGGGGTAACGGTCCAGGAACTCCGCGTAGGCTGGCCGGAGCGGCTCCACGATGGCGTCGAGAGTCGGATCCGGCAGGGTCGGTCCGGGAGTCATGTCTGTCATGTCTAATCCACTTGATTTCCGCTAGTTACAACATAAGATATAAGGTATTGTCTACGCCGACCGATCAGCGAAAGGCCGGGCAGACCTCCCGGAGGTCGTAGTAGAGAAGCCGGGCCATCACCCGTGCCCGATAGGCCGCGGTGGAACGTATGTCGTCGATCGGAGCGACGTCCCGGCGGATCACGCGCTCCAGATCCCGCGGCGAACCGACGGGAGATTCCTCCTCGAGCAGCCGCTCGACGGAGGGACAACGCCGGACGGTCGGGGCCATGCTGTTAGCCACGATTCTCCATCCCGCTTCGGAGAGCACCATGGCCAGCCCCACCTTGGTGATCGCCTGAGCCGCCCGCGAGCCCACCTTTTCGAACCGCTCGAACCTCCGGGTCGTCCTGGGGATCCGAATGGCGGTGACGAGCTGGTCCGGAGCGCGGCGCATCCGTTTGTATCCGAGGTAGAAATCCGACAGGGGGACCTCCTCCTGCCCACGGGTGGAGCGAAGGACGACCACCGCATCGTACGCCATGAGGACCGGGACGCCGTCGGCGGCCGGCGAGGCGTTGACGATGTTCCCGGCCCAGGTGCCTCGCGTCTGGATCTGAATCGAGCCGACCTGACGTCCCGCCGCCAGGAGGAGCGGAAACTCCCGGTGAGCTCGGGGGTCACGCAGCACCTGCCAGTAGGTGGTGAGGCCCCCCAGAATCAGCTCCTCCTCCGTCCAGCGAATGGGCCTCAGCTCCCTGAGGCCGGAGAGGTCCAGGTACGTCCGGTCGTGGGCTTCCAGATGCTGGGGCCAATGAACCAGCACGTCCGTGCCGCCCGCGATCGGGATGGCCTCCGGGTCTGTCTCGAGCATCCGGCAGGCTTCGTGGACGCTCTCCGGCAGGAGGACGCTCACGTCGCTCGGAGCGCCCCTTCGACGCCCTCGACGATTCCGTCGTATCCGGTGCACCGGCACAGGTTGCCGGCCATGAGCTCGCGGATGGAGTGGTTCTCCAGAACCTCGGGATGCCGGCGGATCCACCACCCCGTCATCACCACGCCCGGGGTGCAGGCTCCACATTGCGTCGCCCCGCTTCGGTGGAACGGGTCCAGAGCCGCGGGGTCCAGCGACTCGATCGTCTCGATCCGGCAACCCCGGGCCTGGTAGGCCGGTACCAGGCACGAGTCCACCGGGAGTCCGTCCATGGACACGGTGCAGGCGCCGCACTCGCCCTCGGCGCATCCCTCCTTGGTCCCGGTGAGGCCGAGGCGGTAGCGAAGCAGATCGAGCAGGCGCTCGCTGGCGTCCACCCTCACGGAGATCGGCTCTCCGTTCAGGGTGAACGAGATCGGGACCGTGCCTCCGGACACCGGCCCGTTCACCGGTTGGCGGCGGCCCGCCGGACGTCCCGGCCCGGCGAGGCGGTAGGCGCGTCCATGAGCTCCATCAACCGCTCGGGGGTCAGCGGCACGCGACGCGGCTCGACATCCAGCGCGTCCGCGACCGCGTTGAGCACAGCGGGAGCGGGTCCGTTGATCGGCATCTCGCCGAGGCCCTTGGCGCCCCGGGCGCCGTAAGCGTACGGATTCTCCATGAACTCGACCCGAAGCGGCGGCAGGTCCCCGCTGGTGGCGATGAGGTAGTTGGCGAGCTGGAAGTTCTCCAGCGCCCCATCCTTCCACACGCAGTCCTCGAGCAGCGCCCAGCCGATTCCCTGTGCCACGCCGCCCTGAATCTGGCCACGGGCGAGCGTCTGATTCAGCACCCTGCCGACCTCCTGGACCGCCACGTAGTCGAGCACCCGAATCCCGTAGGTGCGGAGATCGACTTCCACCTCCGCCGTGTGCGCCGCCCAGGCGAAGGCGCCGTAGGCGTCGCCGCGATACGTCTCCTCGTCCCACTGGATCCCCGGGGGCGCCTCGTAGCGGGCCTTTCCCACCAGGGTTCGCTCCGGATTCTCTTCGTGCCAGGCAACGATCGCCCGTCTTACGAGCGAGCCTCGGGCCTCATCCACCAGCCCCACCTTTCGTCGCAGGTCATCGCAGGCTCTCTCCACCAGTCGCCCGACCACCATGGCAGTCCGGGATGCGACCGTCGGTCCGCTGTCGGGAACCCGATGGGTGTCGGCGGGGCAGATGAGCACCTGATCGGGCTCGAGGCCCAGCCGGTCGGCCGCGAGTTGAGTGAACACGGTGAGCGTTCCCTGTCCCATCTCGATGCTCGCCGTTCGCACCTCCACCCGGCCGTCGGGCAGCCCCGCCACGTGGACCCGGGAGTTCAGATGGACCTCTCCCGCGCCGGTGAAGCCGGCTCCGTGATAGAACGTGACCAGCCCGATTCCACGTCGCCGCGTGGCGTGGGTCGCGTTGAAGGTGGCATGCCGCTCGCGCGCCTTCGCGTAGTCCGCCAGCTCCAACGCCCGGTCCAGGACGGATACGCGGTCCGTCCCGTCCCGGATCACCTGGCCGGTGGCCGTCGTCTGCCCATCCCGGAGGAGGTTGATTCGGCGCAGCTCCGCCGGGTCCATGCCCAACCGCCGCGCGATCGTGTCCATGTGACGCTCGCACGCGAACACCGTCTGCGGGTTCCCGAACCCGCGAAACGCCCCGAACGGCACGGCGTTGGTGAACACCACCCTGCCTCGCACGCGGACGTTGTCGCACGAGTACGGCCCCGCCGCATGGATGATCCCCCGGCTCAGGACCACGGGCGAGAGCGTCACGTACGCACCTCCGTCCATCACCACCTCGATGTCCTGAGCCAGGAGCCGCCCGTCCCGGTCCACTCCGGTGCGATGTCTGACGGTGGCCGGATGGCGCTTGGTCGTGGCGGCCATGTCCTCGGGTCGGTCGTACACCAGCTTGACCGGCCGCCCGGCCTTCAGGGCCAGCAGCGCGGCGTGCGCGGCGATGGTGGAAGGGTATTCCTCCTTTCCCCCGAAGCCGCCTCCGGTCGGGGTCTGGATCACCCTGAGACGGCGTTCGGTCCGGCCCAACAGCGGCCCGAGCGCCTTCACCACATAGTAGGGACACTGCATGGAGCCGAGGATCACCAGCACGTCGCCATCGGGGTAGGCGAGCATCGCCTGGCTCTCGAGGTACACGTGCTCCTGAGCCCCGGTTTCGTAGGAGCCCTCCACGACCACCGCGGCGGTCTCGAGCGCCCGTTCCACATCGCCCTTCGACATCTCCAGGTGCTTGAACACGTTGTCGTCCGAGTACTGGATCTGGTCGGCGGCGGGAGTGCCTCTGTAGTCGAGGATGGGAGGCTCGGGGTTCACCGCGATCTCCACTTCCTTGACGGCCCGCCTCGCCATCGCGCGCGAAGGGTGGGCGAGGAGAACGACGGGCTCATGCACGTGCCGAACGTAGCCGGGCGCCAGGGCGGGCTGATCCCTCTCCATCAGGTACAGGTGGTTCGAACCGGGGATGTCCCGGTGGTCCACCACGATGAACTCCGACCAGTCCACGCCCGGTCCGAAGCGGATTCCCGCGATTCGACCGCGGGGGGCCGGACTGCGGACGGTCGCGCCCCACAGGCCGCCTTCGAACGGAAGGTCATCGAGATAGCGTTCCCGGCCCGTCAGCTTGGCCAGGCCTTCGCGCCGCTTCACCGGCCCCTCCACTCTCTCGCGAACATCGCCGCCTCTGTATTCTGGAGTCGGAGTCGTCTACGGGCAACGCGACGGGGGTGGAACATGCCGGACATCGAGTTCATGCGCGAGGCCACGCGGCTCGCCGCCGACAACGTACGCTCGGGGGGAGGGCCGTTCGGGTCCGTCGTGGTGAAGGATGGCGAGATCATCGCCCGCGGAGCCAATCGGGTGGCGCAGGCCAGGGACCCCACCGCGCACGCCGAGGTGGTTGCGATTCGGGAGGCGTGCCGCTTGCTCGACTCGTTCCAGCTCACCGGTTGCGACATCTATTCGAGCAGCGAGCCATGCCCGATGTGTCTCGGGGCCATCTACTGGGCCCGGCCGGAGCGGGTGTTCTACGGCGTCGGCCGCGAAGTCGCCGCCGCCGCCGGCTTCGACGATGGATTCATCTATGAGGAGCTCGCGAGGCCGGTGGCCGATCGCTCCCTCTCCATTCGCCAGCTCCTCGTTCCGGAGGCTCGGGAGCCGTTCGACCGGTGGGAGGCTTTGGCGGACCGGGTGGAGTACTAGGACGCCGTCTCAGGCGGTACGCCCGGGGCCGCCGTCCGGCGCCGGGTGCCGGCGTTCCGAGCACCACAGGTGTCTGCTCCCCGTGCGCTCACCCGCCGCCTCCCGCTGCGGCTGGCGCGGCCTTCCACCTGTTGTTCCCCCGCCGAACATCGGGGAGTCGATGTTGCGGGTCGATCGTCACCGCCACCACGTTCGGTGTACCCGCCAGATTCAGGGTGAAGATGTCGCTCGTCATCCAGACTTCCACCGGCAGCGTACGGTGCACGGAGGAGCCGTCCCCCATCCGGATCTCGAGCTCGGCCGGCATCACCAGACCTTCCCGGTTCGACAGCCGGATCTCCGTGTGGCCATCCTTCACGGCGACGCCGTCTACGGCCTGATCCAGCAGATCCGTCCGATAGAACCATCCGCGCCAGAACCAGTCGAGGTCCTCGCCCGTGGACTCCTCCATGGAGCGGAAGAAATCGGCCGGCTGCGGATGCTTGAAGGCCCAGTGGCGAATGTAGGCGCGAAACGCGCGATCGAACCGTTCCGGCCCCAGGATGACTTCGCGCAGGAGGATGAGCCCGAACCCGGGCTTTCGATAGCCCATGAACCCGAGACCCTGCCGCCTCAGCAGATCCGGCCACGTCATGATGGGCTGATCGGAGATCGGCTCCTGCATCCGGCGCGCGATGAAGTCCGGATTCGTGCGCTGAGCGCGGGCCGCCTCTGAGCCGAAGTAGGCCAGGTTGGAGTAGTGGTTGAGGAAGGTGTTGAAACCTTCGTCCATCCATGCGTAGCGACGCTCGTCGCTGCCCACGATCATGGGAAACCAGCTGTGCCCGAACTCGTGGTCGGTGACTCCGAACAGTCCTTGTCCACGCGCCCGGACGGAGCAGAACACGATCATCGGGTACTCCATGCCGCCGACGGCGCCCGCCACGTTGATGGCGACCGGATAGGGATAGCGGTACCACCGGTCGGAGTAGTAGGAAATCGTGTGCCGGGCGAATCGCGTGGCCTGCTCCCACCCCGGCTTTCCATCCTTGTCGGGGCCCAGAGCCTCCTTGGGGTAGGCTGACATGATCAGCACGTCCTGCCAGCTCGTGGCGTCCAGGATGAAGGCTTTGGAGGCCGCCCAGGCGAAATCCCGCACGCTCTCCGCCCGATACCGCCAGGTCAGAGGGCCGCGGCCCGCGGGACGACTTCTCTTCGCCCCGACCTCCTCCGGTCGCACGATGGCCACCGTCTCGGCGCTGTGCCGGGCCTCCCGCAGCCGCTCCCGCTGACGAGCGGTGAGCACTTCCTCGGGGTTCACGAGCCGGCCGGTCGCCACCACCTGGAAGTCGCGCGGGACGGTGATCTCCACCTGGAAATCCCCGTACTCCAGGTAGAACTCGCCCTGTCCCAAGTACGGCAGCGGGTTCCAACCCGAGACATCATCGTACACGTACATGCGCGGATACCACTGGGCCAGCTCGTAGACCCATCCGTCCTTCCCCTTGAATCGGCCCATGCGGTCCGCGCCGTACTCGGGCACGACGAACGACCAGTTGATCTCGATGTCGATACGGCCGCCACGAGCCCGCAGGGGACGGTCCAACCGGATGTGCATCCGCGTGTCCTCGACCGCGTATCGCGCCGGCCTGCGAGCCCCGTCCGCCAGGAGCTCGACCCGCTCCAGCCGGTCGCCGCCGTCTTGAAACGAGCCGCGCCAGCGAGTCGAAGAGTTCACTACCGCACCCCGGCTGCCCGGTCGGAACAGGTTCTGGTCCAACTGCAGCCACAGGTCCTCGAGATCATCGGGGGAGTTGTTGGTGTAGCGGATGGTCTCGGAGCCTCGAAGGCGATGGGTGTCGGGGTCGAGCGAGACGTGGATCGAATAATCGGCGCGCTGCTGCCAGTAGGCCGGTCCGGGCTGGCCCGTGGCGGTTCGGACCTGATCGGGAGGCGGTAGCTGGAGCGGAGAGAACAGGGCCTGGTTGGTCTCCGGCAACGGTTCGCGCACCTCCTGTCCCCATCCCGGGCGGGCCGTCGCGGCGAGGGCGAGCGCGCAGGCGAGCGCGCAGCGCAGCGACCTGAAAGGAAGAGATCCACGGTAGGCTTCCGACTTCGCGTTCGACATCGTCGACATCCTCGACTCGAAGGGTCCCTCGGGCCAACCGCACGCGGGAGGCCCGGCTCGGCACGCAAGATACACGGCCATGCAGGTCGCGGGAAAACGCGCTTCGGAGGTGGAACGCGCTCGCCGCCAACGGCGTTGCTGGCACGAGCTTGGCCGCCGCTGTAGGATGAACGGAATTCCTCAACCGTGAAGGCCTGAATGAAGCCGACGGATGTCCGGAACCCGGACTATTACCATAAGGTGGTCGACTGTCAGTGGGGGTGCCCGGCGCACACCAACGTGCCCGAGTACATCCGGCTGATCGCCCAAGGCCGCTATTCGGACGCTTACATGCTGAACCGGAAATCCAACGTGTTTCCGGGGATCCTGGGCCGTACCTGCGACCGGCCGTGCGAGCCGGCCTGCCGGCGCCGGCGAATCGACGACAAGCCGGTAGCGATCTGCCGCCTGAAGCGCGTGGCGGCGGATCTTCGGGATGACATCTCGGATCGCCTCCCCTCCATTCCGGCGCGGAAGAATGGAAAACGGATTGCCTGTGTGGGCGCCGGCCCCGCCTCCCTGACGGTGGCCAACGATCTCATGCCGCTGGGCTACGAGGTGACCGTGTTCGAGAAGCTGGAGCGGCCGGGCGGCCTCATGTGGACCAACATTCCGGAGTTCCGCCTGCCTCCCAAGGTGTTGAACGAAGAGATCGACATGATCCTCGACATGGGGGTGGACCTGCGGCTGGGCTGTCCCGTGACCAGCATGAAGGGCCTGCTCGAGGACGGCTGGGATGCGGTGTTCGTGGGCTCCGGAGCCCCCCGCGGCAAGGACGTGGAGCTGCCGGGCCGGCATGAGAGCGACAGCATCTATATCGGGATCGATTGGCTCGAGTCGGTGGCCTTCGGGCACGTGACGTCCATCGGCCCGCGCGTCCTCGTCATCGGCGTGGGCAACACCGCGATGGATTGCTGCCGCACGGCGAAGCGGATCGGAGGCATGGACGTCAAGGTGATGGCGCGCAAGGGACGGGCGTTGTTCAAGGCTTCCGAGTGGGAGCTCGAGGATGCAGAGGAGGAGGGGATCGCGATCCTGGAGAACCACTCGCCGGCGGCCTTCCTGGTGGAGGACGGCGAGCTCACGGGCATGGAGTTCGAGCTCGTGACCTGGCACGAGCAGCCCGACGGCCGTCTGAAGAAAGAAGTGCTGGACTCCACGGTCATCCCGTGTGATGCGGTCATCCTGGCGCTCGGGCAGGAGGCGGCCTTCCCGTGGATCGAGCGGGACATCGGGATCGAATTCAACGAGTGGGACATGCCGGTGGTGGACCGCACCACCTTTCAGACCAGCCTCCCGGGCGTGTTCGTGGGAGGGGACGCGGCGTGGGGGCCCGAGAACATCATCTGGGCCGTCGAGCACGGCCACCAGGCGGCGATCTCCATCCACAATTACTGCCACGGGCGTCCGGTGGAGGAGCGGCCGGCTTACGGAATGAATCTCGTGAGCCAGAAGATGGGGCTGCACGAGTGGAGCTACAGCAACGATTACGACTACTCCGGTCGCGCGGAGATGCGCCACGTGGACCTGCGCGAGCGCTTCGACAGTTTGGGAATCGAGGTGGAGAAGGGATTCGATCTGGAACAGGCCCTCACCGAAGCGGAACGCTGCCTGAACTGTGATATCCAGACCTATTTCACGGATTCGCTGTGCATAGAATGCGATGCCTGTATCGATATCTGCCCGCTGAATTGCCTGACCATCACGGCCAATGGGCCCGAAGCCGAGTTGCGGGAGCGCCTGAGCGCGCCGGCCCGCAACCTGGAGCAGGATCTCTACGTCTCGGGCCGCCTTCCGCAGACCGCGCGCGTGATGGTGAAGGACGAAGATCTCTGCATACACTGCGGGCTGTGCGCGGAGCGTTGCCCGACCGCGGCGTGGGATATGCGGAAATTCGAACTTCTGGTGCCGTACGCCGGTCTGGAGGCGGGCGCCGCGCATCCCGATCGCTCTCCCGTCGCCGTACCGGCCTGACGTCGTCACCGACCGTGCAGGAGTCAAGATCCGGCCCGAGCGAACGCCGGAAGGGGGGGGCGTGAGCGGGGGAAGGGGAGACTCGCGCGCCGTGCGCGTGAACGATTTCGCGCTCAAGATCGCCACGGTCAACGGGACCGGTTCGGCGAGCGCCAACGGGCTCCTGATGCAGGCGATCTTCCGCATGGGGATCCCGGTCTCCGGCAAGAACCTGTTCCCCTCCAACATCCAGGGGCTCCCGACCTGGTATGAGATTCGAGTCAACTCGCGCGGACACACCGCGCGAACCCCCGACTTCGATCTCATGGTGGCCATGAACCCGGCCACGTATGAGCGGGATATCGCCGAGATCCAGCCGGGAGGGTGGGTGGTGCACGATTCGACCTGGCCGCTCCCGGCGGAATTGAGGCGCCAGGACGTGACCTTCCTGGAAGTGCCGCTGGCCCGAATGTGCGTGGAGCATTTCCGCGGGGCCCGAGAGCGCATCCTCATGAAGAACATCGCCTACACCGGTGTGTTGGTGGCCCTCCTGAACCTGGATCTGGACGTGGTGGCGGAGCTGCTCGGGGAGAAGTTCGCGACCAAGCAGGCTCTGATGGACTCCAACCGGCTCGCCATTCGCCTGGGGTACGACTACGCGCTCGAGCACTTCGACTGTCCTCTGCCGATTCGGCTGGAGCCGATGGATGCCACGGCGGAGCAGATCCTGATCGATGGCAACACGGCCGCGGCCCTGGGATGCGTCTACGCCGGCGCGACCGTCGCCGCCTGGTATCCCATCACGCCCTCCACCTCGCTGGTGGATGCCTTCACCGCTTTCTGCCACCGGCTGCGCAAGGACCCGGAGACGGGGGGCAACCGGTTCTGCATCATCCAGGCCGAGGATGAGTTGGCGGCGGCCGGCATGGTGCTGGGAGCGGCGTGGATGGGCGCCCGGGCGTTCACGGCCACCAGCGGACCGGGCATCTCCCTGATGAACGAGTTCATCGGACTGGCCTACTATGCGGAGATCCCGTCCGTGTTCATCGATGTGCAAAGGACGGGGCCCTCCACGGGCATGCCCACGCGGACTCAGCAGGGCGACCTCTTCACGACCGTGTACGCCTCGCACGGAGACACCCGGCATGTCGTCCTGTTTCCAGCCGATCCCGGGGAGTGCTTCTACATGGCGGTCCAGGCGTTCGATCTGGCAGAGCGTTTCCAGACGCCCGTGTTTCTGCTGTCCGATCTGGACATCGGGATGAACGACTGGGCCGTTCCCCGGCTGGAGTGGGATGACTCCTACGTGCCTGACCGGGGCAAGGTGCTGGGGGCGGAGGAGATCGAAAAGCTGGACAGCTTCTACCGGTATCTGGATGTGGACGGGGACGGGATCCCGTATCGAACTCTGCCCGGAGTCCATCCCAAGGGGGCCTACTTCACCCGGGGGTCGGGACACGACAGATACGGCGCGTACACCGAAGACGCGGAGGGGTATACGGATGTGATGGATCGGCTGGCCCGGAAGATCCAGAGCGTGGCGCAGGTGGCGCCGGAGCCGGTGATCGAGACCCGCCCGAATGCCGAGTTCGGAATCGTGACCATCGGCGGTTGCGATGGCGCGGTACGGGAAGCCGTGGAGTGGCTCGAAGAACGCGGTGTGCCTCTCGACTTCATGAGAATCCGGGCGTTTCCGTTCCATTCCGAGGTCGTGGAGTTCCTGAACGGGCACGAGCGGAACTTCGTGGTGGAGCAGAATCGCGATTCCCAGCTCGTCAAGCTGCTCGTGGCGGAGACCGAGGTGGCCAGGGAGAGACTGGTTTCGATCCGACACTATGGCGGATTGCCCATGAGTCGCCGATATGTGAGCGACGATGTCCTGGCGGCGCTCGGAGTGGAGGCCGGGGCGCGTTCCGGGGCCGCCGGTCCAACGGATTCGGCCGGGCGGGCTTCGAGCGACAGGGCCTCCGAGCGGCCGGCCTCGGCCGGAGCTTCCGGCTCCGCGGGCGACGAGGGTGAGACTCGAACCGAGGAAGTCGAAGCGTGACGTACATAGCCAAGCCGAAGATCCATCACCCGGGGCTCGCCACCAACGCGCTCGGGCTCACGCGGCGGGATTACGAAGGCACGATGTCCACTCTGTGCGCCGGCTGCGGTCACGACTCCATCACGGGGGCGATCATCGAAGCGTTCTGGGAGCTGGATGTGCCGCCGCACCGGGTCGGCAAGCTGAGCGGGATCGGCTGCTCCTCCAAGACGCCGACCTACTTCCTCGAACAGGCCCATGGATTCAATGCCGTGCATGGCCGGATGCCTGCCATCGCGACCGGAGCCATCGCCGCGAATCGAGGTCTCCTCTACATCGGCGTTTCCGGGGACGGGGACTCGCTGTCCATCGGGATCGGGCAGATGTGCCACGCGATCCGACGCAACCTGGATCTTCTCTACGTCATAGAGAACAACGGCGTGTACGGGCTCACCAAAGGGCAATTCTCCGCCTCGGCGGATGTGGGGAGCAAGTCGAAGCGCGGGGTCGTCAACCAGCAGCCGCCGATCGATCCGGCTCTGCTCGCCCTCAGCCTGGGCGCCACGTTCGTGGCTCGCAGCTTCTCGGGTGACAAGGAGCAGCTGGTCCCGATTCTGAAGGCCGGGCTCAGGCATCCAGGCCTGGCGATGGTGGATGTGATCTCCCCCTGCGTGACGTTCAACGACCACGAGGGCTCCACCAAGAGTTATCGGTACACCCGGGAGCACGACCACGAGGTGACGGTGGCCGATTTCATCCCGCTGACGCGGGAGATCAAGGCCAGCTATGCGCAGGGCTCCACCCGGGACGTCACCCTGCACGACGGAAGCGTGATCCGGTTCCGCAAGGTGGAGGAAGGCTACGACCCCACGGATCGAGACCGCGCGTACACCTTCCTGAGAGAGCATCAGGAGCGGGGAGAGGTGTTGACGGGGCTCCTGTACCTCGAGCCCGAATCCCGGGATCTGCACACCACGCTGGGAACCGTTCCGGAGCCGCTGGTGGATCTTCCGTTCGAGCAGCTGTGCCCGGGCCGCGAGACGCTGGCCGATCTGCAGCGGCGCTTCCGCTAGACAGGCCGTGCCGGGTCGGCTCGGGCCGCCGCCTCCACAGGCGCCTCCGCGGGCGCCGCGAAGCCTACCCTTTGACGCTTCTCGACAGCGCGCGCAGCAGCTGAGCGCCCACTACGGCCCCCGCGACCGGCCCCCATACATAGGCGAAGGACAGGGAACCGATCCCCAGCGCCACGGCGGGATTCAGCGCCCCGTTGGACGCGTGCGCCGCCCACGAGATCCCCAGAAACAGCGAGCCGCCGATTACCACGCCGCTCACCTCCTTCGGGACCAGCTCCAGCACCACGGCCGAGATTCCGAACAGGAACACCACGGTCCCCAACGCCTCGGCCAGACCCGTCCCCGCGGTATTGAGGACGGTCAGCTCGACGGGCGAGGCGAACAGGATATGGCCCAGCCCGAGGGCCAGCGCGGCTCCGAGTAGCTGCGCCGCGATGTAGGCGATGGCGTTCCGGAGGTCGATCTTGCCCAGGGTGGCGAGTCCGATGGTCACGGCGGGGTTGATATGGCAGCCCGAGATCGGCCCGATCGTGTACACGAACAATCCCAGCGTGACGCCCGCGATCCACGCCGTCGCCACGCCGAAGTCGGGGTTGTTGATAGAGATGAGCACGGCCAGCGCCAGGGAGAAGGTGCCGAACAGCTCGGCCGCGAGTGCCCTCGGGTTCATGGTGGCTCCTCCTGAGTGAATTCGCGAGCGTGGGCGCGACCGCATCCGTGTCGGACGCGCGCCGGCATAGAAGCTGGCTAGTGTTCGGGAGGTGTCATCGTGAGGCCGCCCTGCATCCCGAAATCATCCACACAGGTGCCCTCCCAGGTCCGGTCCTTCTGACGGGCCAGCTTGCACCGGGCGCGCATCCGGGGCGTCCACTCGAAGGAAAGCGTATCGCCTCGGAGCCTGACCTCGCTGGCCGGAAAGCGGGCGGTCTCGTCCTGCCCCTCGGGAGGGGAGAGCACCACGATGCTCAGGGAATCGGCGGAGCCGGAGACCTCGAAGCCCAGCGCGATCGACCGTCCATCCGGTGGCGTGGCGACGCCGGACCAGGTGCCGCTCGGAAGCGCTCCGCCACCGCAGGCCGCGAGTCCGGCCATGGCGAACAGGACCGGGAGGAGTGAAACATGCTTTGACATGGTTGCTCGCCGACTCAAGGACCGAGACCGAGGGCCGTCCACCCAGCGGCGGACGGCGTACGGCCCGGACACTACACCCGGGCTCCATGGCCCGCAACGCCGCTTGCCGGGGGTGGTGCGCCTCGCGATACTCACCCGGGATCGACGAGAGGCCGGTTGGAGGCCGATTCGCCATCGGCTCTCGAGCGCGAACGGAATCCGGAGTTTCGGAACGACGATGCCGTACATTCGCACTGTACCGTTGGAAGATGCCACCGGAGTCTTGAAGCGTCAGTACGACGCGGCGGTGAAGAGGGAAGGGTACGTATTCCACATCCTCTCGCTACAGAGCCTTCAGCCCCACGCGCTGGATGCCTCCGTTCGACTTTACCAGACCTTGATGTTGAGACCGGGCTGCCTGTCGCGCGCGGTGCGCGAGATGCTGGCGACGGTGACCGCGGGAGCGCTCGATTGCTTTTACTGAACCCAGGCGCACGGAGAGGATCTCCGTCGAGTCACGGGCGATGACGAGCTGGCGGACCGGATCATTCGAGATTACCGGGAGGCCGACCTGTCACCCCGGATTCGAGCCCTGCTGGATTATGCCGTCGAGGTGACGCTGCGCCCCCAATCGCTGGGTCGAGGCAACGTGCAGGCGCTTCGCGAGGCCGGTTGGACGGACGAACAGATCCTGCTGGCCACCCACATCATCGGATACTTCAATTACTACGCGCGGCTGGCCGACGCCCTGGGGGTGGAGCCGGAGCAATTCATGCGGAGGCCCGCAGAGACCTGAGTCTCCACGCGGGCCCGCCGCTCGCGGCTTGCCGCGGGTAGCGCCCGGTACCAGGTTGCGAGGGAGGCCGACCACGGAATCCGGAGTGCGCCATGGCTACCATCTCTCTGTCCGTCAACGGTAGAACTCACCGTGTGGATGTCCCCTCCGATATGCCCATTCTGTGGGTGGTTCGAGACGTCCTCGGGCTCACGGGCACGAAATTCGGCTGTGGAATGGCTCAGTGCGGCGCCTGCACCGTACACCTGGACGGCCGGCCCGTCCGTTCCTGCGTGACCCCCGTATCGGCCGCGGAAGGAAAGGCGGTCACCACGATCGAGGGCCTGAGATCGCGAGTGGGCCGGGCGGTGCAGCGCGCGTGGGTCGAGGAGGATGTGCCGCAGTGCGGTTACTGCCAGTCCGGCCAGATCATGAGCGCCACGGCCCTGCTGGCGGAGAATGCCCGTCCTACCGACGCCGACATCGACCGGGCCATGAGCGGCAACATCTGTCGTTGCGGGACCTATGTTCGCATCCGGCGGGCCATTCACCGGGCGGCCGGATCGGATGCCGCGCCGCCGGTTTCGGTGCGCTCCGGCGAGGACGCGTGAGATGAGCGGACTCGAGGTCTCCCGTCGGGAATTCGTCAAGCTCGGCGGTCTGGCCGGGGCTGGACTGGTCCTGGGCGTCGAGCTGTCCGGCTGCACCCAAGGGGATGCCGAAACGGCTCGTGGAGAGGGCGGTGGCGAGACCGCCAGCCTGAACGCGTGGATCCGGATCTCTCCGGACGGTAGCCTGACGGTGGTGGTGGATCGCTCCGAGATGGGACAGGGCATCTCCACGGCCATCTCGATGCTGGTGGCGGAGGAGCTGGACGCGGATTGGGAGAAGGTTCGTTTCGAGTTCGCGCCGGCCGATCCCGTCTACAACAACCGGCTCTTCCACAGCCAGGTGACGGGCGGAAGCACCAGCATCCGCGCGGGCTTCGAACCCCTGCGTCAGGCAGGAGCCGTCGCGCGGGCCATGCTCGTGGCCGCGGCGGCCGCCGGGTGGTCCGTGCCGGCGGAGGAATGCCGGACGGAGAACGGCGAGGTGATTCACTCGGCGAGCGGGCGGCGAGCCGGCTACGGAGAGCTTGCCGAGGCGGCGGCCGCGCTCGAGGTGCCCGGGAACGTCGAGGTCAAGGATCCGTCGCGGTTTCGGCTGGTCGGGACGCCTCGCCCCCGGCTCGACACACCGTTCAAGGTGGACGGCACGGCGACCTTCGGGATCGATGTCCGCCGAGACGGAATGGGGATCGCGGTCGTAGCCCGCTCGCCCGTATTCGGTGGCCGTGCCATCCGCTACGACGATACGGCGGCGCGCCGCGTACCGGGAGTGCGCGACGTGGTGCCGGTGTCGAGCGGGGTGGCGGTGGTCGCGGATCACTACTGGGCGGCTCACCAGGGCCGGCAGGCTCTGGAGATCGTGTGGGATGAAGGGGCGAACGCGGAGCTGTCGAGCGAGACGATCTCGGCGAAGCTGGAGGCTTGGGCCGGGGAATCCGGCACGGTGGCTCGCGAGGAAGGAGAGGCCCGGGCGGCCTGGGCTCGGGCTTCGCGTAGGCTGGAAGCGGCCTACCGGCTGCCCTACCTGGCCCACGCCACCATGGAGCCGATGAACTGCACGGCGGACGTTCGTCCGGACCGCTGTGACGTGTGGGCGCCCACCCAGTCCCAGAGCGGAACTCAGCGCACGGCCGCACGAATCACCGGACTCGATCCGGACCGAATCTCGGTCCACACGACGTATCTCGGCGGAGGGTTCGGCCGGCGCTCGGAAGTGGATTTCGTGGAGGATGCCGTGGAAGCGTCCAAGGCCGTCGGGACGCCCGTCAAGGTGGTCTATTCCCGCGAAGACGATGTGCGGCACGATTTCTACCGGCCGGCCTCGCATCATCGGCTGTGGGGAGGGTTGGGAGCCGACGGCGTCCCCGTCGCGTGGCACCATCGCCTGGTGGTCCAATCCATCCTCGAGAGGTTCGGTCCCCTGCGAAACGGAGTGGACTCCGAGGCCGTGGGGGGCGCCGTCGGACTGCCCTACGAGATCGACAACGTTCTCGTGGAGTTCCGAAAGGCCGATCTGGGAATCCCCGTGGGTTGGTGGCGCTCGGTGAACCATACGTTCAACGCGTTCGTGACCGAGCACTTCATGGACGAACTGGCCCGCGAGGGTGGGCAGGATCCCTTCGAGTTGCGGTATCGCCTGCTGGCCGAGCACCCGCGTCACCGGCGCGTCCTGGAGCTCGCGGCGGATGAGGCGGGGTGGGGCGGGTCTCTCGCCGAAGGCCGGTCGCGCGGCCTGGCTCTCCACGAGTCGTTCGGGACCATCGTGGCGGAGGTGGCCGAGGTTTCACTCGATCGAGGCAGGCCACGGGTTCACCGGGTCGTGTGCGCGGTCGACTGCGGGACCGTGGTGAATCCGTCCACCATCGAGGCCCAGATTCAGAGCGCGGTCGTCTACGGGCTCACGGCGGCCCTGTACGGGGAGATCTCGATCGAACGGGGGAGGGTCCGCCAGAGCAATTTCCACGACTACCTGATGGTGCGGATGCGGGAGGCGCCGGAGATCCAGGTGCATCTGGTTCGAAACGGCGACAAGCCGGGGGGAATCGGGGAACCGGGAACGCCGCCCATCGCGCCCGCCGTGGCCAACGCGCTACTGGCGCTGACGGGCCGTCCGCAGCCGAAGCTGCCGATCTAACCGGGCCCGGAGCCGACGGTCGCCCTCCCGTGGGCGGCTCCCCTCTCGCGCCTCCGGCTTCCGGAGACCCCGGCCGCCCCGCACCGGGGTTCGTACGGGAGGCCTCCGAATCCGAGGTGTACCGCCCCGCACGCGTGACGGAGAACGGGATCGGGAACGGAGCCCGCCGGGTTCGAGCCCGGGGGGACGGCTCCGATGCCGGATTCTGGGGTCGCGTTGCAGAGCCCGGATCTCTTCGGGAGACGCGGCTCGAGGCTGGGTGCGATGAGGCTCGGCGGCGGGTGGTGGCCGTCGGTGTGGCTCGGCGGTCGGGGGCCGGCCGGGCTGCGGTTCGGCCGCTCGCGGGGACCTGCGGGGGTGAGGTTCGGCCGCTCGCGGGGGGTCGCCTCCTCCCAGGACCCTCTTCTCCACCGTGCGCGGCAGGTTCGGAACGCGATGCACGAACGGAGTGGCGTCGGGGAGGGATGCCAGCGGTCGAGCCCTTCGGGAGCCGGGCCCGCTTCCGTCGGAGGCGAGCAGGCGCAAGGTCTCGCGGGGCCGGCGCCAGCGCTCGGGCGTGAGCTTGTGGGAGTCCGTGAACAGCAGGCCTCGGTCCAGATGCGAGCGCCTGCGGCTCAAAACGTAGCCCGTGGTCGCATAACGGCCCTGGTGATGCCGGCCGAACCGGTCGTGACGCGCGAAGACCCAGTAGCGGAACGGTCCGAATCCTCCCGCGACCCACCCCAGGATGCCGAACGAGAAGTGGAATCCTCGGCCGTAGTGATGCGCGTAATGGCGGGAGTAATACCCCGCCGGCACCCAGCCCACGTACTGCGGGCCCCAGTACCAGTACACCCAGGCGGGAGAGAAGCGGTGCCCCGGATACCACACCCACCCGTAGTGGGGATCGTAGTCCCAGCTCCCGTAGTGGTAGGGAACCCACCCCCACGGCTCGGAAGAGACCCAGAACAACCCGGTCGGAGTGTAGCGCCAGTGGCCGTACCAGTACGGGTGCCAGCCGTGGCGAACCCGAGGTCTCCACGCCCGGACACCGTCCACGTAGATCCAGGAGCCGTAGCGGCGCAGCGGCCGCGAGGCGTAGTACAGATCCCCCGCCACGTATTGCGGGGCTTCTGAATCCGCGTCGGCTGCCCCGGTCGCGCCCAGCCCCTGGCCCCAGCGCTCGAGGGACGTGAGATAGCCCGCCCGACCGCGGCGGGGCTCCACTCCCTCCCCGGGGCCGTGGACCTCCAGCTGCTCGCCCGCGTCCACGGCCCGCTCGTCGTCGGTCTCCACGCGGGCCCTTCCTTCGCGTACCACCAACCTGGTTCGATCATGGCCTTCGGATGCGATGAGGTAGCTGCCCGGATCTCGGATCACGATCGTGGCGTTGGGCGTGTGGATGAGCGGGTAGTCATCGCCCAGAAAGTCCTCCACCACCACGAGCTGAAGCTCTCCACGCCGAAGTTCGAGTGCCGTGGACCGTTCCTCTCGGTCCGCCGAGAACGCGAGCGCCTCGAGCCCAAGCTCCGCCCCGCCCCCCAGGCGGACGAGGTTGCGATCGGACAGCGCCAACTCGATCCTCGAGTGGCTCGACACGAAGATTCGATCCGAGGTCAACAGAGGCTCGTTCACCTCCGCGCGCACCCGGTTGCCGGACTCGGATTGGAGGAGCGTAGCGCTGCCCTGGACTCTCCGGACGTAGCCATACGCCGTGGATTCGCGCCGGATCGACGGAGGTTGGGAAAGGGTCGGTTCGACGCCTCCGGGGGCAGCTTCCTGCGCTGTCACCGGGATGGCGAAGCTCACGAGAGTGGCCGTCGTCGCGGCCGCGCTCGAGAGCGCGGCCCCCATGAGACGGCTCCATGGGCCAGCGCACGGTCGTCGCATGATCACCTCCCGCCAGCCGGGATTCTGCCCCGGCGAATGAGCCACGGGACGGGTCGAGAGCAACGCCCGCCGGCGTCCGCCCTGCCCGCCCTCCCACTGATCCAGACGAGCCTGACGGCCGGCGGGTCACATGGCGCGGGAGGGCGAGGTCCGGTTTTTCACGTTTCGCCCCCTCGCACCGTTACACAGGTGAGACTAAGCTGAAGAAGTCCGGCATTGGCTGCTCGCCCGCCCGATCTTGCGGGCTGGAGGTGAACGATGGCATTCCCCAAGCAGACTTTCCTGAGCGTCGCTCGAGGCTCCGTGTTCCTGGTCTCGGTGAGCTTGCTTCTGCCGCTGATTCTGACTCACTACCTGGTGGCCGTGTTGTCTTCGGGTGGCCCCGTCGCGTGAAACAGAAGCGGGAGAGCTCGACCGCGCTGGCCGGGCGGGAGCCCACGCCGCTCGAGACGTGGGTTGCGATCCACTCCGAGGAACTGCGACGGCATCTCACCGGAATGCTGGACGATGGAGCTGCCGCCGAGGATGTGCTGCAGGAGGTGTGGAGTTCGGCTCATCGCAGGCCGCCCGACTTGGGCCCGGACTCCAACGTTCGCGCGTGGCTGTATCGCGTGGCGACGCACGCGGCCCTGGACCGGCTGGCCTCGGAGCGTCGCCGAACCTGCGCTCTTCGCGCCGGGGGCCACACTCTGGTTCCCGATGGCCCTACGCCGCCGGACGCGGCCGTGGCCGGCCTCGACTCCGGCGGACGGAATCGGATCCGGGCGGCCGTGGCGAGTCTGCCCCGCAAGCAGCGTGAGGCCGTATGGCGCCGCTGGGCCAGGGAAGAGGGCTACATCCGTATCGGAGAGGCGTTGGACTGCTCGCCGGACAGTGCACGCGCCAACGTTTACAACGCGCTGAAGCGTTTGCGGAAGGAATTGTTCGATCTGTGGGAGGAAGAGAACCGAGCATGAATACCGACCAGTCCCTGTGCACGCAGGACGCGGTCCTCGCGTACGTGGCGGGTGAGCTCGAAGAGCGCCGGACTGAAGCGATGGCGCTCCACCTCGGCGAGTGTCCGCCATGTTGCAGACAGGCCGCGGAGTTCCAGGTCTTGCTGGAGCTGCTGCCCGCGGAGTGCCGAAGCGCCGTGATCCGGTGGCATGACTTCCCGACGCCGTTCGGACGGATGTTCCTGGTCGCCGGCGACCGTGGTCTGCTCCGGCTGACCTGGAACCAGGCGGACCCCGACGGGTTCGCCGCTGAGTTGGAAAGGCGATTCACGGGCTGTCCGGTCCTGCGGGACGCCGAAGGGCTGGCGGACATCGAGGCCCAGCTCGGCGAGTACTTCGAGGGGCGGCGCGCCCAGTTCGAGATTTCGGTGGATCTGAGCGGTCTCAGCGCCTTCGAGCGGAGGGTGCTGGAGGGAGTCAGACAGGTCCCGTTCGGCCAGGTCATTCCCTATTCGGAGCTGGCCCGGCGGATCGGAACGCCCAGAGGTGCCCGTGCCGTGGGCAACGCGCTGGGCCGCAATCCGGTCGCCATCGTGATCCCCTGCCACAGGGTGGTGCGGCGTGACGGATCTCTGGGCGGCTACACCGGAGGACTGCATTACAAGCGGCATCTCCTGACGATCGAGGGAAGCGGGGATCTGGCGAGGACCGGCTAGGACCCGGTGGGAGCGACGCCGCCCGGCCGGGGGCCGCGGCGGCGGGCCTCGAGTGCTGGAGGGAGCATGAAGCTGGAGCGAACGGTGAGGGCGTTCGTTGCGGCCTGGTTCGGGTCGCTCGCGGTCACGGCCTGCGCGGGTTCGGCCGGCGCGAGAGGCGTGCGCGCCGCCGGACTCGCTCCCGGGATCCGCCCGGAGGCGGCTCGACCGGCGGCGAGCCCTCCGTCGACCCGGAGCGGGAGGGGAGAGGACATGTCCGAGCCGCTTCAACTGGAACTGAGCCTCGCCACGGGCCGGGCGGTCTACTCCGAGGGCGAGAGCATCCCGATCGAGCTTCGGATCCGCAACGGTACCGGGCGGCCGATCGTGCTCCGCTTCGCCTCGGGCCAGCGGTACGATTTCGCGATCCGGGACAGCACGGGAGCCGAGCGATGGCGCTGGTCGGCGGATCGCCAGTTCACGCAGATGCTGGGCGAGCAGACCCTGGAGCCCGGACGGGTGCTCCGGTACGGAGAGCGGTTCGAGGGAACGCTGCCGCCGGGGAGCTACCGGCTGCTGGGCCAACTCACGTCCTCCAACCGTCCGGCGTCCGCGTGGCTCACGGTGGAGATCTCCCGGGACCGTTGAGGGGGATGGTTGTGTGGGTTGCCCGCCTCGGGCCGTGATGGTGGCGAGGAGCCCGGCGATCGATCCGGCGCGACTGCGCGCGCACGTGCAGGCGCTGGAGGGTGAGCGGCATGCCCGGTGTTCGCCCGGGGCCCTGGCGAGCGCGGAAGCGTATGTAGCAGGCTGCCTGTCCCGCGCCGGCCTGGAGATGGAGCGGCACACCTTTCGCTTCAGAGGCCGGGAGTTCTCGAATGTGGTCGGTCGGCAACCGGGCCGGGATTCCACCCGGCCCAGGATTCTGGTCGGCGCCCATATCGACACGGTTGTGGGTACGCCGGGTGCCGACGACGATGCCAGCGGGGTCGCGGTGCTGCTGGAAGTGGCCCGATGCCTGGCGGGGCTCGAGTTCGAAGCCACGCTCGAGTGGGTGGCGTTCAATCTGGAGGAGCGGCAGGGTTGGACGTACCGGGTGGGAAGCCGCCACTTCGTCCGCGCTTCTCGCAGGGCGGGGATCCGCTACGGGGGATGCCTGATCCTCGAGATGGTGGGATACACGGACGCGTCACCGGGAACCCAGCGTGTGCCTCTGCTGCTGCGCGGCAAGGCGATTCCCGAGTCGGGCACCTTCCTTTCCGCGACGGGAGACCGGCGCTCGCGGCGGTTGTTGCGGAGATTCCGGGCGGCGGCGGCCCGCGCCGCCCCGGATCTCGGTGTGGTGACCGTCCGGGTTCCGCTGCGGGGTTGGCCGCTGCTGCCGACGCGCTGGAGCGACCACGCCTCGTTCTGGAGCGCGCGTCAGCCGGCGCTGCTGCTGACGGACACCGCATTCCTCAGGAACCCCCATTATCATGGACAATCGGATCGAACGGAGACCCTGGATTTCGAGTTCATGCGGCAGGTGGCGGTGGTGACCATGGAGACGGTTCGCGAGTTGGCGACGCCGGCCGGCCTCGCTACAGATCCGTCGGAGCCGAGACGACGACGGAGCTCGGGCTCGACCCATGACTGAACCCTCGAGCGCACTGCTAACAGACCTGTACGAGCTGACCATGCTCCAGGGGTATTGGGCGGAGGGGCTCTGCGATGAGGCGGTGTTCAGCCTGTACATCCGGTCGCTGCCCGAATCCCGGAACTTTGTGCTCGCCTGCGGGCTGGACGATGTTCTGAGCTATCTCGAGACGCTTCGCTTCTCCCGCGAGGCGTGCGAGTACCTGGCTACGCTGCCCGGCTTCTCGCGGCCCTTTCTGGCATGGCTGGCCGAGTTCCGGTTCACCGGAGAGGTTCGCGCGATACCCGAGGGGACCCCGGTGTTCGCCGGCGAGCCGATACTCGAGATCGCGGCCCCGCTGCCTCAGGCTCAGCTCGTGGAGACGTACGTGATGAACCAGATCCACCTTCAGACGGTCATCGCGTCGAAGGCCGCCCGGGTGGTTCACGCCGCAAGCGGGCGGAGGGTGGTCGACTTCGGACTGCGCCGGGCTCATGGGGCGGATGCCGGCGTGAAGGCGACCCGGGCGTGCTACATCGCGGGGGTCGACGCCACGAGCAACGTGCTCGCCGGGAAGCTGTACGGAATCCCCGTGAGCGGCACGATGGCTCACAGCTATGTGCAGGTGCACGGCTCGGAGCTGGAAGCATTCCGAGCCTTCGCGACGCGCTATCCGGATACGGTCCTTCTCGTGGACACCTATGACACGCTGGAAGGCGTGCGCAACGTGGTGCGGCTGCGGGACGAGCTGGGAGAGGCGTTCCAGGTTCGGGCCGTGCGTCTCGACTCCGGAGACCTGTCCCGTCTTTCGGTCGCCGTCCGGAGGATGCTGGATGAGGCCGGACTACAGCGGGTCTCGGTGTTCGCCAGCGGCGGGTTGGACGAGTACTCGATCCAACGGCTCCTCGCCGAGGACAGCCCGATCGACGGTTTCGGAGTGGGGACCCGAATGGACGTCTCGTACGACGCGCCGGCCTTCGAGATGGCGTACAAGCTGACCCGATACGCGGGGAGCGGACGGATCAAGCTGTCTCCCGGCAAGGAGAGCCTTCCCGGCCGAAAGCAGGTGTACCGGCGCGAGGAGGGGGGCACCGCGGTCGGAGACCTGATCGCGACCGCGGCCGAACGGCATCCGGGGCGGGCGCTGTTGCGCCGGGTCATGTCGGATGGCAGACGCCTGGCCGCGGGGACGGAGGCGCTGGTTCAGGCGCGTCACCGGGCTCAGCGGGAGATCGCCCGGCTGCCTCAGCCGATTCGGTGTCTGGATCGGGCCGATCCTCCGTATCCCGTGAACACAAGTCCCGAGTTGGCCGCCCTGCGCGATGCGATCCGGCGGCAGGTGGCGGAGGGACACGGGTCCTCCGTCCCGGATGGTGCCGGACCGGCTTGACAGCTTGCCTTCCATCTCCTACCGTCGGGCAGTTGAGAATGAGTCTCAACTACGGATAGCGAGAATCGTTAGCGATAATGACATATCGACGGCACGTGACGAAGGGCCCCGTCGGCGGGCTGTGGTTCAGGATAGCGGGTGTTCGACCGGGAGCGGCGGGGCTTGGGCTGGGTCTGGCGGCCGTGCTGCTCGGCCTCGCCGCCTGTACCGGGGGTGCGGACAGCGAGAGGGCGGGAGAGAACGGCGGGGGCGTCGCTGCGGGGGCCGATGCGAGTTCCAGCGCCACCTTCCCCGACACTCCGCCCGGCGGCCTGGTGGAGTGGATCGACGACATCCGTACCGGCCTCGCGGAGGTTCCGGCTCGCCTGCGTGGCGAGCCGGGCACGGTCGAGAAGGAGGTCATGGGGCTGTATCTGAGCCGTCAGGAGTTCATCGAGCGCTACTACGGAGCGGGTGGCCCGCGTCAGGGCGGAGATTCGCTCAGCGCTTCGGTTCTTCGAGCGGAGCAGGCGTTTCACGACGTGATGCGGATGACGGTCCGCACCGCGCCGGCTGATTCCGCCGAGGTCGCGGCGGGGATCGAGGAGCTCGATCGGCGCCTGGATCGAGTGCTTCGCGAGGCGCGGGAGGCGGGCGTTCCCCTGAGGCCGCCGGTGAGACCGCCGGACGAAGGGGCATCGGGGCCGGGGACCACCTCCCGTCGCGGCTCTTCACGGGCGATGCGGCTGGCCGGCTCCCGAGCCGGCGAGACACCGGGGTCCGCCCTGCGCGCCGCCCTGGATGAGATCGAGGCCGGCCTGGGGAGAGCCGAGACGGACGCGGTGAACGGTGATCTGGAGGGAGCCAGGGAGAAGACGGTTCGGCTCTATCTGGACGTGTTCGAAAGGGTGGAGGCCGATTACGGGATGGGGGGGCCGCGCAGCTCACCTCTCCTCGCCGAGCGGGTGAGCGCCGCGGAACAGGCCTTCCATGGCCTGATGCGTGCCGGGAACGCGGAGTTCGAGGATCTGGCGGCCGCGCTCCGACGGTCTCTGGGAGGAATCCTCGAGGAGCAGCCCGTCACCGCCGTCGTCGCGGCCCGGACCCGTTCGTCCAGCGGCGGAGAGGCCTCGAACGGCCGCGTGGACGCCGGAGGCGCGTCGGCGGCGCCGGTGCCGGCTATCGTCGGCGAGCTCGAGCGGGCACAACGCGCCTATCGGGCTGGAGATGCCGCCGCCGCTCTGTCGGGGGTGGAGCACGCCTACCTCGAGGGTTTCGAGCTTCTCGAGCCTCGGCTGCCAGCCGAGCAGGTTCGGCGGATCGAGCGGCTCATCCACCTCGAGCTCCGGCCCGAGATCGCCGCCGGCAGTCCGGTGGCCCGAGTGGACGCGACCTTCGGGTCGATCTTCCGCGAACTGGAACAGGTGGAAGCGACGCTGAATGGGGATACGACGTTCTGGTTCGGCGCGTTCAACGCCTTCGTGATCATCGTGAGGGAGGGCTTGGAAGCGGTGCTCCTGATCGCGGCGATCCTCGGCTACCTGGCTCGCGCATCCGAGGAGCGGAAGCACACCCGGCAGGTGTACGCGGGCGTCGGGATCGGAGTGGTGGCCAGCTTCCTGACCTGGGGCATCGCGCACCTGTTGATTCCGGTCAGCGGCGGTAGCCGCGAGCTGCTGGAAGGCGTGACCGCGATCCTGGCCGTGGCCGTACTGCTCTACGTGTCGCACTGGCTGTTCCACAAGACCTACGTACAGGATTGGAAGCGCTACCTGCAGCGCAGCGCGGGACGGGCCATCACGACCGGTTCGGCCCTGGCGATGGCCGCGCTGGCCTTCGCGGCGGTCTACCGGGAAGGCTTCGAGACCGTGCTGTTCTACCAGGCTCTTCTGTTCGATGCCGGGACGGGACCGCTGCTGGCCGGGTTCATTCCCGGATTCCTGCTCATATCGGGTGTCGGCCTCTTGATCGTCCGGTTGGAGGTCCGCCTGCCGATTCGAAAGCTGTTCGGGGTGACGAACGCGATCCTCCTCTACATGGCCTTCGTGTTCCTCGGGAAGGGCCTGTACAATCTCCAGGAGGCGGGGCTGTTCGCCCCCGTACCGGTGGGAGGCGTTCCGGACCACCCGGTGCTGCGGCAGCTCCTCGGCATCTATCCGATCGGGCAGATCGTGCTGGCGCAGCTGTTGTTCCTCGCCCTGTTGTTGGCGACCTACCTGTTCTACCGTTTCCGGATGCGCGTCGCGGCGCGCGCGCCCGACCGCGAACCCAAGCGCGCCTCCCGGGTGCCCGCCAGATAGGACCTCCGGAGGGCGTCGGGGACTCCCGCGGCTTCGTCGCCTCGTTTCACGGAGGTTGGGATGCGGTACGAGTTCCTCGTCGACACTTATGCGACCGAACGCCTCAAGGTCCTCTCCGTATGGTCCATGTTCGAAGACGACGACCTGGATCGGCGGCCCGGCGCCGGTGACCCGCGGAGCCGCAGCCTGCGGGAGCACATGGTGCATCAGTGCGCCGGAGAAGACGCGTGGTTCCGGAACATGCTGGGGATCGATGTGGAGGCCCCCCCTCTGCCTTCCGAGGAGAGCCGCCTGGGCTTTCTGCGGCGCTATGCCGAGGATTCGGAGAAGCGGCGCAGGGCGTTGAGCGAGCCCTCAGAGGACTGGTGGGAGCGGCCGGTGGCGTTCTTCGAGGTCGAGAGAAACCGCGCCTGGGTGCTGACGCGCCGGATCGCCCATACGGCGCATCATAGGGGGCAGCAGACCGCGCTGCTGCGGCAGCTGGGACGGCCCGTTTGGAGCACGTACGGTCCGACGGCGGACACGGGCGGGCTGCCGGCGAACGGGGCGGCGGCCATCCTCTATCCTTACGCGGACGTGGCCGAGCTGCTGGCCGGGGAAGCGGCGGGAGGGCGGAAGACGTCGCTCCCCGGCCCGGGTCCGCTGCCGCTCACGGAACGGCCGTCCGCCTGAAGAGGCCGCCGGCTCAGAACAGGCCGACCACGCTGCCGTCGTCATCCACGCGCATGCCCTCGGCCGCGGGCCGCCGTCCCAGACCCGGCATGGTCATGACGTCGCCCGCGTGGGCGACCACGAAGCCGGCACCCGCCGAGGGCGTCACCTGCCTCACGGTGACCCGATACCCCGTGGGGCGCCCCAACAGCTTGGGATCGTCGCTCAGCGAATACTGCGTCTTCGCGACGCACACGGGAGCCTCGGCCAGTCCGGCTTCGGCCAGCCGATTCAGGTCGGCGCGCGCGGCGGAAGCAAAGTCCACTCCGTCGGCGCCGTAGATCTCGGTGGCGATCGTGTCGATCTTGTCCTTCAACGGAAGAGCCAGATCGTACAGGGGCGCGAAGCGGGCCCGGCCTGCGGCGAGGGTCTCCGTCACGCGGTCGGCCAGATCCAGGGCACCCTCGCCGCCCCTTGCATGGCCTTCGTAGCGGGCGGCCGGCACGTCCAGCCGGGCGCAGGCTTCCTCCACGGCCGCCAGCTCGTCCTCGGTGTCGCCGGGGAAGCGGTTGATCGCCACCACGGGCGGGACACCGAAGCGGCGCAGGTTCTCGACGTGCTTCTCCAGGTTCGGGATGCCCCGGCCCACGGCGTCCACGTCCTCGCGGGCCATGTCCTCCGCGGCTGCGCCACCGTGCAGCTTCAGCGCCCGGACGCTGGCCACGACGACGGCGGCTTCCGGAGTGAGATCTCCCGTCCGGCACTTGATGTCGAAGAACTTCTCCGCCCCCAACTCCGAGCCGAACCCGGCTTCCGTCACCACGATCTCCGCGGTGGCGAGCCCGGCCCGGGTGGCCAATAGCGAGTTGCAGCCGTGGGCGATATTCGCGAACGGTCCGCCGTGGACGAAGGCGGGCGTACCCTCCAGCGTCTGGACCAGGTTCGGCGCCAGTGCCTCCCGCAGGAGCAGCGCCATGGCCCCCGGCGCTCCGAGATCGGCCGCCCTCACGGCGCTGCCATCGCGCCGATAGCCGACGATGATGCGGCCCAACCGTCCATGGAGGTCGTCCAGATCCGAGGCGAGGCAGAGGATCGCCATCACTTCGGAGGCGGCCGTGATCAGGAATCCGTCCTGTCTCGGGATTCCGCTCGTGGGTCCGCCCAGGCCGATCACGATGTGGCGGAGCGCCCGGTCGTTCATGTCCACGGCGCGCTTCCAGGTGACCCGGCGCGGGTCCAGACGCTGCTCGTTCCCCTGGTGGAGGTGATTGTCGAGCATCGCCGACAGCAGCGAGTGGGCGGAGGTGATAGCGTGCAGGTCGCCGGTGAAGTGCAGGTTGATGTCGACCATGGGGATGACCTGCGAGCGCCCTCCGCCCGCGGCGCCGCCCTTGAGCCCGAACACGGGGCCGAGACTGGGCTCGCGAAGGCACACCACGGATCGCTTGCCCCGCCGGCGCAACGCGTCCGCCAGGCCGATCGATACGGTGGTCTTTCCCTCGCCCGCGCGGGTCGGGCTGATCCCGGTCACCAGCACGAGGCGGCCCTCACCGGGCTCCCTGGCGCGGATCACGTCCAGGGGCACCTTGGCCTTGTACCGGCCGAACACCTGCAGGTCCTCCGGCTCGAGTCCCAGCGCGGCGGCGACTTCCTGGATCGGTGCCGGCGAGGCGGCCAGGGCGATCTCGATGTCAGTGGGCATGGCGACCTTCTTCGTCGGAGTTCTCATGTGCTTCCAGAACAAAGTTCGACCAACATAACCCCGGTCGGTCCATAGCTAAACGCCGGGCAGTGTTCCTCCGCGGACCGCTCGTCCTCCGGCCGCGAATACGGCGGCGACCAGCAGGGCGAGCACGACTCCGAGGGCGGCGGAGGCCCCGAAGTCGAACGCTCTGAGCTGGGCCAGGATCTCGATCGAGATGGGGCGCGAGCGGGGCGTGTAGAGCAGGATCGAAGAGACGAACTCCCCCAGCGCGGCCACGAAGGCGAGCAGCCCTCCTGCTGCCAGACCGGGCAGCACGAGGGGCAGGGAGACCCGCCGCATCGCGGTGATCCAGCTGGCTCCAAGGGATTCAGCCGCCTCTTCCATGGCCGGGTCCAGCTGCCGGAAGGAGGCGATCGCGGCCTGCGACACCAGCGGCGTATTGCGGATGAAATAGGCCAGGGGGAGGATCCAGAAAGTGCCGACCCAGACGAACCGACCCGCGGCCGGCGCGTGGACGCTGAACGTGGTGGCCAGCCCGATGGCGAGGACCGTGCCGGGCAGGGCCCACGGAACCACGAGCAGAGTCGCGAGAAGGCCGCGTCCGATGAATCGCCGCCGAACCACCAGGTAGGCGGCCACGAAGCAGAACAGCAGGTTGGCTCCGGTGGCGAGGACGGCCATCCGAAAGGAGTTGAGCATGGGAACCAGCAGCGAGGGATCCGCCACCAGCGCCCCATAGTTCTCGAAAGAATAGCGGGGCGGCAGCAGCTGGGTGGTCCAAGTTCCTTCCGGCACCAGAGAGACCAGGAAGAGCGTCAGGTGGGGAAGCAGGAGCAGGAGCGCGACGGTGGCCGCGCCGAGGGACAGCATCGTTCGTCGGATGGGAGATTTCACCTGACGTCGGCCCGCCCTCACTCCTTTCCCGACGGCCGAGAACGAGCGGTCTCGCCGGTAGCGGCGGAGCAGGGCGAGGAACAGGAGGGAAGCCAGCGCCAGGACCGCGGTCTCGACCATGGCCATGTCCAGGACGCCGCTCATCTTGCTGGCGTAGATCTGGGTGGTGAGCACCCGGAACCCGCCCCCGAACACGTAGGGCGCGGAAAACGAAGCCATCGAAGTCATGAACACGAGCAACGACGCCGCCGTCAGGGCCGGCGTCAGCATGGGCAGGATCACCCGGCGAAGGGTTCGCCAACGCCCCGCGCCCAGCGACGCGGCGGCGTCCACGGCGCCCTGGTCCAGGCGCGCCAGCCCGGCGGCGGTGAACAGGTAGAAATAGACGTACATCGTGTAGGCGTGGACGACCAGGATGGCGGGGGCACCCGACAACCGCCAAGGCGCCGAATCGAGGCCCAGGGCCAGCTGCACGGTGCGGGTGAGGATGCCGCTCTCGCCCATCAGGAACAGAAAGGCGATCACGCCCACCAGGGGAGGCAGGAGCACCGGCAGGGCGACCAGCGCGGAGAGAGCAGCCCGTCCCCGAAACTCGTACCGGGTGAACAGGAAGGCGAGCGGGACTCCGATGAGCCCCGAGAGCGCGACGCTCGCGAGGCTGATCCACACGCTGGACCACAGGGCGTCCAACTCGGCGCGGGTCGACAGGAAGCTTCGGTAGGCGGCGAGGCTGAAGCGTCCGTCCGCCACGACGGAGCGCGCGAGGACGATCAGGTTAGGGTACAGGACCAGCCACACGAGGACGGCCAACGTGGGGATCGCCAGCGCCAGCGTGAGGCGCCGCCGCCCGGCGCCGCGGCGGCCGCTCACGGATCGGGTTCGATGCCCGGCGCCGCCGCCGCTCGGTCTCGTACGACGGCGTGGGGAGATCTCACGCGCCGGTGTCCGGGAACAGATGGAGCCGGGCACCCGGAGCGGGCGCGACCGCGACCCGGGAACCCACGGCCACGGCATCCCGGGCACCCTCCACATCCAGCCAGCCGGCTCCCGTGAGCTGAACGCGGTACGCGGTGACGGCACCGCGAAAGCGCCGGTCCGTCACCATGCCGCACAGGCGACCGGAGGGTGTCTCAGCGCCGACCGGGCTCAGGGCCAGGGCCTCCGGACGTGCGATGATCCGAACCGGTTGGCCCGGTTGCAAGGCCGGCCGCGCCGTCCGAGGAATGTTCCAGCTAGCGAGATCTTCCACCCGGACTTCGAAGCCCCCCTTCTCCACCCGCTCGATCCGGCCGCGCAGCGCGTTGGCCCGGCCGACGAACTCCGCCACGAAGCGATCCACCGGCCGGTCGTACAATTCCTCGGGTGATCCGACCTGCCGGATGCGCCCGTCGCGCATGACGGCGACCCGATCCGCCAGATCGAACGCCTCCTCCTGGTCGTGGGTGACGAACACCGCCGTGATTCCGAGCCCCTTCACCAGCCTGCGCAACTCGCCTCGGGTACGCTCGCGCAGCGCGGCGTCGAGATTGGACAGCGGTTCATCCAGCAGCAGGAGCGGCGGTTCGATGGCCAGGGCCCGGGCCAGGGCGACGCGCTGCTGCTGTCCTCCGGAGAGCTCATGCACGCCCCGGTCCTCGTGGCCCGGAAGGTCCACTCCGGCCAGAGCCCGCTCCACTCGCCGACCGATCTCCTCCGAGCTTTCCCGGCGCGCCCGCAAGCCGAACGCCACGTTCTCGAACACGTTGAGGTGGGGGAACAGGGCATAGTTCTGAAACACCATGCCGAAGCCTCGCCGCTGGGGCGGCCAGGAGGTCACCTCCCGGCCCTGAAACCGGATGGTCCCCGCATCCGGCGTCTCGAACCCGGCGATCAGTCTCAGGGCCGTGGTCTTCCCGCAACCGCTCGGTCCCAGCAGCGTGAGGAACTCTCCCTCGGCCACTTCGAGGTTCAGCGAGCGCAGGGCCCGCACTTCGCCGAAGCGCTTGGACAGTCCCGCCAGGGTGAGTCCACCGGAGCCGCGGCCAGCCACCGGCTACCGCCGCCTCTTTCGCCCGCGCCCGCGGATCTCCCGATCCCAGTGCCGCAGCCAGGCCGGCGCGTTCGCGCGCACGAAGGCGCGATCGATGTTCATCGGGTGGATTCGGGGCAGGGCCTCGCGCAGCCATTCCGGAAGCGAGTCCGGCGGGATGTCGGTGCGGGCGGGAATCCGGAAGAACCGCCGGGCCGCTTCCTCCAGGGCGGGCCGGCTTCCAGCGAACTCCACGAACGTACGGGCCAGCTCGGGGACCGAGGTCCCTCGGATCACCGCGATACCGTCCACCACCACGGGGGTCCCGTCGGTCGGGATGACGTAGGCGATCGGAAGATCGGTGGAGGACCGCAGAGTCTCGATGTCCGGCATGTCCCACAGAGTGAGCAGCCCTTCCTGGCGGGCCAGCTTCTGGTACAGGAGAGTGGGGTTGAGCACGTAGTCCTTGGTCTGCGCGTCCAGGCGGAGCAGCCAGTCGTATCCGGCCTCGAAGCTTCCCGTGCGCTCGTATTCACGAACCATGATCGCCGCGAAGATGGCCCGCATCGTACCCGAGGCGAGCGGATCCCGGATGAGGACCTGTCCCCGCCAACGGGGGTCGAGCACCTCATCCCACCGATGGGGCACCTGGTCGGCCGGGATCGCTTCTTCGTTGTACGCGATCACCTCGGGCGTGAGAAAGGTGCCCAGCCAGAGATTCCCGGGATCCCGGGCCTCGGGGGGCACGGCATCGGCCCACGAGGCGGCGAATGGCTCCAGCAGGCCCTCGTCGGCCGCCTGGCCGAACATCTCGGCCGGCGCGCCCCACCACACGTCCCCCTGAGGATTCGCCTTTTCCGAGCGGACGCGGTCCAGGACCTCCTGTGAGCCCATGTCCACGTATTCCACCTTGATTCCCGGATGCTCCTGTTCGAAGGAGGCCTCGAAGAAGGCGAGAAGATCGCGGCCGTGAGGCGAGTAGATGAGCAGGCGCGAGGACGAGCTCCCATCGCAGGCCATCAGCCCCAGCGCCAGCGGGAGCGCGAACCCCGGCGCGGCCGGAAGCAGGGTCGCGATCTTGCCCCGGTGGCCTCGCCATATCGGCGCATCGACGAGCCGGCGGCGAAGGCGGCTCAATCGTCTCGCCGCGTGCCGCGCTCCGCGAGATAGGCCCGCCACTGGCGCGGCTGCAGGGAGAGCAGGTTGGCAAACAGTCGATACGCCCCGGGCACTCCGGCCGGAAGCTGCCGGAAGAACGCCAGAGCCGTGTACACGTAGAGGCCGTCGCCGAGCGGTGCGATCAGAAGACTCCCCCGGCGGGGTTTCTCACCGGGATCGGCCATGGACAACAGGGGCGTGTAGTGCGAGTCCCATTCGCCCGGAAAGTAGAGACCTCTCTCCTGAACCCAGCCGGAAAAGTCGCGGCCGGAGATCCGGTTGGGCACGGTGAGCACGGGCGAAGAGGGTTCCAGCAGCGTGACCTTCGCCGTCTCGTCCGTGACACGGTCCTGGGGTCGATGGATCGCGAGCGGGTACGGCGCGAAGCCTCCCTGGACGAACTCGTACTTGTTGTACTGCACCACGAGCGTGCCGCCGCGTCTCACCCAATCCAGGAGCCGCCGGTTGGCCGCCCGCAACTCCGGGCGGACTTCGTAGGCGCGAACGCCCAGCACGATGACATCGAACCGATCGAAGACGCCCGCCTCGAGATCATCCGGCTCGATGATCGACACGGCCAACCCGAGTTGGCGGATCGCCTCCGGCACCTGGTCGCCCGATCCCATGATGTAGCCCACACGACGGCGGGTCACCCGGACCGGAAGGGGGAGCAGGCGGGCGCGCGCCTGCCGAACGTAGGAGATAGGCTCTATGTGAGGGTAATCGACCGTCTGAAAATCCTCGTCCACGGCGCGGCCATCCGAGAGCCGGGCCACCGCCCGAATTCGACCTTCCGCCGCCCCGGCGCCGCCGGACGCGCGAAGTCGGAAGGAGAACGAGGCCGTGGCCGATGTCTCCGGCAGCTGGAAGGCCACTTCCGTCGGTTCCGTCCGCCATCCAGAGGGAACCTTCAGCCGGAGCCCTCCGGACACGGCCTTCGGCGCCATGTTTCGGAGGGTCACCGACAGCGTTCGCCATCCGCTAGCTCCGTCGGGCCACACCAGAATTCGTGGGGAGAGGGTCACCGAGACCGGAGGCGCGACGCGAAGCGGACGCCAGAACTCTCCGCGAGCCTTGTCCACTCCCCGGTAGCGCACCGGCCGGGAGAGGCGCATGGGAGGGGAAAGGTGCCCGGGGCGCGACGAGCGCCCCTGGGCGCCGTCGCTCGTCGAGGCCGTGGCCGGCGGCTCGCGCTCGCGCTCGAGTTCGAGGGCCGTCCAGCCCGAGAGCAGCGGAGGATTCAGCGGCCGAGTTCTGAGAGCCGGGTCGTCGGGCCAGGAATAGAGGTCTCCGTGGCGCGGCCGCCGCAGGAAATATGGCTGACTGGGCGGCTGGGCGGCTCCGACCGTCACCTCGAACCTCCACTTCCGCAGCTGGCCCGGCAGCAGGGCCTCGGATTCGCTCCGGGGGCCCTTCGAGGTCTGGATAGCCTGCGACACGTGCCAGCCGTCCGGCGCCCGAAGCCTCGGCACCTCGGCTCGGAAGCGGAGCGGTCCGCCGTTCCACACTTCCGCCTCCACGTGGAACGTTTGGCCCGGAACCACGACCTCATCGTCTGCCCGCAGCTCCAGAGTGAGGCCGGCGGTCGCGAACAGCGCTTCCCGGGCGAGTCCCGCCTTGCGGTCGAGGGCGTCCTGCAGCCCGGATCCCGAAGCGCCCAGCCCGGCGGTCATCCGTCGCGCGACCTGGAGGGCGTCCAGGGCGTCGGCCAGCGCGGGCGCCGCGGCCGCGGGATCGAGGGCGCGGAGGTGCAAGGCCGCTTCGGCAACCGCCTCACGATACCGGCGGATCGCCGACAGGATGCGGCGGGATGCGGGAACCGGCTCAGCGGGCACCATACCGCTCAGCGTGGTGTCGATGCCCTGGAACAGCGATGCGTCGGGAGGCGCCGAGACCCGGGTCCGGAGGAGCCGCAGCCGCGAGAAATGCGCTCCCGCCGGCTGGGCCACGCCGAAGTCCTGGGAGCGATGCCGGCTACGTCCCGCCATGGCCAACTGGTGGTGCGAGCGACCCAGCAGAGGGTCCCTCGCGCCGGTCTGAATCGACAGCGTCGCGGCCTGTGGATCCCGGAACGTCCGCCGGTACAGCTTCAGGGGTGTCCACGGGGCCAGGCCCTTGCGGATCTGGTTCGGAAATCGGGTGGAGTCTCCAGCGGCATCGAACGCGTCTCGGGCCAAGAGACCCGCCACCTGATGCTGTCCATGTCCGTCGCGCGGCGTACCGCCGAAGATGGACACGATCACCTGCGGGCGGAAGCTGCGAATGACGCGGACCACGTCGGCCAGCAGCGAGTCTCTAGGCCAGTGCCGGAAGGTCTCGCGAGCCGTCTTGGAGTAGCCGAAATCGAACGCCCGGCTGAAGTACTGCTCCGCCCCGTCCAGGCGCCGGGCCGAGAGGAGCTCACCGGTGCGGAGCAGTCCGAGGCCCTCGGCCAGCTCCTTCCCGATCAGGTTCTGCCCTCCATCACCGCGCGTGAGCGCCAGATACGCGGTTCTCGCTCCCCAACCTCTCGCCAGCTCGGCCAGCAGGGAGGTGTCCTCGTCATCCGGATGGGCGCCGATCATCAGGACCCGTTTGACTCCGTCGAGCTGCCGAATCAACAGACCGGCCGCGACGACTCCCGCCTCACCGGGTACCTCCTGCGCGCCGGCGGCGGCCGTGCTCGCCCCGAGCGCGAGTCCCGCCATCCACAGGGCGGCGAAGATTCTGGTCAGACGCATGCGCATGGCGCTCGAAGCTATGGTGCCCCACCAACGCGCAAAAGGGGTGGCAGAGGGGCCTCCGAGGGCCGCCTCACGCGGCCGAAGGCGCGCGCCGCATCCCGGGACTGGGCACTCGCCGCGGGGGCGTGCCCCGTCCTACGAGTCGGCTCCGGCGCGACCTCGGGCGGGGATGTCGGGCAGCGGTGAGTTCCTCCGTCGTAGCATACGGAGTGCCAGGAGCATGATGAGCAGACCGGCGGCGAGAGCGGCGAGGTAGGGGAGCCGGTCGTCGAACGCGCGGATTCCGTACCCGGAAGCCGAGAACAGCAGGGCGCCGGGAAGGATTCCGACGGCCGTGGTCCAGAAGAAGCGCCACCGGCTCACCCGCGTCAGGCCGGCACCCCAGTTGAGCGCCGTGAAAGCGATGAGTGGGATGAATCGTACCAGGAGCAGTCCTCCCCAGCCCGCCTGTTCGACGAAACGGTCCGTCCGGGCCAGCGAATTCTCCCGCAGGATCCGCTCCACCGCCGGCCGTCCCAGGCGCCGGGCCAGTTCGAAGCTGAGCTGGGCACCCAGCATGGCCCCGATCCACGTGATGAGGCCTCCGATCACGGGCCCGAACAGCATCCCGTTGATCATGGCGGGCGGCTCGGCCGGGATCGGGAGCAGGGCCACCACCGCCATCACGGTGGGTGCCAGGATGTAGGCCCACAGGCCGAGTGCATCCAGCCACCTTCCAATCTCGACGAACCACTGCTCCACTCGGCCGCCTTTCCCCATAACCCCCGATCGCCGGCCCCGGCGCCGCGCTCAATCTCGGCTACGGGCGTGCGTCGGAAAAGGTTCGACCGCTGGCTCGACCTGGATCGGTCCGACAGGGGTTGACGGCGCGTGAGCGGAGAATTAACCTGCTCGGCCAGAGATTGAGAATGGGTCTCATTCGCAATAGCGAGAATCGTTATCGGTTATCGGTATCGGTGTTGATTCACGGCCACTTGAGACACTCTCCGCCCGCCCGCGGCGCTCCGCGGCAGTGCGCTCCAGGCGCGCGCTGCCTGGGACCCGCGCTCGCCCTCCTGAGCTTGGTGCAGTGGCCGGGTCAGATCGGCGAGGCCGGGAGAGGTGTCGGGGAGGGCGGCGAGCCCGTGGGGCACGTGAAATCCGCTTCCCTGGGCACCCGCGACCCGCGGAATGCCCCGGTGACCGTGGAACGGGAGGCCTTCCTGATGGGAACGGCTCTGCGGATCGAGGTCGTGGCGGAGACTCGGGCGTCGGGACTGGAGGCCATCGAGAAGGCTTTCCGGGAGGTGGAGGACTGGGAGAGTCTCCTGAGCAGCTGGAGGAGCGACAGCCGTCTCTCCGCCCTGAACCATGCGCCGCCGGCGCGGTGGACGGTTCTCCCGGCCCGGCTGCTGAAGGTCCTGGACGAGGTGCGTGGTTGGTCCGTGCTCACACAGGGGGCCGTGGACCCGACCGTCGGCCCTCTGATCGATGTGTGGGGGCTTCGTGGGTCAGGACGGCGTCCCACTCCGGCAGAGGTGTCGGGAGCGCTGGCAACCTCGGGTTTCCGTTGCTTCGAGCTGGACCTTTCCGGCCACAGGGCGCGCCGGCGCTGCCCGGCCGGCTGGATCGATTCCGGAGCGTTCGGAAAGGGGGCGGCTCTGCGAGATGCGGGCCGGGCGCTCCAGCACGCGGGTGTGGGTCGGGCGGTGCTGAACTTCGGGGGACAGCTCCTGTTCCTGGGGCCGGCGCGCTCCTCGCGCACCGTCCTGGTGGCCGATCCTTCCCGGCGCCACCGGGCTCTGGTCCGCCTGCGGGTCCCCCCCGCGTCGGTCGCCACCACCTCCCAGGCGGTCCGGGGAGTGGAGGTGGGAGGGGGTTGGATCGGCCACGTACTGGACCCGCGAACCGGAAGACCCGTCCCCGCGTGGGGCAGCGTCACCGTGCTGTCCTCGGATCCGCTGATCGCGGACGTGCTCTCCACCGCGCTGTTCGTTCTCGGTCCGGACGATGGCCTGGAGTGGGCCCGCTCGCAGGGGGTGGCCGCCCTCTTCCTGGTGGCGCGGGCCGAAGGCATTGCGGTCTGTCCGGTCGGTCTCCCTTCCGCGGTGGAGCCGGTCGAGCCTGAGGCGACGGGCTCGGGGGACGGGAGGGGGTCGGGTCATCTGCTCGAGTGTCACCGGAATGGATCACAGGCTGAAGCCGCGAACGATGGGAGAAGAGCTTCATGAGAGGATCGGAACGACGGGAGAGGAGATTGATGAGAGCTGGAGCCGTCAGGCCGGAGGGGCCGGCGCGGTGGCTGAGCCGGTGGAGACGAGAGTGGAGGAAGGTGGGGCCGCGCCGGCTGCGGAGAAGGTCCGGCCCCGGGGTGGTAGGGATGCTGATGCTGGTCGTGGTTGGCCTGGTCTCCCCGCTGCGAGCTCAGGAAGGGGCCGCGGAGAAGGAGACGAAGGCGCGAGTAGAGGCCCTCCTGAACGCGGTCGAAGCCCTGCGGGCCCAGGTGGCTCGTGACAGCGCCGCGCAGCTGGAACTCCAGCGGCAACTGGAGGCGGTCCTGGGAGAGCTCGAGGCGCTGCGCTTGGGCCGGGAGGTCGTCACCGTGGCGGAGTCCGGTGCGATGGGCTTCGGGCCGGCCGCCTCCAAGGTGTACGGGGTCGACCAGGGCGTGTCCATCGCGGGCTACGGGGAAGTCCTGTACGAGAACTTCGCCGGGGAGCGGGAAGACGGGCGGCCGGCGGGCAAGACGGATCGCTTGGACGCGTTGCGGGCGATCCTCTACGTGGGCTACAGGTTCAACGACCGCATTCTGTTCAATTCGGAGATCGAGTTCGAGCACGGAAGCACGGACAACGAGGGGGAAGCTTCCGTGGAATTCGCGTACCTGGATTACCGGCTCACCGATCAGCTGGGGCTGCGCGCCGGTCTGTTGCTCTCTCCGATGGGCCTGATCAACGAGGTCCACGAGCCTCCGACCTTCCTGGGCACCACGCGGCCGGAGACGGAGCGCCGTATCCTGCCGTCGACCTGGCGGGAGAACGGCTTGGGGTTGTTCGGGACGGTGCAGGGGCTTCAGTTCCGGGCGTACTTGCTGAACGGGTTCGACGGGGTCGGCGGCGGCTCCTCGAAGGCGGAGGGGTTCGACGCGTCGGGACTGCGCGGCGGGCGGCAGAACGGATCGAAGGCGGTAGCCGAGGACTTCGCCGGCGTGGCCCGGGTGGACTACACGGGAGTGCTCGGGTTGATGGTGGGCGGATCGGTGTACGTGGGCCAGGCGGGTCAGAACAATCCCTCGCCGGACCGGCCGGGCGCCACGATCGGAGCGCGGACGCTCATCTGGGAAGGGCACGCGCAGTACCAGGCCCGAGGTCTGGACCTGCGAGGCCTGTTCGCGTTCGCCGACCTTGACGACGTGGCCGCCCTCAACCGGGCGCGAGGCTTGGAGGGGACGGCCTCGATCGGGGAGCGTCTCGTGGGTGGATACGTGCAGGGGGGATACGACGTGCTGCACCGGCTGGCCACTCCCCACCAGCTCATCCCGTACGTCCGGTACGAGCGGCTGGACACACAGAGCCGGGTGCCATCCGGGTTCGAGGCGGATCCCGCCAACGACCAGACCATCTGGTCGCTGGGGGCCGCCTGGAAGCCGATCCCGAGCTTCGTCGTGAAGACGGATTACCAGATCCACACGAATCGGGCGGATACGGGGATCGACCAGTGGAACGTGGTCTTGGGGTATCTGTTTTGAGCGGCGGGCTCGGCCGGGGTCGCGGGGCGTGTCCCCACGGAGGCTTCATCCGGATGATCCCGCGTGCGGGCGCCGCGGCCACCGGTGTGCTGCTCGCCCTCCTTTCCGGCGGCCGCGCCCACGCCCAGAGCTTCCCGACTCAGGAGGAAGCTCTTCGCCTGGCGTTCCCCGCGCCCGCCGAGATCCAGCGCCGAACGGCGTTCCTGGATGAAGCCCAGATCGAGAAGGCTCGCCGGCTGGCGGGACCGGATGTGAAGATCCGGCAGCGGGTCGTCATCTATTACATCGGAACGAGGGAAGGCGACACGCTGGGTTTCGCGTACTTCGACGCGCACCGAGTTCGGACGCACCCGGAAGTATTGATGCTGGTGGTGAGCGCGGACGGCAAGATCGGCCGCATCGAGACGTTGAAGTTCGCGGAGCCTCCGGAGTACCGGCCACCGGAACGCTGGCTTCGGCAGTTCGGGAGATTCGGTTTGAGCTCTCCGGGGGGTGGCGGGAGGAGCAAGGGAGAGATCATCAAGCTGACGGGCGCTACCCTGACGACGCGGGCGGTGACGCGCGCCGTCCGGCGGGTGCTGGCTCTCCACGCCGTGCTCACCGGACGCGGGGAGTCCGGCCGATGACCACCTTCGAGCGATGGGTGGTGTGGACGACCAGCATCCTCACGGCCGCCACGGGAGTGGGATACTACTGGGCCCGCTACCTGACCGCGCCCGCAGAGCCGTTCTCGGTCGTCCACCATCCGCTCGAGCCCATCTTCCTGGAGATCCACATCCTGGCGGCGCCCGCGCTCGTGTTCGCTCTGGGCCTGATCGCCGGGCGACACGTGTGGCAGCATCTGCGCTCCGGCATCCGCCGCGGCCGCCGCAGCGGGATCGTGGTCCTGGCGGCGGTGGCGCCGATGATTCTGAGCGGGTATCTGCTCCAGGTCCTGACCGGAGAGGGCTGGCTGCGGGCCATGTCGCTGACTCACCTGGCCTTCGGGCTCCTGTACGTCGGCGGGATCATGACACACCGCTGGACCCGGAGCCTGCGGGCGGCGCCCGGACGGGCCGTTCCGGAAGGCCGGGCCTGTGGGAACCGCCGGGTGGCGGTGGAAGTTCGGGTCTCGGATGGCCGCCGGGTGGCCCGCGGAGGTTGACGGGGATCCGGCCGCTCTCCCCTTACTTCACAGGCCGCTGCCCTCATCGCCGGAAAGCTCGACGATCCGGGCCAGCAGGCTCTTGGCGAAGTCCTTGTCCCACTTCACGAGGTTCTTTCGGGCCGTCACGCTCACCTTGGTGACGCCTTCCGCCTGTCTGCTGAGGGAGATCGTGACGTCGATCTCATCGTCGGCCGTCTTGCCCTTCAGCTCCCTCGTCCCCGCCTCCTCGTCGATCTTGAGCTCGGTTCTGCGGATCTGGAACTGCTCGAGCGCGCGCTCCGCGGCGCTCTGGGCCTCGGCGCCGGGCGCGCTGACCACGGACTCGGCACCCCGCGAGGTGAAATAGATTCCTCCACCCGCGCCCGCTCCACCGGCGGCGACCAGGAAACAGCCCGAAGCCGCCAGGCTGCCGATCAACAGGATTCCCAAACGAGCTATTGCCGCTGACCGCATGCCTTCCTCCTCACTGGTTGTTCGGCTCTTCCCTGCGAGCGGAAACCTCCTGTCGATCGGGCGGACTCCCACGCTTCCCGGCCCACTCGCCCCGCGCCGCTCTCCGCTGGGCGGCGGCGGCCGCGGAACCCGTTCCCGAGTCCGCCGCTTTCACTCGTGGAAGCGAGAGGAGTCGCCCCAGCCTCGAACCGGGGCGACCCGCTGGCGCGTATCCCCGTTGCCGCGGAGGAACCATGGGGCGACAGGACAGTGAAATGGCCGCCCCGGCCGAGTCCACGACAGAGGCACGGCCCGCCGTGCTCGTCGTCCACCTATCCGGAGCCCACCGCGGCAGGACCCGGATGCTGGAGGGGGATCTCCTCCGCATCGGAACCGCGGACGGCTCCGATCTCCACTTCGCGGCGGACCGGGAGCCCATGGTGGCGGAGCACCATGCCACTCTCGAGCGCCAGGGCTCAACATATCTTCTCAAGGCCATGGCCGGGAGCCCGGTGCGCGTGAACGGCGTGCTGGCGACGGCCCGCCGGCTGGACTCGGGCGATCTGGTACAGCTGGGCGAGACCGGACCGATATTGCGCATCCGCCTGGCTCGCTCCGGAAGCGCGGCCTACAAGACCATGCGGGAGGCGATCTCCGACTGCGTCGAGTGCGCGCGGCATTCCCCGGGAGGGCGGCTGGACCGGCTTCGCGTCCTCGTGACGGCGGTGCCGCACGAGCTGCTGAGGCAGACGTCGCCGTTGTCGCGAGCGACGCTTCTGAGCGTGGTCCTGGTGCTGGGAGTGGGCCTCCTCGGGGTCGGCTACTACAGTTGGAAAGTGGATCGTCGCCTGGATGCGGAGGTCCAGCGCATATACCAGGTGGCGACTGTCTCGGAGGAGGAGCGCGGTCGACTGACCGTCGAACAGCTCCAGGACATACGGATGGAGCTCACGAGCCGCTTGTCCAGCGCCGTGGCCAGGGTGGAGGCCTTGGAGCAGCACAATGTCGCGGGACCGCGCGTGATCTCGATCGCCTCTCGCTCGGTGGTCTTCCTTCAGGGAGCGTACGGGTTTCTGGATCCCGCCGGTGGCAAGCCGCTCAGAATCGTGGTCGGCTCCAACGGTCGGCCGCGGGTCGGGCAGGGCGGCGTTCCGGGGGCGAGCTCCGCGGGTAACGGGCCGCTCCTGGAACGGCTGTTCACCGGGACGGCGTTCGCGGTCAGCGAGGACGGGCTGCTGCTCACCAACCGGCACGTGGTCGTGCCGTGGCAGTTCGATGAGTCGGCCAGGCGGATGATCGCCCAGGGATTGATTCCGACCATGAACCGGCTCATAGGTTACCTGCCCGGCGTGAAGCAGCCGTTCCAGGTGCGACTGGTCACGATCAGCGAGACCACGGATCTCGCCGTGCTGCGGATGGAGGGCGTCAGCCAGCGGCTGCGGCCCCTGTCCTTCGCGACGGAGCCTCCCAGGCCGGGCCAGGAGGTGCTCGTTCTCGGATACCCCGCCGGCATCAAGGCTCTGCTCGCCCGGACGGATCCGACGTTCGTGAACCAGCTCATGCAGCGGGCGGAGCTCAGTTTCTGGGCGGTCACTCGCCGACTGTCGGAGAAAGGATACATCGCTCCTCTGGCCACGCGTGGGATCGTGGGCCAGGTGACCGGCGCCAACATCGTCTACGATGCCGAGACCACGCACGGAGGAAGCGGCGGGCCCGTTCTGAACCTCGACCGGGAAGTGATCGCCGTGAACGCGGCCATCCTCACGGACTTCGGAGGCTCCAATCTCGGCATCCCGGCCGATCGCGCGGTCGAGCTACTGGCCCGGCTGGGACGCAAGCCGGAGCCCATGCCCTGAACGGCCGGCCCAGCCCGCCCCCGGCCGATGGATCCGCGAGCCGTTCCGTATATGTAGCGTGCCGCCATAAACCATGACAATATAGGCCACCCGGCCAGGCGACCATCTTTCCTGTCGACATCATTGACAGCGATAGCGAATCGCCTTATTACTGTATCTGTCGGCCCAGAGGCTCATTATGCCGATCCGGCACCGCCGAGGGCGCTGGATGCCATGTATTCAGCAGCTTTCCGGCTCGGAAGCCGAACGGGACTCATTCACAAAACGGGAGAATAACGGAATGTCCGTTTCTTCAAGCGACAAAGTGATGCAGATGGTGGAGAAGCTGCTCAAGAAGAACCCCGGAATCAGCAATGCGGAGCTGTTCAAGAGGGCGAAGGAGATCAACTCGAAGATCGGTCAGATGACGCTCCGGCAGTTCCACGCGAAGTATCCGCTTCAGGTCAAGCGGAGATCTGCGCCGGCGCGGTCCAAGCGTGCCCAGGCGCGAGCCCGCAGGAGCCCGACCGGCGCCAACGCGGCCGATCGCGAAGCGGTCCGGCGGGCGCTGATCTCCTTCGCCAAGGATGTCGCGGCGGCGGAGGGGAAGACGGGGACGATCGATCTGCTCTCCGACCTCGACCGCTACGTCACGCTGGTGATCAAGGCGGCTACCGGCAAGAAATAGGCGCACCGCGATGGGAAACCGTCGCGGCGCGCCGCTTCGGGCCTCCTTCGGCGCCGGCGGGATTCTGTGGAAAAGTTCGGAACAACCGTTATAGCAACTGGTTATACGGTTTTCGGCGGCCTCCGAAATTCCTCCGCTGTAAGATTTGCCTCACTCGTTGCATCTATAGGGTTGGAGGCGTCGTACGGCGCCTCGGCGGAGGCCGAGGTGGCGCGGCGTGTCTGAAGGAGGTTCTACGGTCTCTTGAGCCAACCCGTCGGCATGGACCACGTGATCGAGCTCGCGCGTACCGGAACGGCGGAGGCGCTGTGCGAGGTGTACGCGCTGTTCGCCAGGGACGTCTACTCCGCGGCATATCTGGTCACGGGCTCGGTGGCGGACGCCAACGACGTGGTCCAGGACGTGTTCCTGGGATTGAGCGAGGCCGTTCGCAGATATGATGGGAAGGGGGACTTCCACCGCTGGCTGAACCAGTTGACCGTCCGCGTCGCGCTGAGCCGGTTGCGGCGTCGACATCGACGCTACGAAGTGCCGCTGCTGGACAACGCGTTCCCCGTCATTCCGGACGAGGAGGACGCGATCATAAATCGGATCGAACTGGAGCGGGTGTTGGAGCAGCTTGCCGATCACCTGCGTACCGTATTCGTCCTCAAAGAGATCGAGGGCTACTCGCACGATGAGATCGCTCAGATGCTGGGAATCTCGTCACGTAACGCGCAGGTCCGGCTGCTCCGCGCCCGCCGGCAGATCCGACGATTGCTGAGGGTTGGACGGTGACTCTGTTTCGGACGCTGTTCCGGCGGCATCCCGGCTTCCTGGAGTTGGGGAGCTACATGGACGAGCAATGCTCGGCCGAGACAGCCAACTCGGTGCGCGCGCACCTGAGGGAGTGCGCGCGGTGCCGCAATGAGGTGAAGTTTCTCCGCCGGTTGAGGGACACCGCCCGGCAGATCCCCTCGCCGAGGCCGCCGGAGGGGATCCTCGAACGGATCCTGGAACGACGGGAGAGCGGCGAACGCCTGCTGCTCCCCACGGAAGGGCCCGTGCACCTCCCGTCGAGCTCTCCGTTCCGCCGGGCGGGGATCGGCGTGGGCATGGTCCTGCTCCTGCTGGCCGGCTTCTTCATCCTGCGCCCGGCGGCGGAGGCCGGCGCCGAGACCAGTGAGCTGAAGCTGGCGCCGCCACGTCCGACCGCGGGCGAGGAGATTCAAGTCGCCTACCGTCCTTCCTCCCGGTTCGCGGGCCGGCCGGGCCTGTCGCTGCGGGCGCGCTACCGGCGACCGGAGGACGGGCCGGAGACAAGGAGCCTGCGGCAGACGGTGGTCGCCTCGCTTGAAAAGGGAGAGGACGGCCTGTTTCGAGGCTCCTTCCGCCTTCCCCCGAAGGTCGTGTACGCGCTGTTCGCGGTGGAGGACTCGGCCGGCGAAGAGGTGGACGCACACGGAGGCCGCCTGTGGGAGATCCTGGTGCGGGATCGCACGGGACGGCCCCTGCTCTCCGCCCTCCGACAGCGGGAGCTGGAGTGGGAGGAGGCGAGCGAGGACCTGGCGTACGAGACGGCCCGCCAGATCGTCGAGTATTACCCGAACCGGGCGGACGGCTGGGTCGACCTGTTCCGGCTGGAGAGCCGGCGGTCGGGAGGCAGGGCGCTGGACAGCCTCCGCGCGGTCCACCTGGCCCGGCTCCGCGCCCTGGACCGCTCGGCGGCGCAGCGGGCGGCGGTGCCGCCCGACGAGATGGCCGCGTTGGCCTTCTACGCCCGCTTCCTGGGGAAGCGCGAGGTGGCAGGGCGCTGGGCCCGGCGGCTGCTGAGGGAGCACCCGGACCACCCGCAGGCGGTGCAGCTTCGGGTCACCGAGCTGGTCCGCACCCTGGGCAAGGATCCCGCCGCGCTGCTCGAGGCGCTGGAGCGGCTGTGGGAGGACGTCGGGCCGGCCCATGATCTGCTCGTCCTGCAGGGCTTCCGGACGGCGCTGAGGAGCGGGCGGCGCGTGGCGATCCTGAGCTGGGCGGACCGCCAGGTGGCCAGCCTGCCGTGGACGGGCCTCCGGGTGGCGACGCAGCTTGCCGGGGCTACCGGCCTGCGGGAGGAGGGGATCGAGCGCCTGCGCGCCGAGATCGCCAGGCTGGCGGCGGCGGGCGACGAGACGCGAGCGCTGTACCGGAGCCGGGTGGAAGGGCGGATGGCGCGAGAGGGCCGCCTGCGCCGGGTGCGCGCCACTCTGGCCGGGGTCCTGGAGGCGGCGGGCCGGCCGGAAGAGGCGCTCGCGGTGCTGGACGAGGCGCTCAAGGGGAGCTGGGACGCCGAGCTGTTCCGGCATCAGGCGGACCTGCGGCTGGCCCTGGGGGACACGGCGGCGGCGCTCGAGAGCCTGGCCCGGGCGGCGGCCGACCCGGCGGCGTCCGCCGCATTTCTGGACACAGTCGCCGCGCAGGTGGGCCGCCGGTTCGAGCGGGAGGGGCTCGACGCCGCGGTGGCCGCGGCGCGCCGCGAGATGGCGGACCGGACCCTGGCTCGCTCGGTGACCCGGCGGCCGGAGGGAAACGCCCTGGTCGAGGACGGGGCCGGTCGGCCGGTCGCCCTGCGGGAGATGCTGCGGGGGCGGGTGGGCGTGGTTCTGTTCTGGTCGCGCTTCCTCCCGGGGGCGACGGAGGCGCTGGAGGAGCTGGCCCAACTGGGGAAGCGCTTCCCGGACGACCGGGTCCGTACGGTGGCCGTCACCCCGGAAGGGCCGTCGGCCGGGCTCCGGGCCTGGCTGGCCCGGAGCGGACAGGAGACGCGGGTCCGTTACGATGTGAACCGCGGCGCCGCCCGGGCGTTGGGGGCGCGCGGCTCGCCTCTGTTCGTGGTGCTGGACGCCCGCGGCTTCATCCGCTTCGCGGACGCGGAGCCCGAGGAGCTGGCCGTGGACGTGGCCGCGCTGCGGGCGGAGCGGGCGGTCCTGGCCGCCGCCCGCTGACTACACCGCCGCCCGCCGCGCTCCGCGCGCGCCGACCCCCCACCGATTGAGTCGCCAGACCTCACAGCCTCAACCAAATAATCCGCCGGTCCGCACCCGCGGGCCGGTTTCGCGTTCGCGAGCGCCGCCAGCGCACGCGCAGCCCATCCCATCCAAACCAGGAGGACACCATGTCCGCGACTCTCAGGAACCTGTGGAAGATCCTGCCCCTGCTGGGGCTCCTCATCCTCGTCCCGGCGAGCATCAGCCCCTCCCAGGGCGTGGAGGCCAACGAGGCCTGTGCGGCCGGCGGGAGCCAATGTTGCCCCGCCTCGATGTCCATCTGCCTGCTCACCGCCGAGCCGCTCTACGGCTACTACGAGACCGATTTCAGCTGCATTCGGCGCGACTAGACGGCGCGAGATCGCGGAGCCGGACTCGAGCGCGCGATAGAGAAGCGTGCGCTGGCGGCGTCTCGAGTCCGGGTCTTCGATCGCCCGGTCGCCGACGGAGGGGCCAAGCCGTGGAGGAAGGGCGTGAGAAAGAAGCGTGGAAAGGGGAGAAGCGCAGGAGAGAGGAAGAGAGGAGGAGCACCATGAGGAGAATCTTCGGGGCGCGCCGGCGCGGGCGCCGAGTGGCCGCCGCCGCGGTCGGCATCGTGATCTTCGCCGGCGTTCTGGGCGTGCGGGGGGCCCAGCAGGGGTACTATCGACTGGCCCGCGTCCCCACGCTGGGCACGTTGCACGGTCGACTGCTCACCGATGCCGATGTTCTGGGGCTTCCGCTGTCCATCGGTACCGATGGCCGGCGGCTCGCGGTGATCGATGGGGCGGGCGAGCCCGCCTTGCATTTCTTCCGGGCCGAGGACGGTGCCTTCCTCGGCTCGCTGGGGCGGCGGGGCGACGGGCCGTGCGAGTTCCGCTCCGCCATCTCGCTGGATGGACACGCCGGAGGAGAGGGTTTCTGGGTATACGATCTGTCGCTGGCGCGTCTGACCCACGTGATCCGGGAGGAGGGCTCCGGCGGCTGGAGATGCGACGGGTCGCTCCGCCTGGACGCCGACGCCGTGTTGACCGGGCCCGTGTGGCTGCCCCGGGGGCCCATCGTGAGCCTGGGCTTCCAGTCGGGCGGGCGCCTGGCCTACTTCGATCCGGAAGGCCGCCTGCTGCGGGCCGTCGGCGCCATCCCCGGCCTGGATGAGGACGGTCCGGCCAACGTCCGGCAGCATGCCTATCGAGGGGAGCTCAAGCTGAAGCCGGACGGAACGCGGCTGGCCGTGGGGCTGCGTCACGCGGGGGAGATCGAGATCTACACGCCGGATGGCAGGCTGCTGGCCCGGCGCAGCGGGCCCTCGGAGTTCCCGCCGGTGTACGCCGTCCATTCGACGGACCACGGACCGACCATGACCACCGGGCCCCGGCTTCGGTTCGGTTACGTGGATCTCGGGGTCACCGACCGCTTCATCGTGGGACTGTTCTCGGGGTATGCGCGCGGGCAGAGGCCGGGCGAGGCTTACTTCGGCCACCAGATCCACCTGTTCGACTGGGACGGCCGGTATCTGGGCGCTTGGGAGCTGGACACGTCCCTGATCTCGATGACGGTGGATGCCCGAACGGGGAGGATGTACGGAGTGCGGCACGATCCGGTGCCGGGAATCCTGGTGTTCCAGCTTCCCGCCCCGCCGGAGGCGGCGCCGGGACCCGCGGGAGTGCGGGGGTGAGAGCGGCGGTCACTCGACCAGGCTGAGATCCCGTTCGAAGATCCGGTTGAGGGCGAGCGTGACCCCGGTCCGGACCTTGTTCCTGAGACCGACCAGCTTCAGCAGGTAGGTGGCGCGGTAGAGCACCCACGCCGGCGTGGAGCGGATTCGGAAGCCCAGCAGGTCGACGAACGCCACGCCGTTGCCGAGCGAGATGATCTTGCCGGCATGGTGCGCCTGATAGGGCTCGACAGGCCGGCCCGCGATCCGATTCTGGATGTTGGCCGCGGCGCGCACGCCCTGACTGATCGCGATGGGTGCCACGGGAGGATACGGTTCCCCGGTGCGCGGGCTGATGAGGCGAGCCGCGTCGCCGACGGCGAACACGTGTTCCATGCCCGCCAGGCACAGGGCGGAGTCCACACGCAGGTGTCCGGAACGTTCGCGCGGGATCGGAGAATCGTCGAAGCCGTCGGTGGCCGGCGCCGTTCCCGCCGTCCAGACGAGAGACTCCGCCTCCACGCCGTGGCCTCCCTCCGGTCCGGCCACCTCCACGGTCCGCCCGTCGAAGCCCTCCACCTTGCTGTGCAGGCGAACGATGATCCCTCGGCGGCGCAGCTCCTCGAGACCGGCGGCGGCCAGGTCGTCGTCCCAACCTCGCAGGATTCGGTCGCCGGCGTCGACGATCACGACGCGGGGGGCCTCGGCCAGATCGTAATAGCGGGGTAGCACTCCGGTCAGAAGATGCCAGATCTCGCTGCCCGCCTCGATTCCCGCCGGTCCCGCCCCGGCGGTCACGAAGGTGAGCATGCGCCGCCGCGCGACCGGGTTCCGTTCCGCGACCGCGCGTTCCGCCTGCGCGAGAACCCGGTTTCGGATGGCGACCGCCTCGCGGACCGAGGTGAGCGGAAGGCTGGTTCTCCGGAGTTCCTCGCGACCGAAGTACCGGGGCCGAGCGCCCAGAGCCAGCACCGCGTAGTCGAAGTGGACGGGGCCGGACGTTGTGTGGGCCACGTTGCGGGCGGGATCCAGCCCTTCCACTCGGCCCAGGAGAAAACGGAATCCGCGCCGGCGCGCCAGGACCCGATACGGAAACGTGACGTGCTCCTGGCCCAGGTTCCCCGCCACTACCTCGGCGAGCAGGGGGGTGAAGGTGAAGTGGTTCTTCTCCGACACCAGGGTGACGTCGATCGTACCTTCATAGTCGGCGGCCGACAGATAGCTGGCCGCGTAGAGCCCGGCGAAGCCTCCCCCGAGGATGGCGACCCGGACCCTGGGCTCGCTCACGAGCCGAAGGGCCAGGCGAAGTGGGGGAGGAGATCCTGATAGTAGACGAGCATGGTCCCGATGGTGGTGATGGCCGCCACGATGAGGAGTCCCACCGCCTGGGTGCCCAGGCACCACAGCATGATCGAGCGGTCCTCCTGCAGGTAGCTTTTCTTCTGCGCGCTCTTGTACAGAAACAGCCCATAGATCACCAGCAGCAGCGCCGCCAGCGCCGACTTCAGCAGCAGCCAGCCGCCAAGATCACTGTGGAAGCGGACGATCGACCCCGCGATTCCATCGCGAATCCCGAACACCATGGAGAGGGCCACGGTGCTCGTGCCGAGCCACGTGTTGACGCGGGCGAACCGGTAAATGCGATCCTCGAACACGCTGGTCGCCAGGCCGCGAAACAGCCACGTGTACATCGCCGCGAACGCCATGAGCAGGAAAGCGATGTGCAGATGAACGAACAACGGGTGCATCACGCGCATGTGAGCGACTACCTTCCAGCGTTCGAGACTCGAGGGTGGACGACGTCGGGCGCCCGCAGCGGTTCCACAGTGCTATGCGAACCGCCCCGTCGTCGAACAGGTTCCGGCAACCGAAGCGGCGGAAACGGAGGTGCTGTGAGATTCGAGGAGGCGAAGGCGCGGGCACTCCGGGATCCACGGTCGCGCTGTCGGGACCCGCGGTCGTGGCGGGGGCGGCGGCCGACGGCCGCCTGCGGCCGGACATGGCCGGTCTGTCTGGCGATCGGACTCGGGGCGATCTGGCCGGGAACCGCGTGGAGCCAGCTGCGCCGCGATCCGACCGTTCAGCCCATCGGGACGGTGCGTAAGGGCGACGTGCTCGTGGGCCTCGGGGTCCGGTACTCGGCGGACGCGGAGTTCCCGCTGTCGGGTCTGTCGGGGGATCTGTTCTCGGTGGGCCGCCTGACGCTGGCGTACGGCCTCGCGGAGCGGGTCCTGATCGAGCTCCGGGGCGATGTGTATCAGGTGCTGTCGATCGACAGCGCCGGACCGAGCGCGGTTCCGCTGGATGCGGGAGTGGCCGACGGCACCACCACGGATGTGGGGGATTTTCGCCTGTCGATGTTGTTCGCGCCCATCGGCTCGAGCGATGGGTTCTCGGCCGGGGCCCGGGTGGAGGTGAAGTTGCCGAATTCGGATGAGACCCGGGGGATCGGGACCAACACCACGGACTTTCGGCTGGGCCTCCTGGGCAGCTACGGCCAGGGCGCGTTGCGCGTCACCGCGGATGTGGGCGTGGCGATTCTGGAGGCGCCGCTGGAGAACTTCCAGCAGAACGATGTGTTGGCCTACGGCGCGGAGCTTCTGTACAGCGTGGCCGGAGGTCGGGGGCGGCTGGCGTTGGGCACGGACGGTCGGGCCAGCACGCGGGGTCATGTGCCGTTGGGCACGGAGGACCTGGGCGAGCTCCGTGTGGGAGGGGACTACAGGTCGGGTGTCTGGCTGCTGGACGCCGGGGTCGGGCTGGGATACGCTGACGCATCCCCGGACTGGACGGTCTCTGTGGGTCTCGGATACGCGGTGGGGCAGGGCCGGACGGGCCGCTGAGTCGAGGGAGCCCGGCGCTTCCGGTTGGACGTGGATGTGTTCCATCCACGGCGGCGGGATTGGTTGGAGAGTACCGATGGCTATTTTCAGGACAGCCGAGCGCGGCGCGGTCCGGGCGGATCGCGCCCGGGCCGAAGCACAAGGGAGGGCGGTGCGCAGTGAATCTGGGATTGACGGGTCGCGTCGCGCTGGTCGCGGCCTCCAGCCGGGGGATCGGCCGCGCGATCGCGGAAGAGCTGGGAGAGGAGGGCGCGGATCTGGTCCTGTGCGCCAGGAGCGAGGAGAGGCTGGAGGAGGTCCGACGGTCGCTCGTGACTCGGGCTGGGGTCCGTGTGGTGGCCGTGCCCGCGGACATCTCGGATCCGGAGGCCGTGCGGGGTGTGGTGGAGGAGGGTGTCTCGGAGCTGGGACGGATCGACGTGCTCGTCACCAACAGCGGCGGGCCACCGGCGGGCGGATTCGAGAGTCTGTCGCCGGAGGTGTGGCGGGAGGCGGTGCGCCACAACCTGGAGAGCGTGCTCAACTTCGCCCGGGCGGTGTTGCCGGGAATGAAGGCGCGAAGCTGGGGGCGGATCATCAACATCACCTCCATCGCGGTCAAGCAGCCGGTGGACAATCTCATGCTGTCCAACAGCATCCGCGCGGCGGTGACGGGTTTCGCCCGAACCCTGGCCAACGAAGTCGCTTCGGTCGGGATCACCGTGAACAACGTGTTACCGGGGTACACGCGCACGCGCCGTCTGGAGGAGCTCGCCAGGGGGATCGCGGAAGCGCGGGGCGAGACGGTGGCCGAGGTGTTCGCCGAGTGGGAGTCGGAGACGCCGATGAGGCGGCTCGGAGAGCCCAGGGAGCTGGCGGCCGTGGTGGCCTTCTTGGCTTCCGAACGGGCCGGCTACGTGACGGGGACGTCTATCACGGTCGACGGAGGCTGGGTGCGCTCTCTGTTCTGATCGGCGGGACTACGGCGGGCCGGACAGACGCAACCAACTCAACGGGAGAAGAGTGAGGAATCATGCGTAACCAGAAAGTCGTGGATGCTCTCAACCGGCAGGTCGGCGAGGAGTTCTATGCCGCCTACCTGTACCTGGCGATGATGGCGTACTTCGAGCGCTCGAGCCTGCCGGGCTTCGCGCACTGGATGCGCCTTCAGGCGCAGGAGGAGGTGGGCCACGCGATGCGGTTGGTGGACTTCATCTTGGAGCGCGGCGGACGGGTGGAGTTAGGGCCCATCGACAAGCCGCCGTCCGAGTTCGATTCTCCCCTCTCCGTGATGCGGGAGGCCCTGGAGCATGAGCGTGGGGTCACGGAACAGATCCATGAGCTGTACGAGGTGGCTCTGGAGCAGAAGGACTATCCGGCCCAGGTGCTCCTGCAGTGGTTCATCACGGAGCAGGTGGAAGAGGAGAAGAGCGCGGGAGACCTGGTGGATCGCCTGGAGCTGGCCGGCGACTCGGGCAGCGCCCTTCTGGTTCTCGACGAGAAACTGGGCGCCCGGACCGCCGGAGGCTGAAGCTCGAGCTCCGGCTTGGTCCGCGCGGGCGCACCCACGGACGGGTGAACGAGCTTCCGCTGGTAGGGGCGGGCCACGTTCTGTTGGGGCTGCTCCTCAGCTTCGATGTGTTGCTGCACAAGGAACGGCCCGTTTCGGCCGTTCTCTGGCTGGCCGTCCTGTGGGCCGTGCCGTACGTGGGCGCTCTGGCGTACGTGACGTTCGGCATCGACCAGGTGCGGAGGGGAGGCAGGGAGAGAGAGGCGGCTCGGGCGCTGCTGGCGCGCCGGGCGGCTCTCCATCCCGGATTCGAGCGCCTGGCGGTGAACCTCGCCCGCGACGGCGAGCTCCACCCGGCGGCGCACATCTTCGAGGTCACGGACCCGGCCGTTCGGCCCAACCGGGTCCTGCGGGGCAATCGGGTGGAATTGCTGGTGGACGGAGATGAGTTCTATCCGAAGCTGTTCCGGGCCATCCGCGATGCCTCGGAGTCGATCCACCTGCAGACGTATATCTTCGCCCGGCGGGGCATCGGCCGCGCTCTGCGCGACCTGCTGGCGGAGCGGGCGGCCGCGGGACTGGAGGTTCGGCTTCTGTACGACCGCTTCGGGTCGACCGCCGCGCACTTCTCCCGCTTCTTCGAGCCGATCCGGCGGGCGGGCGGCCAGACGCATTCCATCTCCCAGGCCCATCCTCTCAAGGGCCGGTTCCAGATCAATCTGCGCAATCATCGCAAGCTGGCGGTGCTGGACGGGAGGATCGCGTTCGTCGGCGGAATCAACATCGACGACCGGAACCTGTCGGGAGCCCGGCGCGGCCCGCCCGATCGGGATTACCATCTCAAGTTGTGCGGCCCGGCGGTGCGGGACCTCCAGTTCCAGTTCATCGAGGACTGGCACTTCGCTTCGGGCTGTCCGCCCGACCGGCTCCTGGGATCGTCGTACTTTCCCGCACTCGAGCCCGCCGGTGAGGGTCTCGCTCAGATCGTGCCGGGTGGCCCGGAATGCGAGGGACGCGGCCTCGCCGACGCCTTCTTCGGCTCGATCGTGGCGGCCCGGGAATCGGTGACGATACTCACCCCGTATTTCGTCCCGGATGAACCGATTCTGCACGCCCTGAGGTATGCGGCGATTCGAGGCGTTCGGGTCCGGATCGTGGTTCCGGCGAAGAACAATCACTGGTATACCGGCTACGCCGCGCGTGCCCTGTACTCTCCGCTGCTGGAAGCGGGCGTACGGATCTTCGAGCGCGACCCGCCGTTCATGCACGCCAAGGCGCTGGTCGCCGATGGTGTGTACAGCATGCTGGGCTCTGCGAACCTCGATTACCGGAGTCTGCACCTGAACTTCGAGCTCAACGTGGAGGTCGCCGAGCCACGCTTTCTGGCAGTGCTCCGGGAGCAGGTGGAGAGGGAGCTGGCGGTGAGCCGGGAGGTCGCCCTCCACGCCCACCGGCGGAGGCCCTTGCTCCGTCGGTTGACGGAGAACGCATGCCTCCTGTTCCAGCCCGTTCTGTGAGCCGCCCGGAACCGGAGGGCCGGTTCTCCGGAGCCGGCGGCACGCACCTGTGGTATCGTAGTTGGCCCGCGCCCGCCCGGCGGCGCGCCGTCCTCCTGCTCGTGCACGGGTTCGGGGAGCACTCGGGTCGTTACGGTCATCTGGCCCGAGCCCTGACCTCCCGCGGCTTCCAGCTCTTCGCCTTCGATCTGCGGGGGCATGGCCGCTCGGCAGGCCCCCGCGGGCATGTGACGGCATGGTCAGAGTACCTGGGCGATCTCGACGCATTTCTGCGGCTGGTCAGGGCGGAGCAAGGCCGGCAGCCGCTGTTTCTGTACGGGCACAGCATGGGTGCGATCGTGGCTTTGGACTACGCCCGGCGGCGGCCCGAAGCTCTCCGGGGAGTGGTGGCGAGCGGGACGCCGCTCCGGCCCGGGGATCCGGCCCGGCCCGGCCGCATCCGGCTGGCTCGGTGGCTCTCCGTCGTGTGGCCTCGGTTTCCCCTCTCGGTGGGGATCGACCCGGAGGCGCTCTCAGGGCGGCCCGAGGTCGTACGCGCCTACCGGGAGGACGAGCTCGTGTTCGGGAAGGCCACGGCTCGCTGGGGTACCGAGTTGCTGGACGCGATCGACCGAATCGAGAGGCATGCCGGGGAGCTCGAAGTCCCCCTGCTCCTGGTCCACGGCGGCGCCGACCGGATCGCTCTGGCTTCCGGCGCCCGCGAGTTCTTCCGGCGCGTACGCCACACGGACAAGGCGATCCTGGTGTATGAAGGAGCCCGCCACGAACCCCACAACGACGTGGTTGGCGAGCGACTGGTGGAGGACCTCGAGGGGTGGCTGCGCGCTCATCTGATGTAGAGCGCCACCCGGTAGCTCGCGCTGAAGCGGCGAAGCGGCAACCCTCGAGCGCCGCCTCGGGGATCCGCGGTGTCGAGCGGGACCAGGCGGTAGCGGGACCGAAACAGCGATTCCAGCTCCCGCAGCGGATCGGGACCTCGCGGCGGAGGTCCGGAGTCGGGCGATTCCACCGGGGACTCGTCGTCGGCGGGTTCCGGGTCAGTCCGCCCCATGTGCCGGCGCCGCCTCGGAGGCGGCACGACGGGCGGGTGCGGCCGCGGACCCTCTCACCCTGTGCGCCTCCAGAACGCGTTCGACTCGGCGGGTCGCGGCGTGGGCGGGAGAGCGGCCCGAGCGTTCGGCGTCGAGGAAGATCCCTTCCAAGGTGGAGCCGATCCCGCGGATCTCCTCGCGGATCGCCTCATCGTCCTCGACTCCCAGGTGCATGCGCCCGAACGCGATCGCGCCGCCGGCGTTGATGATGTAGTCCGGCGCGTACAGAATGCCCAGGTCGTGGAGCCGGTCGGCGTCGGCGGGCTCCAGGAGCTGGTTGTTCGCCGAGCCGGCGACCAGCCGACAGCGGAGCCGGGGGATGGTCCGTTCGTTCAGGACTCCGCCCACGGCGCACGGCGCGTACACATCACACGGCGTCTGCGACACCCGAGCGGCCTCGACGACGGTCCCTCCGAGCTCGGTCGCGGCCCGGGCGGCACGGGGCTCATCCACATCGCTGAGCAGGACCCGTGCCCCCGCCTCCGCCAGCATCCGGGCCAGAGGCAACCCCACGTCGCCCACGCCCTGGACCAGCACCCGGCGCCCCGCGACATCCTCGGAGTCCAACGCGTGCCGGAGCCCGGCCCGGATCCCCGACAACACTCCGAGCGCGGTGTAGGGGCCGGGGTCCGAGCGAATGCCGCAGCCCCCCATGACGTGTTCCGATTCCTGTGCCACGATGCGCATGTCCTGCGGTGTCGTGCCCAGGTCCACACCGGTAGCGAAGGCCCCGTGCAGCGTGCGGAGGAGTCTCCCATACTCTCTCAGCAGGGCTTTCCGTTCCTCCGGCGACAGAGCTCTCGAGAGGCACAGGACCGCCTTGCCTCCGCCGAACGGAAGCTCCACGGCCGCCCACTTGCAGGTCATTCCGGCCGCCAGACGCATGGCGTCGACCAGCCCCGCCTCGGGGCTTTCGTACACGCGGATCCGGGTGCCGCCGACGGGCGTTCCGAGCGTGGCGTCGTGGAGCGCCACGAAGATCCAGGCGTCGGCGTCCGGCTCGAAGCGGCATACCACGGCCTCGCCGTCCCACTCGGAGATTCGCCGCTGGAGGGAGTCGCTCACCCCGGAGACGCCCCGGGTGGAGCCTCGTGGGCGACCGGGATGCCGGACCCTCGACCGGCCGGGCGCCGGTCCGCCTCCATCGCCGGCCTTTCATCTGAAGCGTGCATCGCGAGCATGGCGCTGAGTCGGTTCGGGTGGTTGGCATCCGAATGAACAGGCGTCAAGATACGCGGTGGGGCGAGGGTCGGGGTAGTCCCCGCGGGGCGGCGGGCGGCCGTCACGCTCGGACGCCACACTCGAGCCTCTCGGGGGTAGGGGGGGAGTACGGATGGAATCGACCACGTGCGATCGATCGGACGGACGGGATTCGGACGGCCGAGATCGCCTCACGCGGCTGAGCCAGCGAGATGCGGATGTCGGACCTCTATTTCGGAGATATGTTGCCCCCTGTCCGGGAGCGGCGAGAAGCGTCGGGGTCCAGCGGCGTGCTCGTAGGCACGGCGTCGCCGGTGACGGTCCAGGTCGGACCGATGGAGCACCATCTGACGCCGGCCGGATCCGTTTGCATGGGAGTCCGACTCGAGAACAAGGTCATCGGCCGGTGCGCCGTTCCGGAGGAGACGGCCGAAGAGTTCCTCGGCCTGGATCTGTTCGCGCGACCGGTGACGCTCGCGCTCAACGTCCGGCCCAGCGGCCCGGTCCTGGAAGCCAATCTTTTGGCCCTGGTCCCGTACTCGGAAGCCATGGCCTCACCCGTCGACGAGGAGGAGCGCGAGCCGTGGAAGCAGAGCGTGCCCGACCTGTCATTGGAGGGGGAGGACGACGAGAGCGGCTCGGAGAACCGCCTGGTCGGGGTGTTCCTCGGGCAGGTGGTGCGCTTCCAACAGGACCGCAAGTATCCGAGCAACCTGGTCCGTGAGGCCGCCGACATGCTGGCGGGGGTGGTACGGGGCCGAATCGGAAAGCTGGTCGATCGCATGATCGAGGAATTGAGCACGCCCGAACCTTGACGACCCGGTGCGCCTGGGCGATGTCGGGCCGTGAGATGGTCGCGTATCACGACCTGGAATGGGGCGTGCCCGTCCGCGACGACCGAATCCTGTTCGAGTACATGGCGCTGGACGCGTTCCAGGCGGGTTTGAGCTGGTCGACGATCCTACGGAAGCGGGAGGCGTTCCGCGCCGCTTTTTCCGGCTTCGACCCCGCGGCGGTGGCCGAGTATGGGGACTCCGACGTGATCCGGCTGCTCTCTGATCGGGGCATCGTCCGCAACCGCATGAAGATCGAAACCACCGTCCGAAACGCGTGCGCCTTCCTGCAGATCCAGGCGGAGCACGGCTCGTTCTCCCGCTATATCTGGAGCTTCGTGGGCGGAGAGCCCGTGCAGAACACCTGGCGGCGGGAGGACGAAGTCCCATCCCGGTCCCCCGAGTCGGAGCAGCTGAGTCGGGCCCTGATGGGCTGCGGCTTCCGATTCGTGGGACCGGTGATTTGTTACGCCTTCATGCAGGCCGCCGGCCTGGTCAACGACCATGTGGTCGGCTGTTTCCGGCATCGGGAGGTGGCCT
>JBHHYZ010000011.1:0-60878 GCA_046757845.1 Gemmatimonadota bacterium
GGCGCGGAAGTGACCCCGGCAGGTACGATCTCGTTCGCGCGGCAGTGACCCCGGCAGGACTCGAACCTGCGGCCTCGGGATTAGGAATCCCGCGCTCTATCCACCTGAGCTACGGGGCCGGGATGGACGCGAGCCGGAAATATAGGCGCGGGAGTTCGGGAACCGCCAGAAGTGCGCTGCGGGGAAGTCAGCTCCCGTTGGTCCAGATTTCCGTCTGCGGATGGAAGGCGGACCAGGAGAACCAGAACGAGACGAAGGCGTTGTCGATGGCCCGCAACTGGGTTCCCGCCATCGGTCCGGCGATGGCGAGGCCGTCGATCCGCCAGGTGCTGCCGGTCTGCACATCCACGATGGTCCCGTTCTGCGCCTTGAAGTCCAGCACCAGGCCGTTGGCGCTGCGCAGGTAGGCCATCGCCCCGTAGGCCTGCTCGTCCCAGAACACGACCAGCGTCTGCCCGCCCACCACCGCCTGGGCGACGCCCGTCGGCCCCTGTTCCTGGAGCTCCAGGTACGGGAACGCCATCCCCCCGTCGTTGAACGGGATGCCCAACAGCCGCTCCTTGGTGCGCCTTCGCCGATCGTTGAGCGGCATGTCGAACAGTGGCGGCGCATCCAGATCCTCGTACAGGCCATACGGGTACAGGGTGTAATCCCTCGAGAAGCCGGTGTTGCCCGACACGATCAGGGTCTCCGGGTGGAGCTGCTTCCAGGCGCCCCACCGCATCTCGATCGACGGGAGCATGGGAAGGAACACGCCATCCTTGGCGCCGCAGCGCGCCTGGGCGAACATCTGCGGCCACAGCGACTCGCTGTCCTTGTCCAGCATCATCAGGTTGTTGTTGAACAGGAGACCGGAAACGATGAACCGCGACACGCCGGGCGAGCGGAGGTCGAACAGCATGCTGGACCCGGTGAGGGGGCAGTAGGTGGCCGCGATGCGGGCGCCGGTCCCGGTGGTCAGGTTCACGATCTCGTGCCACCACAGGATGTTGTGAGGGATCGCCATCCACTGGCCATCCAGATGGAAGCCGATCACGCGGTCCGTATCCAGCATGTAGTCGGCCTCGGGATCGTCCTTCGCGACCATGACGGGATCCAGAAGGGAGGGGATGCCGTCCCGGGCCGTTCCTCCATCCATGATGCGGTCGGGCGGAAGGCTGCAGTTCAGATTGGCGGAGTTCGGAGGCCGGTTGCGCGGATCGCTGGTGCTGCCGCCTGTCGACCCGCCGCCGGAGCACCCGGCCCACAGGAGGGCGGAAGCAGCCCAGACCAGCCCCGCCACGAAGGCCGGTGTACGAGTCGCGCGCGAGCTGAACATCGAAACACCTCCCGAGGATGCAGTCCCACAGGGCCTGCGTGCGGCCGTAACGTTTCTATGACGTACAACGCGGGGGCCGACGGCCCGGTTCCCGGGCTGGCAGGTCGCCCAGGGTTCTTCAGCGACCTGCGCTAAGTCCGTGCTGCTCCGGACGGGTCCGCTGGGAAGTGGGCCGCGAGATCGAAGCCGGCGGGCGGGCGCAGAGTCTCCACCACGTTGCGGACATACGCGCCGGAGGCATCCCGAGCCCGCGTGTCCAGGAGGCCTCCCTCCGGGCTTCCGTCCTCCTCTCGGGCGAGAGACAGAACGGGGTGCAACGGATGATCCGGATCCGTCTCCACGACCACCGCCAACTCCTCCCGGTCCGTGCGCACCACCGAGCCCACGGGAAAGAAGCTGATCGTGCTCACGAATGCCTTCACAAGAGCGCGATTCAGCTTCCTGTCGGCCATCTGGACCAGGATCAGGCAGGCGCTCTCCGGGAGCGCGGGCTCCCGGTACGAGCGGGCGCCGGTCAGAGCCTCGTACGTGTCCACGATCGCCACGAGCTGGCTCAAGGGGTGGATGGGCTCGGCGGATCCCAGATCCGGGTAGCCGCCCCCATCCACATTGCGATGGTGCTCGAGAGCCACCGTGGGCGTGATGGGCGAGAGATCGGGCACCTGCACCAGGAGCTCGGCTCCGAACTTCGGATGGCGCTCGATCAGCGCCCGCTCGCGCCTGTCCAGAGGACCGGGCTTGCGCAGAACATCCACCGGGATGCGGAGCTTGCCCACGTCGTGCAGCAGCGCCGCCTCCGCCAGCGCGGCGGTCGCCTCGGCTTCCAGGCCGACGCGGCGAGCCAGCAGCAGGCTGAGAACCGCCACGTTGACCGAGTGGCAATAGGTGTGGTTCTCGTACTGTTTGACGGCGAGGATCTGGCTGAGTGCCGCACCGCTGCTGGCGACCTTCGCAGTGAGCAAGCGCAGCAGGTCGCGAATGGCCACCACGTCCGCGCTTCCTTCCGAAAGGGTGCCGAAGGCGTCCTCGGCGCGCTGCAGCGAATCAGCGTAGTCGGCATCCAGGATCTCGCCGGGCGCATCCGGCCAGTCGTGGCTCCACCATCGCGTATCGAGCGGGACCAGCTTGCCGAGGGAGATGTTTCGTACGCCGCGCGCGTCCAGCTCCGAGCGTAGGGAGTCGTCGTGGGGTCCATGCTGAAGCTCGAGGAGCAGCCGGGCCACAGCCTCCATCTCCTCGGGCCGGACGCCTTCGCGGAAATGGACACTGTCGACCCCGAGGCTCGGGAGCAACCGCAGAAGCGGCGCGTGCGCCTGGCTCTCGACGCGAAACGCGTACCCGTTCACGTGGGCGGCCCCACCCGAGATATCCAGGCGCAGGGCACCGTGGCCCACCAATTCCCGGCTCACCAAGCCGTGCAGTTCGGAGACGGCTCGGCCCACTACCGAGTGTCCGGACGGGTACAGTTCCACGACGCGGCACAGCCCCCCCAGGGCCCGGAGGATCGGCACCGGGCTCTCCAGGCGGCCGGGATCCCCTCCCAGGACTCCGAGCGAGGGGTGGCCGTCGGAGACCGCGGCGGGGGCCGCCAGGGGGCTCACCGTTCCAACCTCCGCAGGAGCGTCCGCGCCCTGTAGCCCAGGCGGAGGAGTTGCGGGCGCCAGAACCGCCTGCGCAGCGACTGCAGGGAGAGCAGTACGGGTCGAAGCCCTTCGAGCCCGTGCTCCGCCGCCCGGTCCAGGAGCTGCCTGGCAAACCGGGGCTCGGAAAGCACGAAGCGTTGGCGCGACAACAGCTTCTTCACCTCGCGGCGGGCCTCCTCCACCGGAAAGCGCCACAGCGCCTTGGCGGCCGAAGAGCGCAAGGCCGGACGCCCCTCGGACACCTGGCGCGCCACCAGGTCCGCCGCCAGAGGAGTCCGGATTCGCGCCAGCGCGCGGATCGCCTCCTTCGCGACCCGGACTTCGGGGTGATCCAGATGGTGGGCGACCGCGCTCTCCTGGCCCGCACCGGCGAACCCCAGCACGCTCACCAGATTCCGGGTGACCCGCCAGTCCTCGTGTTCGGTTCGGGTCGCGATGGCGGGAGCCAATACGGAGGCGCATCGAGACATGAGGCGCACCACCGCGCGCCGGCGGGCCCGATCGGACTCCGACTCCAGAAGCCGGACCAGCGCCGGCACGGAGTGCCCGCCCAGCGTCCGGACCAACTTCCGGGCCACTTCGGCATCCTCGGGCGTTCCCTGGGATTCCCACCGGGACAATTGGGACATGAGCGCGGGAGTGCAGAGCGCCTCGAGCCTCTCACCCACCAGGCCGGCCACCTCCGGATGCCCGTCCTCCACCTCCGCCGCCACGGCACGTTGCCTCCCGACCCAGTCGAGAAACACGCGGGGACGTTCTGTCTCGGCCACCTCCTCGAGGAGCTTCGAAGCGAGATCCAGGTACGCCTCCGCCAGATCCGGATTCGGCTCGGCGCGAAGCAGATTGGCCAGACAGCGCAGCCGCTCCCCTCGCTCATCCGTCTCGGCCACAACTGTCCGAAATCGCCCCAGGGCCTGGTTGGCCGCCTCGTCCGTGGCCAGATCGACCGCGGCGAAGTCCCGAAAGTCCTTGCCCTCGGAGTGGTCCACTCGGATCGCCCCCTCCGCGTATCCGGTGATTCCGGTGGAATCCATCCCCAGCAGATCCTCACCGGGGATCGGGGAATCCGCTCCGAATCGCGGCTCGTCCTCCTCCGCGCCGTGAGTCTCCGTTCGGCCCGAGACCAGGTGGGCGGCCACGGCCTCGCGTCTCTCCTCGCTCAGGTCCAGGCGCTGGAGAATCAGATCGAGAGACCCGGCGGCGGCCGCTTCGGTCTCGAGCAGGAGGCTCAGGGAAGTGGCGAGCTCGGCATCCGGGAAATGTGGGAGCACGGCGGCCACCGCGCTTCCGTCCAGCAGTCCGAGCAGGATGGTCTCGCGAATCAGACGGCTCCGCCGATCCGGACGCAGTGCCAGCACGCTCCGCGCCAATCGGGCGAACAGGCGGCGGGCCACTCCGGGCCGCAGGGCGGAGAGAAGGCTCGTGATCTCCGAATACTTCTCTTCCAGCGCTGCCTCCGGATCCTCGGCCTCGTCGCTCTCCGCTTCGGACAGGCGGTGCAGCATCCGAGCGAGTTCCAGAGGATCCTCGAGCAGAACCGCGAGGTCGGCCAGGCTCACCGACTCCAGCGTGCAGGAGGGATCCACGCGCACGCATCCGCTGCCCTTCGGATACAGGGACAATGCCCGCCGATGGGCTTCGATGTCGGTCTCCCGATGCGCCTGTTCGGCACGCACGTGCTCGAGCGCGGCCGGATCCGGGCGGCCCAGGTCCAGCACTTCCAGGCGCCGCACGATGCCCACCTGGATGTTGGAGATCCCGCGCTCGTCGAGGGCGTCCGCCAAAGTGCCCCTCTCGTCCCGACGCCGATCCCGCCGCACCACTTCAGCGCAGAAGCGAGACAGATCGCGCGCCGTCGCCTCGCGCTCCACCACCAGCTCCGCGACATCCGCCCGATACAGGCGGCGCACGACCTGCGTCAGGACGACGTCCGGGACCGGAATCGGAGTATCCTCCAGGACGAGGCTGTCCTCGGTCACCCGGAATCTCAGCCGCGAAGCCTCAACGGATGCGAGGGAGCGGTGAGAATCGGCGATTGCCTCCGCGCACAGCGGACTGTCCGCGGGGTAGGTATGAAACCGCTGAAGCGCACGCGCCAGGAGCGTGAGGAAGTCCGACACCGCCACCACCTGCGGTGGAGGTGAACGAGATTCGGCCGGACGGGCGGCGCGGTCAGCCATTGCCTCCCGAGCCTCCGGAGTTCTCCGTGCTGGCACTTTGCATCGCCTCTCCTGCACAACGCGGGAGCCCATTCTCCCCCTGTGGAACGCGGACGCGGGACGTGCACAGCCTGCTTGAGGGCCATCGCCCCCTAATGCAGCAGCCTGGATGGCGGCGGGCGGGCACCCGGAACCTCGAGCCGCTCGCGAACTGGCGGCTCAAACCGGGCACATCGCGTGCCCGAACGGCCTCTCACCGGACCCGTGGAGCGCTGCGGGGCGTTGACATTCCGGGTGGCGGGAAACGCGAAGGGAGAACCCGGCCGGAAGCGTGGGAGAGAGACGATGATGAACGAGCGGCTGCCCTCCGGCCCCGCAAGGCGGCGCCGGAGTCGCCGGCATCCGATCGGGGCCTCGGGCCTGCGGGCGATCGGGAGCCGGATAGGGATTCCCGGCCTGGTGTGGATTCCCGGCCTGGCGCTGGCCGCCAGTTTGGCGGGCCCGCCGCGAGCCGCGCCCGCGAACTGGCCGGACATGTCCGGTCGGGAGGGCCGGGCCGGGGGCCCCCAGGCAGAGAGCGAAAGCGAATTCCGGATGCACATGCTGCTTCGGAAGTCGGTCTTTCACGTCGAGGTTCTCACGGTCGACGTGCGAGTGGACGGGGAAACGGCACGAAGGATCACCCGACAGGCCGACAGCCGCCGATACGGGAAGGCCCTGGCGGATTCACTCGCCGCCGCGGCCTTCTCGGCACGAATGGCCTGGATCGACGTGTGCTTCCGCCGAAGCTTCGGATTGGACCGGATGCTGGACGGAATCCGGAAGAATCTCGAGGGTGCCCCCTCGACGGGGATGATCGACTCGGCCACCCTCGGCGTCATCTCCCAAAGGCTGGCGACCTGGTACGGCTTCCTGGAGGCGCGCGGAATCCGGCGGGGTGATCGGATGGAGCTGCGGGTTCGGGGAGACACGGTGCGGACGATCTACCGGACCGGAGGGGGCGACATCCTCGCGGACCGAACCGACGTGGACGCGACGGAGCGAGCTTCGGTGATGGGGCGCTATTTCGCGCTGAACTCCGATTTCCGGGATGGCCTCCTTCGTTCGCTGTTCCCGCCCGGACAGCGCTAGGGTGGCCAAGGCGCGCCGCCCGCGGGGCGGTCGACCGGCCCTCGTGGGTCGGCCGCGCACCGGCGTCCGGTGGGCGGCGCCCGGCAGACATTTTGCCTCGACACACCGTATGACGGCGGGGGTTCAGGCCCACCGCGACATGATCGGAACCCGAGCCCAGAGCGATGAAATCGCGGGCTTCCGGGGACCGGGGCGGCTCGGAGGGATCTTTGTCCGGTCCGCCCTGTGGAGTCATCTATCCTCGCCGACAGCGGGCATATTGCCGGGATCAATGCTATGTGCGAGGAATTGGAAAGCCGCCCGGAAGGGGGAGTGGCCACGGATCCTGGATCGCACGGGATGCCCGTCGCTCCCCGCACGGAACGGCTGCCCGTGGAAGAATCGATCCTCTGGCTGCCGGGTGGGTCACCCGCGGCCGGAGAGGAAAGTGGGCCGGCCTGGTCCGTCGTCCTCACGCAACCGGTGCTCGATCGGGTTCACGAGCATGTCGCCTCTCGACCGGACGCCGGAGCGGTCGGCCTTCTCCTCGGTGAACTTCTCCGCTGTCCTGAATCGGGACGCGGCTGGGTGCGGGTGACATCGGCCCGACCCGCCGCAGCGCCGCTGTCCGAGGAAGGCGGCCTGGCGCAATTCGACATCGCCACCGGACCTCTCGCGGGAGCTTCCCTCTCCGACACCGTGGTCGGCTGGTATCACGGCCACGCGAGACTGGGCGTCTTCCTCTCCGAGCGGGAGAGCGAGATTCACACGGAGCGGTTCCCTCAACTCTGGCAGCTGGCCCTGGTGGTGCTACGGGGGGAGCATCGACCGGGCGGAGGCGTATTCCTCCGCTCTTCCCGTGGAGAGCTTCCGCGAGGCCGCTGTCGGCCGTTCTACGAGTGGGTGGGTGGATCGGGCCGCACATCGGCCGGAGAGTTTCGCACCGTCATCGGCTGGAGGAACTACCGGGTGGAGGAGACGCCGAGACCGGTGGAGGAAGCCGGACGCGGAGCCAACACAACCCTCATCGAACCGCCGGGTAGCCTTGCCGACCCTGGCGGGGCGGCAGAAAGCGCTTCCGACGTGCGACCCTGGGCACCCCTCCTCAGCAAACCGGCAGCCGACCGCGATGCTCTGGAAAACCGCCGGGTCGCCGGGGCCGGGCTCGCATCCGTCGGCGCGGCCGAACCGACGCCGCCGGCAGGGAGGAATGTCGGGGCAGCCCGGGGGGATGAAACGCTCCACGCCGCGAGCGCCCACCCGGCTTCGAGTGGGGCTCCGGTCGCCGGCGCGGCCGAGGCCGGACGCGCGGTTGTAGCCGACGAGCCGAGCGACTCCGCTGAGAGCGGTGCCCGAGCCCCGGTGGCCTCCGGCCGGAGATGGGGCGCATACCGGCGCCGACGAGACTCTCGACGTCGAGTTCCCCCTCGGCTCCTCGTTCCCGGCCTGCTATTGGCCGCCGCGATGGGCGGCGCGGGCTGGGTTCTCGCTCATCGACCCGGCGCACCGGTCCTCGTCTCGCCCGTTGCTCCGGCTGACATGGACGAGCTCGGCGCCGGCGCTCAACAGGCGGGAGTCGGAGTGGCGCCTGTCGTCTTCGCGCCCGGAGCCTCCGAACAGGCGTCCGATCCGAGTGCTCCGAAATCCGGAGCGGAGGAAAGCGGCTCCGGAGATGCGCCGGCGCAGCCAGTGGATGCCGCAGCGGCTCAGCAGGCAGAGGTGGTCGCGACGGTGCCGGCCGAGCCGCAGGCTTCGGAGGAGGGGCACGCCGGGCTCGACGCGTTCCTCTCGGCGCTGGGCGCCTTCCGGCTGAGCGCGGAGCGGTATCTGCCGGCGCGGGTGGCCTTCGACCGGAGGCTGGCCGGCTGCGACGAGCTGACGCCCGTGTACCGGGCGGCCGACGACGCGTTCCTCCGCCTATCCCGGGCCTTCGCGAGCGCACGTGACGGGCTGGGCAACAGCGGGGCCGACGATTACGAGGCGGCAGCCGACCAGATGCACGAGATCGACGCCCACTTCGACGGCTCGGAGTGCCCCCGACCGGGTTGAAGGTCCCCGGCCGGCCGTGCACGGCGCCCCGCCGTACGCGGTGGGCCCGCCCGAGCCGCGACCGGGTGCCGGCTCGGTGCTCTCAGGGCCCTCACACCGCGCCGCTCCGGGCCAGAGGCAAGCCCGCCGCCGTCCAGGCGGACATCCCGCCCGTGACGTTGTGCACCCGCTCGAAGCCGTGCCGCAGCAGGATGCTGCAGGCCGTGCTGGAGCGGACCCCGCCTCCACACACCACGGCAAGCTCCTCATCCGGCTCCAGCGGCAGCTCGGTCAGTCGCTCGCCCAGTTCCTTGTAGCTCATGTGACAGGCGCCCTCCACGTGCCCCTCATCCCACTCATCGGACTCTCGGACATCCAGCACTCGCCAGCCGCCGCCGTCCCGCAGACTGCGATCGAGTCCGTGGACGCTGACCTGAGATAGGGTCGCGACCGCACTCCCAGCGGCGATCCAAGCCCCGACGCCGCCTGCCAGATAGCCCATCACCCGCTGATCCAGGCCCAGGAACGCCAGGGCCAGCACCGCTTGCTCCATGTCCGAGTCCCGCTCAAGAACGAGGGCCAGGGGAACGTCAGGCGGCGTGACCCACCCCACGCGCTGCTCGAACTGCGGGCTGCTCAGGTGCACATGGTAGGACCCCGGCACGTGGCCGGCGCCGAACGCCGCGGAGGAGCGGGTATCCAGCACCAGCTGGCCGTCCGACAGGCTCCGGGCCAGATCCTCGTCCGTGAGCGCCGGCGGGCGGGGCAGATCCATGCTGAGCCGGCGCTTCCCCTGGTTGATGGCCACGATCCGTTCCGCGTTGGCGGGACGCGGGGGCTGGCCTTCGTTCATGAACGCGACGAACGCCTCGCGGTCATCGAATTGGAGAGCGGGGTTGTTGCGCCGCTCGAATCCCAGGGTGGTGGCAACCTTGCCACTCTTGACGCGCCCTCAGGTGGACCCCGCGAAATGGCCGGGGTAAACCTCCACGAAATCGGGCAGATCCTCGACCCGCGGGAGAGCCCGGTCGAAGATGTCCCGAGCTCCCGCGATCCCGTCCAGCGCCAGATCGGAGCGGGCCACGTCCCCCACGAACAGGAAGTCGGCCGTGAGCAGGCACCACGGATCCTCTCCGCGCCCCAGGTCGGCCAGCAGGAGATTGATCTGCTCGGGCCGGTGCCCGGGGACATGGAGAACGCTGACCCGCACCTCGCCCAGGCGCAGCTCGTCTCCGTCTCCGACGCGCGTGGCCTCGTACTCGATCTCGGCCCGTTCCGGCAGAACGAGCTCCGCGCCGGTCGCCGCCGCCAGTCTACGGGCGCCCGAGACATGATCGGCGTGGCTGTGCGAATCGATCACGTAGCGGAACTGGGCGCCCTTCCTGCGCGCCACGTTCAGATAGGGCCGGATGTCCCACAGAGGGTCGAAGATCGCGCACTCGCCCGTCTCCTGGGACCCGAACATGTAGCTCGCGCAGGAAGTCTCCCCGCGCACCAGGGTCTCGAACCACATGACGTTCTCCTGCTGCTCGACGGCTGGTATTCGGCTCGGACGGGGGCCGCCCTATTGTGTCCACGGGCGAGCCCTCGGGCAACGCGCGGGCGGCCACTCTCGAAGGACGGCCCCCCGGCGACCCCTCCCGATCCCTCGCGGACCCGTCTCCTTCACCCCTCCAGCAGGGCTCGAGCCGCGCGGAGGCCGGAATCGATGAACCGCCGCGCTCTCTTATCCTGCGCGCCGGCGTCTCTCGCGCCGACCATCGCCGAGCCGCGGAGGATAGCCCCGAACGGAACCCATTCACCCCCGCCTGCCAGATCCGGGCGTGGCGTACCCGGCTCGGGCCGCGGCCACGGGCTCACGTACCAGTATGGCTCGGGGCACTCCATGTCCCCCGGGCTCAATCCGACCCCGATCGAGCGCGCCTCCTCCGGGTCGCGGCCACGCTCGAGCGTGATCAGCGTGGCGATGTCCAGGTGGTGCGGCCAGCAGGCCACTGAAGACGCGCCCGCCCGGGTCGCGGCCACACTCCGCAGGATGCGGTCGGCGTGCGCGAACCAGCGCGCCAGCTCCCGAAGCGCGGCCGCGTCGGCCTCGTGGATCGAGAACGGGCTCTCGGCTCCTCCCCCGGGGGCGAACTCTTCGTACGCGGAAAGAGATGGGAGGCGCTCGAGGCCGGTCGCCTCCCGCACCCGGCCCGCCACCCAGACGAGCCCTTCGGCAAGGGTTCGCTCCCGGAGCGCGAACTCCCCCGCGCCCGCGGTCGGCTCGCCGTGCGCCGCGGCCACTCCACTGGCGCCATTCGGCGGCCGACCCTCGTTCCCCCCCGACACGACGAGCAGAGCGAGATCGGACACGCTCACCCCGACGCGCGCCCACCGCCCCTCCACGCCCAAGCGCCTTCCCAGCAGCGCCCCCCACTCGTCCGTCCACTTCGAATTGCTGAGGCTGCCATCGGGCGCCGAGCCCAGCCAGGCGTCAGCCACCGCGGGTATGACCTGTACGGCCCAGTGCAAAGACAGACGCGCACCCGCCAGCCGAAGGGGAGGAACGCCGCCCAGCGGCCGGGGAAAACCCTCTCGCTCTCCCGTCATCTCCGGATCCGTTTCTTCCACACCCGCTCCTCCCGGTCCGTACCCGCCCCGGGCTACGCGCCGCCGACGCCCCCGTACGCCACGCCCGTGAGGTCCGCGATCTCCCGTTTCCAGGTGGTCAGGTCGTCCGGGCGCAAATCGCTCAGCCGCGCATGACCGCAGGCGCGCGCCAGCACCTTCATCAACTCCGTGCTCGCTGTGAGAAACCGGGCCAGACGCTGCGCCGACTCTTCCACGATCAGCCGCGCGCGGAGGTGTTCCTTCTGGGTCGCGATCCCGACCGGACAGTTGTTGGTGTGGCAGGCCCGCATCCCGAGGCAGCCGATGGCCTGGATGGCCGAATTGGCGATCGCGACCCCATCGGCGCCCAACGCCAGCGCCTTGCAGAAATCGGCGTCCGTGCGCAGCCCGCCGGTGATGATCAGGGTGACGTCGTCACGTTCCCGGCGATCCAGATGGCGCCGCGCGCGCGCCAGCGCGGCCATCGTCGGGACCGAGATGTTGTGCTTGAACAGGTCGGGGGCGGCTCCGGTCGCCCCGCCCCGGCCGTCCAGGATGAGGTAGTCGGCCCCCGCTTCCAGAACGAAATCGATGTCGTCCTCGATGTGCTGCGCCGAGATCTTGAACCCGATGGGGATCCCTCCGCTCACCTCGCGAACCTGCTCGGCCACCGCCCGGAAGTCCGCGGGCGTCACCAGGTCCGGAAAACGGGACGGGCTGATGGCCGGCTCTCCGGGCCGGAGTCCGCGCACGCGCGCGATCTCCTCGCTCACCTTGCTCCCCGGCAGGTGGCCGCCGGTGCCCGTCTTGGCCCCCTGCCCCGCCTTGAAATGGAACGCCTGCACCCGCCGCACCAGCTCCAGGTCCCAACCGAAGCGGGCGGAGGCGAGCTCGTAGAAGTATCGGGGGTTGGCCGCCTGCTCGGCGGGAAGCATGCCGCCCTCACCTGAACAGATGCCGGTTCCCGCCAGCTCCGCGCCCATCGCGAGGGCCGTCTTCGCCTCCCGGCTCAGGGCCCCGAAGCTCATGTCACTGACCAACAGGGGCATGTCCAGCCGGAGAGGCCTGGCGGCGTTCGGGCCGACGGTGAGCGCAGCGTCCACCTCCGCATCGTCCAGCAAGGGCGGGCGAGCCAGCTGGGCGGTGACGATCTGGAGATCGTCCCACATGGGGAGTTCGTTCCGTGGCACGCCCATCGCCGAGGCCGGGCCGTGATGGCCCACTTTCTCCAGCCCCTCGCGGGCCAGTTGCTGGATGTAGGCGTTCTTCTCTTCGGCCGGCGTCCCGTGGATGTCCGCATACAGGCCCAGGTACTCGTCGCGCCGGTACGGCTGAGGGTGCACCTGCTCCCACGCGCGGATCTCGGCCTCGTCCACCAGAACGGCGTCAGCCTCCAGATCCACCCAGGCGGAGAACTTGTGAAGCGCCTCGGCGTTGTTGTACGCGCTCACGCCCGTCTCGAAGCGGTAGTCCCACCCGTGAAGCCCGCAGATCAGGTCTTCTCCGGACACGTAGCCATCCGAGAGCAGCGCGCCGCGGTGCAGGCAACGGCCGAACAGCACGGACACCCGGTCGTCGTGGCGGATCACCACCAGATCCACGCCGCCGGCCAGCCCGTAGGCCGGTTTTCGGTCTTCCAACTCGCTCCAGAGCGCGATCTTCACGGGTGAGGTCGGTGTGGCCGAGATCATTCATCCCCCTTTCGCCCGGGCTTCGGCGTCAGCTGCCAAGAAACGCACGTCGGCGGGCTCGTGCAACGCCCTAACGCCGCTAGGCGGACACGGGGTTACGCGAGCGAAGGACCGGCGCGCGTCCGAAAGACGCCGGCGGCGCGTTTGGGGGCGGACTGGAACGCAAGGCGGGTCTGCGGTACTTATGGGGTGAGCGCAAACGGTGACCGTGGACGGGAGCGAATGAGCGCGACACAGCAATCGGCGGCGGCCCCCCGCCTCGATCCCGGAAAGTTTCAGGACCCGCTGGTGACGGCGGATGGGTCGCGACGCGCCTTCGTGGAGCTCGGCGCCCTCACGACCCTGTGGTTCAACACCGGGACCCTGTGCAACATCGAGTGCCGCAGCTGCTACATCGAATCCAGCCCGCGCAACGACCGGCTCGCCTACCTGACGCTGGACGAGGTGTGTGAGTTCCTGGACGAGCTCGGGCAGCTCGACCTGACCACCCGGGAGATCGGTTTCACCGGCGGCGAGCCGTTCATGAATCCCGAGTTCATCGGGATGCTGGAGGAGACCCTCGGACGCGGACTGCGGGCCCTGGTGCTGACCAACGCCATGCAGCCGCTGCAGCGGCCCCGGATCCGGACGGCGCTCCTGGGTCTGCGGGAGCGCCACGGCGACCGGCTGACGCTCAGGGTGAGCCTGGACCACTACACCCGTGAGCTACACGGGCTCGAGCGCGGCCCCGGCTCCTGGCCGGTGACCCTGAGAGGGCTGGGGTGGCTCTCCGAGCACGGCTTTCACCTCCACGTGGCCGGACGCACCTGCTGGGGAGAGAGCGAGGCGGAAGCCCGGGCGGGGTATGCCCGCCTGTTCGCGGCCGAAGGCATCCCGGTCGACGCCCGGAATCCGACCGAGCTCGTGCTGTTCCCCGAGATGGATGAGTCGGCCGACGTGCCCGAGATCACGACCGGCTGCTGGGCGGCGCTGGGGAAGCGACCTGAAGACGTGATGTGCGCGTCCAGCCGCATGGTGGTCCGGCGAAAGGGAGCCGAGCGGCCCGTCGTGCTCCCGTGCACCCTCCTGCCCTACGGCCGCGAGTTCGAGCTGGGCGACACCCTGGGGTCCGCCTCGAAGGTGGTGTATCTCAACCACCCGCACTGCGCGAGGTTCTGCGTGCTGGGCGGGGGCTCCTGCAGCGTCGGAGAGACCCGCTAGTCCGACCAGTCCCGCATGTCGCCCAGCAGTACCACGGTGTTGGGGTGCAGGGCGCGCCATTCTCCCAGCGGAATCACGCCCGGCTCCTCGATGAACGGGATCACCTCGCCCTTCCGGGGACCCGAGATCGCGGTCCACGCGGTGTCGTCCAGCGGGTACCAGAGGCTCTCGGTCTCCCGGTCGAAGATGATGAACACGTTGTGGTAGACGTACCCGCTGGCGCCGAACCTATCCGTACGACCCTGGTGTTGCCGCCCGTGCACCACGGGCAGATTCGCCAGCGGTCACCAACCCACCGTGAACGGCTTGCCCGATCCCTGATCGTTGACCACCTCGTGGCGGTCCAGCAGGGCCGTGGGGTAGGCGCGCGGCTGGCCCTGCCACACGTAGCCGATCACCATGATCTCGTCGTTCGTGCGGGGCCGCTCGCACTTCCGGTACCCGCTGGGCGGGATGTCGAGCAGGCGCGGATCATCGGGGGCCACGAACAGGGGCTGATCGATGGCGCGGATCCGGTCCTTGCCGATCCCGAACTGGAGCTCGCCCGCCGGGATGAGCGCATCCGTGAAGTCATACCAGTGGGAGCCGGGACCCCTCCGCTCACCGCCGGCCCACACGTAGGTCCGGTCGCCCTCGCGGCGGATCTTCCAGCTGTCCTCACCGATCACGCCCCGCACCTCGGAGCCGACCGAGCACGAGTCCGGTCCCGCAACCACCCGGGCGGCTCCCCGCGCACCGTTCGCAACCTCGGAAGATCGAGGCGGCTCCACCGCGGCCACAGGGGCCGCAGCAGCCTCCACCGCCGCCTCGGGGACCACACCAGCTTCCCGCGAGGATCCCGAATCCCGGTCCGGGGCGCAGGCGCCGACGGCGAGGAGGCCCGCCAGGATCGCGCCCGCTCCACGACAGCTCCTCATGTCCCGCCTTTCCGTGCGCTCGGGGCCATTCCCGAACTCCGCGAACTGCCCATACTAGTGGACCTGGCGGGCCGGACGCAGCCCCTCCACCCGCTCCTCTGTCTCGATCTCGCGCCGCTGGCGTTCCACATCGGCCATCATCATCTCGGTGAGCTCGCGGACGCGAGGGTCCTCCCGATAGGCGTCCCACACCGGATCCCGGTCCAGCCATTCGCCCCAGTTCCAGCCGGACTCGTAGGCCCGCCGCAGCGCCGCGATCGCCAGCTCCCGGGCCCCTCGGAGCGCCTGAATCCCGGCTAGGTTGTAGCGAAAAAAGGTGTCGTCCGCGCCCTCCTCGATCCGGGCCTCGAGCTCGCTTTCCGCCGCCCCGAGCAGCTCGAGCGCCTCGCCGTTCAGGCCCTCCCGGCTCAGCGCGAAGGCCCGGATGATCCGCACATCGTACCCCTCGTCCGGGGCCCCGCCCGGAGCGCGCGCCAGCGCGGCGGCCGCGTTCTTTGCGGCCGCCGAGTAGTCCCGGGCGAACAGGGCGGCCGCGGCCAGGGTGGCGAGGACCGACGGATCCGGATCCTCGATGCCAACCGCGAACTCGCGGTAGCGCTCGTAGCCGCGGTCGAGCTCTCCGCGCCCGACATCGAGGAACCACTGGACGCGATGTACCGAATAGTCCGCCGGATCCAGCGCCCGCGCCTCGTCGATCCAGCGCTGCGCGATCTCCCATTCGTGCAGCGCCATGTATCCGGAGGCGACGTTGGTCCGCGCGAACGAGCCATTCGGGTCCAGCCGGAAGGAGCGCTTCCACCAGCGGAGCGCCTCGGCCTTCGCCCCGAGCAGAAGATGGCTCACCCCGACGTTGTTCACCGGGTTGCTGAAGTTCGGGTCCCGCTCGATCGCCCTCCCGTACCACTCGGCCGCCGTCCGCTCCTGGCCCCGCATGCTGTAGGCGAAGCCGATCGTCTTGTAGCCCTCCGCCAGCTCGGGATCCAGCTCGATCGCGCGCCGACCGGCCGCCTGGCCCGAGTCGGCCCACTCGATCGGGTAGCCGTAGAACTGGACGCGCTGGAGGTAGCCGTCGCCCAGGCCCGCCCAGGCGAGCGCGAAGGAGGAATCCGCCGCGATCGCCTGGCGGAACAGGCGGATCGCCTCCTCGTTGTCCGACTCGGTGATCCGGTCGTACGCCTGGCGGCCGCGCAACTGGTAGTCGAGCGCCGTCACGCTGGCGGTGGACGGGCGATCGATTACCGCCGCCTCGCGGGGCGTCAGCGTCGCGTGCAGAGCCGCCGCCACCCGGCGCGCCACATCCGACTGGAACTCGAAGATCCGCTCCACCTCTCCGTCATACTGATCGGCCCACAGATGCTCTTCGTTCACCGGGTCGATGAGCTGCGCGCTGATTCGCAGCCGCTCTCCCACCCGCTGCACGCTCCCTTCCAGCACCGCGCCCGCGCCCACCTCGTCGGCGATCTGGCGAATCGTCTTGTCGGTGTCACGATACCGGAGCATCGAGGTGCGCGAGAGCACGCGGAGATCGCCGATCCGGGATAGCTGGGTGAGGATGTTCTCGTGGACGCCGTCGGCGAAGAACGCGTTGTCCGGGTCCGGGCTCAGGTTGGCGAACGGCAGCACCGCGATCGATCTGCCACGCTCGTCCCCCCGCGGGAGCAGCGCTTCCACCGGGCTCGTCGCGGCGGAGGCCGACTCCACACGGGGAGGCGCCCCCACGAAGAACATCCAGCCCAGCGCCACGAGCCCCCACAGCGCGAGCGCGACCACTCCCCCCGCGATCGCGTTCCGCCAGGTGAACAGGCCGGCGGCGCCGGTGGGAGCGCGACGCGCCGGGGCCGCCGGAGCGTCCGCGCGCCCGGCAAGACCCTCAGCTCCGGCCGCGGGGCCTGTTCCGCTCGGCAGCGGCGGCGCTCCGCCGCCCGGCGGCTCCCCGCCATTCGCGGCGGAGTCCTCGCGACCGTCAGGCGTCCTGGACCCCAGACCCTCCTGGACGAACGCCGTGGCCATCACCACCGGGAAGCCCAGCACGAGCAGCACGACCGCGAACGGCTGCACCCACCCGGGTAACTCCAGGCTGCTGGTGAGCGTGTCCACGATCTGGAGCGACACCCAGGATCCCGCCCCGTAGATGCCCAGCACCTGCCACAGGGATCGGCGGTGGATCTCGGCGATCAGCTTCTTCATGCGCGGCCTCGAACTGGATTCACAACCGGCGGTCGATTCGCGCGACTCAGACGTTGCGGAATCCCTCCACGCGGAGTGAGGGAGCGCTGAAAATCGGAATCATTCTAGGCCATCCGACCGCCGCCGTCTACTCAATCACCGCCGGCTCCTCAATCGCCGCTGACGCCCTGCACCTCGGGATGGGAACCGCGGCCTTGTAGTGCAGCCTGGGCGAGGGGATTACCGGTCGGCGGACGGGAAGATGTCGAAGATGATCGAGGTGAACGGCTCGCTCGAGATCGGCTGGCCGTCGGCGTCCAGGAACCAGAGCTCGAGGCGCCACATGCCCTGGAACGCAAACGTCGTGACCTGGAAGGTGTCGGCCACCATGGCGCCCGGGTCCAGCGGCCGCCGCATGCCCGCGCGCTGTTCCGGCGTGAGATCGGGATCACAACGCCTGGAGGCCCCCGAAGCGACACTCCAGGGGTCGGTCTCCTTCCTTCGTCCCACCACCTGGCCGGCGCACAGATCCTCGAACACCGTCACGGAACCCCGGTTGAACACTGTGAACGGGATCCGGTCGCCCGGACGGTACGCCGCCCGGTCGGTGCAGATTCGAATCGGGGCTCGCGTGTTGCACAGCGAACCCGAGCCGCCCCCTATCGGACCGACGCCGCAGCCCAGCACGCCGGCGGCGAGTACCCACAGCACGCCGGCGGTGGGCGGCGACGGCGCCCCCGCGCCGTCGCGGATCCGTGCGCTCCTCCGCACCCGCCGTCCGCGGACCAACGGAGCCTTCCTCTAGAGGGCTACTCGCCCGCCGGCTCCGGTGGACGGAGCGCGACCCGCGCCTCCGCCCTGGCCCGATCGATTCGGGCCTTGGCCTTTTCGAGCTCCCCGCCCGCTTTCTCCAGCTTCTCGGCCACGGGTTGAACGACCTTTTCCGAGTAGTGGCGGGCCGCGAACTCCCTGGCGTCGACGGAGCGGGCGTAGATGACTTTCGCGAGCTTCAGCGCGGCGAGGATCTTGATGTACAGCCAGCCCACGTCGAACTCCCACCAGTGCGCCTGGAATCGCGCGGACCTAGGATCCGCGTGATGGTTGTTGTGCAGCTCTTCGCCCAGGATCCAGATGCCCCACGGGTAGAGGTTCCGGCTCCGGTCGCGGGTGCGGAAGTTGCGGTAGCCGAGCGCATGCCCGATTCCATTGATGATGTTGCCCATGATCGGCATCCAGACGGCCATCGCGGACCATACCAGGAGCCCGACACCGAACCCGAACAGGTACAGATCGAGAGCCAGCATGAGGGCAATCCCCCATGAGCGCCGTCGCGTATAGAGGTGGCTCTCCAGCCAGTCGTCCGGACACCCGGTCCCGTATTTCGCCACTACGGCGGGGTCTCGCGCCGCCTTCTGATAGAAGAAGACTCCCCCGAGGACGATGCCCCAGAATCCCGCCACCGCGGGCGAGTGCGGATCGCCTTCCTTGTCGGCGAACGCGTGGTGCTTCCGGTGCACGGCCACCCATTCGCGGGTGACCACGGCCGACGTCAGCCACAGCCAGAACCGCATCAGGTGTTCGACCGGCGGGCGGAACTTCACGCCTTCATGAGTGGCGGACCGGTGGAGATAGAGCGTCGTGCAGATGTTGGTGACGTGGCCCACCGCTAGGATGAAAAGCAGGGGAATCCACCAGCTGTGGCCCAACAGTTCGTATCCGGGCATGTGGCTCCTGGCGTTCGAGTAGAAGCCCTTCGGACCCGGAACGGATCCGAAGGGCGCCGCAAGATGCTCCGGCGGGGCGCGCACGGCAAGCAGGCACGGAGTGCGGAGCCCGCCGTCAGCGGCTTGACGCGAGGACCGCGTGAGGGCAGTCTCCAAGGTTCTTCCGACCCTCCCATCGTCGAGGTGGCATCCCGTAATGGACGCGCGTCACTCCAGGTGGTCCTCCCTGTTCGCCGAACTCCGACGACGACGTGTGTTTCGAGTCGCGGCCATCTACGCCATCGTCGCCTGGGTGGTGGTGCAGGTGGCCACGACTACCCTGCCGGTCCTTCTGCTGCCCGGGTGGCTGACGCGAGCCATCGTCGCCGCGGCGGTGCTCGGCTTTCCCGTCGCGGTGGTTCTCGCCTGGGCCTTCGACCTCACGTCCGAAGGGCTACGACGGACCCACGCCGCCGAGGAGGCAGACGCATCGGCAGGGACGGTCAGGGAGACCGCCTGGATTCGCGGGGCCGTGGCCATGACGGTGACGCTGATCACCGCGGGCCTCGGGTGGGTGGCCTGGAACGTTTGGCTGGGACCCGGACCGATCGTCCTGGAATCCCGCCCCTCCTCGCCCGGGTCCTCCGTCCCGCTAGACCCCACTCACGTCGCGGTACTCTATTTCGATGACTTCAGTCCCGGGCAGGATCTCGGCTACCTGGCGGACGGACTGACGGAAGCGCTCATCCACGAGCTGGCGCGGGTCACCTCTCTCCAGGTGATCTCGCGCAATGGTGTCAAGCCCTACCGGGACCCGCGGATTCCGGTGGACAGCCTGGCGCGAGTGCTCGGGGCGGGCAGCCTCGTCGAGGGCAGCGTGGAGCGAAGCGGGGACACGTTGAGCGCCAGAATCCAGCTGATCGATGGGACGAGCGGGCTCGAGCTGCTCAGCCGGCGTCTCAGACGCAATGGCAAGAACCTCCTGCGCCTCCGCGACGACATGGTGGCCGAGGCCGGCCGGCTCCTGAGCCAGCGGCTCGGGCACCGGCTGGACCTGGCGCAGACGCGGGCGGGCACCCGCAGCAGCCAGGCGTGGACCCGCTTCCAGCAGGCGGCGGATCTGATCGAGGACGCCGACACGCTCCGCTGGAGTCTTGGAGACGCGGCGGCGGCCCGGCGCACGCTGGTGCGCGCGGATTCGCTGCTCGCCGAGGCCGAGTCCCTGGATGGCAGATGGGTGGATCCTGTCGTCCAGAGGGGCTGGACCGCCGCCAAGCTGGCCAGGATTGGCGCACCCTCGCGCCCCCGATACGACGAATCGGCGCTCAGGCGGGGCCTGGCCTACGCGGAACGGGCGCTGGAAATGCGACCGGGAGATCCGACCGCTCTCGAGCTGAGGGGCAGCCTCCGCTCCGATCTCAGCTGGCTCACGGCGGTCGCCGCCGATTCCGCCCAGGTGGTCAGGCTGCGCGAGCAGGCCGAGCGGGATCTTCGGGCGTGCGTGGACGCCGACCCCTCCCGGGCTCGCGCCTGGGTGGCTCTGGCAGATCTCCTGCGTAGCGGAGGAGATTTCCCCGAAGCCTCCGTCGCCGCCCGGCACGCGCTGGACGCCGATCCCTTCCTCATCCACGCGGAGAAGGAGATCCTGTTCAGCCTGGCGCAGGTATGGCTCGATTTGGGAGACCTGGAACGGGCCAGCCGGTGGAACGATGAAGGCAGGCAGCGCTACCCCGTCGAGCCCGCCTTCACCGCCGCGAAGCTCGTGATTCTGGCCGGCAGGGACGGCGCCGGAGCCTCGGTGGACACCGCGTGGAGCCTGGTGGATGCCCTCGGCGGCTGGAACTCCGGCCGCTTCCTGGTCGCGGCGGCCCTGGCCCGCGCTGGACTTCGGGATAGCGCCCGATCCGTCATCTCGGCCACGCGTGCCGAGGCATCGGGCGATCCCTGGGAAGCCTACTACGAAGCGAAACCCCGTATCGAGCTGGGCGAACGGCAGCAGGCGCTGGATCTGCTGGGCCGCTTCCTCGATGCCCTGCCCAACCGGAAGGAGTACATCGCCCGCGATTGGTGGTGGAAGCCGCTCCACGGCAACCCCCAGTTCCAGCGGTTGGTGAGCGCCGGGGATTGAGAGGCTGTTGCCCGCAGGAGCGGCTCGCCGCCTCCCTCAGCTGGGTCCGATGATGATCTCCGGATCCACGACGCGTACATTCTGGCCGTCCCACACACCGATCGTGTACTTATACGTCCAGCCCACGCGCGCTCGCCGGGTCACCCTTCCGCGGCCCTTGGCTTTTCTCCGTCCCCGGATTCCTGCGCGGGCCGCCGCGTTTCCGAACGGCGTGGCAGACTGGAATCGGACCGTGAAGTCCTTCACCGCGCTGAGCGTGTCGGCTGCCCATTCCACCGCCTGGTCGCGCTGGACAGTGACCCGGTCCGGGCTCGCCGTAACGTCGCCGTTGGCGTCGATGCCGATAGTGATCACCACGGTCTGTTGCTGGGCGGTGGCCCGGTCCGCTCCGGTGACCACCAGGACGGAGACCGCCAGGAGCGCCACCGAGACAAGGACTCCAGTGCGTACCTTCATGGGGGTGCCTCCATGGGCAGAGGGGGGAGAGAGGGATACGTCACACGGGTGTAGATTCACCAAGCTAACCGGGTGGGACTGATCCGGGTAGGTGCGGCGGGCCGGCGGCCGCTCAACCACTGAGATCGTCGCGAGGCGACTGCGACGGGAGCGGAGGGGTCGGCGCCACACGGCGTTTTCGGCCGCCCCCCCGGACGTATAGTTTGTCTACCGGCCGGGCTGGGGCACCGACGCGCCGCATCACGGGAAACCCCGATTCCACGGATCGCCATGCTCGGAGGCACGCCGTTTCATTCCAGAACCCGCGCCCTCTGCCAGGCTCGCAACTGGCGGCGCTGGGCGGGCTATGTCGTGGCCGGCTCTTACGAGCTGTGCCACGAGCGCGAATACCACGCCATTCGCAGCGCCGCCGCGCTGATCGACGTGTCGCCTCTGTTCAAGTACCGGATCCGTGGCCCGGATTCCGGGCACCTGCTGGACCGGGTGGTGACTCGGGATGTGCCTCGCTGCTCCGTGGGGCAGGTGCTGTACACCCCGTGGTGCGATGCGGCCGGGAAGGTCCGCGATGACGGCACGTTGGCTCGTCTCTCCGAACGGGATTTTCGGCTCACGGCCGCGGAACCCAATCTGTCGTGGCTGTACGAGAACGCGATCGGGCTGGACGTGACGATCCGGGATGAGTCCGAAGCCGTGGCCGCCCTGGCCGTGCAGGGCCCCACCTCGCGGGATCTTCTCCAGGGCATCACCGAGGCGGACCTGGGGGGACTGCGCTTCTTCCACGTGACCGAGGCGAAGCTGGGCGGCGTGCCCGTTCAGATCTCGCGCACCGGCTACACCGGCGATCTGGGCTACGAGATCTGGGTGAACGCGGGCGAGGCCGAACGCCTTTGGGATGAGGTGGTCCTGGCGGGTGCCGATTACGGACTCACCCCGGCCGGCATGTTGGCCCTGGATGTGGCCCGTGTGGAAGCCGCCCTGCTGCTCATTGACGTCGACTACATCCCCGCCCATCGCACGCTCATCGAGGCACAGAGGTCCTCTCCGTTCGAGCTGGGGCTCGGCTGGACCGTCAAGCTGAACGGGGGCAATTTCGTGGGACGCGACGCGCTCGCGGCCGAACGGGAACGGGAGCCCGGCTGGCGGTTCCGGGGGCTGGAGATCGAGTGGGAGTCCCTGGAGCGAGCCTACGCCGAGGTGGGCCTGCCCCCCCGGCTTTCCAGTGTGGCGTGGCGCGCGAGCGTGCCGGTTTACTCGGGCAGTCGCCAGGTCGGATACGCCCCGAGCGGCACGTGGTCGCCTACTCTCAAGAAGTACATCGCGCTCGCCCATCTGCATGCGGAGCGGGCGGAGACGGGCACGGAGCTCGAGATCGAGATCACGGTCGAGCATCGGCGCCGTCGGGCGCTGGCCCGGGTGGTGGAGACCCCCTTCTTCAACCCCGAGCGAAAACGCGCGTGACCGAATCATCGGCAGGGCCGAGTTCGAGGCGACGGGACGGCTACGACGCGATCATCGTGGGCGGCGGGCACAACGGCCTGATCAACGCCGCCTATCTGGCGCGGGCGGGCCTGCGAGTCCTCGTGTTGGAGCGCCGTCACCTGGTGGGCGGCGCGGCGGTGACCGAGGAGCTGTACCCCGGGTTCAAGTACTCCGTGTGCTCCTACGTGGTGAGCCTGCTGCGGCCCGAGATCATCCGGGATCTGCACCTGGCGCGGCACGGACTGCACATCCTCCCCCTGCAGAGCACGGTCACTCCGCTGCCGAACGGGGATTACCTGGCCCGGTGGGCCGATCACGACCGGACGCGGCGGGAGCTGTATCGCCATTCTCCCCGGGACGCCGAGGCGTACGACGAGTTCGGAACGCTGATGCACCAGCTGGCGTGGGCGGTGAAGCCGATCCTCGGGATGGCCCCGCCCGATCCGGTCAAGCTGGGGCCGAGGGACCTGCGCGGCCTGCTTCGACTGGCCCGGCACGTCCACGGGCTGGAGGAGAGGCAGTTTCATTCCCTGTTCAAGCTCATGACGATGAGCTCGGCGGATTTCCTGAATGAATGGTTCGAGTGCGAGCCCCTCAAGGCCACCATGTCGGCCAGCGGCATCATCGGCACCTTTCTGGGCCCCCGCTCGCCCGGGACGGCCTACGTCCTGCTGCACCACTACATGGGAGAGATCGATGGCGCGTTTCGCACCTGGGGCTTCGCCAGGGGCGGGAACGGCGCGGTCAGCGAGTCGATCGCCTCGGCGGCCCGCGGCCTGGGCGCGGAGATCCGCACGAACGCGACCGTGGAGCACGTGATCGTCAAGGGCGGCCGGGCTGTCGGCGTGGCCCTGGACAGCGGCGAGGAGATCCAAGCGGCGACCGTGGTGTCCGCGGTGGATCCCAAGCGCACGTTTCTGGGCCTGGTGGACCGAAGCGATCTTCCGGAGGATTTCCGCGAGGCCATCCGGCGCTTCCGGATCCGGGGCTCCTCGGGCAAGGTGAACCTGTCTCTGGACCGGCTGCCCGAGTTCACGTGCCTGCCGGGCCGTGGACCACACCTGCGAGGCGCCATCTCCATCAGCCCCAGCATCGAGTACCTGGAGCGAGCCTACGACGACGCTAAGTACGGGAGCTTCTCCCGCCGGCCCTACATGGATGTCATCATCCCGTCGATGATCGACCCCGGGATGGCTCCGCCGGGCAAGCACGTGATGTCGATCTTCGTCCAGTACGCCCCGTTCGACCTGGACGGCGGGTGGGACGACGCAAGGCGGGAGGAGTTCGGCGATACGGTGATCGACACGCTGGCCGAGTACGCCCCGAACCTGAAGGATTCGATCCTGCATCGTCAGGTGTTGAGCCCCTGGGACATGCAGGAGGAGTTCGGGCTCACAGGGGGGAACATCTTCCACGGCGAGCTGTCTCTGCACCAGCTGTTCTTCCTGCGGCCGGCGCCCGCCTGGGCCGATTACCGCACGCCGATCCGCGGCTTCTACCAGTGCGGCTCGGGCACCCACCCCGGGGGAGGCGTGTGCGGTGCATCGGGGCGGTTGGCCGCGCTCCGCATCCTGGGGGATCTCAAGCGGTGAACGGCGCCGTCCAGAACCGCCCCGCGAGGGCACGGTGACTCCGTACGACGCCATCGTGGTGGGTGGCGGACACAACGGGCTGGTCACGGCCGCCTATCTGGCCCGGGCGGGACTTCGGACCGTGGTCCTGGAACGGAACGGCTCAGTGGGCGGAGCGGCCGTGACCGAACAGATCCGGCCGGGTTTTCGCGTGGACACCGCGGCGCACCGGCTGGGCCCGCTGCGCCGCGAGGTGCTGGCGGACCTGCGCCTGGAGGACGAGGGGTTGCGGATCGTTCGCGCCGACCCGACCGCCTTCGCGCTCCAGCGCGACGGGCCCGGGCTCCTGCTGTGGCGCGACCCGGCGGCCTGCGCGCGCTCCATCCGGCCGTTCTCCCCGCACGACGCCGGCCGATGGGAGGCCTTCACGGCGCACATGCACCGGGCCGCCAGGGTTCTGGCCGCCATCCACGCGCTGACGCCGCCCACGCTGCACGGCTCCAACCCTCGCGACCTGTGGGAGATCGTGCGCTCGGCCGGCCTGCTTCGGCGTCACGGGCGAGCGGAGGCCGTGGAGCTCCTGCGGCTGCTCCCCATGTCCGTGGCCGAGCTCCTGGACGAATGGTTCGAGAGCGAGGCGCTGAAGGGGGCCCTGGGAGCGGTGGGCGTCACCGGCGTGTTTCAGGGGCCCCTGGCATCCGGCACGGCCTACATATGGCTTCGTGAGCTGATCCCCTGTGGGGCGATGCGGCCCATGCGGTGGGCCATGGGAGGAATGGGCAGCTTCACGGAAGCGCTGGCGCGGGCGGCTCGGCGACACGGGGCCGAGATCCGGACCTCGGCGCCGGTGCGGCGAATCCTTGTACGGGACGGCACCGCGGCGGGCGTTGTGCTCGAGAGCGGCGAGGAGATCCGGGCTCGGCGGGTGATCTCGAGCGCGGATCCCCGCCATACGTTCCTGAACCTGCTGGACCCGCTGGAGTTGGATCCCGAGTTCCTGCGCCAGGTGCGGAACGTCAGGTACCGTGGTGCCTGTGCCAAGGTGAACCTGGCGCTGGGAGAGCTACCGAACTTCTTCGGCGCACCCGATGACGTCGGCTCCTCCTCGGGATCGCGGACCGGATCGCCCGCAGGGACGCCCGCGGCGGAACCCGCCGGCGCGGCACCCCACCTGCGGGGAGCGATCACCCTCAGCCCCAGCCTGGAGTACCTGGAGCGCGCCTTCGACGACGCCAAGTACGGCGGCGTGTCGCGCGAGCCCTACCTGGAAGCGTTCATCCCCACCGTTTGGGACCCCAGCCTCGCCCCCGCGGGCTCGCACGTGATGTCCATCCTGGTCCAGTACGCGCCTTACCGCCTCCTCGACGGGGAGTGGGATGGGCCGCGGCGGGAGGCGCTGGGAGATGCGGTCGTGGCGACGCTGGGCCGCTACGCGCCCAACCTGGAGGGGGCGATCCTGGAGCGACAAATCCTCACCCCCGCCGACCTGGAGACGCGCTTCGGCCTCACCGAGGGGCACATGCACCACGGCGAGCTCACGCTGGATCAGTTCTTCCTGATGCGCCCCGTGCCCGGCGGATCGCGCTACCGCGCCCCGATCCGGGGGCTGTATCTGTGCGGCGCGGGCGCGCACCCGGGCGGCGGCGTGACCGGTTCGCCGGGCTGCAACGCCGCCCGCGAGATCCTCAAGGACGCCAGGCGGCAGGCATAACGGACGGGCGCGAGGGGCCCTACGGTCGGGGCCCCGTGCCGAAGCGGGCGACCGGGATCGAACCGGCGACCTTCAGCTTGGAAGGCTGACGCTCTGCCAACTGAGCTACGCCCGCGGGACGGATGCCGAGTACCGCGCGACGTCCAGGGTGGAGGACTCGCCGGGCCGCCGCTGTGGTAAGCAGTCCGAGCGCAACCGTGGCGGCTAGCGACCGGACCCGCACGTCACGGCGCGAATGTGGGCCGCGGGGCCCCCGCGAGGCAAGTCGCGGCGACCCGGCCCGACGATGTGCTTGACAGCGGTCCGTCTCGCGGCGACCGTCGCACTCCCATGAGCGAAACGCGAAGCGATGCCGACGGCGCCCCGGACGCCGAACCGACGCGGTCCCCGCGGGACGCGGGTGAGAGAGCGCGCGACGACGGCGGGCATCACGGGGACGGGGGGCGTGGCGCCCGCGCCGGCACGATGGCTCTCGGCATCGCCGCGCTGGGCGTCGTGTACGGCGACATCGGCACCAGCCCCATCTACGCGATCCGGGAATCGCTTCACGCCAGCCATGGAATCGCGGCCACTCAGGCCAACGTGCTGGGTGTGCTGTCGCTCATCTTCTGGTCGCTCATCCTGGTCATCTCCGTCAAGTACCTCCTCATCGTCATGCGTGCGGATAATGGGGGAGAAGGCGGGATCATCGCGCTCACCGCGCTGGCCGTTCCCAAGCCCGACACCGCCAAGGGCGCCCGCTGGGCCCTGGCCCTGGTAGGGCTGTTCGGTGCGGCGCTGCTGTACGGGGACGGGATGATCACGCCGGCCATCTCCGTGCTCGCGGCGATCGAGGGCCTCGAGGTGGCAACACCGGTCTTCCGCCCTTACGTGATTCCGGTCACGGTGGGGATCCTCGTCGCCCTGTTTTCCTTCCAGCGGCGGGGGACGGCGAACGTGGGCGCGGTGTTCGGACCCATCACGCTCCTATGGTTCCTGGTGCTCGCCGTTCTCGGTGTGGTTCAGATCGCCGGGCATCCCGGCATCATGGCGGCGTTGAGCCCCGCGCACGCGCTGGGCTTCTTCGGCCGCAACGGCCTGGCCGGCATGCTGGTGCTGGGCTCCGTGTTCCTCGTGGTGACCGGGGGAGAGGCGCTGTACGCGGACATGGGCCATTTCGGACCACGCCCCATCCGCCTCACCTGGTTCGGGATCGTGCTCCCCGCCCTGCTGCTCAACTACTTCGGCCAGGGGGCCCTGATCCTGAGAGATCCGGGCGCCCTGCAGCACCCGTTCTATCACATGGCGCCGGCCTGGGCCCTGTTCCCGCTGGTGGGCCTGAGCACCGCGGCCACGGTGATCGCGTCCCAGGCGGTCATCTCCGGCGCCTTCTCGCTCACCCGGCAGGCGGTGCAACTCGGCTACCTGCCGCGCCAGCGCATCGAACACACCTCAGCCTACCAGGCCGGCCAGGTGTATCTCCCGACCATCAACTGGATCCTCATGTCCGCCTGCATCGGGCTGGTTGTCGGCTTCCGCTCGTCCAGCCATCTCGCGGCCGCGTACGGCGTCGCCGTCACCACGGACATGGTGTTCACCACCGTCCTGCTCACCGTCGTCGCGCGGCGGCGCTGGGGCTGGAGCCGGCCCATCACCGCCTCGATGGCGGCCGCGCTGCTGACGATCGATCTGGCGTTCTGGGGCGCGAATCTGCCCAAGATCCCGCACGGGGGCTGGTTCCCGCTACTGGTGGCGGGGTCCGTGTTCGTGGTGATGACCACCTGGAAGCGAGGCCGGATGATCCTGGCCCGCACGCTGCGCAGCACCATGATGCCGGATCGGGACTTCCTCGACGGCATCCGGGCTCACCCGCCCCAGCGCGTACCCGGGACGGCCATCTACATGGATTCGAACCCGGAGGCCATCCCCCACGCGCTGCTTCACAACCTCAAGCACAACCGGGTGTTGCACGAACGCATCGTGATGCTGACCATCCGGACCTCGACCGCGCCGTACATGCCGGAAGATGAGCGAGTGCGGATGCGCTCCCTCGGACAGGGCTTCCACCGGATCATCGCCACCTACGGGTTCGCGGAGGAACCCGATGTCCCGGCCCTCCTCGGCCGCTGTCGAACCGATGGTCGGGGATTCAAGCGTGCCGAGACGAGCTTCTTCCTGGGACGGGAGAGCATCATCCCCAGCTCACGTAAGGGAATGGCCGGCTGGCGCAAGAGGTTGTTCGCCCGCCTGTCGCGCAACGCCCAGGGCGCCACCGCGTTCTTCAAGATCCCGCCCAATCGGGTCGTGGAGCTGGGCGCTCAGGTCGAAATCTAGCGGAGCTCCGAACGACTCCGGGAACGCGCGATCAGTTCACCGACTGATGCCAGGCGCGCTGCGCCAGAGGATGCGTATTGCCGAGGCCGGCGCTGCCGAGCGCCTTTTTCAGTACGCACTGGCTGTAGTTGATCACGGCGCCTTCCTCGAGCTCCTGCTCATCGGTGGACGAGTTGGCGCACAGAACGGCCCCGTAGAACGTGACCTCGTGCTCGAACTCGCAGCTGCCCTGTACCACGACCAGGCCATAGAAGTTGAAGGTGGCGCCATGCTCCGCCTCCGCCTCCAGATCCCCATCGATCAGGAGTATGCCCTGGCCCGCCACCGAGCCGTCCTCGAACTCCGCATCGCCGGCTACATGAATGATCGGAAAATAGCCGCCGCACGGGCCTCCGGGATTCAGGGGATCGCCCCAGTTGCTCTGCACGCCCGTGGAGCATTGCCCGCCCGCCACGGCGGGCGAAATCGTTCCCAGATGACCGTTTCCCGAATAGGTCTTGTCAGCCATCGCTACGAGCTCGGCGTAACTCACGTTGCCGAACTGCGTGAAATGTGTGCTTGAGATGGTCGCGTCCTCGGCCAGCGGCGGATTGCCGAGAATCGTGCCCGACTCCAGCTCGAGCGTGGTGGTGTCCTGCATGAGGAGACCGGGTTTTCCGGGGCCCGGGGCGTCGCACGTCCAGCCGGGAGGATTGGCGTCGGTCCCGTTGAGGATCGTTTCCGGATCCTCGACCTCGATCTCCACCGTGGTCTGCAGAGCCGCGCGCGCGAAGTCCCCGACGGACACCGACTTGGTCAGAAACAGAGTGAGCGCTTGTTCGCCTCGGTTCACACCCGGCCCGCGGCCCGTCGTGGTGATCGAGAACAGTTGAGTGGCGGAGGAACCGCCATCCACGCGACGGAGTACGGCGCGATAGCTGCCCCCATCCTCGAGGGTCTGCCAACCCAGAATCAGGCTGTCGCCGGATCCCGCCAACAACGTGTCGTATCGGGTCGTGGCCCAAGCCGCCTGGACCGCGTTCAAGCCGGCGTCAGCCGCGTAGAAAGCCTCCGTCGAGTTGCGAACCGACCGGGCCGCCATCCGTTCGTCGCTGGTGGTCTGAAGCGATGCGACCGCCAGTATGGACAGGATGAGCATCACGAAGAGTGCGCTCACCAGGGCGAATCCCGCCTCCCCTCCACAATCTGCGGCGGCTGCGCGCCGGTTCAGCTTTCCTTCGGGAATCATCATGCTGTTCCTCACTCACGGGTGGGCGCCCCGGAGCCCCGCACCGGGACCACGCCCCCGTTTCGGTTACCGGGTCGTCTACGGAGTCGCGTTGTTGCGCAGTGACGCCGTGATGCGCAGCGAATCGATCACGTTGCCGAATCCGCTTCGCACGAAGCCCCGCACCTTACCGAAGCTTTCCGCTCGCAACACCAGATCCACGCGAGCCACCTGCGCGGGATCGGAGGTCATGGATCCCGTCGCATCGTAATAAGTGAGCACCAAACCTCCGTTGGCCGGCGCCAGCAGCGGCCCGGTCAACTCCTCCCACTGGGTAGCGGAACCCTGCCGCCGTCCCAACCACCAGCGCCCGTTCTGCTGAAACAGACCATATTCCACCTGGCGAAACAGACGGATCGGGGCCCCCACCTCCAGGTCCGCGAGCACCGCGCCGGGGCCCTGGAGCTCGACCGCCACCTGCGGTCGCGGAACGCTGGTCGTGCTGTCCCCCCAGAAGCACACGGGAGTCCCACCGCTCGACCAGGCGGCGGAGCCTTCCCAAACGCCTACCACCTTGACCGCACTCCACGTATCGGTACTCAGCGAGTAGACGAGCGCGCTGTCGTCGGCCGTGGCCTGGAAGTAGCCGGACGTCGCCTGGAGCCCGAACCGGGTCGCCGACCCGACGGTCGTACGGGAGCAGATCACGCCCATCGCTTGCGTCGATCGCAGGCGGACCGAGTTCGTCCCGATGGCGTAGAGGTCACCACCGGAGGCCGCTTCGTTCCTCAACTCCCAGGTGAGCAGAGCGGCGGTGGCTCGAAGGCTCTCCCGGGCGTCCAGCGTTTCGCGCTCCAGCGAATAGAAGCGTCCCTGGGAGTCGAGCAACCGGTACATGGCGCCCAGCACCACCGTGCTGAGGACGATCGCGATCATGACACCCACCACGGTGAATCCCCGGGAGCTCCGGGGCGGGAGGTTCCGGCCGCGCCTCATCATGGCCGCCAGTCCGACAGATAGGTCACGAAAGTGTCCGGCACGACGGCCTGTCTCCAGTCTTTCCGCTGGACGATCAGCGTGACCTTCTTGGGATCGGTACCGCTGACCGTCCACGTCATGGGATAGCCCTGGACCGTGGCGCTCCCCGCCGTCACGTTGTCGTAACCCTGCGCGGTGAGCGTCTCCAGCTCCGATTGCACCGCCATCCACACCTTCGTATCGGCCTTGCTCATCTTCATCTGCCGCGTGGCCAGCGTGCTGGCCGTGATCAGGCTCATGATGGCGACCGAGAGAATCGTCAGGGCCACCAGGATCTCGATGATCGTGAATCCCGTCTCTCCGACCCTTCTCGCCCTCACCTGAGAACCTTCCCGACGACGGAAGTGCGGACGGTGTCGGCGTAGCTGCCACGGCTGAACACCACCGTGGCATCGCCGGGCGGACAGCCCGATGTCTGAGTCGCCAGTCCCCGGACGTCGAAGCAGAACCGGCTGCGCGTGCTGGTCACCGTAACTCCGAATTGATCGGCGACATCCAGAACCGGTCCCAGGGTGTCCATCACGCCGGCGCGCGCAGCGCTGGTGTCCACCTCCACCCAGAGCCGGCCCGTCCCGGCATCGATATGAAGCTCCGCCAGACGACCGCGCCGCACCGCCGCCGCTCGCGCCATCGAGTGCCGCGCCGCGAACTCGTCGGCGGCCGAGTGCACGACCCTCCACTCCTGCGAGCTGCGCAGGGGAGGCAACGCGATCGCCATCATGATCCCCATCAGCACCATCGCGATCAGGACTTCGACCAGCGTGAACCCGCCCGCGCTCGCACCCGGTCTGGACATGTTCGAGATTCTCTGCTCCACCTTCGGCATCGTCCCTCATGCACGTGGCCGCCTCCTCGCTGAACGCGTTTCTGCCCAGCGCTCCGCTCCTTCGGGTCCGTGGCCGAGACGGCACCGAGACGCGTAGGGAGCCGGATACGCAAATCGAGTTCCCGGCGAACGGCGCGCCCGCCTCCATGAGAACGCTGGCGGCTGCAATGGATTACGGGTGCTGGAATCCGGCGCGCCGGACGCATTCCTCGCGCCGGGATCGGGCAAAAGGCCAGAGGTGGGTCCTTCTGCAACGCGGGCGGGCGCCTGCGCATGGACTCCCGCACCCGCAAACCGGGGGCATTCACGGCGACGAGCAGGCACGGAACGGCAGGGACGGGAGCCGGGGAGACAAGCGGGCGACCGGTCTCGAACCGGCGACCTTCAGCTTGGGAAGCTGACGCTCTGCCAACTGAGCTACGCCCGCAGTACCTCGGAGTGGGGCGGGAGGGACTCGAACCCCCGACTTCTGCGATGTGAACGCAGCGCTCTAGCCAACTGAGCTACCGCCCCGGAGCGGAGAAAAAAGGGAGCCGGCCACCGCGCGGCCCGACTCCCGATTCCTTCGGATTCTAGTTCGGAACCGCTGCCCGTGTCAACGCGATTTCGGGCCGCCTCGATGGGCTCCCGTTCAGTGTTTCCAGGGAATGAGCATTTTTCGCAGGATGGGAGCGTTGTCCTGGACCAGCTCCCCGAACGTCTTCTCCGTGTTGGCCCGGGTGCTGATGTAGCAGCGGGTGCACTGGTTGCGCGCCGTGAAATCGCGGAGCATGTCCTCCTGCCGGTCGAAGTACGCCATCACCATGGCGCAGGGCGTGAGGCGTCCATCGGGATTGATCACGATGAACTTACGGCCGGCCTGGCAGCCTGGAATTCCCTCCTCGGTCAGGAACTTGTGGAACTTCCACATCACGCGCGGCGACGTGTACACGGGATAACCCGCGTTGCGCATGTCGATCACCTCCTGGAGCTTCTGCCGCAGCTCCGGCAGCGCATCGCCGCTCACCAGCCCCGAGCGGTCCTGGACCCGCAGGTGGCTGTAGACGGAGAAGTTCACCGGAAGGCCCCACTTCTTGGCCACGCGCACGATGTTCGGCAGATCCCGGAAGTTCCACGCCGTGATGCAGACATTGAGCAGGATGTCGTCTTCCTCCGTCCGGCGGGCCAGCTCCGGCAGCACCTCGTCCATGTGCTGGAACAGGCCGGGAATGCGCCGAAACTCGCTGTGCCGGTCATCCGGAAAGTCGAGCGACACCGAGAGCTGGTGCATCCCGGCTGCTTTGAGCTTGAAGAAACGATCGGGCGTGAGTTGGGAGGAATTGGTCACCACGACCATCCACGGCAGGCCGCCCTTGTGCGTCATCGCGTCCACGATCTCGTAGACGTCCCCCCGAGCCAGCGGCTCGCCCCCGGAGGCGTGGGAAACGACCGGGCGCAGCTCTTCACAGATGGCCGCGTATTCCGACGCACCCAGCCGCTCCTCCTTGATCGGCCCGCCCCAATTGCAATGCCAGCAGTTGGCCGTGCACGCGTGGGTGATCTCGAAGGAGATCGACAGCGGCTTGTTCTGCAGGCGGTTGCGGAGGCCGCGGGCCAACATCTTGGCCGCCATCGTTCCGGAAACGTTCATCCAGATCTCCCCTGAGTCGGGTTCATCGCCAACCGGGCCACGCTCGTAGCTTCCGGATCACCGTTGGGCCTGCCTTGACCACGTACAGCCCGATGATCACCAGGAAGAGACCGAAGATGAGCCAGTTCGGAATGCGGAAGGCGGCCCCCAGCCAGGCCAAAATGTAGTAGCGAGGGAAGCGCGCCAACGCCAGCGCGCTGAGATACTTCCGCATCGGGTAATGGACGGAGAAGCTGAGGAACTTGAACGGGAAGAAGGGGATCGGGGTGAAGCCCGCCACCCACAGCGTCGCGAACGGATAGCGCATGAAGTAGGAGATCGCGGCGCGGTAGAGCCGCTTCCCCCGGTAACCCTGCAGCCCGCGGTGGCTCAACACCGGCACGAACACGGCGTGATCCATGTAGCCGGCCACCAGCGTGCCCGCCGTGGCCGCGGTCGCCGCCAGCCACAGGTTGGCGAACTTGCCGAAGTAGAGGAGCACCGGCTCGTGGGGGAACACGGAAATCGCGGTGTTGGCCGGAATGGAGTAGAAGGCCAGATAGTAGTAGCTGTTGGATTTGAAGTCCTGCAGGATGAGGATCGTCGTGATGACGCCGATGAGGAACATGAGGGCGCCGAGAATCCACACCCTGGCGCCCAATCGTTCCTCCTCCCGGCCCGCGTCCGCAGCACCGTCTCGGGGAAAGCGCTCCGGAGTCGTGCCCGTGGGCTCGACCCGGGAGAGAAGTGGTTCGGTTCGCGTACCGTCCTCCACTGATCCGCGTCGGTTGCGTTAGGAACTCCGGTCGGCCATGCTATTCGCGACGGCCGAGCCGGGCAAGACGGAGCGCACGGTGCGAGGGCTGGCCCGGACCCGGATCTTCCCTGTAGCTTTTGACTGAGCGATGGTGGGAGGTCCTGCTCGGCCGTGCGTGATTCCCCCTCTGGAACGCTTGGAGACGGACGAGGCGCCGCCTGGAAAACCGAGGCTCGACGGATGGAAACACGGAACTGCCGTAAGTGCGGCGCGCCGATCGGACCCGCCGATCAGACATGCCAGAAATGCGGAGCGCCGCTCTCCTACGCCCCCTCGCAGAGCGGCGTGAGGTGCGCCGTATGTGGGAAGGAGATCGACGCCTACGTGGAAACCTGTCCCCACTGCGGCGAGACGGGCTACCCGGCCCTCCGGCCGCGTAAGGGAAAAGGGTGGAAGGGGTCCGCGGCGCTCGGCAAGTGAGCCCGCTGGGGCACGTGGTGGTGGTGCTCCATGAGCCCCGCGATCTGGTGAACATCGCGCTCGTGATCCGAGCCATGAAGAACATGGGGCTGTCTCGGCTTCGTCTCGTACGTCCCGCCGAGTTCGATCCCTACCGGATCGAAGGGATCGCTCACGACACCGGCGACATCGTCGCTCGAACCGAGGTGTTCGACTCGCTGGACGCGGCGCTGGCGGACGCGGGGTCCGTGATCGGGACCACCGCCCGGCGGCGCGCCTGCCGGCACCGGTGGTGGGGGCCCGAGGAGGGAGCCGGCTTCATCCTCGCCCACGAGGCCAACGTGGCGCTTCTGTTCGGGAGGGAGGACCGCGGGCTCTCCAACCGGGAGCTGGACCGCTGCCAGTCCCTGATCTGCATCCCGACCAGCTCGCACACTTCCATGAACCTGGGCCACGCGGCCGTCCTCATCTTCTACGAGCTGCGCCGGGCGGCGGGAGCCGGCCAGCGCGATCTGTCAGCCAAGAAGCGATGGCGGCTGCCTCCCGCGTCCGCGGGAGAGATGGCGTCCCTGTTCCAGGCATGGGAAGAGGCGCTCCACACACTGGGTTTCTTCCGAAGCGTGGATCCGGAGCTCAAGATGCGGAGCTTTCGGACCCTGTTTCAACGGGCGGAGCTCAACCGCCGCGAGCTGGGACTTCTGCGGGCGGTCGCCTACGAAGTCGTTCGCTTCGGCAGGCGCAGGCGGGATCGAGGCTCCGCCCCGGAGACGACGTTGCCAGCCGCGGACGATCCGCTCGCCGGCCCTTCGACGCCCGATGTCCGCCAGGAGACCGACCGGGAGGCCTCTCCCCGACCTGTCGGCGGCTGAGCGGCCCGGCCTACGGCCGCGCCCGGGCGAGGCGACCGCAGGCGGCGCGGACCAGCTCCTCGTTGCTCTGCGAGCGCTTCATGAGACCGAGCACCTCGTTCATCGCCTCCACGGGCCCGTAACCGCCCAATTCCCGGCGCATCGCCTGGGAGACCAGCAACGCATCATCCGACAGCAGCAGCTCCTCCCTCCGGGTGGCGCTGGCCGAGAGGTCGATGGCCGGGAAGATCCGGCGATCCGCCAGTTCCCTGCTCAACACCAACTCGCTGTTGCCCGTCCCCTTGAACTCCTCGAAGATGACCTGGTCCATCCGCGATCCCGTGTCCACCAGCGCCGTGGCGATGATGGTCAGGGATCCGCCTCCTTCCGAGACATCGATGTTCCGGGCGCTGCCGAAGAAGCGCTTCGGCTTCTCGAGAGATGAAGCGTCGAGCCCGCCGGAAAGCGTTCGGCCACTCCCCTCCTCCACTGTGTTGTAGGCCCGCGCCAGGCGCGTGATCGAGTCCAGGATCAGCACCACATGCTGCCCCATCTCCGCCCGCCGACGCGCTCGCTCCAGGGTGATCTCCGCGACCGAGACGTGGCGCTCCGCCGGAAAATCGAAGCTGGAGGAGATCACTTCTCCGAACCCGCACGCCTCCATTTCCGTCACTTCCTCAGGGCGTTCGTCGACCAGAAGGATGAAGATCGTGAAGTCGGGGTAGTTCGTCGCGACGCCCTGGGCGATCGCCTGCAGCACCATGGTCTTGCCCGCCTTGGCCGGAGCCACGATCAGCGCACGCTGGCCGCTCCCCAGGGGGCAGAACAGATCGATGAAACGATTCGTGTAGTCCGGGCGGCCGCGGCGATTGAGTCCGCATTCCAGGCGGATCTGGCGATTGGGATGGTGTGCCGCCAAGCGGCTGAAGTCCGCCCGGTGTCCGATGGACTCCGGCGGCTGTCCGTTGATGGCGAACACACGCTTCAGGGGCGGACTCTTGTCGGCCCCGGGCGGCTCGCCCGCCTCGCCCGAGATCTCGTCCCCCGTTCGAAGATCGTACCGCTCCACCAGCTTCTGGCTGACGTAGATATCGTCCGAGCTCGGCAGATAGCCGGCGTGGCGGCGCCGTATGAATGCGGCGCCGTTCCCGAGCTTCTCCAGCACACCCAGATACGTACCGTCGACGGAAGGCGCGACGGTGTCTGGGGAAAACGCAGGTTGATTCATTCCGCTCCCTACTCTGCCTTCCTGTTCAGCGTGTCGTGAAAGAGTCGGACACCCGGTCCGGGATCCATGGTAAACCGCCGCCTCAAGGGCGCGAAAGCATCTACGGAACGGCTCGCATGTACCGCCAACTCATCTGTCGGAAAGCCATAAGCCGGAAGGCATCCGGCCACGGCCATGCGGGATCCATCACCAACGTGAGTCACGGCCGACGCGCCGCTCATCTCCACGAACACCTGACAGGGGGGCCGGGTTCCACACTCCGTCGTCACCCGGTTTCGGATTCGGCGTAAACTTATATATTAGGGGCCGTCCGCTGCCCTTTTTGCCGTGGCGGCCCCGACCCGTCCGCGGGCACTCGCGGAATCGGTACCTTGTTCGAATGACCCGAAACGGAGCGTGAAGACACATGAAGCGGATACTCGCGAGCGGTCTCGCCGCCGCGTTCTCGGTGGCCCTCGTGGCCTGCGGAGGCGGTGAGAACCAGCAGCAAGCGGAAGCGACGGCCGAGCCCGCCACCGAGGCGGCTGAAGCCACCGAAGGCGAGAGCGCCGAGCTCAGCGTCCCCGACTGGATGCACGTGGACTCCGAGGCGCAGACGGTGACGCTGGACATCACGGCCGGCGCTACCGACGCCAACAACCACTGGAACTTCAACGGCCACTTCAAGGGCGATGCCGCGATCGTGGTCCCGGAAGGCTATTCCGTCACCATCAACTTCAAGAATGCCGATCCGGCCAATCCGCACAGCCTGGCCATCGACCCCCGCACGGGAGGAACCTGGCCGGCCATGTTCACGGACGCCGAGCCCGCGTTCGAAGGGGCTGAGACGGCCGGTGCGGCGGATATGACCGAGGCCACCCAGCCGGGCGAGTCCGAGACGATCACCTTCACCGCGGACACCGCGGGTGACTACTCCATGGTCTGCTACGTTCCGGCGCACGCCGCCACGGGCATGTGGGTCGGCTTCCGCGTGTCTGCGGACGGCGAGGCGGGAGTTCAGGCGGAGTAACTTCCGGCAGCCCGGTCCGCCGGCGCGCGCCGCGCGGATCCCATCATCGGGAGCGGGGGCGCCGAGTCGCCCCCGCTCTCTTGCGTGGGCGAAAGTCTATCCCGATGTACCCGCCGGGTCCGGGCGCCCGGTCGGCTCCCCACCTACCACCAGAACCCCCGTCCCGTCGATCCCGTCCCGCTTCAGCCGCAGGAGGGCTTCATTGGCTTCGTCGAGCGGAAAGCGGGTGATCCGCGGACGGATCGGGATGCGGGCAGCCTCGGCCAGGAGTTGGCGGCCATCCTCGCGCGTATTGGCCTCCACGCTCTGGAGCCGCTTCTCGTGAAACAGGCACGCCTCGTAATCCAGCGGGGGGATCGGCGTCATGTGGATCCCGGCCAACGCCACGGTACCCCCCTTGCCCACGGCCCGGAGGGCGGCCGGCACGACTTCGCCGGCGGGCGCGAACACGATGGCGGCGTGCACGGGCCGCGGAGGGATGTCCAGGGTGCCGCCCACCCAGGCGGCGCCCAGACGGCGAGCCAGTTCCCGGTGGCCTTCTCCCCTCGTGGCCACGTAGACCTCATGCCCCCGGTGTCGGGCGATCTGAAGCACCACATGCGCGGAGGAGCCGAACCCGTACAGCGCCAGGCGGCCGCCATCGGGGAGCTCCGCTCGACGCAGGGCTCGGTAGCCGATGATGCCCGCGCACAGGAGAGGAGCGGCCTCGACATCCGAGAAGCCCTCGGGGATCGCGTAGGCAAAATCCTCGCGTACCACGGCGAGCTCGGCGTACCCTCCGTGCTCGTGATACCCGCTGTAGAGCGAGCCGGAGCACAGGTTCTCCCGCCCGCTCACACAGAACTCGCAGCTCCCGCAGGTGTGCCGCAGCCAGGCGATCCCCACGCGGTCGCCCGGTGAGAAGCTCCGGCAGCCGGGACCCGCGGACTCGACCACCCCCACCACCTGGTGGCCCGGGATGATCGGCAGCCGACGCCGAGGCAGATCGCCCTCGATCACGTGAAGATCGGTGCGGCAGATGGCGCAGGCGGACACTCGAACCAGGATCTCGCCCTCATCCGGCTCCGGATCCGGGACCTCCGCTGCCTCCAGCGGCCGCTCCTCCATGGGCGCCACGCGCCTCAGGATCATCGCTTTCACGGCTCACCACACGTCGAGTCCTCACACATCGCGCCCCGAGCCGGAGAGATTGGACGCCGGGACGCCGAACGCATAAGAATAAGAACATGAAGGCGATGCGACGACTGTTCCTCCGGGCATCCCACAGCGCGCGGCTGGAGGCTCGCCTCACCCGGTACTCGTTCGTCCGGCGAGCGGTCCGCCGCTTCATGCCCGGAGAGGACCTCGACGCCGCGCTGGCCGAGGCCGAACGCCTCGGGCGGGCGGGAGTTCCGACCGTTCTGACGCTTCTGGGCGAGAATGCCCGGGATGAACGGGAGGTGGAGGCGGTGGTCGCGGAGTTCCGACGGGCGCTGGACGAAGGTCTGCGGAGAAAGCTGGACGCGCAGATCTCCGTCAAGCTCACCCACCTGGGCCTCGACCTCGACCCGGACCTGGCCCACCGGAGTCTCGACAGACTGGCCACTCGGGCCGCGGAGACCGGCAGCTTCGTGTGGATCGACATCGAGGGGAGCCGGTACACGGACCTCACTCTGGAGCAGTACCGCCGGGTCCGCCGGCTCCACGAGAACGTGGGAGTGTGCCTTCAGGCTTACCTTCGCCGGACGGCAGCAGATCTCGAAGACCTTCTCTCCTGCGGTCCGGCCATCCGGCTGGTGAAGGGCGCGTACTCCGAACCGCCCGAGCTGGCCTTCCCGGCCAAGCGGGACGTGGACTCCAACTATCTCTGTCTGGCGATTCGCGTGCTGGAAACCCTCGGCACCCGGCCCGCCGCTCCACCCCGAGTGGCCTTCGGAACCCACGATCGGCGCCTCATCGAGCGGATTCGTCAGGCGGCCGACCACCGCGGGATCGATCGCTCGGCCTACGAGTTCGAGATGCTGTACGGGATCGGCACGCGGGAAGGAATGCGTCTGGCCGAGGCCGGCTACCGGTACCGGGTGCTGATCAGCTACGGCTCCGCCTGGTTCCCCTGGTACATGCGGCGGCTGGCCGAGCGTCCGGCCAACGTGTGGTTCGTGGTGCGAAGCGCCTTCGCCCGATGACGGGCCTGCGGCTGCGGAACCCGCTCGGCCGGCTCCCCGGCGCCGTCCCGGCACTCCTGACGACCGGAATGGTCCTGGCGGCGTGCGCTGGCGGCCGCCCGGCTCCACCGGAGCCCGGTGGCGTGAGCACGGCGGCCGCGGCTATCCCATCTCGAGACTCCACTCGGACAGTCTTGCCGGCGCCCGCCCCGCCGGGATCGCCCGGAGCCCGCCCGATCCCGTATCCGGTCACCCCTCCCCCCGGTTACGAGCGGGCCGTAGCGAGAGGGACGCGGTCGGCCGGAGGCGCACCGGGACCCGCCTACTGGCAGCAGTGGTCCGACTACTCTCTGCGGGCGAAGGTGTACCCCCGCCGGAAGCGGCTCGAAGGCTCCGCCCGCATCCATTACGAGAACCGCTCGCCGGCCACGCTCGACGCGCTGTATCTGTTCCTGACCCAGAACGTGCACTCACCCGGGGCGATTCGAAACGAGCCGTACGAGGTGACCGGCGGCGTGACTCTGGGGCGCGTCGCGGTGGACGGAACGGAGATCTTCCCCAACCCGGCCCGGGATGAGCCCGGCTATCGGATTCGAGGCACGGTGCTGGAGATCGTTCCGCCCGAGCCCGTGCTGCCGGGCGGGGCTGTGGAGATCGAGGCCGAATGGGCGTTCAGGATCCCGCGCAGCGGCGCGGGCGGCCGGATGGGCTGGGACTCCGACGATCTCCTGTTTCTCGCCTACTGGTACCCGCAGATGGCCGTCTACGACGACGTGGTCGGGTGGCAGAGAGACCCGTTCCTGGGCTCGGCGGAGTTCTATGCCGGCTTCGGCAGCTACGATCTCCGGATCCAGGTCCCGCAGGGCTGGCTGGTGCGCGCCACCGGCCGGCAGGAGAACCCGGCGTCGGTCCTTTCCGCTCCCGTCCTGGGACGGCTGGAACTGGCGGAAAGCAGCGACACGGTGGTTCACGTCGTGACGGAGGAGGACCTGGCATCCGGCCGCGTGACCCGGCGCTCGGAGGACGGCTGGCTCACCTGGAGCTTCCACGCCGACACCGTGCATGACGCGTCGTTCAGCGTCACCCGCCGATCCCTGTGGGACGCCGCCCGCACGCCGGTGGGAGACCGGGACGGTGATGGTGAGACCGACTTCACCCGGGTGGAGGCCACCTTCCGGCTCTCGGCGTCGCACTGGCACGAGGCGGCCCGCTACGCGCAACACGCGATCCGCTTCCATTCCCGGTTTACCGGGCTCCCCTACCCCTGGCCGCACATGACGGCCGTGGAGGGCGGCGGGATCATTCAGGGCGGAATGGAGTTCCCGATGATGACCTTGATCGGCGACTACAACGCCCGCGGGGACAGCGCGCTTTACTACGTGACGGCCCATGAGCTCGGCCATATGTGGGTGCCCATGACCCTTTCCACGGATGAACGCCGCTACGGCTGGATGGACGAGGGGATGACGACATACCTGGAGAACCAGGCCCGCAAGGAGTTCTTCCCCGGCAACCCCGCCGACAGCCTCGAGCGGGAGAGCTATCTGGCCGTGGCGGGCACGGGCCGCGAGGGGCCGATGATGCGCTGGCCGGACTATCAATATCCCGGGCCGGCGGCGGCGGTGGCCTCCTACTCCAAGCCGGCCACACTGCTGGCGGCCCTGCGCGGCCTCCTGGGCGAACAGATCTTCCTGCGGGCTTACCGCACGTTCATGGAGGAGTGGGCGTTCAAGCAGCCCAAGCCGTGGGACTTCTTCCACACCTTCGATCGGGTGAGCGGCCGCGACCTGTGGTGGTTCTGGCGCAGCTGGTACTACGAGACCTGGACGCTGGACCAGGCCGTGGAGCGGGTCTCGCCCAGCGCTGACGGCTCCGGGACCCAGGTGCTGATCGAAGACCGCGGCCGCGTTCCGATGCCGGCACGGCTCCTGATCACGAGAGTGGACGGCACGCGGCTCCGCCGCGAAATCCCCGTACGCAGATGGCTTGCCGGAGCCCGCCAGGCGGCGGTCACCGTCCCCGCGGGGGCCCCCGTGATCCGGGTGGAGATCGATCCCGAACACGTCTTCCCGGACGCCGATCGGGAGAACAACGTGTGGGTCCGGTGACGGGATCGATCTTCGTGCCGGGCCTTCTGGCGGGCCGCTCCGCGCTGGTCACGGGCGGAGGGAGTGGGATCGGGTTCGGGATCGCCACCTGTCTCTCCCGATCCGGCGCCGCGGTGACGCTCGCCAGCCGGAACGCCGAACGGCTGGAAGAGGCCGCCCGGAGACTCGCGGCCGCGAACGCCCGGCCGGGCGGAGAAAGGGAGGCCCGCATCCTCGCGGTTCCGACCAACGTGCGGGATCCCGAATCCCTCCGCACGGCCGTGGAGCGCACCGTCGAAGCGTTCGGCTCGCTCGACATCCTGGTCAACAACGCGGCCGGCAACTTTTACTGCCGCTCGGAAGACCTCTCTCCCAACGGCTGGCGCGCCGTCGTGGAGACCGATCTGTATGGGACGTTCTTCGGCTGCCAGGCGGCGTTCCCCGTCATGCGGGAACAGGCATACGGGCGCATCGTCTCCACCTCCATGACTCTGCACTACAGGGGCTGGCCCGGGATGGCCCACGCGACGGCCGCGAAGGCGGGAGTCGACGCGCTCACGCGCACGCTGGCGCTGGAGTGGGCGGAGCATGGAATCACCGTGAACGCGGTGGCCCCCGGACCGATTCCGACCGAAGGGGTCCTGAGAGCGTTCTCGAGCCCGCCGGAGGGAACGCCGGGTCTGTTCGGGAAGGCGGGCCGCCAACCGGAGGAGCCGGCCGCCGCTCCAACCGACTCGGCCGGGGACTCCACGGCGCCCGCGATCCCCGCCGGCATTGCGAGCGCCGCCATTCCCGCCGGACGGCTGGGCCGCCCGGAAGATATCGGAAACCTGGTGACGTATCTGGTCTCGCCGGCCGGAGACTGGATCACCGGAGCGATCCTGGTGGTGGACGGTGGAGAATCGCTGGCCCGGGCGCCTGGACCGGCGAGGCGCGCGAGCCGCGAGACGACCTGAACCGAACCGGATGAACAGAGAGGAGTCGCGCATGTCTTTGCCGAGATTCACACCCCTGTGCCTCACCGCCGCCCTCGCGATCGGTCTCCCGGCGCTCACGCCGGACGCCGCTGCCCAGCAGCGCAGCACGGGAGGGAGGGCGAGCCCGCTCGACTCCGTGAAGGCCGTGGTGGGCGACGCGCACATCGAGATCCAGTACGGCAGGCCCTCCGTTCGCGGACGGGTGATCTTCGGCGGTCTGGTGCCGTGGAACCGGGTCTGGCGAACCGGGGCGAACGAAGCCACCGGCTTTCGTACTTCGGCCGATCTCGAGTTCGGCGAGACCCGGATCCCGGCGGGAGAGTACACGCTTTACACGCTCCCCTCCCCCGACGGCTGGACGCTCATCATCAACGAGCAGACCGGACAGTGGGGGACGGAATACCACCGGGATCGCGACCTGGTGCGCCTGCCCATGAAGGTCGAAACGCTCGAACAGCCGGTCGAGTTGTTCACGATCTCGGTGGTTCCCGGCAAGAACGGGAAAGGTGCGCTCAGTCTGAGCTGGGCCGGGACCCGGGCGTGGGTGGATTTCCAGGCGGCCGAGAAACCGGGCGGGCCCTGATCGGAACCGCTTCAGAAGCCCGCACGTGGAGCCCGTCGCCCTCCAGCCGCAGAGGCGCCCGCAGCCGGTCTCCGGGGGCGAATCCGGGCCCCCGGAGAGCCACCCGCAGGTAATCCCCGCTGAGCCCGGAGGTGGCCTCCGCGTCGCCTTCGACCACGATCTCGGCGAGCTGGTCCGCGCGAGACGCACGGTAGGCCATTCCCTTACGATACGCGAGCCGGCGCAGCTCCCGCGATCGCGCGGCGGCCACGTCGCCGGGTACGCGTGAAGGCAGAGCCGCCGCTGCCGTATGGTCCCGGGGAGAGTAGGGGAAGACGTGCAGGTACGTGTAGGGAAGATCCCGGATCAGGGCGCGTGTCTCGGAGAACTCCTCCTCCCCTTCGCCCGGAAAGCCCACGATTACATCCGCACCCAGGCCGAGAAACGGCAGCCGATCCGCGATCTCCCACACTCGCCGTCGGTACGCCTCACGCGTATGCCACCTGCGCATCAGGCGCAGAATGCGGTCGCTGCCGCTCTGCAGGGGCACGTGAAGGTGCGGAGCCAGACGACCGGCCGAAGTGGTCAACAGATCCACCAGGACATCATCGATCTCCGTGGCTTCGATCGAGGTCAACCGGATCCGCGCCTCCACCTTCTCCAGCAGCAGAGCGCAGAGCCGGCCCAAAGAGACGGGCTCGGGCAGGTCCCGGCCATAGTGCCCGATGTGGACTCCGGTGAGCACCAGCTCCGGATGCCGGGCCGAAAGCACCTCGGCCTCTCGCACGATCTCGTCCGCGGGCCGGGAGCGGTTGGCGCCCCGCGCGATCCGAGTGGCGCAGAAAGAGCAGCGCCGATCGCAACCCGTCTGGATCTTCACCCAGGCGCGCGTGCCGCGGTCGCTCCGCCGTAACACCGCCGCCCGGCCCCTTGGCCCTCCACGCGGCCCGACCCCCGTCTCGCACAACGCATCCGCGACCGAGTCGGGATCGTGGCCGGACACCACCACATCGACTTCGGGCATGGCCCGGTAGTCCGCCGCCCGCACCGCCGCCGAGCAACCCGCCACCAGGATCGTGAGCGCCGGGTTCCGCCGGCGCAGCCGCCGAATCAGGCGACGCGCGTCCGTATCGGCGCGATTGGTGACCGTGCAGGTGTTCACGACAGCCACCTCGGCCCGCTCGCAGTCGTACACCGTTACGGCGCCGCGACTCTCCAGCTCCTGCCGCATGCGCTCCGTGTCATACTGGTTCGCCTTGCACCCGAGGGTGTGCAGCGAAACGACCGGACTCATCCTCGTAGCGTGACTCACCAGACTCCTCTCTCGGTGGCTATCAGACCCGAGCGAACATGGGTGTGAGGCGATCGCTTGGCAAAGCGACCGGGCCCCGGCGGGTGCGGCGGTTGCGGCCCGTCCCGGCTGGCTTCGCGCCTCCTCCGCACCATATGTTATGGAGGTTCTGACAGGTCGCGGAAAACTGTGGGTGGTCGCCCAGGGTTTGGTGTTCGCGCGACCTGCTGAGACCGTCGGGCACAGCAGGAGGAGCGGTATGTCAGGTCGCATGTCGAGATGGGCTTCACTCCTAACCGCGGGCGTGATCGTTCTGGCGGTGCTGGCGGTGATCGCGGGCTGTGGCGGCAGCAGCCAGCCCACGATACCTCCGGACAACTCGGCCACCATCCGGATTCTCAACTCCACGCAGGGCGGACCGATCCTCTTCGTATTCTTCCGGGATTGCAACACCATCTCATGGGGAAGCGATCAGCTCGGCCAGAACGAGACCATCCCGCCGGGAGGCACGCGGAACTTCACCGTCCAGGCCGGCTGCCACGACCTGAAGGCCACGGCGCTCACGGCGCCGGCGCCGCCCAATTCGGAGGTCGACGTGATAGAGCCCAACGTCACCATACTTCCCGGAGCCACATTCGAGTGGACCGTTCGGGTCGGAGAAGAGACTCAGATGTGATGTGCGGCCGGCATGGATCGGGCTCGCCGCGGTTCGGCCCGCCGCGGGCTCGAACACGCCGGCGTACGGAGTTTCCCCACATCCGCGGCTTCTGTTTCCCCACACGCGGTTCGTCCCGATCCCGACAGCACCGCGGAGGGCGGTGGCCCTAGCTTGCGGTATGCCGGACCTCGGCATGGGCCTCGCCGCGGCGGGCCCGCGCCGGAAGCGCGGCGGATCGAACGGGGAAGAGTACGGGCTCGAGAGACGGGGCAGGAGAGGGCCATGCCGGAAACAGCGTCCGGAAGAGGGAGCGCCGCCAGAAAAAGCGCCGGGAAGCTCGATTTCGCCCGGGCCCCGTTCCTGGTCATCTGGGAGACCACGCGAGCCTGCGATCTCGCGTGCAAGCACTGTCGAGCCGAGGCGGTCCTGAACCGGCACCCCCTGGAGTTGTCGACCGAGGAGGCCAGGCACCTGATGGACGAAGTCCGCCGCTTCGGCCGGATCGTCTTCGTCCTCAGCGGCGGGGACGCGCTGAAACGGCCGGACGTGGTCGAGCTGGTCGAGCACGGCGCGCGGATCGGCCTGCGCATGGCGATCACGCCCGCCACGACGCCGCGGGCCACCCCGCGCCTGCTCCGGAAGCTCAGGGAGGCCGGTCTGCGCCGGCTCGCGGTCAGCCTGGATGGATCGACAGCGGAGATCCACGACGCGTTTCGTCAGGTGGAGGGCTCCTTCCACTGGGGGCAGCGCATCCTGTGGACGGCCCGGGAAGTCGGGCTCTCCACTCAGGTCAACACCGTGATCGGCCGGCACAACCTGGGCGACTTCGACGCCCTGGCCGATCTCATGGCCGATCTCGGGATCGTCTTCTGGGAAGTCTTCTTTCTGGTGCCCGTGGGCCGGGCCCGTGCTGAAGACGTGGTGGATCCGATGGCCTTCGAAGCGGTGTTTCGGAAGATGTACGAGCTGTCGAAGACCGCTCCGTTCGACATCAAGGCGACGGCCGCCCCGCATTATGCGCGGGTCGTACTCCAGCGCCAGGTGGAGGAGCGGCGTTCCGGAGCACGCGAAGCGAAACCGGACCTGCTCACGGCCGGGCTGTATCACTCGCTGTCGGACGGGATAGGACGAGCTCGAGGCGTGACCGAGGGAGATGGGTTTCTGTTCGTCAGCCACACGGGCGAGATCTTCCCCTCCGGATTCCTGCCGCTCACGGCCGGGAACGTCCGGACGCACGATCTGGTGGATGTCTACCGCAATGCGCCGCTGTTCCGCCAGCTCCGGGACCGGCGCCTGCTCAAGGGCAAGTGCGGCGTATGTGAATTCCGCGAAGTCTGCGGAGGCTGTCGGGCCCGTGCCTGGGCGATGACCGGCGATTGCCTTGAATCGGATCCGTTCTGCGCCTACGTCTCGAAGCGATACCGCCGCATGGTCGAGGCCGGGGAGGCGGAGCCGGTCCAGGAGTACTTCGCGCGTCGGGTGCGGGCCGTTTCCTGAGCGGGGCCGGTCGTGGCCGGAGCGGGGCCCTCCCCCTCCCGGGCGCTGCCATCGCCTGCCGGAGCGTTCCCCGAAACGGGGCACCGCCCCGGGAGACTTCGATGGAGCGGCGGCGGTTCAGCCCTTGGCCCGCCCCGTGATCTCCCGGGGCGTGATCCGAATGACCCGGGCGCGGGCCAACCGCAGCGCGTCTCGCGGACCCACCGGCCCCATGTGGCCGCGCTGACGCCTCAGCGCCCGCAAGGCAGCAAGGTGGGAGCGCGGATCCCGCACGAGATCTCCGCGGCCCGTGACCACCACCGAAGCCCAGTCTTCACCGTCACCGATCACCTCGACGACCGTGAGACATACCGCCGGATTGTTCTCCAGGCACTCGATCTTCTTGCCGGTCCCGCTCGCAACCCAGAACCACCGCCCATCGTACCCGTAAACCACCGGTACGGCGTAGGGTTCTCCACCCGATACGGTGGCGAGGTTGCCCCACCAGCTCCGTTCCAGCACGGCCTGGATCTCGGAAGCCGTGAGCTCCCGGGTCGCGAATGTCCTTCCGGAGGAAGGGGGATCCACCCGACTCACGACCGCTCCAGCGTCTCGCGCCCGGCGTCGAATGGCCCCATCCTCACCCTCCACGGGCCAGACGGACGGCGGCCAGCACCAGCAGCACGCCGACGATGCCGTTCACCCGGCCCAGCCATGTGGCGGCACGCCGGGAGCGGATCGCCTCCGGAGAGCCCGGTTCCAGCCGCGACGCCCGGGGGCCCAGCACGAAGTCGTGCAGAGCCTGGACGACGAGCATGACCGCGACCGCCGCAAGCTTCCACGCCAGAGCGCTGCCGTACCGACCCGACCAGAAGGCCGGATCCCGGAGCACGGCCCCGTGCAGCAGGCCATGGAATCGCAGGTTGGCGACGCCGGTGGCCAGGAGCCCGGCGATGGCTCCCCAGCCCACCGTCCGAGATCTCGCGCCGATCCGGCGAAACACGTCCGCCCGAAGGCTCTCCGGCTCGAGCCCCCTCAGGACCGGTGCGCCGACCAGGGACAGAAAGAACATCCCGCCCAGCCACAGGATCGCCGCGAGCACGTGAAGCGTGACGTTCAGATGATAGAGTGTCATTCGCCAGGCACCGGGTTCGCACAGCTTCGCCGAGAGTTCGGACTCCCGGCGTGCCACCCCGGGGCAGCGCCGGGGCCGAGCAAGATGAGCGCCGGGAGGCGGGCGGCGCCACCCCGGGCCGGAAGGTACCCGGCTGGCCCGGCTTTCGGGCTCGCGCATAGGTTGTCCCCATGACCGAGTCACCTCTGCAGCTGGCCGTCATCGGGGAAACGGAAGCCTTCGCCCTCCACTGGCCTCAGTTGGCCGAGCGGCACGGCCTGGAGCTCGTGCGGCTGACGGAGCCGGGCCCCGTGCGCCGAACACATATCGTGGCCGTCATCCTGGTGTGCGCTGGCCGCGAGAGTCACGCGGTCGAGCTCCTGCACGAGACGCATCGAGCGGGAATCGAAGGACCTCTGGTGGTGGGAGCGGAGGCCGACCACCGGCTGGCCGTGGAGCTCATGCGCCGGGGCGCGGCCGCCTACTATGCGCTTCCCGGCGATGTGGGCCGGCTCAGCGAGGAGATCGCGGGACGCCTGGAGCAGCGTGGAGGGCCGCCCCAACCCGGGGAGCTCGCGGAGCTGCAGCGAGCCTCCTACGATTTCAGCAGGATCGTGGGCGAGGACCCGGGCCTGCGGGCCGCCCTGGCTCGCGCAGCGCAGGTCATCCCGGCCGGACGGGGCACGGTGCTGATCACCGGGGAGACCGGCACGGGGAAGGAGCTGTTGGCGCAGGCGATCCACTACAACGGTCCGCGCTCTTCCGAGCCGTTCGTCACCGTCAACTGCGCGGCGATTCCCTCCAATCTTCTGGAATCCGAGCTGTTCGGGCACGAAAAGGGCGCCTTCACCGACGCGCGCAGCGCGAAGCCCGGTCTGTTCCAGTTGGCCGACGGAGGCACTCTGTTCCTGGACGAGGCCGCGATGCTTCCCCTGGATCTGCAGGGGAAGCTGCTGCGAGTCCTGGAGAGCGGGGAGGTACGCCGCGTAGGCGGACTGAAGACCACCCACGTCGACGTTCGCATCCTCGCGGCTGCCAACGTGGACCTGCGGGCACGGGTCCGCGAAGGCGAGTTTCGGGAAGATCTGTACTACCGTCTCGCGGTGATCCCCATACATCTGCCGCCGCTTCGCGACCGCGGCCGGGATGCTCGCCTGTTGGCCCGCCACCTTCTGGCCGAGCTCGCGGCGACCTACCAGCTGGAAGTACCGGAGCTGACCTCCGAAGCGCTACACGAGATCGACCGGCACTCCTGGTCCGGCAACGTGCGAGAGCTACGCAACGCGATCGAGCGCGCGCTGCTTCTCTCGGGTGGCAGGTCCATCAGGCCGGACCATCTGGCCCTCGCGGAGACCTCCCCGGCCGCAGGCGCCGGCCCGCCGGCAGCCGGCCCGCAGGACCCCGTCCTGCCGTTTCCGGCGACTCTCGAAACCCTGGAGGAGGAGGCGGCTCGGGCCATGTTGGCGCGGTTCGGCGGGAACAAGAGCGAGGCCGCCCGCCGCCTGGGCATCACCCGGTCCCGCCTGTACAGGATCCTGAACCGCTGCGGTGGCGAGTGATCGGTGCGGGACCGGAAGCCCGCGGGTTGTCGCGCTCCGCGACAGATGTCCCGCAGCCCGACAATCATGGTTTTGCTAACCAAGGATTCTACAGCGGCTTATGCACGGTATGAGGATTGCACGGGCACGGACATGGAGTCGTGCATCCGGTGGCCACTCGAGTACCACCCATCCGGGAGGAACGATTACGATGTCGATGAAGTCGAGAGCGCTGAAGCGGAAGGAGCGGACCGCCCCGGCCGGGCTCGTGATGATGCTGTTCGGTCTGACCGCGTGCGGGAGTTCCGTCACGATCCCCGAGCCGGGTGATCCGCCGCCCGTCTCGGGCAGCCAACTGTTGTTTCTTCGACCGGCGGCGAACAGCCTGCCGTTGCTGACCACGGACACCAGCGTCGTGGCCACCCGCGGGCAGCAGCTCAAGCTCGAACTGTTCTACGCGCCGGCCGAGGGACAGGGGGGCGAACGCGGAGAACGCTTCCTCAGGTTCGAGCTGAAGCAGAACACCTTGCTCCGATACCCACAAAACCACCCGCGGGCGGGCGCGCTTTTCCAGACGGGAGACACGATCACCATCCGCGTCCACGTGGCCGCCGACACGCTTCTGGCGAGATTCGAGCCGTCGGGCCTCCAGTTCAATCCCGATGAGCCGGCGCAGCTCGAGCTCAGTTATGTGGAGGCGGATCGGGATTTCGACGACGATGGGCAGGACGATCCGGAGTTGGAAGGACAGATCGACCTCTGGCGGCAGGAGGCGGCGGGCCAACCGTGGTTCCGCACCGGGCAGATCAAAGACCTCGAGCTGGACGAGATCGAGGCCCTTCTCACATCGTTCACCCGTTACGCGCTGGCCATATGACCCCCCCGCTCGGTATCGCCGCGTCCATGGCCACGGCCCGGCGGGCGGACGAGTAGCCGCCGCGATGGGACCCACCGCGGATCCGGTCGAGCGCCAGGCGGAGTCGCTGGCCCGGCAGGGGCAGTGGGGGGAGGTGTACGCGCTTCTGTCTTCCCTGGATCGTGAGGCGTTGCTGGGCCAAGGTCCCCAGGCCTATCGCTACGGTGAGGCGCTGTACCACACGGGCAGGATGGAAGAGCTCGCCTCCTTCGCCGCGGATCTGGAGGAAGCGGCGCGCGCGGAATCAGACATCCTCGGCCTGATGAAGGCGATCAATCTCGGGGGAATCGCGGCGTTCGAGCTCGGGCGGACCCGCGCCGCGGAGAGGCGGTTCGAGTCGTTGATGGAGCTCGCGGAGTCGGAGTCGGATCGGGAGATGATGGCCCGAGCCGCGACGAACATCGGAGCCGTGGCCAACCTTCGGGGCGACCCCGAAAAGGCGCTGCAGCACTACCATCTCGCGGCGCCGCTGTACGAGAAGCTGCGACATGTGCGGGGCCTGGCCCAGATCCACCACAATCTGGGGATCTCGTACCGGGACATGGACCGCCTGGAGGACTCGGTGACTTCGTATCTGCGCGCCGCGATGCTGGCGGCGGGCATCGACTACCAGCCGCTGGTGGCCATGGCGACGATCGGCCGTGCGGAAGCGGAGTTGCGGAGCGGCGACGCATCGCTGTGCGCGGTGCTGGTGGAAAGGGGACTGGAGGAAGCGCGGCAGGTGGGCGACCCGATCTCGGAGGCGGAAGCTCTCAGGGTACGCGGCCTGGCTCGCGCGGCGGTTCACCCCGCCAAAGCGCGTGCCGACCTTGAGGAGGCGGTGCGGCTGGCGCAGCAGACCGGCAATTCTCTGCTGGAAGCGGAAGGAAAGCGGGACCTGGGACGACTGCTGCTCGGGGAGGGGGATGGCAGAGAGGGTGTGGGGCTGCTGAATGAGGCCGCGGAGATGTTTCGGACTCTGGGAGCGGAGGCCGAAGTGGCCCGCCTCGAGGAGGAGCTGGCGGGCGGCGGCGCCTGACCGGCCGCCCACCCATACCTCCCAACCCATCCCGGCGGCCGGTCAGGCGCCGGGATGGAGCCTGCGCTCAGGAAGCGCGATCAGGAATCGCCGCTCCCGTCACCGCTTCCGTTGTCATTTCCGCTGTCGCTCCCGTTATCCGTGCCCTCTTTCTCGTCGTCGACTCCGTCGTGATCGTCATCCTCGAACGCCCCGATCGAGCCCTTGATGTTGTCCTCGACCAGGTTCTCGTTCGGTCCACCCTTGTTGGCGGTGCTCGGATCGATCAGGCTGCCGTCGGAGCGGACGAACCAAGTGGTCACGTCCAGGCGCATCGTCAGGTTCACCGGCCCGGTGGTCTCGTCGACCACGAGCGGCATCGCCAGAGGAACTTCCTGTTCCTCGTCGAGATCCTGGGTGAACACGAAGGCCGTGCCGTTGAACGTGCCCTCCGCGCGAATGCTGATCCCGGCGAATTCGGGATGCTCGGCGAGGAGCGACGCGTCATCTGGATCGTTCCCCAGCTTGTGCACCTCGAACTCGAGCTCGTCGTAGGTTCCCGGCGGAACGGCGAGGCTCACGAGCTGATCCACGCTGCCATCCAGCGGCAGCTCGAGCAGCATCGGGCCGGCCTCGAATTCCTCGCACCCGCTATCGTCCTCCGAATCCGACCCCGATCCGGCACAGTCCGCGAACTGCCGCTGGAGCTCGATCTCTTCGAGCACGAGCGCCACGCGCGTGAGCGTGAGCACATCGCTGCCCGACGTCTGCGTGATGTCCAGCGCCGGTGCGAGTCCGCCGGAGCTGGCTCCCAGGCTGGCCGATCCTCCCACTCCCGGCGTCACCGCCACCGAGAGCGTCACCGTGCTGCTTCCGGCGGAGGGCGGATTCGGTCCGGCCAGATCCGCTCCCCCGCTGCACCCGGCGGCCACGGCGAGCGCCGCCAGCACGGCCGCCGAGCCGGTCATTCCCTTCCGGGCCCTCCCATAGGTTTCCATCATCCCTTCACTCCTTCATGTGCGTGACGGCGCCGCGAGCGCCCCCCGACAGCGCGCGTTCTTCCACCCGATCGGCGCCTGCCGGTCGAGTTCAGCTGCTTCCGGCCGCGTGAAGAGGCAAGAGGCCGGCCATCAGCCTCGCTTGCGTCTAACGTGCGTTCAAGGTACCACTTGACGCACATTCTCACGCCGTCGCCGTCTTTCCGGGACTGTATCGTTCCGCGACAGTTGTTCGGAATTTGGCAGAGTTGTCCGCTGTCGGTTGCAGGTTTTGCCCATGCCGGAACCCTGCGGCGGCGCCTGAAGGCGCCCGGCCCATTGAAGATGGAGGGTCCGGTCCCGGCGAACCCTACCGGCGGCGAGCTCCGGGCGGGATCCACCACCGCTCCACTCCCTGGGTCAGACCCAGCACGCTCGTCCGGACCTCGTGCAGGCGGGGAGCGACCGCGTACAGAAGGTCGAAGTACCACAGGAAGGCGTACGGGTAGTCGGTGGCGATCCGCTCGGCGGCGCGGCGCCAGAAGATCGCCGCCTCCTCGGCGGACGCGGCGTCGCGAGCCTGCCGTATGACAGCGCTCACTTCGGGGTCGTGGTATCCCACCACGTTGAGCGGAGACTCCGAATCGGCCCAGAAGGGAGAGATGTCCGGATCCAACCCGACCTGCCACCCCAGCATGGCGGCTTCGTAGTCCCGGGCGAGAAGACGCTGGAACAACGAACGGAATTCCTGGAGCCGGATCTCCGCACGCACGCCCACCCGAGCGAGCTGGGCCTGAACGATCTGCGCCGCCGAGGCGCGCCGCTCGTTGCCGGCATCGGTAGTCAAGGTGAACGAGAGCTCTTCGGGGCCTTTCTCGCGGATCCCGTCCCCATCCGTGTCCTCCCAGCCCGCGGAGTCCAGCAGTCGGCGGGCTTCCGCCGGGTCGAACGAAGCGCTCTCGACATCGGGACGGAGATCCGGGAACAGTGACCCGTACGGCCCGGTGGCCGGCTCCGCGAATTCGCCCATCTCGAGGGCGGCGATGATCGCGCGCCGGTCGATGGCCAGGGAGAGCGCCCTCCGCACCCGTCTGTGTCGAAACGCTGTCACGGCGCCGGGATTCCAAGCGATGTAATCGTAACCCCGCTGCGGGATCCGCACGATCCGATACACACCCTCCGCCGACAGGCGGGCGGCCTGGCGAAAAGAGACGAGCTGAGCGACGTCCAGGTCGCCGGCCCGAAGCGCGGCCAGGCGTGTCGTCTCTTCGGGCAGGATTCGGAACACGAGCCGATCCAGGTGCGCGATCACGGCGCTCTGTTCGTTTCGTACCAGCACGATTCGATCATCCGGCGCCCAGCTCTCCACCCGGAAGGGTCCGCTCACCACGAGCGCCCCACCCTCAGGATGCCGAAGGGCCGGATGCTCCCGAAGGCGGCGGGGGTCACCGGATCCGAACACGTGCTCCGGCAGGATTCCGACGCCCGTGTCGAACAGCATGCCGGGGTACGGGCGCCGGAATTGGAAGGTTACCGTCGAATCATCACGAACGAACACGGAGTCCAGTTCGTCGGTGACCGATCCGAGCGGCAGGGCCAGGCTGGTGTCCGCCAGGAGACGGTACGTGAAGACGACATCCGCGGCGCGAATCGGCTCGCCATCCGACCAGCGGCGACCGACCGCGAGATGGTAGGTGAGGGCCGCGCTGTCCGCGCTGAACGACCAGCGATCGGCCAGGGCGCGGGGGCTCGAAGCCGAGTAGGAGAGTCCTTCCCGGCCCCACTCCGCAAGGTTGAGACCCAGATACAACATCCCCCCGAGCTCGGCATCCAGCGAGGTCTGGGCCAGCGGGGGCAACAGCGTGGTGGCGCCGCGCGCCACTCCGACCACCGCCGTACCCCCGGAGACCGCTTCCACGGCTCGGGACCGGCTGCCTTCACGAGACGGAGCGCCTTCGCCGGCGCAACCCAACCCGAGCGCGCTCGCGGCCACGACCGCGGCCAGCCCGCGATTCCAGCTTGTCATCCCGGTCCCTCCTCCATCGGCTGCGGACGAAAGTAATATCGGCGTCCCGGCCAGGTCACGAGTCGGCGAGTCCGCGCGAACTCGGGCGGAGGTTCCCACCGAACACCGACAACAGAGCCGGCAGAATCACCAGAGTCGAGAACAGTACCGCCAGCATGCCGAGAGTGAGGAGGCGACCCATGCTCGCCATGCCACGGTGCGCCGCGAACGCCAGGTTGCCGAAACCCGCTATGGTGGTGAGCGAGCTGAACACGATGGCCCGCGCCGTGCTCGTGGCCAGCAGATTCCCGTCCGCCGGAGGGGCCGCCCGGATCCGGTGGACCATGTGTATGCCGTTGTCCACCCCCACGCCCAGCAGCAGGGGGAGAGTGATCACGTTGGCGAAGTTGAACGGGAGGCCGAACCCGGCCGACGCCGCCCCGGTCATGGCGCTCGCCAGCGCCAGGGGAGCCAGAACGAGGAGCGTGGCGACGAAGCTCCGCAGCAGGATCAGGAGCAGTGCGGCGGTGGCCAGCACCGCCCACAGGAGCGCCTGCCGGAAGGAGCGAACCACGACCCGGCCGGTCTCGAATTCCGAGACCGGCGGACCCGTGGCGTCCGGGGCCTGAGCCGTCACCTCCTCCACGAACCGGCGAAGCGCCGCCGACGACTCCAGCCTGCCCCGAGGCCGAATCTCGACGCGATAGGCGCCCGTCTCGCTCACCCACTGCCGAACCAGATCCTCGGGCAGGCTTTGGAATGCCACGGGATCCGGAGACAACGACGCCCGCAGCGCCCTCAGGCGCCCGGGAAGCGATCCCACGAGGCTGGTCTCGAGCTGGTCCACCATGAGCGCCTGCGTAGGGACCGGCCACGCCGCCACTGCGCGCTGCCAGTGGCGGATGAGGATTCGAAGCTGGCGGGCCGCGTCCGCCGTGGCCTCGTCCGTGTACCACTGGAAATCGCCCAGACGGCGGCGAAACCGCTCCACCGCCGCCAGCCGATCGCCGGGCGGGGACGGCGCCACGGCGGGACGGGGACCGACGATGGAATCGATCCGCGCGATGAGCCGCAGCTTTCGCGCTTGGTCGCGCGGAATGAAATCGTTCAGCATCCGGGTTCCCGCCACGCCGTCCAACTCTTTCATCCGCTCGGCCACACGGCGGGCCGCCACGCTGTCGGGCTCCACGACCGAGACCCTCAACGGGGTGGCGCTACTGTCGGCCAGGAGGGAGCGGTAGGCGGCGACCGATTCCGTGGTGGGATCGCGCAGGCTCATCGGGTCATGGTCGAAGTGGACCCGCGGCAGCAGGGCCAGGCAGGCCACGCCGAGCGCCAGAGCGGACCAGAGGACGACCCGTGGCCGGGCCCGCAGGCCCCGAGAGACGAACCGGCCCAGCCCCGACCGGATCGCTCCACCCCAGACCCCGGAACGCGCGCCCGGCCCTGTCAACGCCTCCCGGGAACGTCCCTCCTCGGGCCCGGGAAGAGGCAGCCGCATCAGCAGAGCGGGCAGCAGCGTAGAGGTTGCGAACAGGCTGATGAACATGCCGGTTCCGGCAATCAACCCCAATTCGGACACGCCGGCAAAATCCGTCGGAACGAAGACGTAGAAGGAGACGGCCGTGGTCAGAGCACTCAGGGCGAGTGAGCCCCCTACCTGCTCCACCGCGACGCGCACGGCCTCGGCCCTCGGCAGACCCCTCGCCCACATCTCCCGATAGCGGAGACACAGATGAATCGCGTAGTCGATGCCGAGTCCTATGTAGAGGACCGCGAAGGCGATGGAGATGAGGTTGAGGCTGCCGACCGCGACCGCGGCGAAGGCGGCGGTGCCGATCAGACCCGACACGAGGGTCACCAGAGAGGCCAGTACCAAGCGCAGAGAGCGCAGACCCAGGTAGAGGATGAGCCCGACCATCACCAGAGCCAGGGAGCCTGCCTGCATCGCGCCCTGACCGGCGCTCTTCAGCTCATCGTGCTTCATGGCGACCGATCCGGTCACCCGCACCTGGACACCGTGGCGCCCATCCAGTCCCAATTCCTCAATCGCCCGGTGCACGTGGGACAAGGCGCGACCCGCTGGGAGGGGCTTTGAGAAATCGAACCGGGGACGCACGGCGATGAAGCGCCGTTTCTCCGCCGCCGTCGGCCGATGCCCCCGGAATACGGCCTGCCAGGGCAATTCGTAGAATCGGCCCTGTGTGAGCGCGTAGAAGGCGCCGCTCACGGCACGGAACACGGGAACCAGATCCAGTTTCGGATCGGCCCCACTCCCGCTCATGGCGGAGTCGAGGGCCGTCAGGAGGCCCGTCAAGCTGGGATCCCGCTCCAGCCGCCCGAGCCATGGCCGAAACCGCGCCAGGTTCTCGGCCAGTTCAGTCAGCTGCTCCGGCTTCAGATACAGGAGGGCATGGCGGTCGAAGTACTCGCCACCGTCCGGAAGGTAGACGCTCTCGAATACATCGCTCTCCGATTCCAAGCGTCCCGCGAGTCGCCGCTGGGCCCGGTCGGCCAGATCGGGAGTCGCGCCCTCGATGACGATCAGAATCCGGTTGGTCAGTTGTGGAAACGCCGCCTTGTACGCCAGGTAGGTCTGCTCCCAGCGGAGACGTTCGGATGCCATCACCGAGGTGTCGGTGTTGATGCCGAGGTGTGTGGCCGCATAATAGAGGAGCAGGGCCGTCGCCGGCCCCGTCGCCAGAACCACGGCCCGAGCGTGCCGGCAGATCCGTTCGGCCCACCGGGCGAGCGCCCGGCCCAAGCCATCGGCTGCCGAAGCGGAAACGGAACCGAGGGTTGAACGCAACGTGGGATGGGTCACATGCGACCTGGGGCTCGAGACGCGCGGCGTGGAGAGGCCGCGGACCGCCGTTTGCGGCCGTGCGGCCTATATGTACAGCGCGCACGCAAACCGGGACAAGCCGGCACCCCTGATCGCGAAGGAATACGCATGGGTAATCTTACGCTGGTCACGGGAGGAAGTGGATTCCTGGGTCAGCATCTCATCCGTCAGCTTGTCGACCGCGGCGAGACGGTCCGGGCCCTGGACATCGCCCCACCGGCCGAGCCTCTCGCGGATGTCCAGTATGCCCGGGGATCTGTGGTGGACCGGGAGTCCGTGCGACAGGCCCTGCGCGGCGTGGATCGGATCTACCACCTGGCGGCACGGTCAGGCTTGTGGAGTCGGGACAAGGACGCGTTCCGCAAGGTCAACCTTCTGGGGACGCGGACGGTGCTTGAGGAGGCCCGCCGGGCCGGCGTGCGGCGCCTGGTCCTCACATCCAGCGAGACGGTCCTCAGGGCGGGGGTCCGGGGCTCGCTGGGACCCTATCCGCTGTCGAAGCTCCAGGCGCAGGAGGAGGCGCTGGAGGCGGCCCGGGAGGGTATCCCGCTGGTGATCGTGAACCCGACGGCGCTCATAGGCCCGGGCGACGTTCGCCTCACTCCGCCTTCACGGATGCTGCTCGGCTTCCTCAACGGCGAGTACCGGTTCTACCTGAAGAGCACTCTCAACCTGATCGACGTGCGAGACGCGGCGCTGGGCCACATCCTGGCCGCCGAGCGGGGCCGGGTGGGCGAGCGCTACCTCCTGGCCGGCGAGGACGTGGAGACGGACATCCTGCTGCGGATGCTGGAGGAGATGACCGGCCTCCAGATGACGCGGCGGCGAATCCCGTACTGGCTGGCCCTGAGCGCCGGCGCCGTGAACGAGTTCCTGGCCGACCACGTGACCCACCGAACCCCGGCGGCCTCGGTCGCGGCCGTCCGTCTCACCCGCGCTCCTATGCGGCTGAATGGCACCAGGAACGCCCGTGAGCTGGGGTTGTCACCCCGCCCCACCCGCGAATCACTGCACGACGCGCTCCGCTGGTTCGCCGCGCGGGGGTACCTGAAACGGCGGCCCACGCGACCTCTCCGGACGGGGGAGGCGTGAGCCACGGACCACCGCCTATGCGCCGGGCGGCCGGTACCCCCAGCGGTCGATGTAGGGCTTGAGCCGTTCGTAGATTCGCTCCGTCCACGCGGGCGAGAACTCGTACGTGTTCTTCCGGTAGCGGTGAATCGAGCCGAGATACGCCTGGAATTCGGGACGCGCCCGCTCGAAGCCGTCCAACTCGAGTCGACGGTAGGCCCGCTCGATCTCCGCCAGCGGATCCGCTTCGACGTCCTCATACCGCAGCTCCACGAAGTCGGACGGCGGGAGATCCCTCGCGGCCGCCTCCAGCGCATCCAGCATCCGTGGATATGCCGAGAGGATGACCTCGTCCACCGGCGCCTCCTCCCAATCCTGCAGCGCGAGCTCCCGAAACAGCGCCCGATAGAAGCTCCGAGTGGACTGAATGACCTCGTACGGATTGCGCCGGATGTGGAGGAACTTCGCGCCGGGCCACAGCTTCCTGAGCATGGCCACACGCGCGGTGTACACCGGATTCTTGATCAGCAGGCGCTTGCCCGGCTGCTGGAGCGCGAGCTTGAGGTGGAAGTAGTGGAAGCGAGCCTCCCATCGACGGATCTCCCGGATCCGGCAACCGTCGAAGAAGATCCCCCGCAGGAAGTTCTCCTTGAACCGGGAGGGGAAATAGAGGCCATGGTAGAAGGAGATCGGCTGCATGTTGGCCAGCGCGATCTCGTCTTCCTGCGGGGAATCCGCGTGAACCGGAATCCGGTCCACGAAGCGGTTCGAGGGCAGCGCCCGCTCCAAGAGCGGCTGCAGCCACCGGGCCAGCCCCAGGAAGTCCCACGGCAGAGCGGTCGCGAATGGCGGCACGAACGCCATGTCGGGATCGCGGCTCAGCACGTTGTACAGGTGGGTCGTCCCGCTGCGCCAGTGCCCGACGATGAACAGCGGCGGTCTGACCGGCATCTCTTCCCGCCGGAGGCGCGCCACCATCGCGCGCTCGAGAAGCGAGAAGGGCCAGCGCACGGCCGCCGCGCTCAGCGCCAGGGCCACATAAGGTATCCGACTCGGCGGCACGAACCCGTTGCGGGCCAGGACGCGAAGCAGCGTGGAGGGATTGCTGCCCATCAACGGGTGGAGAAGTCGGGGGCCCGCCCGCGCCCCCGCCATCCGCTCCAAGGCCTCGTCCGGGCTCGCGCTGAGGGGCGTTTCGCTCACACCGGCGCGTCAGGAAAACGTGCGCAGAGACGCGCGTTGCGCCTCCGGCACTCTGGCCGCCGGCTGCCCGGTCGCCAGAGCGCTCTCCACGCGTGCCACGATGGCCCACACCTCGGGCCGCGTGATCTTGGCGCCAGGCCCCTTGCGCTCGACCTTACGGAGGGTGGCCCAGGCCATCTCCACGGGGAGGGCGTTGAAGGCGACCAGGCCGCGGGACGCCCCCGCCCGCTGCAGGGCGAGAGTGTACTGCGTGGCCGCCATGAGATCCCTACGGGCCAGGTCGAAGATCTCGTCACGCTCCACTTCGGGCGGAAGATAGAGGCGGCCCTCACGGGCGTCCGAGCGGGAATCCTTCAGGATGTTGACTAGCTGGAGGCCTTCCCCGAACGTGGTCGCCCGCTCGCGCAGATACGTGGCCACCGGTTCCAACTCGTCGCGGCCGATCAGGAACAGTTCGGTGCACATCTCGCCCACGATCCCGGCCACGGTGTAACAGTACCCTCTCAGGTCCCGCAGGGAGTGCAGGCGCAGCATCCCATCCTCGTCCGTACGGGCCACGAATTCCGCCATGCCGTCGATGGTTCGGGCTATGTGGGTCCGGATGACCGCTTGCGCCTCGGTCCCGAGATCGGCGAAGCACCGCAACACGAAGGGCGTCTCCCTCAGGAGTTCCAGATAGCCATCGTGCCGAATCGGAGTGCGGCTCACCCACCTCTTCGCGGTCTCCCGTGCGCCCGGCGGATCGATCTCCTCCAGCAGCGCCCTGAGATCCCGCAACGCCCGGACACGCTCACTCCGGGGCCAGAGCACGGAATCCTCGAATGTGTCGGCGATGCGGAACAACAGATAGGCGATCGTCACCTCGTCCCGCGTCGGCTCCGGCAGCAGCGGGATGGAGAGGGCGAAGGTTCGACTGGTCTTCTGGAGCAACTCTTGAAGATCCGCCATCTCTCAGCTCCTGGCAGGCCATCGCCCGCGGCTGTTCGACGACCTTCTCACCGTGACGCGCTGTTCAACGCCGACGACCCCCGGCAGGTTTCGCGTCTCGGGTCCGACCGCGAACGGCGCCGTGGCGCCGAATCGCGGCGGCACCCGGCCCGCGCCGCCTTCAGCGCGGGGCGGGCGGGACTTGGGTTCCCGGGACATCCTCACCCAGAAGGAGTCGCCGCAACGTTCCCGCGGGCCGGCCGTCTCCGATCCACGATTCGATCCCGAGGCCGGCGAGCTCGAGAGCCGTCTCCACTCGATGGCTCATGCCGCCCGTGACATCGTGACCCGCCGCACCGCCCAGCGCCCTCGAGAGATCCCCCAAGCGTCCAGGACCGATCTCACGCACGACGGCGCCACCCTCATCGTACACGCCCTCGGTGTCCCCAAGCCAGAGCGAACGGCGAACGGTCCAGCCCGATCTCCGCATCTCGCGCACCAGGCCCAGGAACACGCGTTCGGTCGAGCAGACGCTTGCCCCCCACCGCACATCCAATACGATGTCCCCATACACCACGGGCAGGAGACCGCGCTCCAGAGCCAGAACCACCGGCTCCGCGCCGAAGCCGGTGATCCTTCCGCCGGACGCAACCGCGCAGCCGGAAGGCGGCACGGAGAAGGGCGTCAGACCCGCCGTCCGCAGAGCAGCCAACATCCGCCGGTGAAGCTCCCCTGCCGCCGCCTGGATCTCCGACACACCCGTCCGCTGGGCGGGTCCCCAATCTTCCTCGCCCATCGGATGGCGGACGGCCGTGGGGTGACCGAAGGAGCCGCTTCCGTGGCCGAGCACCAGCCGGTCGCTCATGTCGGGCGCGGCCTCCGCGATCTCGGAAGCCAGGCGGTCCATCACCCGGGGGCGGGCCG
>JBHHYZ010000012.1:0-58112 GCA_046757845.1 Gemmatimonadota bacterium
TCTCCGGCGGACACGGCGGTCGCGGAAGCGGGCGAACCGGTGCCGGAAGTGACTTCTCCGGCGGACAGCGCTGCGGCTCCGGCGGACGGACGAACCAACAGACCTCCGAATCCCGAACGGATTCCTGCGCCCGTGCTCCGCACGGACCGGGCGATCAACTGGGTAACCGGTGACACCTTGTTCGCGATCTTCCATCCGGGAAAGGATGAGGCTCGGGGTGTGAGCGTGGATTCGACTCGCAGTCAACTGGAGCGCCTCCGGGTGATCGGCAACGCACGGTCGTTCTACGCGATCGTACGGGACTCGACCAAGAGTCTCATTCCGTCACGCAACTATATGATCGGGCGACAGGTGGAGGTTCTGTTCAAGGATGGCCAGGCGGAGCGCGTCATAGGCAGGGATGCGATCGGGTTGTACCTGGATCCGGCGGAAGCCACGCCAATCCCTGCCCCCTCCTCGAGCCCGGACAGCGCTAGAGCTCAGCGGGCGAGGACAGCGGGGGCCGGACCGAAGCCGACCACGAGGGGTCGAGATGAGCGGTGAGGGGGGAGCTGACCGCAGCGTACTGCGAGCGGAGGGCTTGGTGAAAGCCTTCCAGCGGCGGCGCGTGGTGGATGCGGTGGATCTGCAGGTGCGCCAGGGCGAGATCGTGGGCCTCCTCGGTCCGAACGGAGCGGGAAAGACGACGACCTTCTACATGATCGTGGGTCTCCTGGCTGCAGACCGGGGAAGAGTGTTCCTAGACGACCAGGAACTCACTCGATGGCCCATGTATCGACGGGCACGCCGGGGCATCGGCTACCTTTCCCAGGAGCCCTCCGTGTTCAGAAAGCTGACTGTCGAGGAGAACGTGATGGCGATCCTCGAGACCCTCGGCCTCTCCAAGCAGGCGCGCCAGAGCAGGCTGGAAGAGCTGTTGGATGAACTCTCCATCAAGCATCTGCGGCACAGCAAGGCGTATTCCCTCTCCGGTGGAGAGCGACGGAGGCTGGAGATCACCAGAGCTCTGGTGACTGAACCCAAATTCATCCTGCTGGACGAGCCCTTCGCCGGCGTGGATCCGATCTCGGTGGATGACGTACAGCGCATCGTAGTGGCGCTCAGGGAACGTGGCCTCGGCGTCCTGATCACGGATCACAACGTGCGGGACACGCTCAGCATCACCGACCGAGCCTACCTCATGTTCAATGGCCGGATCCACATCGAGGGACCGGCCGAGCGTCTGGTCAACGATCCGGAAGCTCGCCGCCTGTATCTGGGCCAGGACTTTCGCCTGTAGTGAGTCGAGAGGGTGGCTGGTGCCAATTGGCGGCGGGGATGTATCTTAATTTCGGCGTTTTGACCTTGTGTGGAGGGCGCGCGGCCACGCCCACGGATTCACGGACAGCGGCCGGAAAGGACGATCGGACTGCGGATGAGCTCCATCCGACCAGGCCTGTACCAGGGCCTCCGCATGAAGCAGGAGATGAAGGTCAACCCACGTCTGTACCAGGCGATGGACCTCCTGTACATGCCGCTTCTGGATCTTCAACAGCACCTCAAGCAGGAGCTGGTGGACAATCCGTTCCTCGACCTAGTGGAGCCGGGCGATGATGAGGAGCTGGAGGAGGAGAGCGAAGAAAAAGAGGAATCCGAAGACGAGGTCGATTGGGAGGAGATCCTGCTCAACGGATTCGACGACGGAGGTCGGCGGGCCGAACGTGAATCGAAGGAGTACTTCGAGCCGACGCCCGTGGCGACACATGATCTGTGGGATCATCTGTTCGACCAGCTCTCCCTGCTGAAGCTCTCGGCCCGCGAAGCGCTCATCTGTGAGGAGATCATCGGGAACATCGATCGGGAGGGCTTCCTGACCTGCGATCTCGAGCAGATCGTCGAATCCATCAACTCGCTGGTGTCCGGCCCCGAGTACGAGGAGTTGATGGCTCCCGGCCCGGTGACGGTCGAGGAGGCGGGACGAGCGCTGCAGGTCGTTCAGGGGTTCGAGCCCAGCGGGATCGGAGCCCGAGACCTGCGCGAGTGTCTGCTGCTTCAACTGCGAGATCGGGAAGAGGAGGACACGCTCGCGTTCCGGATCATTCGGGATCATTTTGACGAACTGGTGAATCACCGCTGGAGCGAGCTGTCGAAGGAGCACGGGATCTCCCCGGCCGAAGTGCAGGCCGCTGCGGATGAGATCGCCAAGCTGGATCCGAAGCCCGGCCTGAAGCATTCCGATCAGCGGGACACTTACGTGATTCCGGATCTGGTCGCTGAGAAGATCGACGGCCAGTACTACGTATTCCACAACGACACCAGCCTGCCTCGGCTCAAGCTGTCGCGAGCCTACCGGGAGGTGGTTCGGGACAAGCGGCATTTCGACGGAGAGAGCAAGAGCTTCATCTCGAAGAAACTGAACAGCGCACAGTGGATGATCCAGGCCATCGAGCAGCGCCGCCAGACGATGCTCAAGGTGATGAACTTCATCGTCGATCGGCAGCGGGACTTCTTTGAAAAGGGGGTCGAATACCTGCGGCCCCTGACGCTGCGCGAGGTGGCCGATCACATCGACATGCACGAGTCCACGGTGTCGCGTGTCACAAACGAGAAGTACGTGCAGACCCCGCGTGGCGTGTTTCCGTTGAAGTTCTTCTTCTCGAGCGGCCTCTCGACCGATTATGGAGAGGACGTTTCGGCCCGCGGAGTGAGGGCACAGATCAAGAAGCTGGTGGCGGAGGAAGATCCCCATAAGCCGCTCACCGATCAGGCCATCGTCGACATTCTGCGTCGGGATGGTGTCCAGATCGCACGCCGGACCGTGGCCAAGTATCGGGATCAACTGGGGATTCTGTCGGCCCGCATGCGCAAGCGCGTATGAGCGAAGCGACCTCCCGGTCATCTCCCCCGCTCGAGCCCCCCCCGCACAGAACGACAGTCGTCATTCCCGCTTACAACGAGGCGGAGAACATGCCAGACCTCATGGAGGCGCTGGCGGACGCCATCCGGCGGGATCACCTGGATGTCGCGGTAGTCCTGGTCGACGACGGATCCACGGATGGGACCAGCGAGGCGGCGGAACGAGCGGCGACAGCGAGCGGGCTGGAGAATCTTCTGATCCTGCGCCACCGCCGAAACCGAGGCAAGACGGAGGCGATCGTGACGGGTGCCCGGGCCACCAGAAGCCCGTACCTGGTCCTGTTCGATGCGGATCTGCAGCACTCCCCTCGGGAGATCGCGCGCTTCGTGGAAGGACTGGATGAAGGCTACGACATCGTGGCTGGGCGCAAGATCGGAAGCTACAAGAAACGTTTCGTGTCGGGTGTCTACAACCGCCTGTCTCGCTGGATCTTTCGGGTTCCCGTCCACGACATGAACTCGATGAAGGCGCTTCGGCGGAGCGTCCTGTCGGACCTGCGGCTTCGAAAGGACTGGCATCGATATCTGATCGCCCTGGCGCATGCACGAGGTTATCGGATCACCGAGATCGACATCCGGCTGTATCCGCGACGGCACGGCGACGCCAAGTACTCCAACCGCGGCCGTATCGTGATCGGGATCCTGGATCTCCTGTCGGTGTGGTTCCAGCTGGTGTTCGGTCGCAAACCCATGCTCTTCTTCGGCATTACCGGACTCCTGCTCCTGATCTCGGGCGCCTTGACGGGCCTGGTGGCCGTGTACCTTCGTTTCGGCCTTGGCCGCGGATATCGGCCCCTGCTGACGCTGGTTGTCCTGCTCGTGGTGGCGGGACTTCTCCTGTTCGTGCTTGGCTTCCTGGCCGAACTCATCGCGTCGCTGCGGAGCGAGATCGAGGAACTGCGCGAGGACGCCGGGAAGTGACTTCGTGGTTCGGCGAAAAGGCCCCCGGCGCAGCTCGCGGAGGTCTGACCTTCACCCAGTGGGTGGGACTTCTGATCGGGTTGCACCTGCTTCTCGGCCTCGCGTTGTTCGAGCCCACCCTGTTCTCCGGCGGCGACAACGCCCGCTACATGATCCTCGGAGAGTCCCTCCGGACCGGTGCCGGCTACCGCGACCTGTTTCGTCCCGGCATGCCGATTCATGTGAAGTATCCGCCCGGCTATCCGCTCCTTCTCGCCGGGCTCGGATGGGTAGGGGGAGTTCAACTGTTCAAGTTGGCTTCCCTGATCCTGACGGCCGCCGCCGTCGGGCTGACGGCTGCACTGGGACGCCGACTGGTGGGCGAGCGTCCGGCGCTGGCGGCTGCCGCTCTGCTCGCCATCAACCCGGTGCTGCTCGAGTACTCGCACTACGTACTCTCGGAAGCTTTCTTCCTCTTCCTCGTGCTCCTGGCTCTGCTGGGGTCGGAGGGAGGCTCCAATCGGAGATATGCGGCGGGTCTCGCGGCCGCGGCCGGCGCCTTCCTGACCCGCACGGCCGGCCTTCCCTTGCTCGCCGCCCTCCCGCTGGCGGCAGGTCTGGACGGTCGTTATCGGCGGATGGCGGCCGGCGCGGGGGTAGCCGGAGTCGTGATGGCGGGCTGGGCGCTGTTTCAGCGACTGGGACCTCCGGATCAGGCGGGATACCTCCACCAGTTGGTGCTCCTCAATCCGTACGACCCCGGCGCGGGCACGGTGGGAGTGGCAGATCTCCTCCGGCGGGGAGCCCTCAATTCGTGGACCTATCTGGGGCGCGTCCTACCCGGCTCGCTTGGCGTGGGGGAAGGTGGGATGGGGCGGGCGTGGGCCGTGCCGGCCGGGATAGGACTCGGAGGTTTCGCGCTGGCTGGGTGGGTGAGACGGAGCCTCGTGGGGCCGGGTCCCGCCGAGGTCTTCACCCTCCTCTACCTGGGACTCATCGCGACGTGGCCCCCGGTATGGACCGACCGCCGGTTCCTGCTACCCGTTCTCCCCCTGCTCGTGATCTATGTGGTGCACGGGTGGGTCGGGACCGCGCGGAGTCTGCGAGGGTGGCCCCGAGGCGCGACCGCGGCTCTGCTCGTTCTCGTGAGCCTCCCGTCCGTGCGCTCCATCGTCGTGAAGTTGCCCGATCGACTCCGCTGCGTGGCGAGCTACCGGGCCGGTGCTCCCTGTCAGTCTCCGGCGCTCAGCAGCTTCTTCGAGGCCGCGCGTTGGGCTCAGGGTCACACGCCTGCCGACGCGGTGGTCGCCAGTCGAAAGCCGGGGTTCTTCTATCTCTTTTCGGGGCGGCGCGGTGAGCTCTACACATACGCCGCCGAGCCCAGTCTCGTGCTGCGGGGGCTGGAAGCGATGGGCGCGGATTATGTGGTGGTGGATCAGCTGAGCGCCACTACCTCCAGATACCTCATCCCGGCCATCAACGAGTACCGAGACCGGTTCGTCGTGGTGTACCGCGGAGGGGACCCGCCGACCCTCATCCTTCGGTTCACTCCGCTGCCCGCCACGGCACTGGTCCCAGCCTTCCCGGGGCGTTGAGGGTCCTGCACGTCGTGACGGCCTTTCCACGCGCGCCGGGTGATGTCATCACACCCTGGTTGAGCCGAATGCTGTCCGTGCTCCGCGGGCGAGGCCTCGAGGTGGAGGTGCTCGCTCCATCGTATCGCGGTCTGGCATCGAGCCAGTGGGAGGGCGTTCCGGTGCACCGATTCCGGTATGCGCCCGCTCGCCTGGAGACGCTGACCCACGACGAGACCGTCCCGGATCGGCTGAGACGATCACCGGCCTACGCGGCTCTCCTTCCCTCCTATCTGCTAGGCGGAGTCCTGACGGCGTTCCGGCTCGGCCGCAACGGCCGCGACGTGGTGCACGTCCACTGGCCCATGCCGCACGCCCTTTTTGGAGCCGCACTGCGCAGGGCTTCCGGAGGCAAGACCGCCCTCGTGTGCAGCTACTACAGCGTGGAGCTGAGTTGGGTCGACCGCAGGCTACCGTGGCTCAGGCCGTACCTGCGGTGGTCGGCCCGCACGGCCGACGGAGTGACGGCGATCTCGTCCGCCACGGCGGCCCGGGTCCGAGAACTGGCGGGGCGAGAAGTCCCTGTCATCCCCTTCTCCTCCGCGCTGGAGGACGGAGACTGGAATGGGCGGGGGGAACCTTTCTCGGATTCCGGCCCGATCCGACTGTTGTTCGTCGGACGATTGGTCGAACGGAAAGGGGTGGAGGTTCTGCTGCGAGCTCTTTCTCTCGTCCTGGAGCGGCGGGAGGCACAGCTGACGATCGTAGGGGCGGGGGAGTGGGAGTCGAAGCTACGGGAAGTCGCCCGGGAAACCGGAGTGGAGGATCGTGTCCGGTTTCTGGGGTTCATCCCGGAAGCTCAGCTGCAGGACCAGTACGCGGCGTGCGATATCTTCGTGTTGCCCGCCGTTGTGGATCGAAAGGGGGACACCGAAGGATTGGGCGTCGTCCTCCTGGAGGCCCTTCGTTTCGCTCGTCCGGTGATCGCCTCCGCCGTGGGGGGAATCCCGGATATCGTCCGACAGGGAGAGACCGGTTGGCTGGTCCCCCCCAACGATTCACGAGCGCTGGCCAACCGGATCCTCTTGGTGGCATCCAATCCTTCCAGGGCGAGACGGGTGGGATCCCAAGGGAAGGCCCTGGCCGAACGACGATTCTCGTGGGCCGGCATCGCAGACCGTCTGATCGGGGTGTATGAGCGCGCTATCCTGGAGAGGTCGGGCCATGGGGGACCGAGGAGCGGGGGCTCGGAGGCGTGAGTTGCACCGGGGACGGGGCTCGCAACGCGAAACGGCCGCGGGCGCCGGCGGATTCCTATGGGCGATGTGTGCGCTCGGAGGAATACCGGGAGGAGCGGGCCCGCAAGGCGGAGGTGATTCTCGCGTTGTGCGAGACGGAGCTTCGGGCAGCCCTACGGATCGCGGATCTCGGCGCCGGCACGGGCCTCATCAAGAAATCTCTTGAGGTTACACTTGATAAGTATATATATGGCTTCGACATCGACATTTCGTTCATCGCCCGTGCGGAGGGGATGGTCGTGGCGGATGTCCGGTGGCTGCCCGTGCGGGCGGCGTGGCTCGATTTCCTGATCCTGAATCATGTGTACGAACATGTCACAGACCAGACCGCCCTGTTTCGCGAAGCGGCCCGCGTGCTTCGGCCGGGGGGATGCGCCTACGTATCGGCAGGGAATCGACTGGCCGTGATGGAGCCGCATTACCGCCTGCCCATGTTGAGCTGGCTCCCGCGCGGCCTGGCGGGGGCATACGTACGAGCCAGCCGTCGTGGCACAGGATACGAAGGCATCCGTTTTCGGACCTATGGAGTCCTGGTGAAGCTCATGCGTGAGGCGGGCTTCCAGGTCGAGGACATCACGGAGCGGGCTTTCGACCGCTTGCTGCGGAAGGGAGGCTGGCCAGTCTGGAGGGTGATCTGGAGGACTCTGGCGGCTTTTCCGCGGGCGCTCCGAGGCCCCCTCTTGCGGGCGGCTTCTCCCCAGTGGTTCTTTCTCCTCCGCCGGCCGGCCGAAGTGTCGGGGGACGGCCGAGGGATGGAGCCGGAACGGGCTCGAGCGGCCAGGGAAGGGCGCAGCGGTCGCCATCCGTCGCCGCAGAGCATTCCATGGGATTCGGGGGCCAGAAACGCGTGAGAGACGAAGAGAGGAGTCGGCGCGATCGGTGGTTCGGTGTGGGCGTCGCCGCCGCGGCCGCCCTACTGACGCTGTGGTTCTACCGGGACTTCATCTTCCATTCCGGACGCATGCTGTTCGGAACCGATATGCTGGGAGAGGGCTATCAGCTGCGCGAGTTCGCGCTGCGGGAAGTTCATGCCGGCCGGGGGATTCCCGGGTGGAATCCGTTCCTGTACGGAGGCCTGCCCTTCGTGGCGACGCTACCGGGCCCGCTGTTCTACCCATCCAGCCTCCTCTATGTATGGCTGCCGTTGGGCCGAGCGATCGGTTGGAGCTTCGTTCTGCATACGTTCCTGGCCGGTGTCCTCAGCTACTGGGCTGCGAGAGCCTTCCGGGCCAGCCGGGCCGGTGCGGCCGTCTGCGGAGTGGCCTTCATGTTCACGGGATACCAGGCCTCCATGCTGTACGGCGGGCACGACGGGCGCATGTTCGCCATGGTCCTGATCCCCCTCGCCTTCGGCTTCCTGGAGCGCGGTCTCCGCAGTGATAAGCCGGTCTGGTTCGGAGGCCTGGCTGTCACGGCGGCACTGCAGCTGCTGACGCCGCACGCGCAGCTGATGTACTTTTCATCCCTCAGTCTGTCTCTCTACCTGATTTACCGGTTGTTCGTACCGCATGCGGGGGCGGAGCGGGGCTGGGCCGCGAGAGGTCGCCTGGTGGCCTGGTTCGCTCTGGCCTTCGTGGCGGCCGGGCTTCTCTCGGCCGCCCAGCTACTCCCCACCATCGGACTGCTGGATCATGCGGTCCGAGCCGCCGGTGAGCGGGGGTATGAATTCGCCGCTTCCTGGGCACTTCCGCCGCAGGAGCTGAGCGCCCTGGTGCTTCCGGATCTGATCGGTTCCATGCGCACGTACTGGGGGACCAACGCGTTCAAGCTCCACACGGAGTACCTGGGAGTGGTGCCCGTGGTCCTGGCCGTTCTCGCACTGGCCGGCAGCCTGTCCGGAGACGGGAAAGAGCGAAGCCGGACCGTCTGGTTCCTGGCTGGAGGCTCCGTGCTGGGAATCGCCTTCGCGCTCGGCGGAGCTACGCCCGTGCACCGGATGGCGTATGCTGTGATCCCAATGATCGGGCGCTTTCGTGCGCCCGTCATGATGCTGGCGCCCGTCGCTTTCTTCGTGGCTCTCATGGCGGGCCTCGGTTGGGACTGGGCGAGCGAAAGCGGGTCGGGGGCACCACAGCCTCGGATGAGACACACCGGGCGAGGCCGAGTCGAGCCGGCCGATGGAACCGCGTGGAGCCGGTGGGCCTGGGTCGGGGTGCTCGCGGCTCCGTTCCTCGCCGTCGGCCTGGCGGCGGCTTTCAACCCCGCCGGGTTGCAGAACTTCGCCTACCGGGCGTGGTATCCGGCAGGCTGGCCGCGGCATCCCGCACCCGAATCGACCGCTGCTCTTCGGTTGGGCGGCGTTCTGCTGCTGGCGTCCTGGCTGGCGGTGACCGTAGTGGCGGCGGCCGTTCGGCGAAACAGAGTGGGGGAGTGGGCGGTGGTCGCGCTCCTGCTGTTCACGGTGGGAGATCTGTGGCGAGTGGATGCCCGGTACATGCAGACGGTACGCATCGCGGACGCGTTCCAGCCGGATGCGGTGACCGAACGGATCTCATCGGAGCTTGCCCCCGGGCAGAGGGTGTGGCCAGTGGAGCGTACGTACCAGGCCAACGACCTGATGCACTTCGGAATCCCGTCGGTGGGCGGCAGCCAGAAGTTCCTGTTGGAGGAGTACTCCCGGCTTGTGGGTGGATTGAGCGCCACCAATCTGGTGCGCTATCCGGCCCTCTGGAAGCTGTTCGATCTGCGATTCATCATTAGCCATACGGAGCTCACTACCCGGTTGCTCAGACCCCTTCTGAAGGAGGGCGACATCCGTGCGTATGCGGTCGAGGAACCCGCTCCGCACGCCTTCTTTCCGGCCCGCGTGGCGGCCGTCGCGAGCCCCGAGGAGGCGCTCGAGCGAACGCTGGCCATCGACAATCCGAGAGCCCGCGTGGTGGTAGAGGCAGAAGAGGCTCCGCCCGCGGGGGCCGGATCCGCCGATCTCGTCAGCTACCATCCAGACGAAGTGATCCTCGAGGCCCATGCCCGGCTTCCGGGGCTGTTGTTCGTGAGCGAAGTGTGGGCGCCGGGGTGGCGGGTGTTCTTGGATGGACGCGAACGGCGCCTGTACCGCACGGCGGTGGCTTTTCGAGGAGTCCACGTTCCCCTGGGTGACCACGAGGTTCGGTTCGTCTATTCGCCGGCCTACTACCGCGCGGGAGTGAGCCTATCCCTCGGTACCCTCGCGCTCGGCGTGCTCCTCGGGATCGGTGCGTTCGTCCGGCGCAGGACCTGGACGAACCCCTGAGCGGCCTCGGCCAGGTGCGCCCTCCTGGAGGCGCCGGCGGCCAGCCCGGGCCGGAGGACGGAGCCGGGCCGCGGCGCTTGGCGAGAGGCGGAGGTGAGGGCCTCCGCGAGCGGGCTGGCCGACTCAGGTGGCTGATCGCGGTGTTCGGGCTGGCGGCGCTCGGATCGGCAGGCTATCTGGCCTACCGCCGCTGGGAAGAGTTCGGCGAGCTGCGCGAGAGCGTGGCCGAGTTTCCCTGGCGATTCGATCTCCCCTGGGCCGTCGCGGCCATCTTGCTGGCCGTGACCAGCCTGACCCTCACCGCAGCGATCTGGACGCGCACCTACCGGAAGGCCGGTGGGGAACTGGGGTATCGGCAGGGAGCGGCGGCGTGGTTCGTTTCGAACCTGGGGCGCTACATTCCCGGCAAGGTGTGGCAGGTCTCCAGCCTCGCGGTTTACGCGAAGGCGCGAGGACAGAGCGGGGCGTCCGCCGTGTCCACGTCCATTCTGGTCCAGGTCGTCACTCTGTTGACCGGGGTCGCGATCGGGCTGGGACTCGCGGGCCCCGAAGCCGCGGGGCCCTTGGTGGGGTCTCCGCTTCGGGCCGCGCTGCTGGCCGCCAGCCTGGGGGTGTTTCTGCATCCGAGGATCATCCGCGCCGCCACCGCCTTTCTGAGTCGGCGGCTCCGGGAAGCGGAGGTGGAGCGGACGCTTGGAGGGAGAGACATCGTGTGGACCGGCGCCGCCCTGGTGGTTGTGTGGATGGGGTACGGAATGGCCTACTGGTGCCTGCTGCGAGCCATGATGGGCAGCTTGGCTCCCGAACCGCTGCTCGCGGTCGGGATCTTCGCCGCGAGCTACGTGGCGGGCTTCGTGGTGCTGGTGGCCCCGGGAGGGCTCGTGGTGAGGGAAGGGGCGATGGGCGCTCTCCTGGTCGCGCTGGGCGGGATCTCCGCTCCCGTGGCCGCTGCCGTAGCCGTAGCCGCCCGGGTATGGATCACCGGAGCAGAACTCGCCGCGGCCGGCCTTAGCGTGGCGGCGGCGGGCGGACTCCGACTGTCGCGGGTGCGGGACCCGGAAGACCGCGGGAGCGCATGAAAGAACGGGTGAAGGAGCGGGAACGAGACCCGGAAGTCGGCACGACCCATGAACGCGCCCTGGTGGTCCTGCCCACTTACAACGAGGTGGAGACACTGGGAGACATCGTCCCTCGCATCCTGGAGGTGGACCCTCGGATCGATATCCTGATCATCGATGATGGCTCCCCCGATGGCACGGGCGAGCTGGCCGACCGATTGGCTCGACAGCAGAGCCGTGTCCGGGTGAAGCACCGGCCGGGCAAGCTCGGACTGGGATCGGCCTACCTCGAGGGGTTCCGGGAGGGGCTCGGCCTGAGCTACCAGCTTCTGCTCGAGATGGATGCCGATTTCTCCCACGATCCGCGCTATCTGGCGGATCTTCTGGAAGCGGTGAAGGAAAACGACGTGGTCATCGGGTCTCGTTATGTGCGCGGGGTCAATGTGATCAACTGGCCCATGTCGCGTCTCCTGCTCAGCTATTACGCGAACAAGTACGCCCGCTGGGTGACCGGGCTGCCGTGCACGGATGCCACGAGCGGCTTCAAGTGTTTCCGGCGAGAGGTCTTGGAGGCACTCGATTTGAGCGACATCGAGTCGACCGGCTACGCGTTTCAGATCGAGATGAACTTTCGGGCCTGGAAGAAAGGGTTCCGGCTCGCGGAGGTGCCGATCGTGTTCGTGGATCGACGCGAGGGTGAGAGCAAGATGACCGGCGCGATCGTGCGGGAGGCGATCTGGCGTGTGTGGTCTCTGCGCCTCAAGGCCGTGTTCGGCCGTCTGTGAGGCGGCGGAAGGGTGCCAAGGCCGAAAGCCAGATTTACATAATGTCCCTTATGCGCCATCTCTGAGGGGCGTGACTGCGGCCGCCCGGGCGCCCCGTCCCACTCCCTCGGCTCCAACTGGAACCCTAAGGTCGGGAAGGACCTCTATCTCCGGCCTCGCCGGTGGATTCCGCCGCATCCGGAGCGGCATGCTCGCCGCCTTCGGTGGCTGGAGGGGATGCCGCCGCCGCGGCGAGATGGGCCCGAGCTTCGCCCAGCCGAACCAGATAGCGGCTTCGCTCGTTCGGATCGGTCGTCTCGTCGACCAAAGTCTTCAGGATCGTCTCCGCCTCCTGCCAGTGGCCGCTTTCGCCCAGTAGGCGAGCCCTCTCGGCTCGGGCCCAGCGTCGCTGAAAGGGAAACCGCGAGCGCTCCGCGAGAGGCTGCAGGTCCTGGAGTGCGCCGGGTATGTCGGCCTGAGCCTCGTGGGCCGCGGCCAAGAGGGAGCGCGCACCGAAACCCATGGGCGTGTCCGGCGGCAGCTTGGTCAGCTCCTCCAGGGTCGAGACCGCGGCATCGGGGTGCCCGAGATCCAGCTGAACGCTCGCGAGCACCAACCGGGCCTCAGCGGCGGATTGAGTCCCCGAGTAGCGCTGGATGTAGGACTGGAGGTCGGGCAGCAGCTGAGTCGGATCGGCATTGACTCGGGCGCGCAGCGCCGCCAACTCAGCGGCGGCCTGGTCCCGCACGGTCGCCCGATAGCTGAAGTAGTAGAGGGTAGCGCCCAGGAGCGCGGCCAGGCCGACCAGGCCGAGCAGTACGCCGCGGGCGTTGTGTCGAGCCCAGACCCAGAATCGGAGCAGCGCCTCCGCAAAGGCGTCCTCTCCCGGGTCCGTATTCCCCTTCTTCCTTCGCGCGAGCGCGTCGGGCATGGGACGAAGTCCTCCCTGAGTGGCCGAGTGATCGAGGAGAGAGAGCGGCCCCTCTCGCCTCGGGATTCGTCGAGGGGCCCAACGTACGGGACCGGCGCCCCAAGCTCAATCACTTCACCACGAACCCGCGAGAGGTTTCTCCTCGTGGGGAGGTCCGAAGACCCGCTAGAAGATCAGCCCGAGCACCAGGAAGCCGAGGACCACGAGCACGACCAGCAACAGGCTCAACAGATTGAAGTACCGCTCGATGAACTCACGAATCGACTCGCCGAACAGGGCCAAAAGGCCGGCCACGAGGAAGAAGCGAGCCCCCCGGCTGACGGCGGAGATGCTCACGAAGGCCGCGAACGGTACGCTGAAGCCCCCCGCGGCGATGGTGAATACCTTGTAGGGAATCGGGGTGAAGCCGGCCGTCCCGAGAGAGACCACGAGGTGCTCGGCATACATGTGGCCCAGCTGTTCGTACCGGCCGCTGAGTCCGTAGAACTCCAGGACGCCTCGACCCACCGATTCATAGAGTCCGGCCCCGATCCAGTAGCCGATCATACCGCCGAGGACGGATCCCATCGTGCACAGCGCCGCGAAGTGCAGGGCTCTCCGCGGCCGGCCCAAGGCCATGGGGATGAGCAGAACGTCGGGCGGCACAGGAAAGAAGAATGACTCGGCTGCGGCGATGGCGGTGAGGGCGACCGGTCCGCCCGGCCGGTCCGCCCACCCCAGCACCCAGTGGAAGAGCCTGCGGATCGGCCCTTCCCCGCCCTTCCGGTCCCCCTTCGGACGCGGCGCCGTGGCCCCGGCCGCCGTCACGGGGAGCGGCCAGCGACCAGTGGCACGAAGCGGGCGGTCCGGATCCTTTCACATTGAACCGCGGCCTTCTCTCTCCGCAACCGCACCAGCGACTGCCCCTGCCGATCCCCGACCGGAGCGATCAACCGGCCTCCTTCGGCCAGCTGGTCCTGAAGGGCGACGGGAACTGAAGGGGCCGCCGCCCCCAGCAGAATCACGTCGAACGGTGCCTCGCGCGGCCAGCCCGCGGAGCCATCGCCGATTCGAATCGTGGCGTGCAAGCCCAGCAACTCGAGGCGCCGGGCCGCCAGGGTGGCGAGCGGGCGAACTCGCTCGATCGAGAAAACATCCGCCGCCAGCACGGCCAACAGCGCGGTCTGGAAGCCCGATCCCGTCCCCACTTCGAGCACCCGTTCATGCCCCTCGAGCTCAGCCAGCATGAGGTGGAGCGCGTGAACGGAAGGTCGTGAGATGGTCTGCTCGAAGCCGATCGGAAGCGCCTCATCTTCGTACGCCCGCAGGTGCAGCTCGGCAGGCACGAACAGATGCCGTGGAATCCTGTCGAACGCATGGAGGACCGCGAGATCCGTGATCCCCCGAGCCTCGAGTCGCTCCACGAGGCGCCGTCGATCCCTCTGAAACCTCCTCACGAACTCGCCAGGGGCCACGAGCGCACCTCTTCGATCAAGGAAAAGTTGGTGAGATCCAGATGCAGGGGTGTCACGGAGATGTAGCCCGCCCGCACCGCGCGGAAATCCGAGTCCGGTCGGCCGCTCCACTGGGATCTCCCACCCCCGATCGAGAACACCTCCCTTCCCTCCTCATCCCGTTCGCGAGTGAACGAGTCATCGTATACACGCCGCCCGAGCGCCGTAACCCGAACGCCCTCCACCTCGTCCGGCGGAAGATCCGGCAGGTTCACGTTGAAGAAGGTTTCGGGCGGGAACGGCCGGTTGTCGATCAAGGAGCGGAGCAGGCCGCGCACGGTGGGCAGGTAGTCCTCGAGTCTCGCCGGATCATCGCCCACGAACGACAGAGCGACCGCCGGGATGCCCAGGATCGTGGCCTCCATCGCCGCTGCCACCGTCCCGGAATACAGCACATCCTCTCCCATGTTGGGTCCGTGGTTGATCCCGGATAGAACGAAGCTGGGACGGCGGTCGAGCAGTGCCTTGACCGCGATCAGCACGCAATCGGTTGGAGTCCCGTCGATCGCGTATCGACGCTCATCTACCCGGGTGGCCAGAAGGGGCTGGTGGAGGGACAGGGCGTGGCTACTGGCGCTTTGCTGGCGGTCCGGCGCCACCACCCGGACACTACCGAGCTCGGCCGCCGCCGAGACCAGCACCCTCAGTCCGTGCGCCTCGACGCCATCGTCGTTCGTGCAGAGGAGCCGGAGCGTCACCGCGTTGAGATTCTCGTGCCCGTCCGTCACGCCTCCCGGCACGGGCCGATCAGCGGCCATGCTCTTCCGACAGCAACTCCACCAGCGCATCCGCCTCCCTGCGCAACTCCCGGATCGTCTCTCGATCCCACGCCACCCGGGCGGCCCGGGCCAGAGTTCCACGTCTCTTCAGCTGCTCAAGCTTCTGCTTCGCTCCTTCGATCGTGTAACGCTCGGTATACAGGAGGTGTCGCAGCAGGTGGACCAGCTTGATCTCTCGCCGCCGGTACACCCGGTTCCCGGCCCGGTTCTTAGTGGGCTTGAGGGCCGAGAACTGGGTCTCCCAGTAGCGCAGCACGTGCGGCTTGAGATCCGTGATCTCGCACACTTCTCCGATCGAATAGTACTCCTTCGGAGCGATTCGCTCATCCACTTCCTAACTCCAGCGTTCGGGTTTCGGTTCACGGGCCATCAGCGTAGCCAGCGCTTCCCGCGGATCCACCCCTTCATCGAGGATGGACTGCACGGCCTCGACGATCGGCATCTCGACCCCGTGGCGGCGTGCGAGCTCACGAGCCGCACGGGCCGTCCGCACGCCCTCGACGACCGAGGTCATGCCGGCCAGGACCCGATCCGGGCTTTGGCCGGAGCCGATGGCCAGGCCGGCCGTGCGGTTCCGGCTCAGGTCGCCCGTGCACGTCAGAACGATATCCCCGATCCCAGCCAGGCCGGCCAGCGTGATCTCTTGGGCTCCGAGGCGGCTGGCCAGCCTCGCGATTTCCGCCAGACCCCGCGTCACCAAAGCCGCCCTAGCGTTGCTACCCAGCGCCAGACCGTCGCTCATTCCCGCCGCCAGGGCCAGCACGTTCTTCAGGGCGCCTCCAAGCTCAGTCCCCACCACATCCGATTGCGTGTAGACCCGAAGGTAGTGGGTCTGGAACAGCTCCTGAACCTCACGCGCGCGCACCTCGCTATTGGACGCGGCCACGATGGCGGTGGGCAGGTGCCGGGCGACCTCGAAAGCGAAGCTCGGTCCCGACAGCACCACCACACGCTGGGCCGCCCAGCCGCCGAGAACATCGAGCATCACTTCGCTCATCCTCAGGCCGGTCCGAATCTCTATACCCTTGGACGCGCTGATGACGGTCGGGCGCTCCAGGTGGGGCCGAGCCTCTGTCAACACGTCCCGGACCACGTGCGAAGGGCTGACCGAAAGTAGGATCTCGGCGCCTTCCAGGGCTTCTTCCATCTCCTCGGTCGCTTCGAGACGCGGACAGAGGTCGACGCCGGGAAGGTACTTCTCGTTGCGAGAGGATTGGCGGATCTGAACCGCCACCGCGGGATCGTGCGCCCACACGCGGACCGCGTGGCCCTGGTGGGCCAGTGTGTCGGCCAGGGCCGTTCCCCAGGCTCCGGCACCCAGCACGGCCACGCGACGGGAGTTCAACGCTTCCCCTCCCCCTTCCGCCGCCGCAGGGGCTCGCCCAGTCGGGGCTCCTCCCTTCTGAGAAGCCTTCGAACGTTGTGCCGGTGCGTCCACCAGACGAGGAGCGCCATCAGGGTCGCGAACAAGATCACATCGCCCGGAGCGGCGGCGGCGTACGTGATCAGGGGAATGATCGAGACGGCTGCCAGGGAGGCGACGGAAGCGATTCCGGTGAGCAGAATGAGGCCCGACCAGGTTAGAACTCCGATCACGGCCGCCAGCGGCTCGAGAGCCAGCAGCACTCCGCACGCCGTGGCCACCCCTTTTCCCCCATGCAGCCGAGTGAACACCGACCACACGTGCCCGAAGATGGCCAACAGACCGTACATCAGGCTCCAGCTCGGCGACACGGCGCCATCCCACACCGGGAAGAACCACACTGGAATGAATCCCTTCGCGACATCGACCACCACCACGAGTCCCGCCATCCGCCCGCCCAGGGTCCGGTATACGTTGGCCGCCCCCAGGTTTCCGCTTCCGCGCCGTCTCAGATCCACACCCCGAGCCCGCCCGGCCAGGAAGCTGCTCGGGAAGGCTCCGATGAGATATGCCATCATCGCGAACAGCGTAGCTCTCAGCATGTTGCGTGCGGTGACCTCACGGCCGACTCCTGTGTTCCCGACGCCGTTTCACCTTGAGCCGGATGGGAGTGCCGTCCAGGTCCCAGGCGGACCGAAAGCCCGCCTCCAGATACCGGAGGTAGTGGCTGGCCAACTCCTTGGGCCGGTTACACCACAGTACGAAGAGAGGAGGGGATGCCGCCACCTGGCTTCCGTAGTACAGCCGCACGTTCCCTCCCTTTCCCTGGGGCGGTTGTACTCGGGACAGCAGCTTCAAGAGGACCCGGTTCACCTCGGCAGTCGGGACTCGCCGGCCCCTTCGCCGCTGCACGACGCGCGCCAGCTCGAGCACCTTCGGGAGGCGGAGGCCCGTCCTGGCCGACACTGTCACGATCGGCACCCAGCGCAGATAGGAAGCCCGCTCCCTGAGGTCCCGTACGAACTCGGCCAGCACCGTCGGCCCTCTGTCTTCGATCAAGTCCCACTTGTTCACCACGAGAATCAGGCCCGCTCCGGAATCCCAGGCATCCTGGCCTATGCGAAAGTCCTGATTGGCCACGCCGGCGTGAGCGTCGACCAGCAGGGCGCAGACGTCGGCTCGCCGGATGGCGGCCGTCGTGCGCACTCGACTGTAGAACTCCACTTCATCGCCCACCCGCGAACGCCGCCGCAGGCCTGCCGTATCGATCAGGCGAAATCGCGCTCCCTCGAATTCGAGATACGTGTCGACGGCATCGCGAGTCGTGCCGGCCTGCTCGTGTACGATGAGGCGCTCCTGGCCCAGGAGACGGTTGACGAAGCTGGACTTGCCCACATTCGGTCGACCGATCACCGCGAGCGAGAGCTCCACTTCGCTGGATGCCTCGTCCCGCTGCCGAGGCGGCACGAGGGCCAGGAGTCGATCCAGGAGGTCCCCGCTTCCCTTCCCGCTCAGCGCCGACACTCCCACCGGATCCCCCAAGCCGAGCTCGAAGAACTCCAGATGGCCGAGGTCTCCGCCCAATTCATCCAGCTTGTTCACCGCGAGCAGCACAGGGCGTCCAGATTTCCGAAGCATGGCCGCCACATGACGATCCACGGGATGCACACCTTGCTTCCCGTCCACCACCAGAATGATCGCGTCCGCGGACTGAAGGGCGGCCTCCACCTGCCGGCCGATCTCACGGTCCATGCGCCGATCCGGTGCCTTGATGATCCCTCCCGTATCCACCAGGAAGAAACCTCGGCCGTTCCAGGTGGCCTCTCCGAACTGACGATCCCTCGTGACCCCGGGCTGCTCGGACACGATGGCTACCCGCCGCCCCAGGATGCGGTTGAACAGGGTTGACTTGCCGACGTTGGGCCGGCCCACGATGGCGACGGTGGGCAGTCTCACGCGTGAATCAGTCCGTCGCAGATGTTGTGGGAAGGATAGACCCGAACAGGAGCAACGGCATCCCGTAACTCGGTCAGAGTGAACTCGTCCAGAAACACTTCGCCGTCCTTGAGCGCATCGGCGCTGAATAAGGCCACATCTCGGTCGAAATGGGCTCGAATCGCTTCCAGGTGGTCGCGACCGGAGAGAAGCCCAGCCGTGGTGACCGTAGGGCCATACAGCGAGTTCGTCCTGACCTCGGTCACCACGTCCGCGCCGCATACCGCCGCCACCTCGGCACCCAACTTCTCAACGAAGGGGCCCATGGAGGTCCCCGTCACCAGGACGACTCGAAGCCCCGTGAGAGCCGGTAGCTCCTGCAGCCCTTCCCGGACGCGCTGCCGGAAGGAGGAGATCGCCCCGACCCCGTTGCTGACCAGCTCACGATCGTCGAAGTACGAGGCATCCGGAGGCGGCAGCCCGGCCTCGAGGAACATCTCATCCGCGGCGTAGCACCAACCCCGCCCTCGTTCCCGCAACGCCCGGACCCGCGCCGCCTCGATCTGCGCGAGGGCCGCTCTGCACTCGGCCGCCATCAGCGGCCTTACGCCCCGATCCGCGTTATGGGTCGTGAGACCGACGGGCACGATGGACAGAGAGAGGAGATCGGGACCGAGCCCATACAGGTCCTCGATCGTCTCCTGGAGGATCTTCCCATCGTTGAAGCCGGGGCAGAGCACCACCTGCGCATGAACTCGGATCCCGCCGTCGAGAAGCCTGCCCAGGTCTTCGCGGATCGCGGCTGAACGTGGGTTGACCAGCATCCGGAGGCGGGCAGCCGGGTCCGTGGCGTGAACGCTAACGTAGAGCGGGGAGAGTCGCTGCTCGAGGATGCGGTCCCAGTCTTCTTCCCGAAGGTTGGTCAGCGTGATGTAATGGCCGTAGAGGAACGAGAGGCGGTAGTCATCGTCCTTCACGTAAAGTCCCGCCCGCAGCTTCCGGGTCGAGGGATTTCCCTTCACGAAACAGAAGGGGCACGCGTTCGTACAACGGCGGATCTTGTCGGGCTCGGGGCGCAGGCCGAGCGTTTCCTCGGCCGGCTTGTGAATCTCGTAGATCACCCGGGCTCCGTCCGGCGACTCGACCTCCAACTCCACCGCCTCCGCCGCCTGCCGGTACAGCAGATCTACAGAATCCCGTAATTCCGAACCATTGATCCGAAGAAGGTGGCTCCGCGGCTCGATGCCCAGTTCGGCGGCGATCGAGCCCGGGCGGACGTGGGCGACTCGTATCATCAGCGGGGAAACCTCGGCTTCGTGTGCCAGCGTCCGCGAATCTCGACGAGAGACTCCTACGCCGTCACTTCGGAATCATGCTCTCCACCCTGTGCCAGGATGGCGCGGCTCCGCTCGAACTGGAAGGCCGGGACAAGGATCCGCACGATCGAGAGTCCTCCGAAGCCTACCACGTTGACGTGATCCTTCTGAGAGATGACTCTGGCCTCGAGCCCGCTCGACCGGATTCGCTCCGCGGCCACATCCGCTGCCACCTCATCGCTTCCGCGACCCACCTCCGCCCAACCCTCCAACAGACGCACGTCGGCATGCGTCTCGCACAGCGCGGCGTGCCGCGTGCCGCGGCGGCACACACTACACACGCGGACGCCGCACACGGCGCAGGCCCACGTCGTGACGGCCTGTCCATGTGCGGCGCATACGTCGGGGCGGGACAGCGTTCCGCAGAAGCCACAGCGTCCCAGGGAGGCCATCCAGGCTCTCCCACAACGGCGACACGGCCCTGGATCGCGGGGTCCGGGATGGTTCAGTCCGGACTCCGCGCGCGCGTGGTCATCGAGCCGATCGCCGCCAATCTGTTCAGCTTCCCTTCGCCTTGCCGTACCGGAAACCCAGAATCGGCTCGGCCGAAGTTACCATGAGCTGGAATGTCGTGCTCTCGTTGTCGGCCGGCGCCTGAAGATCCAGCTCCTTTGAAGCCACGACCTGCCCCCCGGTCCCGAGGAACTCGAAGGGGATCGTGAGCGCCTTTCCCGCCCCGCTCTTCCGTGCGCTGACCACACCGCGCACCATATAATCGTCCCCACCCGCCGCCCCCATCTGGATCGCATCGAAGCTGATGGGAGCTTCGTCCACCTGTTCCATCAACTTGAGGGCGCGCGCGTTCTGATTGGTCCGTGCCAGCGCGTTGGCGAGCAGCTGATAGTTTCCGGCGTCGTACGGATACCACTGGACCAGCGTATCGCCGAGCGCCACTGCATCTCCGGCCTGCCCCGCCTGGATTCTCGCGTTGACGAGGTTCTCCATGGCCTCTTTGTTGAACGGGTTGTCGGCCCGGGCTTTGCTGAACGCCTCGGCCGCCGCCTTGTAATTGCTGTTACGGAACAGTCCCACCCCGACCTGAACCCACTGCTCAAAGCTGAGATCATCCCGTTGGAGAACCTCGGTGAAAATTCCCTCGGCCACCTTGGCCTGGCCCGCGTCCGACAGCACGAGGGCGTACTGGATGCGCGCGACGACGTCGTCGGGATGGGCTTCCACGTAGGTCTGGTACGTCTGTATCGCCTCGTCGGACCGGCCTTCAGCGTTGAGGAGATCGGCCAGGCTCGCCGTGGCGTTGCGAACCTGATCCAGGTTCCCTTCCAGCGTCATGACTTCCCGGTAGAGGTCCATCGCCTTCGCGGTATCGCCCTTCTCCCGGTACAGGAGCGCCGCGTTATTGATGGATCGGGCATCCGGCCAGATATCATTGGCCGTCTCGAACTTTGCCAGAGCCCCGTCGGAGTCCCCCGTCTGATAGAGCCCGATGCCGGCGTTGTACAGGACGACCCAGGCGTTGTAGCGCGTGTTGTCCGCATGCTCCTTACACTCCGGAGCGAGCTCGACGAAACGGTTCAACAGGTCGGTCGCCTTCTCGTATTCGCCCAAGCCCACGGCGGCCTGTGCCGCCAGGATGTACGGCGTCGGATCCTTGGTGCCGGATTCCACCACCTTGTTCACGGCATCGAACGCCTTGTGATACTCGGCCGCGACCTTCTCGGAATCCGTCTCGGTCCGTGCGCTCTCCAGGGCGTCGGCCGCGGTGCTGGCCGCCGAGCTGGCGCTCAGCTTGCACTCCTTTTCCTGGGCCGTCGCCAGGCCGGGCAGGGTCAGCAGCAGGAGGAGGATCCCGCTGCGGGTGAGAAGCGCCCCGGCGCGGCGCTTGGTTGTTCGTAGCATGTCTGTTCCACTCCCTTTTCGCTGACCGGGCGGTGCCCGGAAGACCAATCCCACCTCATTCAAGAGAATCCGCCCTCACTCACGCCAGATCGGGCCACAGGGCCCGAAGCCGCCTCAACACCCGAGCGGCATCCCATCCTTCCCGGCGTGCCGCCTCGGCCACGTCATCGAACTCGGGCTTGGCTCGGATCGGGCCACCCTCCGGCCCGAAACCGCTGCGCTTGATCCGGATGCGATGACCCCTCCACGTGCGGACTTCCACGGTCCGCGGGAGGGTTCGCCGCTGGATTCTCCAACTCCGGATGCCGAGTGTCGTCGAGGCGGCGAACATCGCTTCCTCGACGGCGTCACGATGGCCGGGCGCCACCTGCGCTTCGAGCCTCCAACCGGGCCGGCCTTTCTTCATGTGGACCGGGGAGATGGTCGCGTCCAGGGCCCCCGCCTGCAAGCACGCCTCGATGACGCCGGGAACGTATTCCGGAGTCATGTCATCGATGTCTGCCTGTAAGACGATGACGCAATCATGCGGGTCACAGGCCGGTATCGTCAAGCACGCACGAAGACAGTTCGGATGGTCCTCCGGATCCGCGCTGCCCGCACCATATCCGATGCGCTGGATCCTCATGTCCCCCGAAGGAGATCGCCCTCCGCACAGCTCCGCCAACAACGCGGCACCCGTGGGGGTGACAACCTCGTACGAATACCCGGCCGGGTACACGGCGATCCCCTCCAGCAGGTACGCCGTGGCCGGTGCCGGAACCGGATAGCGTCCGTGCTGGATCTCCACCCAGCCTCGGCCGAGAGCTACCGGGAACGAGCTCGCCGTCTCGATGTTCAACCGGACGAAGCCGTCCGCCGCGCCACAGATGTCCAGAATCGCATCGATGGCGCCGACCTCGTGGAAGTGCACGTCCTCCGCGGCGACGCCGTGGACCTTCCCCTCCGCTTCCGCGAGGCGCCGAAACGCCCCGAGCGAGAGCTCCTTGGTGCGGGAGTGGAGGCCGCTGTTCGCGATCAGTTCCCGGATCTCCCGGAAATACCGGCCCCGGTGGACGGATTCCGCTTCCTCCGGCTGGATCGTCACCTTCGTCGCGCCGACACCGGCTCGCTCTACGCGATCCACTCGGATCTCGACCCCCTCCAACCCGACGGCGTTGGCCACCCCGAGAAGCCAATCCCGATCGAGACCCAGCTCCATCCAGCACCCCAGCACCATGTCTCCCGAGATGCCGCTGAACGGGTCGAGCACGAGTTGGAACGCGTCGCCTCCGCCGGCCGCTCCCGCCCCTGCGCCCGCCGCGAGTCCCTCCCGTTCCCGACTCAATAGGTCAACAGGCTGGCCGTATTGAACAGCACCACCGTGTCCCCGTCACGCAGATTGCCCTCGCGGCGCAGCTTTCGCGCCGCCGCCAGCGTCGCACCTCCCTCGATCGAGGCGTTGATCCCCTCGAGCCGCCCCAGGTCTCCCGCCGCGACTCGCATCTCCGAATCATCTACGCGCACCGCGCCGCCCCTGGATTCTCGGAGCGCCTCGAGGATCAGGAAGTCTCCGAGCGCGGCGGGGACGCGAAGGCCGAACGCCTCCGTCGCGGCACCCTCCCAGGGCGGGGCATCATTTCGATCCTCCTCCCAGGCTCTCACGATCGGAGCGCAGCCCGAGCTCTGAACGCTGTACAGCCGGGTTGTTCGTTCGACCAATCCCAACTCCGCCAGCTCTCCCAGCACCTTCCAGCTCGCGATCAACCCCGTTCCCCCTCCCGTCGGATATACGATCGCGTCCGGGGCCCGCCAGCCCAGCGATTCCACGATCTCCAGCATCATCGTCTTCTTCCCCTCGATCCGATAAGGTTCGCGAAGCGTCGAAAGGTTGAAGGCTCCCGTTTGCTCGGAATGGCGCGCCGCGCGGCGCCCGCACTCATCGATGAGGCCGTCGATCGCCACGATCTCGGCGCCGAAATGGCGGCAACGTCGCTCGACTCCCTCGGGAGTGTCGCCGGGGATGAAGATCCGTACCGGGACGCCGGCCCGGGCCGCGTAGGCCGCGAGAGCGGCCGCGGCGTTGCCCGCGCTCGGCACGACGAGGCTGTCCGCACCGTCCCGCACGGCTCGAGTCACGGCCGCCGAGAGCCCCCGATCCTTGAAGCTCCCGGTGGGGTTTCGGCCCTCATCCTTGACAAGGACACGAATTCCATCGAACTGCGGGCCGAGCCGGGTCGCTTCGAGCAGCGGAGTCTCTCCCTCTCCCAGGCTGACGGGCGCTTCCCCATCGTGGAGCGGAAGCAGCTCTCGGAACCGCCACATGCCCCGGGCCCGGCCCGCCCAGACGTCTGGCAGGGCATCGCCCTCTTGAGCCTCGAAATCCAGGCGCGCCAGCAGAGGCTTTCCGCATTCGCACACCGTGGCCAGAGGCGTCGGCCCTCTACTGTCTCCACACGCTCCGCATTGTAAGGTCCAGCTAGCCATGATCGTCGATATCTCCTCCCGCCCTGTCCAATCGGCGCAGAACCCGGTCCCGGCCGAGTACGTAGACGACGTCGGGGAGTTCCGGTCCGTGCCTCTCCCCGGTCAGGGCCGCCCGCAGCGGCTGGTACAGGGCTCGCCCGGTCGCCCCGGCCCGAGCCGCGATGTTGGGAAGCGACTGCCGGAGGACATCCCGAGTCCACTCCGAAGTCTCGGCCCATACCTCGCGCGCCGCCCGCAGAACGGCGGAAGCGGACGGCTCCGAGAGGATCCCCCGAGCCTGGGTTCGCATCGGATCAGGAGGCGTGAACAGGCGCTTCCCTTCCTCCGCCGCTTCGGACAGGAGGTGAACCCTCTCCCTGGTGATCTCCGCGAGCGCCGCCAGATCTCTCTCGTCCATCCCGAGTCCGGCCGTGTCCATGAACGATCGGAGGCGATCCGCCAGCGCGCCCACCGATTCCATTCGGATATGCCGACCCGAGAGCCACCGCATCTTCTCGAGGTCGAGCGTGGCGTTGGAGGCTCCGATCCGGTCCAGATCGATCTCTCGGATCAGCTCCTGCCGCGTCAGGCACTCGCGACCCGAGGGAGCGGACCAGGAGAGCAGCGACAGATAGTTGAGCACGGCGTCCGGATGGTAGCCCGCCTCGCGATACTCCAGCAGGCTCGTCGCTCCCGCCCGTTTCGACAGCTTTCCGCCACTGGGAGCAAGCACGGTCGGAATGTGCAGGAATTCGGGGACGGGCGCCCCGAACGCCTGGTAGAGCAGAACCTGCTTGGGGGTATTGGAGAGATGACCCGATCCGCGGATCACGTGACTGATGCGCATGTCGATGTCATCTACGACCACAGCCAGGTTGTAGGTGGGCCGTCCATCGGAGCGGAGAATCACCATGTCCCCGAATTCCGCGCCATCGATCGTCAGCTCACCGCCCCTGCGGTCCCGGAACCTGATCGGTCCCGGCTCGACCCGAAATCTGACCGCGGGGGCACGGCCGCAAGCTCGAAAACGCGCTTCCTGCTCGGGATCGAGCTCCCGGCAACGCCCATCGTATCTGGGTGAGCCTCCGGCCTTCAGCGCCGCCTCCCGTCGCCGGGCCAACTCCTCGGGAAGGCAGTAGCAACGAAAGGCCAGTCCCCGCTCCAGCAGCCCGGCCACCCGCTCCCGATAGATCTCGAGGCGCTCGCTCTGCCGGTACGGTCCGTACGGTCCTCCCCGGAGCGGATCTTCGTCCCGGTCGAGCCCCAGCCAGTCGAGGCTCTCCAGGATCCCCCGCTCCGCCGACTCCATCTGACGCTCCAGGTCCGTATCCTCGAACCGGACCACGAAGCGACCCCGGCAGTGGCGGGCAAACAACCAGTTGAGCACCGCCGTTCGGGCGTTTCCCAGATGGAGCTGGCCGGTCGGACTGGGCGCGAAGCGAGTCCGAACGGTCATGGCCCGGCCCCCGCCGACACAGTCCCGGACGATCTCATCTCCCGGCCTTCGGGCGCTGTCGCCGCCAACGCCGCCTGAACCCGCACCGCGAGGGCCCGACCGATGCCCGGAATCTGCTCCAGCTCCTCGGCCGATGCCCGCCGTACCGCATCCAGGCTCCCGAATCGGCGCAGCAGCTGCCGCTCCCGGGCGGGTCCGACTCCGGGGATGTCACTCAGGCCGGAGCGCAGAGTCCGGTGGCGACGCAACGAGCGGTTGTACTGAAGCGCGAAACGGTGCGCCTCATCCCGTGCCCGCTGGAGCCACCGCAGCGCTGGATCCGCTCGCTTGAGGCGAAGCGGCGCGCCCCGACCCGGCACGAACATCTCCTCCTCCCGCTTGGCCAGAGCCACGAGAGGCAGATCCGAGACTCCCGCGCTTTCCATGGCGTGTCCCGCCGCCGAGAGCTGGCCGCGCCCACCGTCGACCACCACCAGGTCGGGCAATTCGCGTCCCTCCCGCACCCGTCGGTCGAAGTAGCGCCCCACCACCTCCTGCATCATGGCATAGTCGTTCGGCTGTCCGTCATTCGCCGCCCGAACCTTGAACCGGCGGTATTCCTGCTTCTCGGTGGATCCCTCCCGGAGCCACACGGCGCTGCCCACGGATTCGCTCCCTCCCAGAGTCGAGATGTCGAAGCACACCAAGGTACGGGGCGGCCGGGCCAGGCCGAGGACGTCCGCCAGGCGCCCGGCCGCCGAGGGCGCCGCGCCGGGCGATTCGCGCCCTTCACTCCCCGAGATCGCCGCGGCCGCTCCTTCCGAATGCCGCTGGCGCAGCTCGTGGGCCGCGTTGCGCCTGGCCAGGTCCACCAGGCGACGCTTGTGGCCTCGTTGCGGCGCGTGGATGCGGAACGGTCCGTCCCGCAGCGCCGAAAGGTACGAGCGGATCAGCTCCCGATCCGGAAAATCCCCGGGCACGAGCAACTCCGGCGGGAGATCTCCGGCGTGCAGGTAGAAGGCTTTGACCAGGGTCGAGAGAATCTCCGGCTGCGCCGCGCCCTCCGCGTTGATCACGTGGTGGAGGGATCTGCCCAGCAGCCGCCCGTACCGCACCTTCAGAACTACTCCGCAGGCCCACCGTCCCTCCACCGCGACGCCCAGCACATCGCGGTCCCCACCGCGGAAATCGATCGCGGTCTGGCGGCGCTCGATCGCATCCAGGCCCTTCAGCACGTCGCGCAACTCCGAGGCGAGTTCGAACTCCAGCCTCGCCGCCGCCTCCTCCATGCGCTGCCGAACCTGGCGGCGCACGGCCCGCGTGTTCCCGGAGAGGATCTGTACAATCTCGTCGATCATCGCCCGGTACTCGGCCTCGCTCTGCCGCCCGGCGCACGGCGCCTTGCAACGGCCGATGTGGTAGTCCAGACAGGGACGAGCCGGAACTTCGCGGGGCATGTCGTAGTGGCAGCTGCGCACCGAGTACATGCGCTTGAGCGTCCGGAGCGCCCGCCGCATGGCCCCCACATCGGTGAACGGCCCGAAGTAGCGCGAACCGTCCTCCTTCAGCCGGCGAGTCACGAGAACCCGCGGGAACGGCTCCGCGACCGTGACCCGAATGTAGGGATAGCTCTTGTCATCTCGGAGCTGGATGTTGAACCGGGGCCCGTGCTCCTTGATCAGGTTCCATTCCAGGAGCAGCGCTTCCGCGTCCGACTCCACCACGATCGTTTCAACCCTGTGGATCCGCCGAACGAGCGGAACGAGCCGGGCGGAGTGTGCGGCCTCCGCTCCGAAATAGCTTCGGACTCGAGACCGGAGCGACCTGGCCTTGCCGACATAGAGAACCTGGCCGGCTGAATCGCGGAAGAGATACACACCCGGCCGGGTGGGAAGGCTGCGGACCTCTCGCAGAAGCCGGGATCTCTGATCCACTCGCTTGGGACTCATGGTAGGGCCTCTCAACCCGCCGCGGCGATAGTCGGGGGACGCCGGGCGATGAGAAGGTATGGTACACTCCCGAGGGCGAGCGTTCCGAGCAGGACGAGAGGTCCACGCCACGCCGCCTCTCCTCCGAGCGCGGCCGACAGTCCGGCCCGGGCCACCCACCCGACGGCGGCGGCGGCCAGTCCCCCCAGCACGAGTCGGCCGACGGTCCGGGTGGCCCGTCCGCTCCACATGCGACCGATGCGCCGCTGCAAGCCGCGCCACAGCAGGATCAGGTTCACCCAGGCGCTCACGGCGCCGCCGATCGCCAGGCCGGCGGCGCTGGTGGCTCCGAACCCGCGGGCACGAAGCGCGAACATGAGGCCCGCGCCTACCAGAACGCCGGTTCCGATCGCCACGGCGGCGATCCTCATCGGGGTAGCCGTGTCCTGAAGGGCGTGAAAACCGCTGGCGAACAGCTTGACCGAGCTCGAGGCCACCAGGCCCGTCGCGTAGGCCGCCAGGATCCACGCGACCAGCGTCACGCTTTCCGCTCCGAACGCCCCATGGCGGAACAGGACCTGGATCACCAGATCGCCGAACAGCATCAGCAGGATGGCCGAGGGCAGGACCCAGAATAAGATTCGAAAGAATCCCTGAACGAGATGCGCGCGCAGACGATCGGGCGACGTGTCTCGGGACATCTCCGGAAGAGTCGCGGTCGCCACGGAGACGCCGAACAGGGCCAGGGGCAGGTACGCGACCCGCTGGGCATAATACAGCCCCGCGATCGCACCGGTCGGAAGCATGCTGGCGAGAACGATGTCGAGGAAGCTGGAGACCTGAAACACCCCCTGGCTGGCCACGACAGGCGCCATGTTTCGGGTCACCCGGCGAGCTGGCTCCCACGTCCGCTCCAGGGCCGGCCGGAACGAGCCGGCCAGTCGGCCCACCGCCGGGAGTTGAACCGCCAACTGCAGCAGGCTGCCGGCCAGGGTGGACCAGGCGAGAGCATAGATCAGCGGTCCCCAGGCTTGCCGGGCCGCGAGCAACAGCCCGGCGATCTGGGCTCCGTTCCACACCACCGGAGCCACATACGGCAGGAAAAAGCGTCGATGGCTGTTGAGGACGCCCAGGCACCAGGCGGCCAGGATCATCACTCCGGACATCGGAAACAGGATGCGCACCAGATCCGTCATCAACGCCGATTCGGTCGGGCCGAAGCCGGGAGCCACGATCCGTGTGAGGGCCGGGGCCAGCAGAATCCCGAGTCCCGACAGCACTCCGGCCAGCAGGAGCATCACGCCGAGAATCGCGCGGGCCAGTCTCCGGGCGTCTCCGCCACTCCCGCCCCGAGCCAGGAAGGAGCTGTAGACGGGCACGAAGGCGGCCGATAGGGTCCCTTCCCCCAGAAGATTGCGCAGGATGTTCGGAATCCGCAGGGCCGCCGTGTAGGCATCCACGGCCAGACTCGTCCCGAAGAAGTGGGCGATAGCGAGGTCCCGGCCGAATCCCGTGAGGCGGCTCAGAAAGATCCCGCCCGCCACGGAGATGGCGGAGCGGGAGGTGGAGACGGACTCGCTCATGCGAACAGGGGGGCGAGATCCGGGGAACGCGTCCTCAAGTCTCGAGTCGAGGAGGGGCCTTGCCGGAATCCAGCGCCGGGGCCTCGTTCTCCGGTCCCTCGATCAGCGAGCGCAGGAACTGTGATTCTTCCTGCAGTGCCTCCAGAGATTCGCTCAGATACCGTACCTCGGCCTCCAGCGCCTCCACCCTCGCCTTGACCGGACCCTCCCGGGCGTCGCCCGACGAGATCCGCTGAGCCAGCGCCTGGCCGACCTGGGAATCGATCACGATCGCCAGCACGGGAATCAGCAGGACCACGATCAACACAAGCGCCCACACCATAATCCGCAAGCTCTGTTGGAGCTCGAGTCTCCTCGAGCCGTAATGAAGGTTCGGAACCTCGCGTTCCCGACGCCCCGCATTGGATTCTACCCCGGGTCTTTCCCCTCAGCAACGAGGCCCCCACCGGTACGCGGCGAACCGCCGGGAGGCCACGCCGTCTCCGTCCGTTCCCGCGTGGCGGCGGCCAGTGCATCCAGCCAGGCCTGACCATGGCGAAACAGGAAGTAGAATGGGCTGAGGACCCGCTCCTGCGGGTGACCGTCCGGAAACAGGTGGAGCGCGCTCCGGCGGATCTGCTCGAGAAACACTTGCTGGCGCTCCCGCACCGTGGCATCCAGCCGGCGCTCGACTCCGGCTGCCGCGGCAAGCGCCTGCTTTCTCGCCTTGAGCACGGCGGAGCGCACTCCGGGCAGGGTCTTCGCGACCGACCGTTCCAGATCGTCGAAGCCCCGAGCGAGGTCTTCGTGCAGCCGTTCGAGCGCCGCCGTCACCTCCGGAGGTCTCCCCTCTGTCGTCGCGATTCGGGACAGGCTCTCCCCTCCATCGGCCAGTTGCTCCGATTCGGCGCCGAGCTTGCGCAGGACCTTGTCCACCCTGGCTTCTACCAGGCTCCACGCGGCACGAGGATAGATGTCGGGGAATCGAGCGTCCAAGAATCGAAACAGCTCGGGAAGCTGGGCCCAATAGGCGATCTCTCCCGGACCCAGCACCGTGGCCTTCACGGGCAAGAGCCAGGACTCCAGGACCGGACGCAGGGCCACGTTGGGGCTGAAACGCTCCGGTTCCGCCTCGAGCTGCTCCAGGAGCTCCGCAAGCCGAACGGATTCCCCGTCCCGTCCCGCTCGGGCCCACCCATCTTCGACGTAAACCCTCTCGCGGGCGTGTCCCGTGTCGTAGAACACCAACGACGCGCCGGGGAGCGTCGGAACCGAAGGCTCGTACCCGGCCGTCCGGAGGCTTCGGTTCGCCGCTTCCATCGCCGCGATCGTCTGTTCTCGCTCGCTCAGCGCCCGGCGAAACAGGGGAATGGACGCCCGCTTGACAGGCTCGGCACTCGAATCGAGCCAGGCGAATTCCCATTCCGGCAGGAGCTTCGCCACCATTTCGATGAACGCCGATCCGAGGGTCTCCCCTGGCCGATATGTGTCCAGAATCAACTGTATATAATGATCTCTAAACTCGGACTTTGGAACATATAGCGCCATATCCTCGATCACCGATCTGATACACTCGGGAACCGGGGCCGGGCCGACCGACCGGTTTGCCCAGCCCGGGGGCGGGGGAAGGCGCAAGCGGCGTAGCTCGTGATGGGTGTCGATGATCCGTGTGCCGCCCACCTCTTCCCAGTCGTGGTCGTCGGAGGCCACCCAGAACAGAGCCAGGCTGGGCCGGCTCGTGGCCGCTTCCATCCGTCGGGCGATCTCGATTGCGCTCAGCAGCTTGTAGAGCACATACAGAGGTCCCAGGAACAGGACGGGCTGGTGCCCCGTGCTGACCAGGCCGCCACCGTGGTGGAGGATGGCGGACAGCTTCTCCCGGGCCGAGGGTGAGGAGGCTCCCAGCGCGGGGTGGAGGGCGGGCGTCTCGTTGGCCCGGCCGAGGAGGTTGTGCGGTATCTCTCGGCCGGCCCCGTGGCCCGATGAGCGCCTTAGTAGACGTACGGCGCCGTCCACTCCCCTGCAGTAGTCGCCGCCCAGAGTTCCCGGTGGGGCCGGGGAGCGAGCCTCGATGCGGGGGAGGCCGCTCACGTGGCGTGCCCGGAGAGAATCAGCCGTGGCGAGTCGGGCGAGAAGGCTCCGCCGTCGTAGTCCCCGAACCGCTCTTGCACCTGAAGCCCGTGGCGGGCCAACAGCTCCACCAGCCGCCGTGGGGAATACAGCCGGACCCGCTCGAAGTGGACCTCGGGTTCCGAGAGGTCGTTCGAATCGATCTCGATTCGCTTCACTACCACATCGTCCTCCAACCACCTCGTCTGTCGGATCACCCGCCCCGGGACGCGTCGTTCGTCCGTCGGCACCAACGTGGCTCTCACGCGGGCTTCGTTCAGATAGTCGAACAGGAATTTACCGTTTCGGCGCAGCACGCGCCGGAGCTCCGACACGACCAGGGCATCCTCCTCCACCGTCTCGAAGTAGCCGAATGAAGTGAAGAAGCTGGTGATCGCGTCGAATCCGTGCTCCCGGAACGGAAGCCTCCGCATGTCGCCCCGAATCAGCGCGACGCTCGGTCCGACATACTCCCGGGCCGCCCGGAGGAGAGCCTCGGAAAGATCGATTCCGATCGGCCGGTGTCCGGCTTCCCTCAGTTGGCGGACGTGCCGACCCGCCCCGCACGCCAGATCGAGCACGCGCGACCCCGGCTCCGGATGGACGGCCGACTCGAACAGCTCCACGGCCGCTCGGGCCTCGGCCTCATCCCTGTGCGGATAGAGCGAGAGGTAGGTGATCCCGAACCAATCCCGGTACCAATCCGTCGGAGCGCTCACGGTTCCTTGTGGTACGGTTCGCCACGCAGGAGTGTCCCGGCTCGGTACAGCTGCTCGGTCAACAGCAGGCGAGCCAACTCGTGCGGAACCGTCATCGGGGAGAGCGAGAGACGAACGTCGGCTCGCCGGAGGATCGAATCCGGCAAGCCGTGCGCACCACCGATCAGGAAGGCGAGATCCTGTCCTCCATACGTGGCCGACTGTTCCAGATGCCAGGCCAGGCGACGGCTCGTCATGCCCTCGCCCCGGCGCGTGAGAGCCCAGAGTCGTGCCTGCTTGGGAACCGCGGCCTGCAGGGTCTCCCCTTCTACGGCCCGTCGAGCCTCCGGATCGCCTTTGGAGGCGCTCGGCACCTCCACGATTCGCAGCCGATAATAGTGGCGGATCCGCCGCTCGTACTCATGAACGAGACCGGCGAGATTCCGGTTTCGCAGCTTCCCCACCGCGGCGATCGTCAGTTCCACGATCCTGCGGGTCTCCCGCGCGACCACTCGCGAATTCGAGACCTCATCTGGCCAACACCGTATCCCGGAGGAAGCGCTCGCTGTCGCGCCACGGGTGATCCCGGTTGAAATGAAGGCCCCGACTCTCCAATCGGCGTCGGGCCGAGCGGACCATCAGGCGGCTGACGGTGAGGCCGAACTCGGTTTGACGGGCCTTCATCGCCTCCTCGGGCGATCGCGCGATTCGCACGGGCCGGGAGGCCAGCTCATCCAATCTGGTTCGGGCGCGGGCCAAGCCTTCGTCCGAGCGGTTGAGCCCCATCTCTTCCCACATGAGCGACCGAACTTCTTCATCCACCGCCTCCGGATCCTCTCCTTCCCGGGGCTCCGGTGGCGCGAGCGGAGGCGCCGGCTCCCTCCGGAGATCGGCCAGATCGGTTTCCAGACGCCGGGCCGCCCGGTGCGCGAACACGACTGCCTCGAGGAGCGAGTTCGATGCGAGTCGATTGGCTCCGTGAACTCCCGTGCAGGCAACTTCGCCCGCCGCGTAGAGGCCGGGCAGGGTCGTTCGTCCATCCCAGTCGGTGAGCAGCCCTCCGCACTGGTAGTGGGCCGCGGGAACCACCGGGATGGGATCAGATGGCACCGACAGTCCTTCGCGGACGCACACCTCCCGAATGGTCGGAAAGCGCGCCTCGAACTCGTCGGCTGCCAGCATGGACGCGTCCAGCCAAACGAACTCATCCCCGGTGCGGTCCAGTTCCGCCTGGATCGCCCGTGCCACCACATCCCTCGGCGCCAGAGACCCGCCAGCATGATAGCGATCCATGAAGGCCTCTCCGTCCTGACCTCGCAGGATCGCGCCCTCTCCCCGGACCGCTTCCGAGATGAGGAAAGCCCGCGAGCCGGCCGGATACAGCGCGGTGGGATGAAACTGCATGAACTCCAGGTTGGCCACCGCGGCTCCCGCGTCGTAACCCAGCGCTACGCCGTCCCCGGTCGCGATGTCGGGGTTTGTAGTGTGGCGGAACAGCCGGCCACACCCGCCTGTAGCCAAGAGCACGGCCGAGGCGCGGACTTCGCACCATTCGTGGCCGCGGATGTCCAGAACCAGAGCTCCGCGGCATCGAGCTCCCGGAATCTCCCAGCTGGGAGCCGTCGAGAGTCTCCACGCGAAGTGATCGTCCAGCACCCGAATGCGCGGCATGGAGTCCACGGCCGACAGGAGCGCCCGCTCGATCTCCCGGCCGGTCAGATCGGCCGCATGAAGGATCCGCCGCTGGCTGTGTCCAGCCTCCCTGCCCAGGGCGAGATCTCCGTTCCCGCTCTCAGTCCGGCTGAACGAGACCCCCCATTCGATCAGCTCTTTCACTCGATCGGGCCCTTCGTACGCCAACTCCTCGACCGAGCGCCGCTGGCACAGCCCGGCTCCCGCCAACAGCGTATCCCACACGTGAAGCCGGGGAGAATCTTCCGGCCCGATGGCCGCGGCCACTCCGCCCTGCGCATAATTCGTGTTCGAGTCCACGCGATCCTTCTTGGTCACCATGAGGACGTCGGCGTAGCGAGCCGTCTTGAGCGCGAAGCTCAGGCCAGCGATCCCGCTCCCGATGACCAGAACGTCGGTCTGGAGAACCCTCATACCCCGTTTCTCCCGCACGCGTCTCCCAGCCCGCGTCGCCTCGGGACCAGAGCCCGAATCCGTGCTCGGAGGAGTTCTTGGCCCTCGTCCCACACCACGCGCTCCGGGACATACCAGAGGGGCGTCTCCTCCGGGATCCGGGCACGAAGCTTCACGACGTCCTTGAGCGTGCACACGATCCCCCGCCCACCCGCGCGGGCCACACAGAGATCCAGCTGCCGCTCGGACGGAGCCTGGTGGTCCCGGAGTGGCAGCTCCCACTCGATTCCCGGCACACGCTGTCTGAGCTGCCGAAAGAACAGTCGAGGCTTCATGATGCCCGCCAGCGCCACCGCCGGCTCCGCCCTTCCCAGGAGTGAAGCGGCCCGATTGGCGGGAGCGAGCGGGCCGGGCCGAATGCGGCACCGAACTACGGGGATTGCCCGAAAACGGCTCACCAGCCAACGGGCCAACGGTACGGATCTCACCGCATCTCCCGTACGTTGAACGATCACCAGAATGTCTGCCCGCGCCAGTCGGCCGAACCTCTCTCTGAACGGACCGGCAGGAAGATACCTCCGGCTGGCGCTCGCGAGGGCCTCGATGTCCACCAGCACGATCTCGAGGTCGCGTCGCAGCCGCCGGTGTTGAAAACCGTCATCCAGCAGCGCGATCTCCGCGCCCGCCCGCGCGGCGGTACGGGCCGCGACGCACCGGGAGGGATGGCCGAACACCAGGACGGCGGGATTCAGCTCCCGGTGAACCGCCATCTCGTCCGGGAAGCCTCTGGTCAGAACGGCCACGCGATGAGCCGCTCCGGCCAGCCAGCCCGCCACCTGAGAGGTGATCGGAGTCTTTCCGCTACCCCCCACCGTCAGTCCACCGATCGAGATGATGGGCAGGGGCGCGACCACCGGAATCACCACGCCCGCGTCGTAGAGCAGGTGCCGGAGCTCCACGGTCGAGCCAAACAGGACTTCGCCGAACCCGGCGATCCCGCCGTGCGGACGAACCCAACTCCGGCGTAACCGGGCTTCGAGCCACGCGGCCGGTGATCTCACCGGACCCCACTACGGCTCCGCTCCCCGGAGGAGGACCGGCCGGCGCGGGCGCCGCCGGCCCGGATCCGGCGCGCGCTCGCCTCGCATACGGCGACCTCGCTCTGGATGGCCTGGCCGATTCGTGCGACCCAACTCCTCAACTCTCCGTTCCGCACCTCTGGCGGGATCCGGAGCGGGCGGCCGTACGACAGATACACCGTGGCCAGGGGTGCCGGAACGAGGAAACGGTCCCAGCTGCTCAGGGACCAGGCGGGGCTGGCGGCGAGGCCCACGGGGATCACCGGCAGACCCGTCGCGGCGGCGACTTTCACTATGCCGGGCTTGCATATCCGGGAAGGTCCCGTAGGCCCATCCGGGGTAAAGGCCAGGGGCCGTCCCTGTCGGCCCACATGGATCATCCGCCTCAGTCCCGCGGAGCCTCCATGGCCGCTGGAGCCGCGTTCCGTATCGTACCCGAGTCTCTCGAGCACGCGGGTCACCACTTCTCCGTCCCGATGACGGCTGGTCAGCACCACCGCCCCGGAGTCGGCATGCCACACCGCGAGCGGAAGCAGGTGAGAATGCCACAGGGCATAAATCGCCGGCTCCAACCTACGGGTGATCCCGAACCGGCCACGGCCGACCGTATCCGTTTCGCACCGGCCGGCGGGCGCGAACCTCCAAGTGGCTCCCAGGAAACGGACGGTCACGCCGGCCGTCAGCGCGACCGGTCCCACCGGAAGCCTCACCGGCGACTCCGAGCGGCCAGCAGGCCCGCCGCATGCTCCGCGACCCGCCGGGCGCATCCAGGCGTCCCGAGGCGCTCCCGGACGCCCACCAATCCCTCGACCACTCGCTTCCGATCGGTCGAGCCGGGCTCCAGGAAAGGCAACACCCCGTCGGCCAACCCGCGGGGCGACATCTCGTGCTGAAGAAGTTCCGGGACCAACCGCTGGCCCGCAACCAGGTTCACTAGGCTCACGTGTTCCACCTTCACCAGGCCCCGGGCGATCGCATAGGTCAGAGGGCTGAGACGGTGCCCCACCACCATGGGAACGCCCGCCAGCGCGAGCTCGAGCGTGACTGTGCCCGACTTGCACAGCGCCGCGGTCGCCCCTTCGATGGCCCGCGCCGCGGTGTCCACTCGGCAGAACCCCGCTTCCCGGTAGAAGGCACCCGACAGATGAGACGCCCGCCCCACCACGATACGAACCTCCGGCCGTACTTCCCTGACCCGCCGGGCCGCGTCCAGGAAGTTCGGCAGCATGCGCCTCACCTCATGAGGCCTAGACCCCGGAAACAGGGCCAGAGTCGGCGGCCCGGGCTCCGCCCGTCGGGACGGGGTATCGGCCCCGTGATCGTCTGCGACGTCCAATAGCGGATGGCCTACGAATCGCACCTCGGCACCGTAACGGGCGAGCAAGCCGACCTCGAAGGGAAAGATCGCGCACACCAGATCCGTGACGGCAGCCAGGCGTCGGGCCCGCGTCTCCCGCCAGGCCCAGACCTGGGGAGCCACGTAGTACAGGACCGGAATCGCGTGCCGTCGGGCAAAGCCGGCAAGAGGAAGGTTGAAGCCCGGATAGTCGATCGGGATGAGCAGATCCACCCGCTCTTGAAGCAGCCTCCGCCGCACACGCCGCCGGAGTCGGAAGAGATACGGAAGATGGGCCGCCACCTCCGAGATTCCCATCACCGCCAACCTGTCCAGGTCCGCGAGCAGGCGGACCCCGGCTTCCCGCATCCGGCTCCCCCCCAGACCCAGCAGCCGAATCGATCCGTCCAGCTTTCGCAGCTCCGTCGCGAGCATCCCGCCGTGCAGATCTCCGGAACTCTCTCCCGCCGAGATGAACACGGTGCGAGCGCGAGGCGGGGGGCTCGCACGGCGGCGCGGGGGCGACCCTGCGCGGGCGGATCCGGACCATGAACCGATCAGCTGAGCCTTCCCAGGTACCACATCAGGATCAGAACCACGATCAGCAGGAGCCCCAGCACCAACGTGCGCGGACCCCTCCGGATACTTCCTCCCAGCTTCTTACGCTCTTCGCGAATCTTGAGCAACGACATGCGCGAACTCCTCGACCTCCCGGGTAATGCGGAGCGCCACCTCGAGTGCCGCTCGAGCCTCTACGGCCGGCACCACCGAGCTCCGCTCGCCGCGTACGGCTCGAACATACGACTCGAGCTCGAGGCGAAGCGGCTCCGTCCCGTCTCCCTCCAGGCCCACTCGCTCCACGATGTCTTCGAGCGCGAGGGACGGCGCATGGAGCGCTGGCGGCCCGCCGGCATCCGCCCCCATGCCCGCCGGCTTCATCCTCGCCCCTTCGCGTCGCCGCAGGAATTCCCCGCGGCCCGAGGCGAGATCCAGGCTGAGATAGCCGTTCGACTGGAACAGTCGCAGTTCGCGCTTCCGCTGAGTGGAGACGCGGCTGGCGGTGATGTTCGCCACGGCGCCCGTATCGAACGTCAGCCGGGCGTTGGCGATATCCACCGAGCTCGACAGGACCGGCACTCCGACGGCGCTCAGCGCGACCACCTTGCCCGGGACCAGATCGAGCACCAGATCGATGTCGTGGATCATCAGATCGAGGATCACCGTGACGTCGGTCCCGCGCGGCTGAAACGGAGCCAGCCGAAGTGATTCCACGAAGCGCGGCTGTTCGAGAAATGGCTCGCAGGAACGGACGGCGGCGTTGAACCGTTCGACGTGACCCACGCCAAGCATCAGGTTCCGTTCCTCGGCCAGGCCGATCAGGTCATCGGCCTCATCCAGCGTCGGGGCGAGCGGTTTTTCGATCAGCACGTGACAACCCGCCTGAAGAGCCGCGCGTCCCACCCGGTGGTGAGCATGCGAGGGGACGGAAACGACGGCCGCGTCCACGCGGCCCAGCAGGGACTCGAGATCCGTGAAGTGGCGGGTGCCGCAAGCGCGGGCGACCCGGCCACCCCTCTCCACATCGGGGTCGTGTACGCCGACGAGTTCGGCGTCCGGCAGCTCCGACAGGATCCGGGCATGCTGCCGGCCAACCCGTCCGACGCCGACCACGCACGTCCTCACCCGGGTCACGTCGTGATGCCGCGCCGACTGTCCTGGATGAAGGTGAGCATACGCCGAATCTCCGGAGACTCCATCCCTTCGGCCTCGAGGGCTTCGCAGGCCTGTCCGATGTTCAGATGGGACTGGAAGATCACCCGATAGGCATTGCGAAGCTTCCGGAGCGTGGCCGCCGGGAAGCCCCGCCGCCGCAGGCCGACGGTGTTGAGTCCGTGCGCCGCACAGGGATTCCCGCTCACCATGACGTAGGGCACCACATCTTGCGGCAGCCGTGAACCGCCACCGATGAAGCTGTGGCATCCGATCCGGACGAACTGGTGTATGGCCGTGACTCCGCCGACGCTCGCCCACTCACCGATTTCGACGTGTCCGCCCATGTGTACGGAGTTGGCCAGAATCACGTGGTCTCCCAGCCGGCAGTCGTGCGCGACATGGGCGTAGGCCATGATCAAGCAGTCGTCACCCACCACGGTTCGGCCCGACGCTGCGGTTCCTCGGTTCAGCGTCGCGTATTCCCGAATCACGGTACGCTCGCCGACCTCGAGCACGGTGTCCTCGCCCCGGTACTTCATGTCCTGAGGATCGGTTCCCAGCACCGCGCCCTTGGCCAGCGTGCACCCTCTCCCGATACTCGTGTCCCGCTCGATGTAGACGTGGGGGCCTACCCGCACCTCCTCCGCGATCTCCACGTTGGGACCGATCACGGCGTACGGCCCGATGCTGGCCGATTCCGCGATTCGCGCCTCCGGATGTACCACCGCGCTCGGGTGCCGGAGGCCGGGTTCAAGCTCCAGATCGACGGTTCTCACCGGTCCACCACCCGAGCCATCATGGTGGCTTCCGCCACCGTATGGCCGTCCACTCGCCCGACGCCCCGCATCTTACAGGTACGTCCCCGCAGCTGGAGCATCTCGAGTTCGAAGATGATCTGGTCTCCGGGGGTCACGGGTCTCCGGAACTTGACTCCATCCAATGACATGAAGTAGACGACCTTGTCCTCATGTTCCTCGAACTCGTTCATCAGCAGGAGACCGCCCACCTGCGCCATCGCCTCCACGATCAGCACGCCGGGCATGATAGGGTGGTCCGGAAAGTGGCCCGTGAAGAACGGTTCATTGATCGTCACATTCTTCAGTCCGACGATTCGCCGCCCGGTCTCGAATTCCAGGATCCGATCCACGAGCAAGAACGGATATCGGTGTGGAATATGTTCCAGAATATCCTGAATCCCGAGGTTCGGCACGCCCGACCTCTCCCGATCCAGAAGAGCTTCCAATCTGCGGGCCACCTCCACATTGCCGCGATGGCCCGGCCGGTCGGCGACCACATGACATCGGAGCCGAGCCCCGACCAGCGCCAGATCGCCGATCAGATCGATCAGCTTGTGGCGGACGAACTCGTCTTCGTAGCGTAGCCTGGTACCCTCCGCGATGCCCTCTCGCGTGACCACGATCGTGTTCTCCCCGCTGGCCCCCCGGGCGAGTCCGCGCGACTCCAGAAGCCCTCGCCACCGCTCCAGGCCAAACGTCCGGGCTCTGGCGACCTCCGCCCCGAAGTTCTCCTCCGTCAGCTCCAGGCTCGCAAACTGGCGACCGATGGCGGGGTGCTCGAAATCGATCTCGGCCGAGAGTCGATATCCGTCGTGCGGGAGCACGGAGTAGCGAGCATCTCCCACCGTGACCTGGAGAGGGTCGGCCACCACCAGCACCCGGGCCGAAGCGTCCTGCTCCACCACGCCCAGCTCCCGGAGAACCTCGCACCACTGGCCGGCGCTCCCATCCAGGGCGGGAGGCTCCGGTCCCTCCATCTCAATCTCCAGGTTATCGATGCCCGCGGCGGCCACGGCGGCCAGCAGGTGTTCGACCATCCGGGCCATGGCGCCGCCCGAGGTGAGAACGGTCTCCCACTCTACCCCCGTGACATTGGCCACCACGGCCGGAATACACGGCTGCTCCGGCAGGTCGGCCCGGCGAAACACGAGACCCGTATCCCGCTCCGCCGGGAGCAGAGTAGTACGAACGGGTTCTCCGGTATGCAGCCCTTTGCCTTCGACGCTCGCGGATCCCGCTACGGTACGCTGCAGGACCCTCATCCGCTGTTCATCCCTCATGCGCCCGATCCTCCGGCGTCCGTCGAATCCTCACCCGCGCCCAGCTTACGCTCCAGCGCCCCGATCCTCCGCAGGAGGCCGGGCAGCCGACGCAGCATGGCCGCCGAACGCAGCGCCTGCCGATGGGGACGGGCGGGGTATCCGGAGTACGTGGCTCCCTCCGGCACGTCTCCGATCACACCGGCTCGCGCGGCGATTCTCGCCCCATCCCCTACCGTGATGTGGTCCGAGATCCCGGACTGTCCGCCCAGGGCCACTCTTTCCCCGACGCGTACGCTGCCCGCGATCCCGACCTGGGCCACGATCATGCAGTTTCGGCCGATCTCCACGTTATGGCCGATGTGGACGAGGTTGTCGATCTTCGTCCCCGCTCCGATGCGCGTGTTGCCCAGCGTACCGCGGTCGATCGTGCTGTTCGCGCCCACTTCCACATCATCTTCGAGCAGACATCCGCCCACCTGAGGAACCTTGGCCGCTCCCTCGGGGCCGAGTGTGTAGCCGAAGCCCTCGGTGCCGACTCGGACTCCCGGGTGGAGATGCACGCGATTTCCGAGGCGTGAGCCCTCCAGGATCGAGCACCCGTGGGAGAGGATGCAGTTCTCCCCCACCCGGACACCGCTCCCGATGAGCACCATCGGACCCACCTGGGTACCGCGGCCCAGCCACGCCTCGTCGCCGATCCAGGCATTGGCACCGATCGAGACTCCCTCATCCAGCCTCACGCCGCGACCCAAGCAGGCGGTCGGAGAGATTCCCGCGGGAGGATCGGGCAGCGGAACGAACAGTCGAAGCAGGTGGCCGAAGGCCTGTTGCGGGTCGTCCACCCGGATGAAAGTCGCATCCGCCTCGGGAACACGAAGATCCAGGGGGACGAGGACCGCCGCCGGCCGCACTTCTCCGAGGACCCGAGCGTAGCGCTCGTTGAGCACGAAAGTGAGGTCACCCGGACCCGCGCTCTCGATCGCGGCCACCCCCGACACTTCCCGGGTCGCATCGCCCTCCACCTTTCCCGATACGTGCCGGGCCAGCTCGCCTACGGTGAAGGCGGACATGGACGACCTTTCCGAGAAGTCAACCGGAGCGCTGTGCGGGGCGACACGCGGGTCCAAGCTGTGGGACGCATTCCACCGGGTGCGGCCATACGCCCCACCCGGCCGTGCGTCAACCCGAGCCGGGCTTCGCCGCCGTCTGAGCGCTCTCGGCCTTGAGCCGCGCCAGGACGGCCTGCGTGATGTCCAGACTCGGATCCGCGGCCAGCAATGCCGAGCCCGGTGAGGAGTCGAGCACGATCGTATAGTGATTCTCCGCCCGGATCGTCTCGATCATCGCCCGGACCTTGTCCAGGATCGGCGCCAGAAGCTCCTGTTGACGCTGGCTCGCCTGTTGTTCGAGCTCGGCACGTCGCTTCTGCAGCTCCTGCTGCTTGGCCAGGATCTCCTGTTGACGCTGGTCCTTGGCCTGCGGCGTCATCATCGCCTCCTGGCGGCGGTAGTCCGCCAGCAGCGAATCCGCCTGCGCCGCGAGAGTCTGCACCTCCGCGTTGTAGGCGTCCACCTGTTTGTTGAACTCTGCCTGGGCTTCCTTGGCACCCGGTACGTCCGGAAGGATTCTCTGCGTGTTGACGAACACGAGGTGGGAATTCGGCGGCGGCAACTGGATCGGCACCGTGCTCGCCGCGGGAGTCGCCTGTGCCACCAGCGGGCCCGCCCACGTACCGACGGCGAGCGTCAGACCGATCAATCCTCCAACCAGATATCTCATGGAATCTGCTCTCAGTGTCCTTTCGGTGTCCGCACACACGGCGGTCGGACGGCCCTCGCCTCCCGACCCCCACCAAACGCCCTCCTCAGAAGATACGGCCGAACTTGAAGTGAAGCTGCCACCCCGGATCCGGGCGTCCCAGGACGTCTCTTCGATCGAATCCGTACGCGTAGTCGATCCCCAGGGGACCGAAGGGCGTGACCAAGCTGACTCCTAAACCCGAGCCCACCAGGAGATCCGTCGGATTCAGGTCCGCCGCCCGCGACCACGTGTTGCCCGCATCCATGAACGCGTTGGCGAAGATATTGCCGGTCAGCTTGACGCCAAACAAGGCCGTGGTTCGGAAATAGGATTCCCCCACTCGATCCAGCTGGCTGAACGGCGCCCTCCTCGGTATGTGACCCGAGGGCGTGACCGTCGCTTCCTCATACCCTCGCAGCTGCTGGCCCACCTGCGTGCCACCCATGAAGAAGCGCTCGAGGAAGAAGGGGTTGTCCCCCACGATGACGCCGGCATTGAACGAGATCCCGGCGGTGAACTGAATCGGGTTGCTCTGCAGCCCACCCCCGATCTGGGCCACGGGCACGAACCAGTCGCTCTGCAACTCGACCTTTCCGTATTTTCCGCTCCCACCTAGAAAACCTCCGGTGAACTTTCCGTTCAGGCTGTTGCGGTTTCCCGCCGTGGGAAACAGGCTGCTGTTGCGGGTATCTCGCACCACCCGGAACGTCAGCGCGCTGCGCGTTCCCTGGGTGATAAGCTGGCGCTGCGATGGGGTGACGAGCGCGGTGTCCAAGCCACGGACCCGGTCCCGGAAGATCGAGTACCCGAGGAAAACCCGGGTCGAGCGCAGGCCGAACAGCGGAGTGCCCACCTCGAGCGCGATTCCCGTCTGCCTCCGGTCACCCAGGCTGAAGGTACGGAACTGGTCTCTGGAGCTTCGCAGGCTGATCGTGGCCGATTGCCGGGATCCCAACACTTCAGGATCGGAATAGGTGAGCTCGATGTCCTGTTGCCGTCCCCCGAACATCCACCGGAATCGGCCCACCTTGGCCTGGCCGAACAGATTGGGTTGCTCGTATCCGATGAACCCGGCGAACCCCGTCGCCGCGGCGGCGGATACACCGAAATTCAGGGTTCCTGTCTGCTTTTCCTTCACCCGGAACGTCAGGTCGATGTCGCCGTCTGGCCGTTCTCTGAACTCGATCGCCTCCTGGGGAGGGAGGGGTTCGAAGAAACCGAGCCCCTGGATTGCCTGAATCGTGGAGATGAGCCGCTGCTGGGAGTACACGTCGCCAGGGAAGACCAGGAGTTTCTTCCGGATCACCCGGTCGTGGGTGAAAGTATTGCCTACGATCCGGACCTGCCGGACATAGCTTGGATTGCCTTCATTGATATCCCAGGTGGCGATGACGCGGGGCTTCCCGCCCTCCTGCTCGGGAGGCAGCTTCTCCCAACTGGGAATGACCGCCGCGCGCAGGTAACCCGCATTGCGGTACAGATCTCCGAGGTCGGCCGTGGCCTTGTCGAAGGCCATCTGATTGAACACCGCCTTGCGCCCCTCGGGAAGCTCCTCCTGACCCACCCGCACCAGCTCTTCCAGGCGGGCGGTGGGAAAGCGTCGATTGCCCTTGATCCGAAACTCCTCCAACACGTACTGGGGGCCCTCGGACACACGGATTCCGATCCGCCCCTTCCCGGTGGTGGGATCCACCACCAGGGTGTCTCCGAGAACGGCCGCGTCCAGGTAACCGTGGGCGCGGTAGTACTCCGGCAGGCGTTCCGAGAGATCTTTCTCATACTCTTCCCGGCGGAGCTCCCCGGCGCTGAACCAGAGAAATCCTTCCTCGCCGGTGTGCATGGCCCCTCGAAGATCCGAATCCGGGAAGCTCTCGTTGCCCTCGAAGTCGATCCGGGCGATCCCGAGCCGTGGTCCCTCGTTGATGTGGAAAGTGATCCGCAGATCGTCGGGCCGGTATGGATCGCGAGCCATGGAGGTGTCTACGCGCGCACGCGGGAAACCTTCGTTGGCCAGCAGGTCCAGGATCATTCGGCGGGCCCGGCTCACTCTGTCCGGCTCCAAGGGGGCGTTCTGCGCCAATCCCACCGAATCCCGGATCGTGGTCGGGCTTAGGCTCTCGAGCCCATCGAACGTGTATCGGGTCACATAGGGCCGCTCCACCACGTCGATGAAGAAGATGTTGGGGCGGTGGGCCGTGACGGAGATCGAGACGTCCGAATAGTCGCCGGTGGCGAAGATGTGTTGGATCGCCTCCCGGATCTGCATGAACTGGACGGTGTTTCCGACCCGGATTCGGCTCCGTTCGATGATATCCGTGGCGGTGTGGCGAACGTTCCCACGCACCTCGATGCTGTCCACACGGACACTGAGTCGAGGGATGTTCTGCCCCCTGAGGGGAACGGCGCTCACCCCGAACAGGCTCGCGAGAACCGGCAGGCTGAGGAGGGTACGACCCTTGATCACGTCGTCGAGGAGGGGGACGCTACCTGAAAGCTCAAGGATTCACGGTCGTCCGCCACATCCACGGCAATCTCATCCCCGGCCGTGAACTCCGCCATCAGAATACGCTCCGAGAGTGGATCCTCCAGATACCGCTGAATCGTCCGCTTGAGAGGACGGGCTCCGAACTTGTCATCGTAGCCCTGCTCCACCAACAGCGATATCGCCGCATCGGTCAGGTGCAGGGTCAGCTGCTCGTCGGCCAGACGCTTCTCCACATCCTTGAGGAGGATGTGGACGATCTCACCGATCTGCTTCTTGGAGAGCGGATGGAAAACGATCACTTCGTCCAGGCGATTCAGGAACTCCGGCGTGAACACACGCTCCACTTCTTCCGTGACCCGCGTCTTGATGCGCTCGTAGTCCATCCCGATCTGCTCGGAAGCGTGGAATCCCAGCTTCGAGCCTGACGCGATGTCCCGCGTTCCCACGTTGGAGGTCATGATGACCACGGTATTCTTGAAGTCGATCACCCGGCCGTAATTGTCCGTCAGGCGGCCCTCGTCCAGAACCTGGAGCAGGATGTTGAAGATGTCGGGATGGGCCTTCTCGATCTCGTCCAGCAGGATCACGCTGTACGGTCGGCGCCGTACCGACTTGGTCAGCGTACCGCTCTCATCGTATCCCACGTAGCCCGGCGGCGCCCCGATCAACCGGCTCACCGAGAACTTCTCCATGTACTCCGACATGTCCACACGGATGAGCGCCTGCTCATCGGCGAACAGGAACTTGGCCAGCTGCCGGGCCAGTTCCGTCTTGCCAACGCCCGTGGGACCGCAGAACACGAAGCTGCCGATGGGCCGATCCGGATCCTTGAGGCCCGCGCGGCTGCGTCGAATCGCACGGCTCACCGCCTGTATCGCCTCGTGCTGTCCCACCACGGTCTCGTGGAGAACCTGTTCCATGCGCAGGAGGCGCTCCGTCTCGGCCTCACGGAGCCGCGTCACGGGAATGCCGGTCCAGCGGCCCACGATGTACGCGATGTCCTGTTCCGACACCGTCGGCCGATATTCCTCCCGTTGCCGCTCCCACTCGTCACGTCTCCGCTTGATCTCCTCCTGGACCTCCTTCTCTCGGTCCCGGAGATACGCGGCCCGTTCAAAATCCTGGTCGCGAATCGCCTGGTCTTTCCATTCGCCGAGCTCTTCCAGCTGCTTCTGGAGTTCCTGGACTTCGGGGGGGGGGATCTGGGTACCCAGCCGCGCCCGCGCCCCGGCCTCGTCCACCACGTCGATGGCCTTGTCTGGCAGGAATCGGTCCGTGATGTAGCGGTCGGCGAGCTTGGTCGCGGCGGCGAGGGATTCGTCCGGGATCTCGACGTGATGATGATCCTCGTAGTACTTCTTCAGCCCCTTGAGGATGTCGATCGTTTCCTCGACGCTCGGTGCCTCGACGATCACCGTCTGGAATCTGCGCTCCAGCGCTCCATCCTTCTCGATGTACTTGCGGTACTCGTTAAGAGTCGATGCGCCCACGCACTGGAGTTCGCCGCGCGCGAGCGCCGGCTTCAGCATGTTCGACGCATCGATCGCCCCCTCCGCGGCACCCGCGCCCACCAGCGTGTGGAGCTCGTCGATGAACAGGATGATCCCGTCGGTCTGAGAAATCTCGTTGACGATCGCCTTGAGGCGTTCCTCGAACTGGCCCCGATACTTCGTGCCCGCGATCACCGCGGCCAGGTCCAGGGCCAGCACCCTGTGGTCGGTGAGGCTGTCAGGCACCTCCCCACGAACGATGCGCTGCGCGAGGCCCTCGACGATCGCGGTCTTTCCCACTCCGGGCTCGCCGATGAGCACGGGATTGTTCTTCTTGCGCCGGGAAAGCACCTCCATGACCCTCTCGATCTCCTCTTCCCGGCCGATGGTCGGGTCCAGCTTGCCCAGCGCCGCGAGCTCCGTGAGGTCTCGGCAGAAGTGATCCAGCGCGGGCGTCTTGGACTTCTTCTCACTCTTGGCTGCGGGGCCTTCGACGCTGGCCGCGGTCGAGCTCGCGGGCATATCCGTGCCCAGCAGCTTCAGGGTCTCTGCCCTGGCTTCGTTGAGCCCGATCCCCAACTCCCCGAGAACCTTGGCGGCCAGGCCCTTTTCCTCCCTCAGCAAACCCAGCAGCAGATGCTCGGTGCCGACGTAGCTGTGGTTGAGTTCGCGAGCTTCCGCCATGGCGTACTCGAGCACCTTCTTGGCTCGCGACGTATAGGGAAGCTCTCCGATGCTGGACGCCGACTTGCCGCGCCGGACATTGCTCTCCACCAGGCGGTGGAGTTCGTCAAGATCCGCGGCGAGATTGGACAGCACCGCCGCCGCCACGCCTTCGCCTTCCCGGATGAGCCCGAGCAGTATGTGCTCGGTACCGACGTAGTCGTGCTGCAGGCGAACGGCTTCCTCCCTCGCCATCGCGAGCACCTTGCGGACACGGTCCGTGAAGTTGTAGTTCATGTGAACCTCGCCCGGGTCCAGCCCGACTCTCTCCTCCCGTTCACCCCCACCCTTTCACTCATGCGGCCGTCTCCTCGTCGGCGGCGAGAGCCTCGCGAACGAAGGAAGCGCGAAACACATCGGCGTCGCTCTCGTCCAGCCGGCGACCCGCGGAGCGTCCGAGATGGGCCGTCTGGGCGTAGATCATGACGCGGTTGAGCGTCTGTACCCTGGGCGTTCGGAGAAGTTTCAGAGTGAGGCCGAGACGCACCCCGGACAGGAGATTCATCATCTCGTCGAAGCCCAGGCTGCGGGCGTGCCGCAAAATCCCGTAGGCCCGCCAGACCTTGTCTTCCAGGACGGAAGGCGCTTCCCTGATCAGAACGGCCCGAGCCTCCCGTTCATACTGCAGAACCTGGTGGACGATCTTTTCCAGATGCTCGATCAGATCGTCCTCGGCCTTGCCCAGCGTGGTCTGATTGGAGATCTGGAAAAAATTCCCCACCACCTCTGAGCCTTCACCGTACAGGCCTCGGAACGTGAGTCCGATCTGGCTGATGCCCTGCAATACCTTTCCGATCTCCTTGGTCAGCACCAGGCCGGCCAGATGTACGAGAACCGAAGCCCGTAACCCGGTGCCCACGTTGGTCGGGCAGGAAGTCAGAAAGCCGAACTCATGGTGAAACGCGTACGGGAGGCGGCCGCCGATCTCCTCGTCGAGCTGTTCGACTTCCTTCCAGGCCCGGTCCAACTGCAGCCCGTTGCGCAGAGCCTGGAGGCGCAAGTGATCCTCTTCGTTGATCATCACGCCCAGCGCTCGCCGCCGGGACAGCGCGAGCGCCGCACTGGGAGGAGATTCCCCATTCGGCGGACCGATCAACTCCCGGCTCACCAGATGCCGCTCCAGAAGGAGAGTCCGCTCCGAAGCGTCGAGACTCGCCATCTCCCACACAAAGGGATCGGACAGCACCAGGCTCTCGGCCAAGGCGGAGCGGCTCCGGTCGAGAATCTGCCTGCGCTCTTCGCCGCCCGCGCGGATGCTGAACGGAAAGCCCTGGAGGTTGCGTGCCAGGCGAACCCGGGTGGAGAGCACGATCTCGCAGTCCGCTCCCTCTTCCTCCAGCCAGGCCAGACCCTGGCCGTCCAGGGTTCCCGTTCCGTTCCCGCTCACTTGACCGCCTCCAGCTCATGAATCTGGTCCCGAAGGCGCGCGGCGCACTCGAAGTCTTCGATCTCGACCGCCCGCTCCAGACGTCGCCGCAGACTGGCCAGGCGGACTTCGGGACCCTCGACCGCATCCGTCTCCGCCAGATAGATCTTTCCCGTGTGCTGGCTGGCGCCGTGCACGCGCCGCAGCAAGCCTCGCAGCTGGACGGCGAAATGCGTGTAGCATTGAGGGCAGCCCAGCCGGCCCGTCTGACGGAAATCCTGGGGAGAGGTCCCACAGAAGGGGCACTGATCGAGCTTCGGCGTCGTCCCCGCCGATTCGGCCGACCCTCCGATCTGCGCGAGAAAATCGGTCAGCGGCTCCTTTTCGGCCGCGAGCGTGCCGGCCACGCCCTTCTGGGCGGCGCAGGAGGGGCACAGATGAGACGTTCTCATCTCGCCACCCTCGATCTCGGTCAGGTGGACCTCCGCTTCCCTTTCTCCGCAGTTCTCGCAGCGCATGTCCGCCCCGTCACGTCCAGAGAGGGCCTCCGCGGGCCGGCCGCCGGAAACCCCGGGCATCCTGCGGCCTCCGCGAACCATGATCGCAGAAGCCGTACCGTCCCGCCCGATTCTACCCGCCCGGCCCCGAGGGGATTCTCAAGCTCGCGCGATCGCGGTCTTTCTCGAGCGGGCGGGCCACCGAGCCCTCCGCCGCGCACCCGAGCGGCCTGCCATCTCCTGGCAGAGCACCGGCTCGTTCGCAAATTACGCGAACCGTTCCAGCACCGGCTTCAGGATGCCCTCTTCCAGCCTCAGCAGGCGAGCGGCCCTCCCCGCGAGAGACGGGTCGTGCGTGACGATCACCAGCGCGCTCCCATGGTCGTCCACCAGGCGGAAGAGCATGTCATGGAGAGCCCGACTGGCATCCACGTCCAGGTTACCGGACGGCTCATCGGCGAGCAAGAGAGGAGGTTCATTGGCCAGGGCACGAGCCACGGCGACACGCTGCTGCTCTCCCCCGGACAGCATGTTGGGCCGGTGCCCGGCCCGATCCGCGAGCCCCACCTGACCCAGCAGATCCTGCGCCCGAGACCGGGCGACCGCCGGATCCGCGCCGGCCACGAGCAGAGGAATGAGGACGTTCTCGAGGGCCGTGAAATCACGCAGGAGATGGTGGAACTGAAACACGAAGCCGATGTGCCGGTTGCGGAGCCGGGCCAACTCCACGTCATCCAGGCCAGCCACGGAGCGTCCGCGCAACGCCACATCCCCGGCGCTGGGACGGTCCAACGCGCCCAGCAGGTGCAGCAAAGTCGACTTTCCGGAGCCGCTCGGGCCGACGATGGCCACGGTTTCCCCGGCCCGCACCGTGATATCCAGGCCCCGCAACACATGGATCGTGACGTCATCCGCATCGCGATACGAACGGTGAAGCCCCGTGGCCGCCACGACGACGTCGCCGCTCCGGGCGAACTCACTCATGACGGATCGCTTCCACGGGAGTGAGCTCGGAGGCCTTCCGAGCCGGATACAGAGTGGCCAGGAACGCGATCGTCACCGAGGCGGTCAGGATGAGAGCCAGATCGAACGGATTCAAGCTGATCGGGAGGCGGTCCACGAAATAAACGTCGGCCGGTAGCCGTATGAAGCGGTAGTGGTGCAGCAGCCACGCGAGCAAGAGACCTAGGCCCGCGCCGATCCCCGTGCCCACCAACCCGATGATGACTCCCATGATCCGAAACACCCGGCGCACGGAGGCGGCCGTCACCCCCATGGAGCGCAGGATACCGATCTCCCTCGTCTTCTCGGCCACCACCATGACCAAAGTGGAGACGATGTTGAACGAGGCGACGAGCACGATGAGCAGAAGGATCACCGCCATGGCCAACTTCTCCAGCTTCAGCGCCGAGAAGAGGCTCGCGTTCTGCTTCTGCCAATCATCCACGCGGTAGGGCTCACCCAGCGAGGCCTCCAGGCTCGTGGCGACCTGATCCGCCTTCCAGGGATCGGCCACGTCGAACTCCACCCCGGTGACGGCATCGTCGAGCCCCAGAAGAGCCTGGGCTTCGGGCAAAGCCACGTAGGCGAATTTGGTGTCGAACTGGTAGAGGCCGGTCAGAAAGATTCCGGTGACCTCGAAGCGGCGCATCTGGGGGATGAACCCGGTGGGCGTGAGGCCGGCGTTCTGGGCCGAGATGACGGTCACCAGCTTTCCCTCGAACAGACCCAGACGGTCGGCCAGATCCCGGCCCACAACGATCCCGGGCCGACCGGATTCTGTCGGTGCGAAAGGCATGCGGCCGGAGATGAGATGTTCGCTCACCGTCGTGGACACGACCGACACGGAGTCGTCCGGGATCCCCCGCAAGATCGCGCCTTCGTTGTAGTTCTCCCCCGCATTGATGAGCACTTCGCTGTACACGAACGGGGTGGCCCCCGTCACGCTCGGATCCTCTCTCACCCGCTCGAGCACCTCCCGCCACGCGTCCATGCGGAATCGGTTCCCGACCTCCAGCACCATCCCGTGGGGACTCGCCCCGAGAATCTTCGCTCTCAAGTCCTTCTGCAGCCCCGTCATCACACCGATCACGACGATGAGCGCCATGACGCCAACGGCCACGCCTCCGATCGCGATCAGCGTGATCAGGGAGAGGAGACCGCCGCCGCGGCGACCGGAGAGGTACCGGGCCGCGAGGTACCGCTCGAGCGGAAACCGGCGTTGCGCGTTCCCGACCGGGCTCACAGCCCTTCCTCGGAACGCAGGATCGGATACAGGATCACCTCCCGGATCGCCGTCTGCCCGGTCACCAGCATCACCAGACGGTCCACGCCCAATCCCAGGCCGCCCGTCGGCGGCAATCCATATTCCAGAGCTCGGATGTAATCTTCGTCCAGCGGTTGAGCCTCCAGATCTCCGGCCGCCCGCTGGCGCGACTGAGCGGCGAAGCGGGTCCACTGGTCCAGGGGGTCGTTGAGTTCGCTGAACGCGTTGATCAGCTCCGAGCCCGCGACGACCACCTCGAAGCGCTCCGCCAAGGCGGGATTCCCACGCTTCGGTTTGGCCAGAGGGCTCATCTCGACGGGAAAGTCGAACACGATGGTCGGAGATGTCAGCTCCGGCTCCACCAGGGAGGAGAACAGGGCATCCAGCAGTCTGGTGCGGGGGAGTTCCTCCCCGTCCGCGCGTCCCGTCTCCCGGACCCGCTCCCGGAGCGTCGCGTCGCTGGCGGTCGTCGGATCGACTCCCGCATGCTCCCGCAATGCCGTCACGTAGGAGAGTCGTGCCCACGGTGCCGAGAAGTCCAGCCGGGACCCCTCGTACTCCAGCACCGTCCGGCCGCACACTTCCTCCACCACGTGAGCCACCATCTGTTCGCTCAGGCTCATCATAGCCTCGTAGTCCGCGAAGGCGGCGTACAGCTCCAGCATGGTGAATTCCGGATTGTGGGTTCGGTCGATCCCTTCGTTCCGGAAATCCTTCCCGATCTCGTACACGCGCTCGAGGTTGCCGACGATCAGGCGCTTCAGGTACAGCTCATCCGCCACTCGCAGATAGAGCGTACGGTCCAGCGCATTGTGGTGGGTGGTGAACGGTTGTGCGAAAGCGCCTCCGTAGAGCGGCTGAAGGACCGGGGTTTCGACCTCCAGGAAGCCCCGCGTGTCAAGGAAGGAACGTAACGACGACACCACCCGGCTGCGGGTCTCGAACAGGCGCCGGATATCGGGATTGACGGCCAGGTCCGCATAGCGCTGCCGATACCGGGCCTCGACGTTCGAGAACCCGCCGTGCACGATGCGCTTCCCCGCCTGATCCACCTCCTCCTTGCCGAACGGAAGCGGCCGCAGGGACTTGCTGAGCAGAGTCACGCCCTCCGCCCGTACGGTGACCTCTCCCGATCGGGTGCAGAACAGACGTCCCTCCACCCCGATCCAGTCGCCCAGATCCAGGAGCCCGAGCAACTCCACCCCGACGGCGCCCAGCACATCGCGTCTGAAATGCACCTGCAGGCGCCCCTCCCGGTCGCCGAGGTGGGCGAACGCGCTCCCGCCCAGATCCCGGAAAGAGAGGATGCGCCCGCTCACCCGCACCGGAGCCAGCTCCTCCAGGGCTTCGCCTTGTTCGGCTTCCTCGTAGGCCCGACGCGCGTCGGCGAGCGAATGGGAAGGCTCGAACGAGTACGCGAAAGGCTCGATTCCGATCTCTCGAAGGCGGGTCAGCTTCGCGTACCTATCGCGGATCGGCTTGGGACGGTCAGGGGAGGAGTACCAGCAGTCCAGGCACAGGCCCTCTCGGAGCGCGCCCTCGTCCCGACCGCAGCCGGAACACCGCTCGGCCTCGCGCCCGTATCCCCGCCCGCTCATGAACCCGTCGCTCCCGCCTGCTGAAGATAGGCCTGGATGAACGGATCGATATCTCCGTCGAGCACTCCGTTCACGTTGCCGATCTCGAGCCCTGTTCGGTGGTCCTTGGCCATCGTATAGGGCTGGAGCACGTAGGAGCGGATCTGACTGCCCCAGGAGATCTCCTTCTTGGTGCTCTCCAGAACCGCCCGCTCGGCCTCCCTCTCCTCGACGGCTCGCTGGTAGAGCGCCGCGCGCAGCATCTTCATGGCCTTGGCCTTGTTCTTGTGCTGACTTCGCTCCTGCTGGCAGGAGACCACAATATTGGTTGGAATGTGGGTGATCCGGACGGCCGAGCTCGTCTTGTTCACATGCTGGCCACCCGCGCCCGAAGCCCGGAACGTGTCGATCCGAAGGTCGTCCTCGGCCACGTCCACCGCGATGTCATCTTCGACCACCGGGTAGACGAAGACAGATGCGAAGGAAGTGTGCCGGCGCCCCTGGGAGTCGAAGGGAGAGATTCGGACCAGCCGGTGGACGCCCCGCTCTGCGCTCAGGTAGCCATATGCGTAGCGACCGCGCACTTCGAGCGTCACCGACTTGATCCCCGCCTCTTCTCCGGGCAGGAGATCCAGAATCTCCGTCTCGAACCCACGCCGCTCCGCCCACCGCGAGTACATCCGCATGAGCATCTCCGCCCAGTCCTGGGACTCCGTACCCCCCGCACCGGGGTGGATGGTCAGCAGCGCGTTTCTGCGGGCGTCTTCTCCCCGGAGCATGTTGCGGAGCTCCAGGCGTTCGAGCGCGCGATCGATTTCGGCGAGCTCCCGCTCCAGTTCCTCGAGGAGCTCCTCGTCCTCCTCTTCCTCCAGCAGGCTCACCAACTCGCCCGCCTCATCGAGGCGGGCGCATGCTTCGAGCCATGGCTGCGTCCATTCCTTCAGACGCTGGCTCTCCTCTATGATCTGGCGGGCACGCTCGGGCTTCTCCCAGAAGGTCGGGCTCGCCATCGTCCCTTCCAGTTCCTCCAACGCGGCGAGCTTGTCGGAGATTTCAAAGATACCCCCGGAGTTCTTCCAGGCGTCGTCTCTGTTCTGTGAGGGTCTCTCGATATCGCGCGATCTCTGTCATGGATTCCTCGGATTCGGATCGATCTCGGAAGCGGCTCGACGGCCGCGAGTCTAGACGGCGTTTCCTCGGGGGTCAAGATGCCGGGTCATCCGTCCTCAACCAGCTCGAAGTCGATCTGGCGCTCTTCCCGGTCCACTCGCGCAACCCGGACTCGCACCGGATCGCCGAGTTGAAACACGCGCCGCCGCCGTCGGCCGACCAGAGCGTGCCGCTCTTCCTTGTACACGTAGTAGTCATCTTCGAGCGCGCGCACTCGAACCAGGCCTTCCACCTGAAAATCATTCAACAGAACGAAGAAACCGAACGAGGTCACTCCGCTGATGGATCCGCCGAACGACTCGCCCAGATGCCGCTGCATGAACTCGATCCGCTTCAGCTCCACCGAATCGCGTTCCGCGGCGACCGCCCGCCGCTCACGCTCCGAACAGTGACGCGCGATCTCCTCCAACCGCCCCGCGTCGACTCTACGGGCCAGCCGCGGTGTTTGGAGCCAACGCGTCAGGCGGCGGTGCACCCACAGGTCCGGGTAGCGCCGGATGGGAGATGTGAAGTGGGCGTAGGCCGGCGAGGCCAGACCGAAGTGGCCGAGGTTCCGCGTGGCGTACCGTGCCTGCTGCATGCTTCTCAGGGTCGCCATCGAGATGAGCGACTCCTGCGGCGTTCCCGCCATCGCATCCACCAGCCGGGCCAGATCCTTGGGCACGATCTTCCGTCGCGGCAATCGGAACCCGAACGTTAGGGCCACGGCTCTCAACTGCTCGATCTTCTCCGGGCTGGGAGATTCATGGACCCGGAACAGGAAGGGAAGACGATGCTCGATCGCCAGAGCGGCCACCGTCTCGTTGGCCAGGATCATCAGATCCTCGATCAGCAGATGAGAGGAGAGCCGAAGCACCCGTTGGATATCCGTGGGTTCGCCGGCCGCGTTCAACACGACCCGGGACTCGGGCAGGTCGAAATCGATGCTGCCTCGCTCGCGGCGGCGGCGGCGCAGATTGCGGCTGACGGCGTTCAGGCGTGCCAGGGCCTCGGCCAACTCCGGTTCGGTTTCGCCACCGTCCAGGATCGCCTGGGCCTCATCGTAGGAGAGTCGATGCCGGCTGCGGATGACGGCCCGCACCAGCTTCGAGCCCCGGACCTCGCCGCGTCCGTCGACTCTCATCAGCAGGGAAAGGGTGAGGCGATCCTCCCGAGGCACAAGAGAACACAGCCCGGCTGAGAGCGGCTCGGGGAGCATCGGGACGACGCGATCGACCAGGTATACGCTGGTTCCGCGCTCCAGCGCTTCCACGTCGAGCGCTCCCCCGGAAGCGACGTAGTGCGATACATCCGCGATGTGGACGCCCAGCTCCACCTCGCCGCCCTGTAAGCCGCGTATCGAGACGGCATCATCGTGGTCCCGAGCGTCGGGTGGGTCGATGGTGAAGGTGAGACGGTCTCGGAGATCTTCCCGGCCTTCCAGATCGTCTGCTCGAAGGCCCCGTTCGGCGACCTTCGCCGCTCGCCGGGACACGCCGGAGGGAAACTCGAGCGGCAACTGGTGGCCAAGCAGGATGGCCAGCACATCCACGCCTGGAGCATCGGCGGGCCCGAGAATGCGCTCCACCCGCCCCACGGGCCGAGCACCCCCGTCCTTCCACTCCACCACCTCGAGGAGCACCATCTCGCCGTCCTTCGCTCCTCCCGCCAGCTCCGGAGGAACGGAGAACTCGAGCCTCAGCTTCGGCTCCCGAGAGATCACCAGGCCCCGACCGGACTCCTGGTGGTAGATGCCCGCCACCTGCCGCCAGGCTCGCTCGACCACCCGCACGATGCGCCCTTCCGGTCCGCGACGACGGGGGCGGCGCTCGATTTGAGCGACTACCGTGTCGCCGTCCACCGCCGATCCGAGGAAACGAGACGGCACGAACACGTCGGGTTGGTCTCCTTCGGCCAGGACGAAGCCGTCCCCCGCGCGTGTGACCTGAAGACGCCCGGTGTGAAGGATCGGTTTGCGGGTCATTTAGAAGGTCGCTGAGCAACTCTGAGTGGCCGCGCCGCGGGAACCGGGCGGGCCACCAGCCGGCGTCCGGCAGCCACGAGAGGGCTCGTACGCCGCGGGGCAGCTAGAACGGCTGAGCCTCGTCGATGAGCATGATCGGTATGTCGTCCTTCACCTCGTAGCGAAGCCGACACGCGTGACAGAACAAGGCATCCTCGGCTTCCCGGTATTCGAGCTCTCCCTTGCATTTCGGACAGACGAGAATCTCGAGCAGGCGGACATCCACGGGCATGTTCAATTCTCCTTCGGAAGGCCACGAAACCCCAAGAGTCTAAGATAGTTGGGCCGCCGTCGCCAGTTGGCGAGCACCCGGACGCGAAGTTCCAGATAGACCTGCTCTTCCACCAGCTGTTCGATGCTCCGACGCGCCGCCATGCCGATTCCCCGGACCATGACACCGTTGCGCCCGATCACGATTCCCTTCTGCGATTCACGCTCCACGTAGATGATGGCCCGTATGTAGACGGGCTGTCTCCCGTCGGAGTTCCGGTATTCGTCGATCTTCACAGCGATGCTGTACGGAACCTCTCGGGAGAGCCTCTCGAAGCATGCCTGCCGGATGAGGTCCGAGGCCAGTTCCCGGACCGAATGGGCCGAAAGGTCCTCGATCGGGTACAGAGGGGGCGAAGGTGGCAGAAGGCCGAGAATGGCATCCCGCAGCGCGTCGACTCCCGTGCCCCGGGTGGCCACGGTCGAAAACACACCCCCCCACTCGTCTTCCCGGACTCGTTCCCGCCACCTGTTCAGCTCCAGTGGAGTCGCCGTATCCACCTTGTTGATGCACAGGAGACGAGGCCTGCACCTCGACACCCGGAGGTCGAGCAAACGGTCCAGCGAGACCGGGTCCGCCGCGTCGGCCAGATACACGATGACATCCGCATCCGCGAGCGCCGTCGAGATCTCCCGGCGCATCGCGAGCTGGAGGAGATACCGCGGTTCGAGCAAGCCCGGCGTGTCCACGAACACCGCCTGATGGCCCTCATCCGAGTAGATCCCCAACCGTCTACGACGAGTCGTCTGGGCCTTGGAGGTGACGATGCTGAGGCGGGAACCGACGAACCGGTTGAGAAGCGTCGACTTCCCCGTGTTGGGGAGCCCGAGCAGCGCGACGAATCCCGCCTGGAAACCCGGGGCCGTACCGGCCGGCCCCCCGGCGCTGTCCTGGCAAGTCTCAAGCCGCGATGCGGACCCCGTTGCGTCCCGACTGCTTGGCGTCGTAGAGGGCCCGGTCGGCGAGCTCGAGGACTTCCTCGTATTCCGTTCCGTCAAAGCCGCACTCCGCGATGCCTGCGCTGATCGTCAAGTGCCCGGAGGGAAAGATCTGCTCGTCCGGGAACGGATGTTCTTCGACGATCCGCCGCAAGCGCTCCACTACGGCCTCGCCCTCCTCGATCGTTGTGTTGACCAGGATGAGGGCAAACTCCTCCCCTCCGTAGCGCGCCACTACATCGGAATCCCGAAGCGTGGCCTGCACCACCCGGGCCAGCTCTCGCAACAACTCGTCCCCGGCCAGGTGACCCATGGTATCGTTGTAGCACTTGAAATGATCCACGTCCACCATCCCGACGGTGCACGGGTGTCCGTAACGTTTCGCACGAGCCAGCTCTTCCCTCAGCAGGCGTTCGAACCGCCGGCGGTTGGCCAGGCCCGTCAGGGCATCGCGATTGGCCAGTTCCGCCATGTCCTTTCGCAGGCCGTGCAACTTGCGACGATCCTCCCGGATGCGCCGGAACACGAAGCCCGCGTAACAGCAAATCAGGAAAAACAGGGCCGTGCGCGCGGCCTCGGCGGCCGGCGACACCATGAAGCCGGGTCCGGCCCGCAGGGAAAGCGCCGCCAGATGACCGGAGCCGGTGAGTCCGCTGAGCACCACGACCTCCGAGAGCCCGGCGACTCCGGCGAGGAACAGCAGGGCTACGAACCAGCCCATCAGCAGAACATGATGCGCGGCCGGCACCAGGTAGACGTACACGCTGAGCAGAAGCGACGCGATGATCAGCGGCAGATAGACATAATGCGGATCCCAGGACAGCCGGGCATCCCAACCCCGGTGCGGAATCAGCCACAAGAAGCCCTGGAGCGCGAGCGTGACCAGGGCGGTAGCCACCCACACCTCCAGCCGGATGGCCACGAGGCCCAGTGTACGGAGGCCGAGGATGCCGGCGAGAGCCAGGAGCCAGCCGACCGTGGCCAGCAGGATTCCCCGTTCCTTCGCCGCGCGCTTGCGGTCCGCAACCCCGGTTTCTCCTGAGAAAGCCAATTCCGCCCCGTGAGAGTGGGAAAAAGTGACGGGACCTGGTCCCGGCGTGCGGCGTGCGGAAGGCTCCATTGCAAGAACGCTGCCCCGATTCGGAAATGGGTGAACGAAGGTTCGATGATGGGTGGAGAATCGATCAAAAAGGTCCGAGTGGCGTGCGGGTTGGCCGGGAAACTCTTCCCGAAGGAAGAATCGCTCCCTAGAAAGGAGGTGATCCAGCCGCAGGTTCCCCTACGGCTACCTTGTTACGACTTAGCGCCAGTCACTGAGTTTACCTTCGACGGCTCCCTCCCGAAGGTTAGGCCACCGGCTTCGGGTACCCCCAGCTTCCATCGCTTGACGGGCGGTGTGTACAAGGCCCGGGAACGTATTCACCGTGGTATGGCTGACCCACGATTACTAGCGATTCCGGCTTCATGGAGTCGAGTTGCAGACTCCAATCCGAACTTAGACCGGCTTTATGGGATTCGCTCCTCCTCACGGGTTCGCTGCCCTTTGTACCGGCCATTGTAGCACGTGTGTCGCCCTGGGCATAAGGGCCATGAGGACTTGACGTCATCCCCACCTTCCTCCGGTTT
>JBHHYZ010000013.1:0-54661 GCA_046757845.1 Gemmatimonadota bacterium
CGCGGCCAAGCTGGTCTACAAGATGATCGGTTACCGGATGACTCAGGGAGGCGGGATTGGGTGACGTCGGGCATCGCGCCGATATGCAGATAGAGCGGGCTTCGGATGGATAGTCTGGGAATCAGCCTCGCCGTGGCCTTCGCGGCGGGCCTGCTGTCGTTCCTCTCGCCGTGCGTGCTCCCCCTCGTGCCCTCGTACGTCTCGTTCGTGACGGGGATGGGCGTCGAGGAGCTGGGAGCCGGGGGAAGCCGGGTTCGCCGGACCGCGTTCGTCCATTCACTGCTGTTCGTCGCGGGATTCTCCAGCATCTTCATGGCGATGGGAGCCTCGGCCACCTTCCTGGGCCACCTTCTACGGCAGAACCAGGTGTGGATCACCCGCGTCGGAGGAGTCCTGGTCATCCTGTTCGGTCTGCACCTGCTGGGGGTCACGCGGTTGCGGTTCCTCCAGCGGGAGCGGCGTGTCCACCTGCAGAACAAGCCGCTCGGTTACGCCGGCAGCTACCTCGTCGGGGTGACGTTCGGCGCAGGCTGGACACCCTGCATCGGACCCATTCTTGGCGGAATCCTCACCTTCGCGGGCACGCGCGGGCAGGTGGGGGAGGGGCTGCAGCTTCTGGGAAGCTACTCCGCGGGGCTGGCGGTCCCGTTTCTCGCCAGCTCGGTGGCGCTTTCCTGGTTTCTCTCCACCTTCCAGCGCATGCGGCGCTTCATCCCCTGGGTGGAGCGCGCCAGCGGAGCGCTCCTCGTACTGGTCGGGCTCCTGCTGCTCTCGGGCCAGTTCACTCTGCTCGCCGCCTGGGCGGCCCGGTTCACCCCCGAGTTCATTTTGGACCGTATCTGAGCCGTCACTCGGTTCGGGCAGCCGCGACCCGGTCGCTCTCGATCTCCCGGGCCAGCAGCTGCCGTTCCAGCAGTGTGGCGTACGCGCCCCGCCTGGCGACCAGCTCGGCGTGCCGGCCCCGCTCCACGATCCGGCCGTCCTCCAATACGAGAATCATATCGGCGTTCCGCACGGCGGATACGCGGTGGGAGATGATGATCGCGGTGCGCTCGGCCGCGTAGCGGCGCAGGCCATCCAGGATGGCGGTCTCGGTTTCCATGTCGACGGCGGACAGGGCATCGTCCAGGATGAGGATCGGGGCATTTCGAATCAGGGCCCGCGCCAGCGTGGCCCGCTGCTTCTGCCCGCCGGACAGCGTAACTCCCCGTTCACCGATCCGAGTGTCGAAGCGGTTCGGAAGCACGTCGAGAGTGGGTCGAAGCTGCGCCACATCCAGCGCCCGGTCCAGGTCCATGGTCTTCGACTCGGTTTCCGAGCGCTGAAGCTGAATGTTGTGGCGCAGCCGCATGCTGAACAGAAAGGGTTCCTGCGGAACGACCGCCATGGCGGCGCGGAGATCGGAGAGCCGCAGTCTCCGGACATCGATCCCGTCCAGCCGAACGCTCCCCTGCGTGGCCTCGTACAGGCGAGAGATGAGCCTGACCAGGGTGGTCTTCCCGCTCGCCGTGGACCCGACGACCGCCAGCGTCTGTCCGGGCTCGATGCGGAAGGAAACGTGCCGCAGCGCCCAGTGCTCGGAGCCGGGATACCGGAACGAGACGTCCTCGAACTCGATCTCGCCACGGGGGTGGGTCAGTCGCTTCGGGTCTTCCGGGTCCGCGATCGCCGGCCGGATCCGCATCAACTCATTGATGCGCCCCATGGAGGCGGCACCCCGCTGAAACAGGTTGGTCACCCATCCGAGCGCGATCATCGGCCAGGTGAGCAGCGTCAGGTAGAACGCGAAGGCGACGAAATCGCCCAGGGTCATGGAGCCCGCGATCACCTGTCGTCCGCCAAACCACAGGACGACCACGGCACCCAGTCCGGTGAGCAGCATGAGGCTGGGGTGAAAGGCTCCCCAGATGCGCGCCAGGCCCATGTTGTGGCTCATGTACTCCGCGTTGAGTCGGGCGAATCGTCTCTTCTGCGCCTCCTCCCGAGTGTACGCCTTCACGATCCGCACGCCGGTGAGATTCTCCTGCACGAAGTTGGACAGCTCGCCGAACTGGGCCTGAATGGCCTCGAACCGATCGTGGATCCGCTGCCCGAACAGGAACACGACAGGCGGTACCATGAGCATGGGAGCCATGGAGAGCAGGGTGAGCGGAACGTCGATCCATACCATGAGGCTCAAGGCCAGGATCGAGATCGTCGTCGTGTTCACCAGATACATGATGGCGGGTCCGGCCACCTGCCGAACAGCCAGCACGTCGTTGGTCACCCGGCTCATCAGATCGCCGGTTCGCCACTCGTCGTAGAACTCGGCCGGAAGTCGCAGGAAGTGGTCGAACAGATCGTTGCGGAGGTCGGTCTCCATCCGTCGGCTGATCCCGTTCAGGAACTCACGCATTCCGAATCGAGCGGCGCCCGCGAGGGCCGCGACGAGTACGATGAGCCCGGCGTACCGCACGATCAGATCGGGCCGGAGATCGTGCTCCAGGGCATCGATAGCCAACTTGAGAACATACGGTCCCGCGATCGTGAACAGGTTGCCCACGACAACGAGGATGAGGCCCAGGATCAGACCCCGCCGATAGGGCCGGAAGTAGGGCAGAAGGGTGCGTAGTTCTCTCATTCGAAGGTTGTCTGAGCCTTTCCTGGACGACCGGCTGCCTCCCCGGGGAACAGCCGGACCGTGAGGCGGTATGCTCCCTACGGCGTGACCGTCGGCCGCCGAGAAGCGTCTGAAAGGTACGGATAGGGCCGAACCCGTACAACGCCGGGGGTCGGGAAGAACGGGCCCAGGGAGCGAGGGACAGGGACGATGAGACGCAGCGAGAACATGTGGGGCGCGGCGATCACGGCTCTCACCGTGTTGTGGGCGGCGGGTGGGGTGGCGGCCTGCGGCCGCGACGAGCAGCCAGCGGATCAGGCGGCCGTGGATCGGCAGATGGATCTGGCGTTGCAGGCCGATTCGTCACAGCCAGAGTTGCAGGATGCGCCGGTGGGCGAGGCCGTCGCCGATCAGCATGCGCCGCCGGCCGCTCCGCCGCCGGAGCCGCGTGCCAGGCCCGCGCCGCCGCCGCCTCCTCCGCCACCGGCTCGACGGCCCGTTGAGCCCACCCGCCCGCCGGTTCAGCGCGCGGCGCCGGCACCCGCGCCGCCGCCCGCTCCGCCGCCGGCTCCTCCACCCGCTCCGGCGACCGTGAAGCTCAGCGCTCCGGCGGGAACCCGGTTTCGCGTGAAGCTCCTCGATGAGATCGGCACGAGCACCAACCGACCCGGGGATCGCTTCCAAGTCCAGCTGGTCGATCCGATCACGGATGGCTGGCACGTCGTCGCTTCGACGAACACGATCGCCTACGGCGAGGTGACGGCGATTCAGCGATCGCGGAAACCCGGAGAGCCGGTCATCATCAAAGTGAAGTTCACGGGAATCCTGGTGGATGGCCAGACGTTCCCGATGTCCGCCTCCGTCCTCGATTCCAATATGGAGACACGGTCCAAGAGGGGGCAGAAGGCGAAGAAGATCGGGGGCGGCGCGGCCGCCGGAGCTCTCCTGGGCAAGATCATCGGTGGTGGGGCGAAGGGCGTGATCATCGGCGCTGCCGTGGGTGCGGCCGCCGGGACGGCGATTCACGTGAAGACGGAGCATCGAGACGGAGTCCTGGCCTCCGGGTCGGAGCTCACACTCGAGCTCGACGAGCCACTGGAGGTCACGATCCGCCGCTAGCGGGTCTCGGGCGACCTGGCGGAAGGGCGCGGAAGCGATCCCGTGGCCTTCCGGCGGCTCGCCGCCACCGAAAGGCTGTCTGAAGACCGCCTTCTAGTAGCCCAGAGCGCTTCCGTCGCCGCGCGGGTCCGCCGCCCCGTAGCGGGTTCCGTCCGGTCCGATGTAGATGGACTCCACGTCGCCGGAGAACCTCTTCCGCTCGGCGAGCGTGTGCCCCAGACGCCGGAGCTCCGCCATCACCGCCGGCTCCAATCCTCCCCGCTCGAAGAAGACCCGATCCGGAAGATGCTGGTGGTGAAACCGCGGCGCGTTGACAGAGGTCTGCACGCCGAGTCCGTAGTCCATGTGGTTCACCAGGATCTGGAAGATGCTGGTGATGATCGTGGCGCCGCCCGGCGTTCCCGTGACGAGTTCCACCTTCCCATCCGCACCGACCACGACGGTGGGCGTCATGGAGGATAGCATCCGCTTGCCCGGGCGTATCGCGTTGGCTTCACCCTGAACCAGGCCGTACGCGTTGGGCGAGCCCGGCTTGGCGGCGAAATCATCCATCTCGTTGTTGAGGAGGAAGCCCGCCCCCCGCACCACGACGCCCGAACCGAACGACCCGTTGAGCGTCGTCGTCTCGGCGACGGCGTTTCCGTCCGCATCCACGATCGAGAAATGGGTGGTCTCGACGCCCTCGCTGGCCACCTCGCCGAAATCCTCCGATCGAGACGCGTGCGAGACATCGATGGTGGATCGCAGCGAGTCGGCGTGCGCCCGACTCATCAGTCGAGCCAGGGGCATCGGCACGAAGTCCGGATCGCCCAGGTACCGATTGCGGTCCGCGTAGGCCCTGCGCATGGCCTCGACCATCAGATGGATCGCCCGGGCCGAGTGCCAGCCGGCTTCGGCCAGATCGAACTTCGATACGACGTTGAGCAGCTCGGCCAGCGTCACTCCGCCCGAAGATGGCGGTGGCATGGAGAGAATCTCCCGGCCCTCGTATGAAATGCGCACCGGTTCACGCCACACGGCTTCGTAGGCGGCGAGGTCCTGACGGCGGATGATCCCTCCGTCGCGCTCCATCTGAGCTGCGATCGAGTCGGCGATCCAGCCCCGGTAGAACGCGGAAGCGCCCGACTCGGCGATGGCCCGTAGCGTGCGGGCGAGATCCGGCTGGCGATACGTCGAGCCCGCGTCCGGGACCTCCCCGCCCGGGAGCAGCGCCGCCGCGGTCTGGGGGAAGCGGCTCAGCCGGTCCCGCTGCGCTACCAGGCTGCGGCGAAGGTCCTCGCTGAGCGGCACACCGTCGGCGTAGCGGATGGCCGGAGCGAGAAGCCGGCGCCAGGACAGCGAGCCGAATCGCCGGTGCGCCGCCTCCATGCCGGCCACCGAGCCGGGAACGCCGGCGGCCAGCGGGCCGGTCCAGCTCGCCTCGCGCACTTCACCGTGTGCGTCCAGGTACATATCCCGCGTCGCCAGCCCGGGAGCCTTCTCCCGGAAGTCGAGCGCCGCTCGCGTGCCGTCGGAGAGGCGGACGATCATGAAGCCTCCGCCCCCCAGGTTTCCCGCCTGCGGGTGCGTGACCGCGAGAGCGAAGTGAACCGCGATCGCCGCGTCCACGGCGTTGCCCCCGTCCCTCAGCACCTCGAGTCCCGCCGCGCTGGCCAACGAATCCGTGGAGACGACCATGGCGTGGCGTTCCTTGACGGGTCTCTGGTCGGCGGAAAACGGCCAGGCATCTGGAAACCGCACGCGAACGCGGCCCATGTCCTCGCCGCTGTCCGCCCGGCTCCCGTCACGCCCCGCGTGGCTCGGCCGGCAGGACGCGATCAGGAGCATGCCCAGCAGCGGGCCCCAGCATCGGATGCAACACGCCGCGGCCCGGACGGCACGCCTCGCACTCCTGGCCTTCGTCCCGCCGCGACTGGTCGGATCGCTCGAGAGTCGGCTCATGTTCGGCTTCCTCCAGTTCGAATCACGCTGGGCGGTCCGATCCCCCGGTCGGAACAGCCACTCCGCTCTCCCCGTTCCCGAGGCCGACCTTCGGGCAGAGATCGACCAGTTCGCAGCGCCCGCACTTGGGCCGCCGCGCCCTGCAGGTCGCGCGTCCGTGGTGGATGAGGTGAACGTGCAGGGAGAATCGGAGCTCGGGTGGCACCTGAAGGTTCAACTCCCGATGCGCCGCCGCGGCGGTGGCCCGGGCGGGCACGAGCCCGAGCCGCCGGCTGACCCTGAGCACGTGCGTGTCCACGGGGAGAACGGCACGCCCAAGGGAGAAGCAGAGCACGCACGCCGCCGTCTTCACCCCCACTCCGTCGAACGAAGACAGGTAGCTCAACGCCTCCCGGTCCTCCATGGTGGAGAGGTGGGACAGAGACGGACGGCCCACCTCCCGCGAGAGCCGGCTCAGGACGCCCCGGATCGCGGCTGTCTTCTGGCGCGCCAGGCCTGCGACCCGGATCGAGGCTTCCAACCGCTGAGGCGACGCCATTTGAACGGTCTCCCAGTCCGCGAAATCGCCCTTGAGGTTCGCCCACGCCCGGTCGCGATTGGTATCCGTGGTGCTCTGGCTCAGGATGGTGAGGATGAGCTCGTCGAGGGGGTCCAGAGTCGGCTTCACGGCACGGCCATATGTTTCGTTCAGCCGCCGCTCGATGCGGCGGACCCTGACGTCCATCCGATCCCCTTCCCGAGTGGCGGTCCGACCGTCGCGCGCACGCTGTCGCCGGTGTGCGAGGCTCCCTAGCTTTTCGTCCATCCAACCGGCGCGTAAGCCCAATCTAGGTGGCACCGATGAGAGCGGCAACGCAAACGGCGACAGGGACTTGGGGCGTGACGAGGTGTCGGCGGCGTGGCTGAGGACCGTCTCACCGAAGCGCGCAACCCGCGTACCCGGCAGATCGACCGCGCGACCACGAGCGAGATCGTGCGCCTGCTTCAGGAGGAAGAAGGCCGGGTCGCGACCGCGGTGCAGGCGGAGTCGGAAGCCCTGGTCGAGCTGATCGATCGGGTGGTCGCGTGTCTGGCCGAGGGCGGCCGACTGATCTATGCGGGCGCGGGCACCAGCGGCCGGCTGGGTGTGTTGGACGCGGCCGAGTGTCCGCCCACGTTCGGTACCGATCCCTCGCTCGTCGTCGGCCTGATCGCGGGGGGTCCGGAGGCCCTGGCGCGAAGCGTGGAAGGGGTGGAGGACGACCGGCGTGCGGCGCGCGAGGCCGTCGACGCCGCCCGGGTTGGAGCGGGGGACTTTCTCCTGGGGATCGCGAGTTCCGGAACGACTCCGTTCGTGCAGGAGGCGGTCGAGCGCGCCAGGGCGCGGGGCGCGGAGACGGGCTTTCTGAGCTGCACGGCGCCGCCCGCCCGGATCCGCGAAATCTGCCAGGTCCTGGTCACGCCGCTGGTGGGACCCGAGGCGATCGCCGGTTCCACCCGAATGAAGGCCGGTACGGCCACCAAGCTGGTGCTCAACACCCTCACCACGGCCACGATGATCCGACTCGGGAAGGTGTTCGAGAACCTGATGGTCGACCTGAACGCGGTGAGCCTCAAGCTGGTGGATCGGAGCCTGCGCATGGTCGAGGAAGTGTGCCGGGTACAACGGTCCGAGGCAGCGAAGCTCCTCCTCGCGGCGGGCGGGAGTGTGAAGACGGCCATCGCCATGCGGCGGTTGGGGGCGAACCGAGCCATGGCGGAGCGGCTGCTGGATGCCTGCGGCGGCTTCCTGGCCGAGGTGCTGGAGCGCTTCGCGGGGGGCGGCAGGCTGCCGTATTACTCGTGCTACCCGCCATCCGCCTCTCCGCGGGAGTCGACCCGGCTGCTGGCCCGCCTCCGGCGGGGCCCGGTGCGCGTGCGGGAAGCCCTGGCGCGACGCCGAGAGGAGGAGTGTCGGGAAGGGAGGCCCGCCGGGGATTGGCGGGGTCCTTCCACGGGCTGGACGCCGGCCCAGCATCTGTCGCACCTGATCGAGTTCGAGGAGAAAGCCGTTCGGCCTCGGGTGCGGAAGTTTCTGGCGGACGGGTTTCCGAGATTCGCCGACTGGCCGCCGTCCGATCCACCTCCATCCGGGGATCGCCCGGCCAGCGAGCTGGAGGTACGGTTCGCCCGCTGCCGGGAGCGGACTCTGGCGCTCCTGGGGCGCGCGGGGCCGGGCCAGTTCGCGAGGAGCAGCCGGATGGGGGGCGAAAAGGTGACACTCTTCCAGTTCCTGCGCGGCGTGGCCCACCATGACGAAGCGCACGCCGGTCGCCTGAGCGAGCGGATCCATCCGGCCCTGCGTGCCGCCGCTCGAGGAGAGGAGAGCCGGCCCCGGACCGGTGCGGAGGGTGGGGGCCGCGCCAACCCAGCCGTCGAGGACCCGAAGCCCGGGGAGCGCGCCTGAATGGAGCTGTACGCGGGTCTGATGTCCGGCACATCCCTGGACGGAGTGGACGTCGCGGTGGTCGGTTTCGGCGGCGGTGAGGAACGTCCTTCCGGGTTCGATCTGGTGGCGTTTCGGAGCTTCCCCTATGAGCCGGAGTTCCGGGACCGGCTGCGCGCCGCTTGCGGCGATGCGGGAGCGGCGGAGCTGTGCCGGCTCGACTTCGAGCTCGGACATCGGTTTGCGGAGGCGACCCTCCACGTCCTCGAGGAGAGGGGGATCGCGCCGCGCGATATCGTGGCCGTGGGGTGCCACGGGCAGACCGTGTGGCACCAGCCTCCCGATGGCACTCCGGGCGGCACGCTCCAGATCGGAGAGCCTGCCGTCCTCGCGGAGGCGATGGGCGTGCCGGTGGTGGCCGATTTCCGCGTTCGCGACATGGCGGCGGGCGGTCACGGAGCCCCCTTGACGGCCTACTTCGATCGCCTGCTGCTCTCTTCCGCATCGGCGGCGAGGGCGATTCAGAACCTGGGCGGCATGGGAAATGTCACGGCTCTGCCGGTGCCGGGTTCGGGCCGGCCGCTGGCCTTCGACACGGGGCCGGGGGTGGTCTTGATCGACGCATGCGTCCGGCGCATCAGCGGCGGACGGGCGAGTTGGGACGTGGACGGCGAGCTTGCGAGTCGGGGCACCGTCTGCGAATCCGCGCTCGCGGAGTGGATGAAGGATCCGTTCTTTCGGGCGCCGCCGCCGCGCTCCACGGGCCGAGAGCGCTTCAGCGAGGCGCGTCTCCAGCGCTGGATGCGCCGGCATGCGGATCTCGACGCCGAAGATCTGGTCGCGACCCTGACGGAGCTCACGGCCCGTTCGGTGGAGGACGGCTACGGCTGCATCGGGTTCGCTCTCGATGAGGTGTATCTGTGCGGAGGCGGTGCCCGAAACCCGGAGCTCGTGCGGCGGATCCGCGCGCGCCTGGCTCCGCTTCCGGTGGACCGCCTGGAAGCGCTGGGATGGGACGGGGAGGCCAGGGAAGCCGCCGCCTTCGCGCTGCTGGCCAGGCAGCACAGACTGGGGCTCCCGCTGGATCTGGGATGGGCAACCGGAGCAGCCGGGCCCAGGATCCTGGGCAAGTGGGTGCCGGCGTGAGGCGCGCGTCGATGGGTCGGCCGGGCGCCGGGCGGTGAAGCCGGGAAGCCTGTTCCTCGAGGCTCTCAGGTTGGACCGGGAGCCGTGGGAGGTCGTTCTACGAAGGGCGGAGAACGCCTTGGCGCTCGATGTAGCGGGGTTCCTCCTGTTCGGAGGGTCGGTGGAACGGGTGCCCGGGCTGATCGCCGAGCTGCGTCGAAAGGCCGACCGGCCGCTCTGGTTCGCGGCGGACCTGGAGCGGGGAGCCGGGCAGCAGTTTCGCGGTGCGGCCGACTTGCCCCCGCCCGGCGCCCTGGCCAGGCACCCGCGGGCGGAGGAGACGGCGCGCTGGGCAGGAGCGGCCACGGCGCGCCAGGCGAGGGCTCTGGGTGTCAACTGGGTTCTCGCTCCGGTCCTCGACCTGGATGTAGAGGCGGCCAATCCGATCGTGGGCACCCGCAGCTTCGGGGCCGATCCGGTGCGGGTCGGCTGTCTGGGAAAGGCGTGGGTGAACGGCTGCCAGGAGGCAGGGGTGGCGGCCTGTGCCAAGCATTTCCCGGGTCACGGCCGCACCCTCTCGGATTCCCACATCGGCCTACCGCTCGTGTCCGCTTCACGAGCCGAGCTGGAAGACGATGTGGCGCCGTTTCGGGCGGTGGCCGGCCTCGTAGCCGGCATCATGACCGCGCACGTCGCCTACCCCGGCCTCGAGGCCGAGGGCGCCGCCACCTTCTCGCCGAGCGTGCTGACCGGATTGCTGCGGCGTGAGCTAGGCTTCCCGGGCCTCATCCTCAGCGATGCGATGGTCATGAGCGGGTTCCGGCTCGGCCGGCTGAGCGAGGGAGACCTCGCCGCCCGCGCCATCGCCGCCGGCTGCGATCTGTTGCTCTATCCCCGGGATCTCGCTCTCGCGGTGGAGGGGCTGGCGGCGGCGCTCGAGCGCGACCCGTCCCTGGCTCGCCGGGCCGACGACGCGAGACGGAGAAACCTCCACTGGTGCGTCCGATTCGAGGCCCGGGGAGCCGCCGGACCCGCAGCCGGCGGTGGAACCGCGCCCGAGCCGGCCGGGCGAGCGCTTCGGATCGCTCTCGAATGCATGCGGGAGGTCGGAGATGTGCCCGTGGGCGGTTGGAGCCGGGAGCGCAACACGCGGGTGTCGTGCCTGTTGGAGGATGCGCTCCCGGCGTCAGCCCGGACGTTCGGTGCCCGGCTGATCCGGGAGCTGCGTGCCCTGGGGTGGAAGCGGATCGCCTCGGCTCCGGTGGACGCGCCGGACCCGGAGGATGATGGCCGGCGGTCGTCCACCGCCGTTCAGCGCTTGCTGATGGTCGTTTCCACACCACGCGCCGGGAAGTCCGTGGCCGGCCTCACTTCCGATACCCTCCGACGAGTCGCGGTCGCGCTGGAACGGGATCCCGAGACTTGTCTCTTCGTGTTCGGGCATCCCCGAATCCTGCGGCAGATCGGAGCTCGGGGAGTATGTGCGTGGTCCAGCGAGCCCCTGTTCGAGCGGGCCGCCGCGCGCTGGTTGGACGAGCGGGTCGGCTGAGGCCGCCGCGTGCACTCCCTGGACTGGTGGGTGGTGGGGGCATACCTGGCCTTCACCTTGGCGATCGGGTTGTGGCTGGCGGGTCGGGCAAAGGGAAGTCTGGAGGACTTCTTCGTCAGCGGCCGGTCGCTGCCGTGGTGGCTGGCCGGCACTTCCATGGCGGCGACGACCTTCAGCGTGGACACCCCGCTGTACGTCACCGGCCTGGTGGCTCGTCGCGGGATCTCGGGGAACTGGGAGTGGTGGGCGTTCGCCCTCTCCCACCTGCTGCTGATCTATGTGTTTGCCCGCCTGTGGCGTCGAGCCGGGGTGGTGACGGACGTGGAGCTGACGGAGCTTCGCTATGGAGGCAAGCCCGCCGCCGTGCTGAGGGGGGCCCGCGCGTTTCTATTCGCCGTTCCGATCAACTGCATCGCCATCGGGTACGTGATGCTGGCCATGCGCAAGGTGCTGGAGGCGCTCGGCATCCTGGATTCGCTTCCCGCGTGGCTGCCCGGCGACGCGAAGCTCTGGGCAGTGGTGGCTCTCGCGGTCACCGTGTTGATCTACGCCGGCATCTCGGGTCTGTGGGGTGTCGTGGCCACCGACTTCTTCCAGTTCATCCTCGCGCTCGGAGGAGCCCTGTTGGTGGCGGGCTTCGCCCTGGCCGACACGGGGGGTCTCTCGGGACTGAAGGCGCAGTTGATCGAGGCCGGCCGCTCGGATGCTCTCCGACTCATCCCCAGGGTCGGCTCGCCGCAGCTTCCATTCGGCACGTTTCTGGCTTACCTGGGGATCCAGTGGTGGGCGTTCCGCCGTTCGGACGGGGGAGGCGAGTTCGTCCAGCGGCTCTCGGCCAGCCGGGATGAAAGAGAGGCTCAGCGGGCCACCTGGCTCTTCGTGGTGCTCCACTACGTGGTACGGGGATGGCCCTGGATCGTGGTGGCTCTGGTGGCTCTGGTGGTGGTGCCCGGCCTGGAGGATCCGGAGATGGGTTACCCGATCCTCATGCTGCGCTACCTGCCAATCGGTCTTCTCGGGCTGGTGGTCGCCTCTTTTTTCGCCGCTTTCATGTCCACGGTTTCCACTCAGATCAACTGGGGAGCAAGCTACCTGGCCAACGACCTGTACGCGCGCTTCATCGACTCGGACGCGGATGCGGCAAAGCTGGTCGGAGTGGGCCGGGCGGGCTCCGTGCTGATCGTTGCACTGGCCGCGGTGGCCGCGTTCCACGCCGATGACATCGGGGCCGTGTTCAGGTTCATGATCGCGATCGGGACCGGTCCGGGAGCGGTGCTCATCCTCCGCTGGTTCTGGTGGAGAGTGAACGCCTGGGCGGAATTGGCCAGCATGCTGAGCGGTTTCCTCATCGCCCTGGCCTCATATCTTCCGTTGTTCAGCGGGCTCGGGTTCGGAGAGAGGCTGGCGGTGACCGCCCTCGGCTCCGCTCTCGTCTGGGTGCCACTCATGTTGCTGACGCCGCCGGAAACCCCCGTCACGCTGGAGGGCTTCTATCGGCGTGTACGGCCGGGTGGCCCTGGTTGGCGGATCGTACGAGGGCGGCTGGGGATCGAGCCGGCGTCGGCGCTCGGCTGGGACCTGGCACGCGCGGGCGCCGCGGGCCTGATTCTGTTCGGCGCCATGTTCGCGATCGGCAATGGCCTGCTGCTGGAGCGCCGTGCGGCGATCGTGGCGGGAGCCGTTCTGCTGAGCGGAATCTTCGGCCTGGTGGCGATCAGCCGGCGCGTGCCGTCGGAGCCGCGAAGTCCGGAAGCGACTCGACACGGGACGTAGCCGACGGGATAGAACGGTTGGCCGTTCCGAGGGAAAGGGAAGCTGGCATGAGGTGGTTCGCGTGCGTGGGGATGCTGGTGGGGCTGGCGTGCGCCGCGCTACCTCCGGCCTCCGGTCCGGCTCCCGATTCCAGCCGCCCGTCTGCGGTGGAGCCGGCGGCGGCTCCGGGACCGGACAGCGCGCGAGCCCGGCCTGCGGTCGGGCCCGGTCGCCCATCCGGCGAGTGGGGGGTGGGTCGGCTCCCCGAGATCCCCCGTGTGCGGGATTCACTGCGCGTGCACGTCCAGTATCCCGAGCGCCTCCAGCGGGTGGCAGCCCACGATTCCAACTTCGTGTTCGGTTCCGTTGGCACGGGCGACGCCCGCCTGTCGATCGATGGCCGGGAGGTTCCTGTCGAAGCGAACGGGGCGTTCCTGGCCTGGCTTCCGCTGCCCGAGCGGGTTGCGGGCGACACCGCGGTATACCGGCTGGTGGCGCGGCGTGGGCCGGAAGTCGACAGCCTGGACTATCCCGTGCGGCTGCCGCGCGAGCCGTTGCGGGGTCCGCCGGACCGGGCGTGGGTGGACACCCTGTCGTTTCGGGATGGACCGGAGCGCTGGGCTCTTCCGGATGAGAAGCTCGAGGTCTCGCTGCTGGGCGCCCCCGGCATGGACGTGTGGCTGGAGATCGGGAAGCGGCGTCTCCCGTTGCGGGAAGTCCGCCGGGCGGCCGTTCGTCTCGGTGGGGAAGTGCGGCCGGAGGCTCCGGATGAGGTAGCGGCATCGTACCGGGCCCGCGTGCCGGCCGGCCGGCTGGGACAGACCGCGTGTGCGGGTGGGCCGGACGCTCCCGGCTGCGGGCCGGGTCCCGAGCTCGATACTGTTCGAATGGTCCTTCGGGCCACCCTGGGCGGGGACACGCTGAGACTCGCGCGCCGCTGGCCGCTGCGGATCCTTCGCCGGGACGCGCTCCCGACGGTCCGTCTGCGGGAGGCGCCCGATTCCGTCAATGGCGCGGCCGGCGTCATCGTGGGCCGGCCCACCCCGTTCGGGCCGTACCGGTGGCGCTTTCCTCCGGGCACGCGGGCTCGAGTCGACGGGAGAGTCGGCGATCGTCTGCGGATCAGGCTCACGCCTCGGATGGGGGCGTGGGTTCTGGTCGAGGATACGGAGCCGGCGGACTCGGGCCTCGGCGGCGATACCGCAGAGGTCAGGGATGTGCGGGCCGAGTCGGCCCCGGAAGGGATCTCCATCCGCCTCGGCATCGATTCGCCGGTTCCGGTGGAAGTGCGTGAGCCGGACCCCCGCACGCTGATTCTCACTCTGTTCGGCACGCTGGGCTCCACGGATCGGATGGCCTACGGACGGGAGGATCTCCTTCTGGACTCCATGCGCTGGGAGCAGGTTGCGGGCGTGGGCTACCGGCTGATCGTTCGCTTGCGGGAACCGGTGTGGGGATACCGAGTGCGGTACGAGCGCGGGGAGGCCGAGGCCCATGAGGGGCCGGGCCGAGCCGCCGGATCCTCGAGCGAGGGCGTGGTCCTGAGGCTGGAGGTGCGACGCCCTCCCCGGATCGATCGATCGCACCCGTTGCGGGGACGTCGCATCGCCGTGGATCCCGGCCATCCGGGTGCAGGCGCGTGGGGGCCGACGGGGCTCTACGAGGGCGATGCGAACCTGGCCATCGCGACCCGCCTGGTGCGCATGCTCCGGAAGGCGGGAGCCATCCCGATCCAGCTCCGAGCCGATACGCTTCCACTCGGCCTGTACGAGCGGACGGAACGCGCTCGGCAAGCGGGCGCCGAGATCTTCGTGTCGATCCACAACAACGCACTGCCCGACGGCGTGCGCCCGTTCGGACGGGAAGGTACGGGCACCTACTACTACCACCCGCATTCCCTCCCGCTGGCGGCGGCGGTGCAGGCAGGCATGCTTCACGAGATGGGACTTCGCGATCTGGGCGTGACGTGGGGCGATCTCGCGGTGACCCGGATGTCGTGGATGCCGGCGGTGCTGACCGAGGGCGCCTTCATGATGATCCCGCGCCACGAGGCGGCCCTGCGCACGCCGGATTTCCAGGACCGGTACGCGCGGGGGGTGCTGGAAGGGATCCGCGAGTTTCTTCGCTCTCGAAGTCACTAGGTGCGGCGGGACTATCCTGTTCGACGGGATGAAGCGGCCCGCGGCTTCCACGGCTTTTCCACCGCCCTCTGGACCGGACGACACGAACTCGGGAGGCAGCATGGAATTCCTCGATCGACTCTCCACCCGGACCGAGCCGCGCGTCCACGCGAGCGCGTTCGTCGCCCCGTCGGCCGACATCGTCGGTGATGTCACGCTGGGAGCGAACGTGGGAGTGTGGTACGGCTGCGTGCTGCGCGCGGACATCGCCCCCATCACCGTGGGGGCGGACACGAACATCCAGGATCTCACGGTCGTACACGTCGATGTCGACCGGCCGGCCGTGATCGGGTCGAGGGTGGGTATCGGACACCGGGCGATCGTGCACGGCTGCGTGATCGAGGACGATTGTCTGATCGGGATGGGCGCCATCGTGCTGTCGCGCGCGGTGATCGGTCGGGGCTCCCTGGTAGCGGCGGGCGCCGTCGTGACGGAGGGCGCGAGGATCCCGCCGGACAGCCTGGTGGTCGGCGTGCCGGGCCGGGTGGTACGCCCGGTGGATGAGGATCTGCGAGCGCGCATCAAGGAGACCGTGGAGCACTACAGAGCGCTCAAGGAAGGCCATCGAGACGGGAGGTGGCTCCACGGGCCCTGAGGCTCTTGCCTACAACATGTCGTGGTGTTAGACTGTCTACGCCACAAGATATTGCGGTTCGGTGTGGGGAACGTGTCGAAAACTCCGCGGTGACGTGGAAAACCTTTTCGGCTCCCGGCCGCAACATTTCACGGCGAATGTGTATCCACCGGATGGTTGGATTCGCGGTGGATACCGGGTCCGGCCGAGGCCGGCATTCGGAGTGCGCGGGCTTCGGATCCCGGCCAAAGCCGGCCTATCCTCGCCGCCACGATGGAAGTCGAGGCGGTGACGGTGGGCGATGACGCGGATTCCGGCTGCTGCCAGCCGGTCGCGGTCCTCTTGGCGACTACCATCACAGAGAGCACGAGGCAGGCGATGATTTCACCCCACGTGACGTCGGCGAGCGAGGCGGCCCCAGGGACCGGGGGTGAGAGCGTGCGGCCGGGAACGGAGACGGGCCGTGGACTGCCGGCGCCGAAGCTCACGCAGATCGCCGAGACCGTGCTGGCTCGCCGGTACCTCGTGAAGAATTCCGCGGGCGAACCGATAGAGGAACCGCGGGACATGTTCTGGCGGGTGGCGAGCGTGATCGCCGAACAGGATGCCCGGTACGGGGCGAGCCGGGAGGCGGTGGAGCGGACAGCCGAGCGGTTCTATCGACTCATGGCGGAGGGGATCTTCGAGCCGAACAGCCCCACCCTGATGAACGCGGGACGGCCCCTGGGACAATTGAGCGCCTGCTTCGTGTTGCCGGTACCCGACAGCCTGGACGGGATCTACGGGACCCTTCGCGACATGGCGCTCATCCATCAATCCGGCGGAGGTACGGGGTTCGGCTTCAGCCGGCTCCGGCCCAGAGGCGATGTCGTGAAGTCCACCATGGGTGTCGCCAGCGGGCCGATCAGCTTCATGGAGGTCTACGACGCCTCGACCGAGGCGGTCAAGCAGGGAGGCACGCGGCGGGGTGCCAATATGGGCATCCTGCGGGTCGACCACCCGGACATCCTCGAGTTCATCGATTGCAAGGCGGACAAGCGCAGGATCACCAACTTCAACATCTCGGTCGCGGTCACCGAATCCTTCATGGAGGCTGTGCGGAGCGGGTCGGAGTATGCGTTGCTCAGCCCGCGGACGGGTGAGGTTGTCGGACGGCTGGACGCGGCCGAGGTGTTCACCAAGATCGTTCATGGCGCATGGAGGAACGGGGAGCCCGGCGTCTACTTCATCGACGAGGCGAACCGTTACAATCCGGTGCCGCACCTCGGCGCCTACGAGGCGACGAACCCATGCGGGGAGCAGCCGCTGCTGGCGTACGACGTGTGCAATCTCGGCTCCGTCAACGTCGGCCACTATGTATCCGAAGGCGGCAGGATCGACTGGGAAGGGCTGCGCGAAGCGGTCCACGAGGCGACCCATTTCCTCGACAACGTGATCGATGCCAACACCTATCCGTTGCCGCAGATCGCCGATCTCTCCCGGAGGATCCGTCGCGTCGGTCTCGGGCTCATGGGCTGGGCCGACGTGCTGGTTCGGTTGGATGAGCCCTACGGCTCGCGTCGCTCCATCGAGCTGGGCCGGGAGTTGATGCGCTTCGTGGACGAGGAGGCCAAGCTGGAGTCGGAACGCCTGGCGGAGGCTCGGGGCGTGTTTCCAGAGTGGGAGCGATCGATTTGGGGACCGGACGAGACCTGTGCCCGCGATGAGGCCGGTGAGAGAATTCGACCCATGCGGAGGCTGCGCAACTGCAATCTCACCACCGTGGCGCCCACGGGGACGATTTCGATCATCGCCGGCTGTTCGAGCGGCATCGAGCCCCTGTTCGCGGTCGCGTTCATGAGGAACCAGGCGGGCGTCCTGATGCCTGACGTGAATCCGGATTTCGTGCGTCGCGCGAAGGAAGAGGGTTGGTACTCGGAGGAACTGATGCGGCGGATCGCCGACGAGGGCCACATTCACTTCGACGAGGTGCCGGCGGAGGTGCGGAAGATCTTCGTGACGGCGCACGATGTAACTCCTGTCCAGCACATTCGGATGCAGGCGGCGTTCCAGCAGCACTGCGATTCCGCGATCTCCAAGACCTGCAACTTTCCCGAGTCCGCCACGGAGGAGGACGTGCGTCAGATCTTCGAGTTGGCTTGGGAACTGCGCTGCAAGGGAGTCACGGTCTACCGGGACGGCTCGCGGGAGGCGCAGGTCCTGTCCACCGGCAAGACGGCCAGGAAGGTGGAGGCCGCCGCGGCGGCCGGGTCGGAAGACGCGGCGGCCGGCGACCAGGCCGGGACGGTGTCTTCGTATGTCGGCGCGGGCGGAGACGGGGATCTCAACGATGAGCTGGCCCGGGCGCTCGAGCGACTGCGGGAGGTCGAGCGCGAGCGAGACGAGTGGGTCCGTCAGTATCAGGGTCTTCAAGCGGAGAACCATGCGCTCGAGGAAGCCCTGGAGAGCAAGGATCGGCAGATCACGGCCCTGGAGGGGGGGCGGATGAAGCAGCCTTCCGTCCGGCAGCGTCCGCACCTGCTGCGCGGCCACACCCGCAAGATCGAATCGCCTCTCGGCAGCATGTACGTGACGATCAACGAGGATGATCAGGGTCGTCCGTTCGAGGTATTCGTGGCTCTCGGGAAGGCGGGCGGATCGGCCATGGCGGATGCCGAGGCGGTGGGTCGTCTCATCAGCCTGGCTCTCCGGTCCGGAATCTCGATGCGGGACATCCACCGGCAGCTGCGGGGAATCTCGTCGGATCGGGCGGTGGGTCTGGGTCCGCACAAGATCCTCTCGAGTCCGGATGCGATCGCGCAGGTGCTGGAAAAGTACCTGGAGGAAAAGGAGGGTGTACAGCAGTCCCTCCCCATTCGTGAGGTCGGGCACGCGAAGGCCTCCAACGGTGGAGTTCAGTCCGCGCAAAAGCCCGTGATCCGTCGGTACGAGGAGCAGGCGGCCCGAACCTTCATCGGCACCTGCTCGGACTGCGGCAGCAGCCTGGCCTTCGAGGAAGGCTGCGTGAAATGCCACGCCTGCGGATACACGGAGTGCGGCTGAAACCTTTCGATGTGTCCCTGAAAGCGATCCCTCCCGTGTTCCGGCTGGCGCCGCGGGTCGGCCCCATCGCACTGACCCTTTGCCTCGCCGCGTCGCTGAACGGCCAGGAGCCCGACTATGGGGCGGTACGGCGGTACGTGGATGAGCATCAGCACGCGATCGTCGATGAGCTCCTGACTCTTCTGGCCATCCCCAACGTAGCGGCGGATTCCGTCAGCATTCGCCGGAACGCGGTCCTGCTGCAGGAGATGCTCCGTCGGCGGGGGATCGCGGCACGGGCGCTCGAAACCGGCGGATCGCCGCTCGTGTTCGGAGAGCTCCGGGTGCCGGGTGCGGCTCGCACGGTCCTGTTCTACTGCCACTACGATGGCCAGCCTGTGGATCCGTCCCGCTGGGTTGGACACCGTCCCTTCGATCCCGTCTTGCGTGCGGGTCCGCTAGAGACATCACCGGCCATTCTCCCGCGGTCGGATCCCGGAACGCCGTACGATCCGGACTGGCGGTTGTACGCGCGCTCCGCCTCCGACGACAAGTCGCCGATCGTGGCGCTGCTCGCGGCTGTCGACGCCTTGGGAGACCAGGGACGGCTGCCCACCGCGAACCTCAAGTTCCTGTTCGAGGGCGAGGAGGAGGCGGGCTCGCCGAATTTGGAGCATGCCTTGCGGAAGTACGCTTCGCTCCTGCGAGCCGATGTTGCCGTGTTCGTGGACGGCCCCGTCCATCCATCGGGCTCCCCCACGGTGGGATTCGGAGTGCGCGGGATCGTGAGCGTATCGCTGACCGTGTACGGGCCGATGCGGCCGCTGCACAGCGGTCACTATGGGAACTGGGCACCCAACCCCGCGCAACGTCTCGCCTCCCTGCTCGCCTCAATGAAGGATGAGACGGGTCGCGTGAGAATTCCGGGCTGGTACGATGACGTGGTTCCGCTCAGCGACACGGAACTACGGGCCCTGCGGCGACTGCCGGACGACCCGGCCGAGATGCGGGCGCTCGGCGTCCCCGTGCCGGAAGGAGAGGGGCGGAGCCGGTGGGAGATGGTCACCCTCCCCTCCCTCAACGTGGATGGCATACGGAGCGCGTGGGTAGGGGCGGACGCGCGGACGATCATCCCGGATCGGGCTGAGGCCAGCCTGGACTTCCGTCTGGTCAGGGACGTGAAGCCGGCCGACCAGGTGGCTCGCTTCATCGCCTACGTGGAGTCACGGGGCTACCACGTGGTTCGGAGCGAGCCCGATGCCGCCACGCGGTTGCGATTTCCCCTGCTGGCGCGGATCTCGACTCCGGAGGGCCGCGGATACCCGGCGGTGCGGACTCCGCTGGACCATCCGGCGGCCAGAAGCCTGATCCGGGAGCTGGAGACCGCGACCGGCGGCGACCTGGTGGTGATCCCCACGTATGGGGGGAGCCTCCCCGGCTTCTTGTTCCCGGAGCTCCTGGGCGCGGCGTTCGTCACGCTTCCGATCGTGAATCCCGACAACAACCAGCACAGCCCGAATGAGAATCTGAGACTGGGCAATCTGTTCGATGGGATCGTGAGCCTGGCGGCCGCGATGGAGGCTCACTGGTAGGTCGCGACCGGGCTCCGCCGCCGGACCCCCATCTTCGGAACCTCCCCGGAACGGCTTGCCTGCGCCTGGTCTCCGGTATACACTATGTGGTGGACTTGGATGCCGATGCCACAAGATGTGGTAGTTTAGGGGAAAACTGCCGGCCGCTCGTGGAGAGTCGGTGGATGCCCGGTGGAAAAGCGGGCGGAAGCCGCAGGGTCGATTGAACAGGAGCGGCGGTTGAGCCCGGGTTGACCCGGCGTCGTACCCAGGGCAAGAGCGCGGAGCCATTGGAACCGGCCGAGCGGGATCCACTCGGTTCGCTCGAGAGGGCGAGCCACTTCGCCAGGGAGCGAGGAATCGCGATGAATGCCAGCTCACCAGCTGGCGGGAATGGGCGGGGGGTGAGTGAGGCGGCGGGCCTGCCATATCCGGAGATCACGATGCGGTGGCTGCGTTCGGCGGTCTCCGCTCATCGGGCGGCATTCGAGGACGAGATGGAGCGCCGCCGCCGGCAGTACAATCCCGAATTCGAGCGGTTCTGGCGCAGGCACCGTTCGCAGGCGACCTGACGCGGCGATAGAGCGAAGCGGATGAAGTGCCGGCCGGGTGAACAGGCCGGTCCGTCGCGGAGGTCACGAGAGCCCCGGCCGTTGGAGCGGCCGGGGCTCTGCGCTGAAGCGTCCGGCGCCCGGCCGGATCAATCCGTCCGCTCAACCGGTCCCCTTGCGGCTTCCCCCCACCCGCGCTCCCGCTGGAGGGGTTCTTTCGGCATTGGCGCGGGAGCGGAACGCGATTCCGATGGAGCGGGAAGGGGGTGGTCCGGTGGGTCTGTCCTCTTGGTCCCGAAGTGGCGGTAGAGGTCCTGCTAGCGGGTGCGGCGTCGCTGGCGTCGTCTCCTCCGCCGCTCGGCGGCCTTCATCTTTCGGCGGCGAGCCGCGCTCGGTTTCTCGTAGAAGCGGTGTTTCTTGATGTCCCGAAACACTCCCGCCCGCTGAACTTTCCGCCGAAACTTGCGGAGCGCGCGGTCCAGCTCTTCGTTCTCGTGAAGTATGTATTCCAAACGATTCTCTCCTGCCGTACGTGGTTGGTGACGATGCGACTCGCCGTCTCACGATTGGGAAACCTACGTGGCCGGAACCCCTTCCGTCAAAACCCGGCGAGCCCGGGTAGCGGGGATGCCGTCATCCGCGGCCAAAGAAACGCGAGCCCAGACGCGAGTACAGCTGCTCCGCCAGGGTGGGTCGCCGTCCGGGCACGGTCTCCGAGTCCGCCTGGCCGGCTTGGGAAGGAGGGCTCGCCTTCCCCGGCCCCTTCCGCCGCGCGCCTCCGGTCGCGGCCCGCCGGACCGGCTCACCCGCGGACTCGCGGACGACGGACTGCGCTCTCGGGCCGCGCTCACCTCGCCCGACCTCGAACTGAACGGCTTCGCCCGCCTGGAGGGTCTTGAAGCCCTCGCCCTGAATGTCGGAGTGGTGGACGAACACGTCCTCGCCGGCTTCGGTGGTGATGAATCCGTAGCCCTTCTCCTTCGAGAACCACTTGACCTTGCCCGTTTCCCCAGCCATCCCGCGCTCCTTCTCAGAACAGACGTTTCCTCTCGGCCCGGCATTGCCGCGCGTCCGGCCGCCGTGCCGCGAGGATAAGCAACAAAAAGACCCGTCGGCTAGGCTCGGGACGGGTCCGCCAGCTGTGGCTCGCGACGTTCGGTGCTTCCCCGCTGCCGAGCGGCTTGATCTCGGGGCGGCTCGAACGCGGGAAACGTAGGGCGGCCGGACCGCGGCGGCCAGTGCACGGCATCGGAAGCGGGGGGCCCGCGGGGAGGTCGGTTCGTCCACTCGGGCGGGGATAGACAGGTAAGATGGGCGGTCGAGGCGGAAGGAAACATTTGCGTGGGACCGCTCCAAGTTCATACATTTGCCGCAGCTACAACCACCCCTAGCGGCCCGACCCGGCCGCGGGTCGCCGTCGAATTCGTACGGGAAAGGGAGTGCAGCTACATGGCGAACGCGATCCCCATCGGCATGGACGGTGAATTCGAGGTGGACGGACATCCGTACCGCATTCCGTCGGAGTTCTCGCCGCGCGAGATTTACAGCTACCGACGCCTGATGGAGCCGATACCGGACGTGCCGGGCGGTACGAGACTGAGCTCGGAGCAGCGCGCGCGACAGCGGGCTTACTTCCTGCGGCGCGCGGCCGCCTGCATCATCCCGGGCCTTCAGGTGAAGTCGCTCGAGGGCCTGGCGTTGGGACAGCTCCAGGTCATGCACCGGTGGATCGCGGAGCACCGGCCGGATCTGTTCTCTTCAGGCGGTGCGGTCTCTCACGCGTAGCTGGCGAGGGCCGAACTCCGGGAAGCGATCGGCGGCGGCATGAGCGCCGACTTCCGCAGGTCCAAGGTCGTCTGTACAATCGGTCCCGCCTCACAGGATCCCCATACCTTCCGGAAGCTGTACGATGCCGGTATGGATGCGGTCCGGATCAACTTCTCTCATGCTTCTCACACGCAGGCGGGGGAGATCATGTCGCTCGCCGAAGAGCTCGCGCGAGCTGGCAGCCGGCCGCTGGCCGTAGTGGCGGACCTTCAGGGCCCGCGAATCCGGGTCGGCGATCTGGCACGGGAGCTGAGCATCCGGAGCGGAGAGGTCTGCTGCTTCTATCCCGAGGCAACGGCAGCGCCCTCGGATGCATCCGTCACGCACTGCATCCCGACCACGTACGCGGAACTGGCCAGGGACATCACTCCGGGAGATCGCATCCTTCTCGATGACGGGCGCCTGGAGTTCGGGGTACAGGGCGTCTCGGGGGAGTGCGTGCTGGCCGAATCGTGGTCCGACGGGTCGCTGTCCTCACAGAAGGGGATCAATCTGCCGGGCGTCTGCGTGCACGCGCCGAGTCTCACCGACAAGGACCGTTGCGATCTGGCGTTCGTCAGCGAGCGGGGGGTCGATTTCGTGGCGCTCAGCTTCGTCAGACAACCCGAGGATGTCGTGGAGGCCCGAAGCGTGATGAGTCCCGACAGCCTGCTGATCGCCAAGATCGAGAAGGGCCAGGCACTCAAACACCTGGACGGGATCATGCGGGTGAGCGACGGGGTGATGGTGGCCCGGGGGGATCTGGGTGTGGAGCTTCCATACGAGGAAGTTCCGTTGGCGCAGAAGCGCATCATTCGGAAGGCCCAGGAGATGGCCAGGCCGGTGATCACCGCCACGCAGATGCTCGACTCCATGAAATCGCAGCGCCGGCCGACGCGCGCCGAAGTGTCCGATGTGGCCAACGCTCTGTTGGACGGCACCGATGCGGTCATGCTCTCGGCCGAGACGGCGACGGGAGAGTTTCCCGTGGAGGCCGTGCATACGATGGACCGGATCATTCGCAGGATCGAGAAGGAGCGCCGGCGTCCGGCGGGCAGCATGATGCAGAGGCGCGTGTGGGAGCGGTCGGAGATCCAACATACGCCGTCGGGGGCGATCGCGGCCGCGGCCATGCAGGCTGTGGCGCGTCTGGGCTCTCCCTTTCTCGTCACGTTCACCAGGAGCGGGTTCACCGCTCGCATCGTTTCTGCCCAGCGGCCTCCCGTGCCGATTCTCGCGGTGAGCGATCAATGGCGGACGTACAACCAGCTGGCGCTCGTGTGGGGGGTTCACCCGATCCTGTTCCACGGTGAGGTGAACTACAGGAATATGCTTGCCTGCGCCGAGAAGGAGGCGCTGGAGCGGGGATTCGGAGAATCCGGCGATCGCTTCGTCGTCACGGCCGGCGTGCCGTTCCACATCGCCGGGACGACCAACATGATGCGGATCGAGGAGCTTCCATGAAGCTCGACCGGATCCGCTGGAGCCCCCTGCCGGTCCGTGTGGCGATCCGGCCAGCCGCCGTCTGTTGAAGGTCACCTTCCTGGGTACGGGAACGTCGTTCGGCGTTCCCGTTGTGGGCTGTGATTGTCCCGTATGCCGTTCCGGCGACCCGCGAAACGCCCGGACGCGCCACAGCCTCCTGCTGGAACATGCCGGGGGCAAGCTCCTGGTCGACACTCCGCCGGAGCTGCGTCTGCAACTGGTACGGGCGGCCGTATCGGGTCTGGACGCCGTCTTCCTGACGCACACGCACGCCGATCACGTGCACGGTCTCGATGATCTTCGCATCTTCAGCGCGCGTTCCGGCGAACCCTTGCCGCTGTATGTGGCGAGAGAGTTCGAGGCCGAGCTTCGGCAGCGCTTCGCCTACGTGTGGGACCGACCGGATCCGGAGTCGGCGTGGACGCCCGTTCCGGAGCTGGAGCTTCGGGCCTTCGAGGATCGAGAGGGCCTCGAAGCCGCCGGCTTCACACTCGTCCCGATCGCCTTTCCGCACGGCTACTACCGGAGCTACGGTTTTCGTGTGGGCGATCTGGCGGTGGTGGTGGACGCCAAGCGGGTTCCGGAGGACGCCGTGCCCCTTCTGACCGGAGTGCGGGTGCTGATCATCAACGCTCTCTGGTTCGGCGATCCGCACCCCTCGCATTTCAACGTGGAGGAAGCCGTCGAGGTGGCCCGGCGTCTGGGCGCGGAGCACACCTACCTCACGCATCTGTCGCACCGGCTCGAGCACTCTCAGCTGACCGACCGCCTGCCTCCCGGCATCAGTCCCGCCTACGACGGCCTGTCCGTCGAGATGTGACGGACGGTTCGCGCCGGGGTGTACGCCGGGCTTGCCCGGGCCCACTGGTCGTGCTCCTTTCGCCGCATGCGGACGCGGTGGGCGTCGAGGGGCGGGTCCGGTCCGGAGGGTCCGTGCGGAGAAACGCAAGACCGAGCGAATCGAGCCAGGGTGACGACAAGCCGTATCAGGAATTTCTCGATCATCGCCCATATCGACCATGGAAAGTCCACCCTGGCCGATCGCTTGCTCGAGCGCACCCGCGCCGTCGAGCCACGGAGGATGATGGCCCAGGTTCTCGACTCGATGGACCTGGAGCGGGAGCGGGGCATCACCATCAAACTCAACGCGGTCCGCATGGAGTATCAGGCCGCGGAGGGCACGCGGTTCCAGCTCAACCTCATCGATACGCCGGGCCATGTGGACTTCACGTACGAGGTGAGCCGCAGCCTGGCCGCTTGCGAAGGCGCCCTGCTGGTGGTGGACGCGAGCCAGGGAGTCGAAGCTCAGACTCTGGCCAACCTGTTTCTGGCCCTGGAGGCTGACCTGGCGGTCGTGCCGATCGTCAACAAGATCGATCTGCCATCCGCACAGCCCGAGCGCGCCTCGGCGGAGCTCTGCGAGCTTCTGGGGTGCGCGCCCGCGGATGTGCTTCACGTGTCCGCCAAGCAAGGCACGGGAATCGAATCGGTCCTCCAGGCCATCGTCGAGCGGGTCCCGCCCCCCGCTGGAGATCCCGGGGCGCCGCTTCGCGCGCTGATCTTCGATTCCCAGTACGACCAGTATCGGGGCGCCGTGCCCCTGGTGCGTGTCGTGGACGGCTCGTTGCGCGCCGGCATGCGCATCGGCTTCGGTACCACGGATGCCGTCTACGAGCTGGACGAGGTGGGCTACATGCGGTTGGGCTTCCAGCCGGCCGAGTCGTTGGAGACCGGTGAAGTCGGGTATCTGACCGCGCAGATCAAGCGTGTGTCCGACACGCGCGTGGGCGACACGATCCTGGAGGCCGAGCGACGGGCCATCGATCTGTTGCCTGGATACGTGGAAGCGAAACCGATGGTGTTCGCGGGTCTGTATCCGACCGACTCCGATCAGTTCGAAGAGCTGCGTGATGCGCTCGCCAAGCTCCGGCTCAACGATGCCAGCTTGCACTACGAACCGGAGACGTCCGTCGCGCTCGGCTTCGGGTTTCGCTGCGGCTTTCTCGGGCTGCTCCACATGGAGATCGTCCACGAGCGGCTGGAACGGGAGTTCGACCTGGACCTGATCACCACGATCCCGAACGTGGAGTACCGCGTCCAGCTGACGAACGGCGAGACAGTGCGGGTAGAGAACCCGAGCCGCATGCCTGAGCGAGGACGGATCGCCTCCGTGGAGGAACCGTACGTTCGGTTGAGGATTCTGGGTCCAGCGGACTACATCGGAGGGATTCAGAAGCTGTGTCACGAGAGGAGGGGAGAGTACGTCGCGCTCCATTACCTCGATCCGAAACGAGTCGAGATCGTGTACGAGATCCCGTTGGCCGAGATCGTGCTGGATTTCTACGATAAGCTGAAGTCCGTGTCCCGCGGCTACGCGGCGCTGGACTACGAGCTGGCCGGCTACCGCGAGTCGGATCTGGTGAAGCTCGACATACTTCTGAACGGAAACTCGGTCGATGCTCTCAGCGCCGTCGTCCACAGGGACCAGGCCTACGAATACGGGCGGAAGATGGCCCGGAAGCTGAAGGAGCTCATTCCCCGACAGCTGTTCGAAGTGGCCATCCAGGCGGCGATCGGACGGGACGTGATCGCACGTGCGACCGTCCGCCCGTTGCGCAAGAACGTGACCGCGAAGTGCTACGGGGGAGATATCACCCGCAAGCGCAAGCTTCTGGAGAAACAGAAGGAGGGCAAGCGGCGGATGAAACGCGTGGGTATGGTCGAGATCCCCCAGGAGGCGTTCCTTGCCGTGCTCCGGCTGGGAGACTAGGAAGGGCTGTACTCGTTCAACGGCCTTTCAGGGGCGGTCACGCCTCCGGCCGGGTCCGGTTCGGGTAGTACCGGACCAGCTTCTTCTCGACTCTGCGGAAGTCATGAAACCGTCGGAGCTTCCGAAGATCTCGAGACCGTGGGCTCTTGATCCCCGTGCGCAGCAGCAGCGCGTCCAGCGGGTTTCGGGGGAATTCGTGCGTGGGGCGGAGATTGAAGTCGAACAGCTTGGGGATCGTCTCGTCGCCCTCGCGGACCACCATCACGTTCATCGCGTGGAGATCCAGATCATACAGGCCGGCCGCGTGGGCGAGCTCCACCATCCGTTGCACGTGGCCGAACAGCTCGGGAGCGATCTTCCCCCGCCGTTCCCGAAAGTGGAAGTAGTAGAGCTCGCCGTCCAGCGCCTCTTGAAGAATGGCGGAGACGCGGGGTGAATCGAGGTGGCCGAGAGGCTGCGTCACGTACCGTGCGAGGCCCGGTGCCCGATAGAACGCGAGGTTTCGCGAGTACTCGAATTCCGCGATGCCCAGACGGTGCCGGCGGGCGTGGCGCTCGACCGCACGGCGCTTGTATACCTTGAAGGCCACGAGCCGGCCCTCCCATTCAGCGCGGTAAACGATGCTGCGTCCTCCCTCGCCCAGCGTGCCGACGATTCGGACGACGCCGAGCGCGCCCAGGTCGAACGTTCTCTGCTCAGCTCCCGGCATGGGAGGCCTCTCCCGTCTCCCGTCCCCGCGACTCGGCGAGCACGATCCACTTGTCCGAGAAGATCCGGTCTACCGGATGGATGGAATGGATCCGGAGGCCGGCGCCGGCGCACTCGCGATCCAGTTGGGCGCGCGAGACACGCTCCAGGGGACGCCGGGTGATTGCCAGCGAACGAAGGATGCGCCACTTCAGATACCGGTAGCTGTAGCGATGCCGGTAGTCCAGCAGCAGCCAGCGGCCCACCCGGCCCAGCTCGCGGAGTATCGCCACCCGGGTTGCCGGGTCCACGTGGAACAGGAAGCGAACGCACACGATCCCGTCGACCGCTCCGCCCGCGAACGGCAGCCGTTCCGCCTCGGCCTGTACATATCCCAGCACATCGGCCTCGCGCGGCGCCGCGGTGGCCCGCCCCATCATCTCCCACGAGATGTCGCTTCCCACCACGACGTAGCCGCAGCGCGCCAGCCGGCCGGTGAAGCGGCCCGTGCCGCAGGGGAGATCGAGCACCGTACGGAGTCCCTCGGCCTGCCGCAGGGCCGCCCGGATCGCTCGCCACTTGCGACGATCCCGTCGGGACCGGAACGGCCCGGTGAAGCGATCCTCATCGTACCGGTCCGCCACCCCGGCGTCGCGATAGAAGCGCTTCTTGTAGGGATAACCGACCTGCCCCGGCTTACTGGCTCCCGGCGGCGCCCGTTCGCTTCCGTTCACGCGCTCTCGATTCCCGGCGGTCCTCGATCCGCACCTGCGGCGGGTCGGCCTGCCGGCCGGACCGTTCCCGCCGCCGCTTGTTCCGAAACTACTGTGCCGGCGCGCCGGTGGCCCCGGCGCCGATGCCGCGTCGGGCTTCCGAGGCCGGCGAGCGCCGGGGCCACTCGGGCGTGCGCCGAGGAGAGTTCGGTTGCTCCGCGGCCCACCCGTCCCCTAACATCGCTGTCGATCACCGGTCCCATCGCGGTCGGGCGTCGGTCGCGGGATGGAGCGAACGTAGCCCCCGCCAGCGCCTTTCGTCGGCCGTCCGCGGCCCACGCGGTCATCCTGGGAGGTTGAGACGCGGTGGAGAACAGGCGTTACATCGTCGGAGTAGACCTGGGCGGCACCTCGATCAATGTGGGTGTGGTCCCATTCAGGGGCGGTACCATCCTCGGGATGCGCTCGATGCCCACCGAGTCGCACCACGGGGCGAAGTTCGTCGTCGACCGAATGGTGCGGATGATTCGGGATGCGATGAGAGATGCGCGGCGCGAGAAGGAGATCCCGGCCGATGGGATCATCGGCATCGGCCTGGGCTCGCCCGGTCCGCTGGATCGCGAGACGGGGACGGTTCTGGAAACGCCCAATCTGGGTTGGCGCAACTTTCCCCTCCGGGATCTCATCGCGAACGAGATCGGATTGGACGCCGTGCTGGACAACGACGCGAACGCGGCGGCCCTGGGCGAGTGGTGGCTGGGCTCGGCCCGAGACGTGGACAACATGGTGGGCGTGACCCTCGGTACCGGCATCGGTGGAGGGATCATCCTGGATGGAGAGGTCTATCACGGTGTGTCGGATGCGGCGGGCGAGATCGGCCACATGACCATCGTGGCGACGGGTCGCAAGTGCAACTGCGGCAACTACGGCTGCCTGGAGGCTTACGCCTCCGGCCCGGCGATCGCGGCCCGGGCCGTCGAGGGCCTGGATGCCGGGGTGGAGAGTCTCCTGCCCGATCTGGTGGCTGGGAACCTGGCCCGGATCACCGCGGAGACCGTGTATCAGGCGATCGTGAGCGGCGACGCCTATGCGGCCGACGTGATGCGGGAGACGGCCGGTTTCCTCGGTACCGGGGTCGCCAACCTGATCAACCTGCTCAATCCCGAGATGGTGGTCGTGTCCGGGGGGGTGACGCGGGCGGGAGACCACCTCCTGGGGCCGCTCAAGAGCGAGGTGAGGCGGCGCGCCTTCCGGGACGCCGCGGACCGGTGCCGGATCGTCAGCGGGGAGCTCGGGGACATGGCGGGCGTGGTAGGCGCCGCGGCGACCTTCCGGATCGAACGATACGGTCCCATTCGAGAGCGAACCGGTGTCCGTGGCGTCGGTCCCGCGGCCCTCGCGTCGGACGATTGATGCCGCGACTCGGGGTGGTGGGCACGATGGTGTGGGACACCATCTACGCCCGGGATGCGGGACGAGACGAGCCGACCCAGGAGTGGGGCGGCATCGCGTACGCCCTGTCCGCCTTCGAGGCGGCCGCAGGAGACGACTGGACGCTGTTCCCGATGATCAAGCTGGGGCGCGATCTGGAGGAGCCCGCGTTCCGCTTCCTGAACGGTCTGGAGAAGCTGGACTCTCTGGAAGGGGTCCAGGTGGTCTCGGAGCGCAACAATCGGGTGGAGCTTCGATACGATCGCTCCGTGCGTACCTGCGAACGTCTCACCGGCGGCGTTCCGGGTTGGTCGGCCGCGGAGCTGTTGCCGTTGGCGAGCGCCTGCGACGCGCTGTACGTGAACTTCATCGCGGGCTGGGAGTTGGACCTCGCCGCCGCACGGGGACTGGGGTCGGAACTCGAAGGCCCCATCTATTGCGATATCCATTCGCTTCTCCTGGGTGTGGGCCCGGGAGGGTTTCGGAGGCTCCGCTGTTTGGAGGAGTGGCGGGAATGGCTTGCCTGCTTCGACATCGTTCAGGTCAACGAAGCGGAGTTGACCACCCTGGCGTCCGGGGAAGGAGGCGATCCGTGGCGGGTCGTGGCCCAGGCGCTGAGTGGCCGCACACGTGCCGTGCTGGTGACGCTGGGCTCGCGCGGCGCCGCGTGGATCGCGTCCCCATCCTTCTGGCGCCGCGGCCTGGCGGCTCGGCGTGGCTCCGTGGAGGATCCCGCGTTGGCGAGCGGCCTGGTGGAGAGCGAGCGGATCGTTCCGGAGGCGGATCCGACGGGATGCGGAGACGTGTGGGGAATCACCTGTTTCACCTCCATGCTGGCGGGCGACAGCCTCGAGACGGCGATGGGTCGGGCCAACGAGTTGGCCTCCCGCAACGCGGAGCTCCGCGGCGCATCCCATCTGGCCCGGGTCCTGAGACGGGATGGGCGACTGCTGCCGGGCGAGGCGGGTTGAGGCCCGTGGCGAGTGCGGGCTCGGGCCGCATGGGAACGAACGGCGTGCGGAGCGGCCGGCCGTGAGCCGTGTGATCGAGGTTCCGGCGACGCTCGACGAGATGGCCTTCGAGGTGCTGGTCGCCGCGCTGAATCGGGCGACGGAGGACGGTGCCGACTGCCTGCTGTTCGACGCCCGCCGGGTCACCTGGGTAACGCCGTACGGCCTGGTGGGGCTCCTGGCGCTCGGCACCGTCGCGCGGGAACGTACGGGTCGCCCTCCCTTGATCGAAGCGCCGGAAGACCCGAACGTCCGGTCGTACTGCCAGCGAATCGACTTCTGGCCTCAGGCGGCCGCGGTGTTCGATCTGCCCGCCGCGCAGGGGAAGTCGCATGGCAGCTCGGATGCCCTGCTGGAGATCACCGCGATCCGTTCCCACGAGGACGTGCACCACGTGGTCGAGCACGTGCGGGAGCGGTCGGCCGCCATCCTCCAACACCGACTGTGCTATCCGAGACCCGCGGTGATCCCGTTCAGCATCATGCTCTCGGAAGTCTGTCAGAACATCCTCGAGCACGCCGAATCGATCGGCTGGGTGTGTGCTCAGACGTACCACTGGAAACGGCGGCTGGGGAAGGACGTGCTGGTGCTCGCCGTGATGGACGTAGGGATCGGCTTCGCCGGCTCCCTGGCCGCGGAGCACGCGCGGCGGTTCGGGGATTCATGGTCGGCGGGGACCGCCCTGGAAGAGGCGTTCCTCAACGGAGAGTCGCGGTTCCGGGACCCCGGGCGGGGGCAGGGGCTGCAGGCGATTCGGCGTCAGGTCTCCCGCTGGAACGGAGAGGTCCGGATTCGCAGCGGAGATGCGATGATCGCCCGGGTGCCCGAATGGGACGACATCTCGCCGTTGCGTACGGGGCTGGAGGAGTTCCCCGGCGCCCAGGTGCTGATCGTGATGCCGGCCATGACGCCGCCGCCGGCTTCGGCATGACGCGACCCCCCTTTCGATGGTATACTGTTACGGATCAGTGGTCCGAAAGCCCATGGGTGGAGCGTCGGCGAATCGAGTCCTCAGCGCGTTGGGGAGTGGGACGGGGAGCGGGATGCACGTGAAGACGATGCGACCGGCGGTCTCCAGGACCCGGCTGTACAGCTATCTGGTGACCCGGCCCACGGGGCGAGCGGTTCGGCTGGGCATTCAGGACCGACTGGCCGAGTTCGAGTCCAGCGTGCTGACGGTCCTCGACTTCCGCGAGGTCGCGCTCATCGACTTCAGCTGCGCGGACGAAGTGGTGGTCAAGCTGGTCCTCCAGTCGGCTCTCGAAGCCACCCCGGCGACCCGCAGGTTCTTTCTGTTCAGTGGAGTGAACGAGTGTCACAGGGCCCCGATCGATTCCGCTCTTCGGCGGCGGTCTCTGGCGGTCGCGGCGGAAGATGTCGAAGGCCATCCCGTGCTTCTGGGAGCGGTGGACGCGCTGTCGTCTCGGGCGTGGTATGAGGTCTGTCGCGCCGGCCGGGCCGCGGCGGCGCCGGTGGCCCGGACTCTGGGGATCGAAGTAGCCCGGGCGAGCCACCTCCTCGACGGGCTGGTGAACCGGGCGCTGCTGCTCGCCGAGGCGGAGCGTTACGTCTCCTTCCGATGCGCCCTGGCGGAGGACAGCGCGCCCCGGCAATGAGAGTGCGCCGAATCAGGCGGGCGCTGGCGGACGTCCTGCTGACCGCCGTGGCCTTCTGGGGACTCGCCGTGACCGCGGCCTTTTTTTTCGCACGCTCCTCGCTCCAGGATCTTCGTGGCCGGGCCCGACTCCCCGGTCTGGACAGCGCGGTCCAGGTGTATGTGGATTCGTTCGCGATCCCCCACATCTTCGGGGCGAGCGAGACAGACGTGTACCGGGCGCAGGGCTATCTGCACGCCTCTGAGCGGTTGTGGCAGATGGAGCTGCTCCATCGCACGGCCCAGGGGCGTCTGGCCGAGCTGTTCGGCGGGGCGGCCCTCGGGCTGGATCGTTTCATCCGCACGCTGGATTTGTGGGGCGCTGCGGGGCGAAGCCTCGATGCGTTGCCGCGACAGGAGCGGCGTCTCCTCGAGGCGTATGCCGAGGGAGTGAACGAGCGGCTGGCGAGTTGGTCGGGTCCGCTGCCGCCGGAGTTCCTGTTACTCCATATCTCGCCTCAGGAGTGGGAGCCCCGTGCCACGCTGGCTATCGGGAAGATCATGGCACTCGATCTGACCAGCTGGCGGGAGGAGCTGTCGCGCTTGAGCGCGCGTTCCCGGGTGGATTCCGCTCGGTATCGGTATCTGGAGCCGGGCTACCCGGAGTGGGGCCCGAGGATTCTCGAACCGCCTCCCGAGCCGGCCGAGTCGAGCCCGGTGGCGCTCCCGCCTCGGCTTCCTACATCCGCTGTCTCGCGGGCGAAGCCGGGCCCGGAGCGGTCCGCGCCCGCGGGGAGCGCCGCCTCCGGCGGGCGAGGTTTCGTCGAGCCGTCGCGCGGCGCCGCTTCCGAACGTTGGACCGAACTCCCCGGGGAGGGATGGGATCCGATCCGGTTTCTCTCCGGTCTCAGCCTGTCGGCGTCCAACTCGTGGGCCGTGGCGGGAGTGCGCTCGGCGGATGGCCAACCTCTGCTCGCCAACGACATGCATCTGGCGCTCCGGGCGCCGTCCACCTGGTACGTGGCCGCTCTCGATGCGACAGCTTCCGGCCTGCATGTGGCCGGACTGTCCCTACCGGGCGTGCCCGGCATCGTGGTCGGCTACACACGGGATGTGGCGTGGGGGTTCACCAACGCCATGGTGGACGACATGGATTTCGTCGTGGAAGCCGTGAACCTGGACCAATCGGCCTATCGGCACGGGTCCGGCTGGACCCCGTTCGTCGTCCGGGAGGACACGATCCGGGTGCGGGGCCGTTCCCATCCCGTGATCCACACGATCCGGAAGACCGTACGGGGCCCCGTGATCAGCGACGTTCTGCCCGGTCTCGGCGTCACCCTGTCGGTCATGTGGACGGGGCGCCGCCCCACCACGGAGATGCTGGGGCTTCGCGGGATGGCGCGTGCCACGACCGCTGCGGCCTTCGACGCCGCGGTCCGTCGGTTCGATTCGCCCAATCAGAACGTTATTTATGCCACGGCGAGTCGGGAGATCGGGTATCGATTGAGCGGCACCGTTCCGCGCCGCCGGGGGTGGGACGGGTCCATCCCCGTATCGTTTGAGCTCGTCGAGGAGGGCAGGTGGGACGTATGGCCGGCGGACTCCATCCCCTCCCTGCGGAACCCGCCCTGGGGCTTTCTCGCCAGCGCCAACAACCTGCAGGCCCGCAGCCTGTTCGGCGTGATCGGGACGAGCTATCCCACCCCGTTCCGGGCCCGCCGCATCGAAAACCGGCTTTCCGAACGGAGCTCGTGGACGGTCCAAAGCATGGGACGACTCCAGCTGGACACCCACAGCCTGTTCGCCGACAGGGTGATCCGGCGCGCGGTCGCGGCGGCTCGCCGGGTCGGAGATGACTCCGTGGCGACCCTCCTCGCGAGTTGGGATCGACGGATGGAGCTGAATTCACGGGCGGCGACCGTGTTCCAAGTGTGGCTCCAACGGCTCCGGGAGCTCATCGCGGCCGACGAATTCCGGGGTGCCCGGGACGACTGGGCGTACTTTCCCACCCGAGCTCTGCTCCGGACGCTCGAGGACGGTGGTGGCCCGTGGGTCGATGATGTCGGTACGAAACGAATCGAAGCCCTGCCGGAGCTGGAGGATGCCGCGATGCGCACGGCCCGCGCTGTGTCGGCCGGGCGTCGGTGGGGCCAGGTCCACCGGGAGCGCTCGGTCCATCCGCTGGGGTCGGTCGGCTGGCTGGATCGGATATTCGGCTTCAACGTGGGGCCGTACCCGGTCTCCGGGGGTCCCATGACCGTTCGCCCCGACGATCCCGGCCTGTGGAGGGCCCTGGACTCCGCCTCGTGGATGCCGCCGTTCATCAGCGAATACGGTCCCTCGGAACGCTTCATCGCGGAGGTTCGACCGGGCGGTGGCATCGGCTACTTTCTGCTGCCCACTGGCCAGAGCGGCAATCCGTTCAGCTCCCATTATCGGGACATGGCCCGGCGATGGCCGGCGGGCGCCCCGATCCCGGTGCCGCTGGACCTGGAGTCCGTCCGGCGGCAGTCCGCGGCTCTCCTCACCCTGCTTCCGGACTGAGATGTTCGTAAGAACGGCCGCATCCGGCCGGCGTGCGGGGCGGGGAGAGCCGGCCCGGGTGCAGCTGCTGGTCGTCGGGGCGGGGCCCAGCGGACTCGCGGTGGGAGTCGCCGCGCGGCGGGCGGGCCTATCCTGCCTGCTGCTCGACCGGGGGCCGATCGTGAATACGATCGAGCGCTATCCGCTCGGGATGACCTTCTTCAGCACACCGGAGAAGCTGGAGATCGGGGAGGTTCCGTTCGTCGTCTCACGCGACAAGCCCTCGCGGTCGGAGGCGCTGTCGTACTATCGAAGGGTCGCCGAGCACTTCGACCTGGCCGTTCGTCCTTACTCGCAGGTCACTCGGCTGGAGCCGACCGCCGGCGGCTTCCGGGTCCGGGCGCTTCCTCTCGGCCGCACTCCCGTGGAATACTTCGCCGAGTTCGTAGTCCTGGCGACCGGGAGGTTCGACGTGTTCAACCCCCTGGGCGCCGAGGGAGAGGAACTGTCCAAAGTCTCGCACTATTTCCGCGAGGCCCACGTGTACAGCGGCCAGGAGGTGCTCGTCGTGGGGGGAGGGAACTCCGCGGTCGAAGCCGCCCTCGCGTGCTGGCGCGCCGGAGCCGGGGTCACCTTGACGCACCTGTTCGACAAGTTCGACCAGGGAGTCAAGCCATGGGTGCTTCCCGACATAAGGAATCGGATCGAGGAGGGGGCGGTGACGGCGTTGTGGCGCCACAGGGTGGAGCGGATCGTACCGGAGCAAGTGCAGCTGCGCGATCTGGTGACGGGGCGGGAGAGGCGGCTTGCCAACGATTGGGTCCTGGCGATGACGGGGTATCGTCCCGATTACTCGCTTCTGGAAGGGGCCGGCGCGGAGATCGGGGAGGACGGGACACCGCTCTTCCGAGCGGAGACGCTGGAGACCACGGTGCCGGGCCTCTACGTGGCGGGGACGCTCGCGGCGGGGCTCGAATCCGGCAAGATCTTCATCGAGAACGGGCGCCACCACGGGGCCGCTATCGTGCGACACATCGAAACCTGCGCACGTTGACGGGGTCAGACAGCAGGAATAGCTTGAAATGTTCTGCGGGCGATGCTGTCTCCCGCCGGTGGATGACTCAGCATGGGAAACGGCAGTGGAATGACCGACACCGCCACATCGGGTACCTCCGGAATCCTCCGGAAGATCGAAGACGTGCTCGCTTCGATCCGTCCGGCGGTTCGCCAGGACGGGGGCGACATCGAGTTCGTCGAGTTCGATCGGGCGAGCGGCAGGGTCAAGGTGCGGATGGTCGGTGCGTGCTACGCCTGCCCGATGTCCATGGCGACTCTCCGGGCCGGGGTCGAGCAGCGGCTCCGGACGGTGGTCCCCGAGGTGCGCTCGGTAGAAGCCATCTAGCCCGTCTCGGCGAGGCCGTCCCGACACTCGCATCGTCGCCCTTTACCGGGCGGGATCCCGCATCGCCCCGCTCTCCGCCCGATACCCGCAATGGATGGATCCAGTGAACGAACCTCGAGCTGACGGCCCCGAGAGACAGAATCTGTCCCGGAAGCCGCCTCCCGGAACGGTCGCCGCGCGGCGCGCCTTGCCGGTCGTGGGGCCCGAGGGGCCCGAGGGGGTGACGCGACCCGGCCCCAGCGCCGCCGGATCGGCTCGCGGGCTCCCCTCCGAAGCGCCTCCGCTGGAGGGTGTCGAGCGGGTGGTGGCGGTCAGTTCGGGCAAAGGAGGTGTCGGCAAGAGCACGATCTCCACGAACCTCGCGGCGGCCTGGGCGACGGCGGGACATCGGGTCGGCCTCATGGATGCGGACATCTACGGGCCCGACATTCCCACCATGTTCGGCGTGAGGGAAAAACCCCGGATGGCGGAGGGCGAGGTCGTACCGTTGGAGGCGCACGGGGTCAAGCTGATGAGTCTCGGGTTTCTGGTGGACGAGGAAACGCCGGCCATCTGGAGGGGGCCGATCATCATGGGCCTGGTGCGGCAGTTTCTCCAGCAGGTCCGGTGGGGTGAGTTGGATTACCTCATCGTGGATTTGCCGCCGGGCACGGGCGACGCGCAGCTCTCCCTCTGCCAGTTGGTTCGCGTGAACGGGGCGGTGATGGTGACGACCCCCCAGGATGTCGCGGTCGGCGGGGTTCTCAAGGGCATTCGGATGTTCGAGACGATCAAGGTTCCCGTGCTGGGGATCGTCGAGAACATGCGTGGGTTCGCCTGTCCCGGGTGTGGAGAAATGCACGACATCTTCGGCTCCGGAGGGGGCGAACGCCTGGCCGCCTCCTTGAATCTTCCGTTTCTGGGTGCGGTACCGCTCGGCATGTCGGTGCGCGAGGAGGGTGACCGGGGTGTGCCGACGGTGCTGAGCCGGCCCGGCGCGCCGGAGGCGACCGCCCTGACGGCCATCGCCGAGGCGGCGGCGAAGCGGTTGCGCGACCTGGAGGTGGGGGTCGAGGCCGGTTGACCCGGGCTCCCGGGAGGCTGGCGCTTTCATCGGCGCCGTGACGCCGCCCCCTCGTCCCGGGATTCCGGGTGCGGCCGAATCGGAACGGACCGATCCAGAGCGCCGCGCTGTGAGTCTCACCTCCAGCCCCTCTCTGATCGATCCGACGCGAGGCTCGATCCGAGCCGCAGTCCTACGTCTCTCGGGTCCGGCGGTGGCCGGCTCGCTGCTCCAGATTCTGTTCAACCTTGCGGACGTCTTCTGGGTGGGCCGAGGCTTGGGATCCGCCGCCCTGGCCGGCATCTCCACCGCCGGGTTCACCGTGTGGCTGCTCCTGGCGGTGGCGGAGACCGCCGAGGTGGGCTTGACGGCGGTGGAGAGCCGCCTGTACGGCCAAGGCAGGCGGGAAGAGGCGGCCCGAAGCGTGTTCGATGCTCTGGGTCTGAGCGCGATCATGGCGGCGTCGATCGCGGTCGCGGGCCTGGTCGGCTTGCCCTGGCTGTTTCAGCTGATGGGAACGCCGCCGGAGGTGACGGTGCAGGGGACGGGGTACCTGACCGTCTATCTGGCCGGAGCTCCCATCGTGTTCGCCTATTTCGTGATGACGGCGGCGTTTCGGGCGGCGGGTGACACGCGGACCCCGCTCTACCTGCTGGCCCTGTCGGTAGGACTCAACGTGCTGCTGGACCCGCTTCTCATTCTCGGAATCGGCCCGTTCCCACGTCTCGAGATTCAGGGCGCCGCCCTGGCCACGCTGCTCACGCGTGGCCTCGGGTGTGGCCTGGGCCTTCTGTTGCTTCGGAGGAGGGGACTCGTCCGGCCGGGGCGGTTGCGCGGTTCCGAGATGAAGCGTATGGTCCGGATCGGCTTTCCGGTGGCGGTCGGAGGTAGCGTGTTCTCGGTCGTCTCTATGATCCTCACCCGGGTGACCAGCCGGTTCGGGACACCGGCGCTGGCCGCGCTGGGAGTCGGGCACCGGGTGGAGTCGGTCAGCTTCATGGTATGCATCGGCTTCGGCCTCGCGGCGGCGACGGCCGTCGGCCAGAACCTCGGAGCCGGGAAGCCCGAGCGCGCGGCCTCCGCCGGCCGAACCGCGACCGCGTACGCCCTGCTGGCGACCGGGAGCGTGGGGCTGGTGTTCTTCCTCTTCCCCGGTTGGGTGATCGGCCTGTTCTCCAGCGAAGCGGCGGTGATCTCGGCAGGAAGCAGCTATCTCCGCATCGTCGCCCTCGCGCAGATCTTCATGGCGCTGCACTTGGTGCTGGAGATCGGCATGGAAGGAGCCGGCTACACGCTCGTTCCCATGATCTCTTCCGTCTCCCTCACCGTCCTACGTCTTCCCTTGGCCGTGCTGCTATCGGGCATCATGGGATTGACGGGCATCTGGTGGACGATCGGCGGGACCTCGATCCTCAGGGGAGTGGCCGTGGTCGCCATCTGGCGGGCCGGATGGTGGAGCGCGCGCCGCCTGTGAGCGCGGTCGACTCTTTCCCGCCTCTCCGGTCTCTCCGGGCGGTTCGACGACGCGCTAGGGAACCAGCTCGACCTTGATGGTGCCGAACGCCGCTCCCAGGTCGAGGTCCAGCCGGGTCTCGGCCGAGTCCCAATCGGGGGACTCGTATCCGCCGTCCACCTTCATCAGGCCGCCCGGATCGAAGGACGTGAAGAACGAGTCCTTCTCGATCCGCACGGCGAGGTCTCGGGGGAACCGGAGGCGGATCGATCCGATCCCCATGCTGATGCTGCCATGGGCGCTGCGCCGCCAGTCGCCCGTGAAGTCGAGGACCACGTCACCGACGCCGCCCTTGAAACGGAATGTCTCGAAATTGGCGTTGCCGAGCTTCTCGGAACGGAAGGAAGCGGCCCCCAGGGTCAGCAGCATCTCGGTCATCTCCGCGGGATTCGGCTGCTCGAACGCCAGCCGGGTCTCGCTCGCCCCCGTCTCCAGCCTCAGCCGGGTGAGCGGGATTCCCCCCAGGTTCAGCGAGCTTTCCGCGGCCCCCACCGCGATGTGGAGCGCCGTCGGTACGGAGCGGTTGAGTGCGAGATCGAGCCGTCCGTGTGAATCTCCCAGCCCTTTGAGGTCCTCAAGCCGGAGGTCCATATCGTCGAGCTCGAGCTGCGCACCGGTGTCGCTCCGCTCCGCCTTGAGCGAGATCCGCAGCTTGGCGCGGTCGCTGGAGGCCTCCCATCGGCGCGAGGGCTCGAATCTGGATGCGTCGTAGCGAAGATGCATGTCGTACAGGAGATTCCCGGTGGCCGGTCGGACGGACAGATGTCCGGCCCCGTAGGCCACCTCCACGTCCAGAGTCTCCACGGATCCGGGCTGGCGCGCCCACCGGAACTCCCGCCAATCCTGCCCGAGCGCCGGAGAGGCTGTCGCCAGCGTGGCCGCGAAGATCACGCCCGCCGCTGCCAGCGCGCCCGTCCGCCTCGAAGTCCGCCTCTCGCCGTCTCTTTTCCGAGCCGAAGAGTCCGCCGTGCGGGGCCGGCCGGGGCGCTCGAGCGATCCGCTAGACATTGCCCGCGCTCTCCCGGCCGGCCGGCTCGTCCGGCATCGGGGCGGCCGGCGACCACTCCGTGGCCCGCCGAGCCCCGCTTCGGCGTGTCCCGCCGCGGGTGATCAACACCGCGCCGAATCCGGCCGTGGTCAGCACGCACGTCCCTGCGATGGCGACGAAGATCACCAGCCCTCTCAGGAAGCCGAGGAAGCCTCCGAAGATCCACAGGAGCCCGGCGAGGGCGAATGGGGCCAGAAGAAGCGCCAGTCCACTCAGCACATAGTAGTAGGAATTCGACCGCCGCAGCCGCTCGAGCCACTCGTAGCGGTAGCGCCGCATGGCGAACCATTCCCCGGCCGCGTGCGCCACGGCCAGATAGCCCAGCACGATCGCGAGCGCCGTCCCCAGAAGGAAGAACGGGACCACCAGCAGGGTGATCACCAGAACCGCCAGGATCAGCAGGATCGGGAAGAACAGAACCTCGCCCGCCACGCCGACCGCGAAGGAGCGGCCGAAATCGTCGCGGACCGTGTCCGCCACCACTTCCAGATTCGTTTTCCTGAAGTAGACCGCGACGAGGCCCAGGATGCCGAGAACGAGGAAGCCGCTGAGAGTGCTCATCGTGGCGCCCAGGGCGTGGCCCAGGTTGTGGGCGATGCCTCCGAACAGGCCGCGGCCGCGGCTGCGGTGCACCCGGATGGTCGAGCCGATCCGTCGAGCCGGTCGCTCGCCGGCCTCGGACCGCCCGCGCCCTCCGACAGCCGCTCCGGCGTCCCGCGCCGGCGGCCTGACCGGCCGGACCGAGAGAAGCTCTCCCTCCAACAGACCGCCCTCCTGCTCGACGGCTCCTCCCACCTGCAGGATGTCGCCTTGCACGCGACCCGATGGTTCGAGCGCGAGGGTCCCGTTCAGGACGAGGACATCCCCTTCCACCGTTCCCTCCACCTCCAGCCTTCCATCCAGGAGCGCCAGATTGCCGGGGACTGTGCGGCTCGGGGCGAGCGTGTAGTCATCGTGGACGATGAGGGCGAGATGGTCGGTCGCCCCCCTGGTCGCCGCCGCGTCGCCGAGGGATTCCAGGGAGAGGCGTAGCCGGTCCAGCTGTTCCGTGAGCGCGTCGATGGAGATCGAACCGGGAGCGATCGACAGCTGCGTGCCGTCGGGTCCGGTGATCGACTCGGCCCTCGCCCCGGTGGGTGCCGCCGCCCGTACCCCTAGCAGGCGATCCAGTCCGGCACGCAGCGCGTCGGCCGCCTCGCGTTCGGAGCCGACTCCGGGAACGTCCCATTCCCGCAGCTCTCGACCCAACTCCTCCGCGCTGCGTCCGGCTTGGAGTCGGAGGAACTCCCGCCACGCGGACTCCAACGCGCCTCCCTCCACGTAGGTGGCGATCCGCCCGCCATCCACCTGCACGGACCCGCCCTGGAGGCTGATCTCGTGCCGGCTTCCGTCGCTGAACTGAAGCTGCAGCTGCGCGCGCCGCTCCGGGCCGGAGGAGATCGATACGTCACTGCCCGAGATGTGCGCTTCCTGGGCGAGCGCCAGACCCGGCGAGCCGATCAGCATCACCACAGCCACGCCGGCTCGCAGCGCGCGAGACACGCGTCGGCGGCTCGGCGCCTCCGCCGTGCCTCCGGTTCGCCTGAGGGTCGCAATCTCCATCGATCTCATCTCGGGTTCAGTGTGTGTCGTGTGCCCGGTCCGGTCAGCCGCATCATCGCGAGGAGCGCGGTGAACGCGAACACCGAGAGGAAGGCCATCGCCGCCAGAGCCGTGATCGGCTCCACTCCCTCCAGGAGCCGCGAGCCACGGTCCACCAGTCCGAGTTCGTAGACGACCCGGCCCGCCGCGATGAAGCCTCGAACCGTGAGCTCGCGGATTCCGTCCGCGACGAATCCGGCCAGGCCGCCCGGAGTCAAGCCCTGCCGGGCGAACAGCCAGTAGGACATGCCGCCCACGCTGGCCGTCGCGCCGGCGGCCGCCGCCGTGAGCGGGAGCCAGCGTCGCTTCAGTGCGGCCCGCGCTCGGCGGTGCCACGGAATCGGAAGCCGCACGCGTTCCATCACGCGCGTCGCGAAGTCCGCCGGAGGAGAGGAGTGCGGGAGCGAGGCCAGTTCGGCGTCCAGCGAGCGGACGAACGCGACATCCGCCCGGCACCGCGCACACCTTCCCAGATGCTCCTCGACCCGGACCGGGCGGGCCGTTCCGCCTTCGGTCTGAGCGAAGAGATCTACTTCTTCCGGGCTCAGGTGTGCGTCCATTCGTGGGTGATCCCGTGTCATCGACTCGCTTCCTCGTTCTTCCCGGGTTTCCTTACGCAGCGGAGGGCGGCCGGGTTTCAACCGCTCACCTCCGCCACGAACCGCCCGTTCACTCGTGCGCCAGGTGGCCGAGCGCCGCCCGCAGCTCGCCGCGGGCCCGATGGATGTACGTCTTCACGGTTCCGAGCGGCACATCCATGATGCTCGCGATCTCCTCGTACGAGTGGCCCTCCACATGGCGGAGGAGGACGGCCATCCGATATTCCGGACGCAGATCCGCGATGGCCGCACCGATCTCGCCTCCCAGCTCCCGCGCGGCCAGCAACTCGTCCGGTCTCTCGTCCGGCGCCTCCAAGGCGATGGACGTGGCCTCCTGTTGCTCGGCGCTCACCGCGTCGGGGGAGCCGTGGATCGAGACCGTGCGCAGCTCGCGCTTGCGGAGATGGTCGATCGTGAGGTGGTACCCGATCTTGAACAGCCACGAGGAGAATTTGTACGAGGGGTCGTAGCGCCGCAGGTTGTTCAGCGTCCTCACGAACGTCTCCTGGGCCAGGTCTTCCGCGAGCTCCCGGTCCCGCACCATGCGGAATATGAGGGAGAAAACGGGCCGCTGGAACCGCGCGAGGATCTCGCCTGCGGCGCGCTCATCACCCCGGCGGCACAGAGCGACGAGTTCCTTGTCGCTCCGCTCCGAGTACTTCACGGCCTGGCTGTCGGAACCCTGCATGCACGGTGCCGCCGAGAGACGATCGAATGTGGGGTCGGGGAAACGCGTGCCGGAACGCTATTCCGGTGATCCCGAGGATAACCTCGCCGTTTCGCCGGAACAATCGGCTGCCGGCCCGGCCGGGCCGGCAGCCGATCGGAAGCACCGGGGGCGGCCGTCCACGGCCGTGATCCCGATTCGTTCTCGTGGCCGCGTCCGTCCCGCGTCAGCGCTGGCAAGCGGGACAGAAGAAGCTGCTTCGTCCGGCCTGCACGATCCGGCGGATCGGAGTCGCGCAACGGCGGCAACCCTGCCCTTCCCTGCCGTATACGCGGAGCCGCCGCTGGAACCCGCCGGGTCGCCCGTTGACCGAGCGGTAGTCTCGGAACGTGGTGCCCGCGCTCTCGAGCGCCTGACGCAACACCCGCCGGAGGGCTCGATGCAGTCGCCGTATCTCCTCCTCCCTCAGCTCCCGCGCCGGCCTTCGCGGATCGATACTCGCCATGTGGAGGGATTCGCTCGCGTAGATGTTGCCGACACCGGCCAGGCGGCTCTGATCGAGCAGGAGGTTCTTGACCGGGGCGCGCGAGCCTTCGAACGCGGCGGCCAGGCGCCGCGCGGTGAAGCCGGGCTCCAGCGGTTCCGGGCCGAGACGCCGGGTCCGCCGCTCCCATCCCGCCGTGTCCAGCAGCTGAAAGCCGCCCAGTCTCCGCACATCATCGTAGAACAGCGTGCGTCCACCGCTCAGATCGAACTCGGCCGCGATGTGCCTAAACTCCGCCGGGCAGGCGAGGATGCGGCCGACCGCGAACCGGCCCGTCATCCGCACCTGTACCTCGAGCACGCGATCTCGGTCGAGATGGAACGCGAGGGACTTCCCGCGGCGCTCCACCCGTCCGATCGTCGCCCCCTCGACGGCCTGCCGGAAGCGGCCCGGCGTCCAGGGGCCGAGCAGGATGTCCGGCCTGCGCACCCGCAGGCGCTCGATACGTCGCCCGATCAACTCCGGCTCGAGCTCACGCCGGATCGTCTCGACTTCGGGAAGCTCGGGCACGCGTCACCCGCCGGGCCGCGTGGGCCCGACCGCTGAGTTGAACGGCTCGGTCCCACGGCGCCTCACAGGTCGGCGCGCTCGTGCCAGCCAATGTCCCGGCGCCACTGTTTGCCCTCGAACTCGATCCGCTCGGCGCCTTCCCGGCTGAGCGCCGCCGCCGCTTCCAGGCTCGGGCCGATTCCCGTGACGCCCAGCACCCGTCCTCCGGCGCTCGCCAGGTGACCCTTCACCTCCGCCGTGCCGGCATGGTAGATGCGGCGATCTTCGGCTGCCAGACCGCCTGGGATCCGGATCCGTTTCCCTTTCTCGTACCTACCCGGGTAGCCCGCACTGGCCAGGACGGTGACCAGGGCCGCCCCCGGCGACGTGGTGGCCCGCCAGCCCGACAACGCCTCTCCCCGCCCGACGGCCAGCATCGGCTCCAGCAGGTTCGACTCCGTGAGCGGGAGGACGGCCTGCGTCTCGGGGTCTCCGAGGCGACAGTTGAACTCGACCACTCTCGGACCGGACTCGGTGAGCATGAGTCCCGCGTAGAGGAAGCCCCGGTACGGGGTTCCCCGTTCTGCCAGCGCGTTCAGGATCGGGAGCGCGATCCGCTGTCTGATCCGGTCGATCAGAGCGTCGGTGGGCTGGGAGCGGGCGGCGGGGTCCGCGGCCGGCGCGTAGGCACCCATGCCGCCGGTGTTCGGCCCGCGATCGCCTTCCCCGATTCGCTTGTAGTCGCGGGAAGGTACGAGGCCTACGGCGTGCTCTCCGTCGGTGAGGAAGAAGACGGAGATCTCGACGCCCTCCATGAACTCCTCGACCACGATCTCACGGCCCGCCTCGCCGAAGCGGCCGTCGACGAGAGTCTCGTCGATGGCCCGCAGGGCCGCCGCGCCAGATTCGCACACGGTCGCGCCCTTGCCCGCAGCCAACCCTGAAGCCTTCACCACCAGCGGCGGTTCGCGGGACTCGACGTAACGGCGTGCCGCCTCCGGGTCTGTGAACACCTCGAACTCGGCGGTGGGAACCGAGCTCTCGCTCATCAGACGCTTGGCGAAGGCCTTGGATGCCTCCAGGCGTGCCGCCGCGCGGCTGGGGCCGAACAGGGGCAGGTCCCGCTCCGCGAACAGGTCGGCGATCCCGGCCGCCAGCGGAGCTTCCGGACCGACGACCGTGAGGTCCACGGCCTCCGTCTCCGCGAAGTTTGCCAGCCCGGCCAGGTCGTCGGAGTCGAGGGGTACCTGAGTGGCGATCTGTCCGATCCCGGGGTTGCCAGGAGCGACGAATAGCCGGGCGGCGGGAGCGTCGCGACGGAGCTTGTCCGCCAGTGCGTGCTCCCGGCCGCCGCCTCCGACGATCAGCAGCTTCACCGGTCCGTCTTGCCCCTCCACGCCTCGCCGATGCGGCTTCTCAGGCGATCGACGGCCGCATCCAGTTCGTCGAGCACTTCCCGAGCCGCGTCCCGGTACCCTCGGGCCGCTTCCGCCAGGTCTTCCCTGTAAGGGCGCCCATCCTTCTCGTCCCGGCGCGGGTACTCACCGCCCAGAACACGCTCGTACGCCCCACCGTCCATCCAGTCCCGAAGCTCCGCCACCCGCACCACGGCGAACGGGTGTGTCTGCCCCAGAACGTTCAGCACCTTGTACACCGAATCCAACACGTCTCCACCGGCCCGGTACTCGTCCGACTGGGCCACGAACGCCTCCAGATTCAGGCTTTCCCCTCTCATCCCGCCCGCCAGGTGCATCAGGGCTCTCAACGAAGCATCGGGGTTCTGGACGGCCAGCAGTCCCGCCCGATCCGAGGAGAGCTCGCTCTTCCGGTACCATTCCAGCAGAGCCATGAGGATGGGGCGCACGGCCAGGCCCGCGAGGGTGTAACGGAAGACGACCAGATTGAGCAGGAGGATGAGCAGCGTGCGATAGAGCACGTGTCCACTGAGGATGTGTCCGACTTCGTGGCCGATGACCGCCTCGACCTCCTCCGGGCCCAGCACCTCGAGCATCGAGGAATTCAGCACGATGAACGGCTCACTCATCCCGACCGCCCCCGCGTTGACCAGCGGAGTCTGGGAGACGTAGAGCTCCGGAGGGGATTCGACGTCGAGCACCTCGCACACACGGATCAGCCGTTCGTGGATCCAGGCGTACTGGTTCTCCCCCACCCGGACCGCGTTGGCCTTGAACGCCAGGCGGATGGCCCGCTCGCCGAACAGGCCGAACACCTTCCGCAGCGCGAGGTCGAACCCGGGGACCTTGCGAAGCGCGTTGAGCGCCGCGCGGTCGGCCGGGTGCTCCCACGCCACCGGACTGATGCCGGTTAGAATCCTCCGCTGTGCACCGCTTTCGTCGTTCATAGCCCGTGGTCCGTTTCGAGAGTCGCGTGATCGAGTGTCCGGCCCCCCGATCGCCGGGGCATCCGTCTCAGCCTCGCGCCAGCGCGCCTGGGGCCGGCGGGCCGTTCCCGCTGGCGGAAGCGTCGGCGGGGGGCGTCGCGCTTCCTTACGAAGCCCCTCCGCACCCGGTTTCAGCCCGCATGCGTCGGCTCGCCCGCACCGCGCAGCCGCCGATTCGTACCCCGCGGGGACCCATGCGGGCCGCTACCCGGCTTGGTGCGACGGCCCCCTAGAGTCCGACGAGAGCCTGCTCGAGATCGGCCACGAGGTCATCCGCGTCCTCGATGCCCACCGACAGCCGAACCAGTCCCGGCGTGATGCCGATTCGCAACCGCTTCTCCTCCGGCATCGAGGCGTGGGTCATGACGGCCGGTAGCGAGAGCAGGCTTTCCACTCCCCCCAGGCTCTCCGCAAGGGCGAACAGCTTCGTGGAGGACGCGAACCGCCGGGCCTTCTCTTCCGAGCCGAGGTCGATGCTCAGCATGCCGCCGAAACCGCGCATCTGGGTCCGGGCCAGCTCGTGCTGGGGATGCGAGGGAAGCCCGGGATAGTGGATCGCCTGCACGGCCGGGTGATTCGACAGGTAGGCGGCCACCCGGGCGGCGTTGTCACAGTGGGCGCGCATCCGGACATGCAGGGTCTTGGTTCCGCGCAGGACGAGCCAGCAGTCGAACGGTCCGGGCACCCCTCCGGTGCTCTTCTGCTGGTAGCGGAACGCCTCGCCCAGCCGGGCGGAATCCGTGATCAGTGCCCCCCCGATCATGTCGCTGTGCCCGTTCAGGTATTTCGTCGTCGAATGCATCACGACGGTCGCGCCCAGTTCCAGCGGTCGCTGCAGATAGGGCGTCGCGAACGTGTTGTCCACGGAGAGCGGGATGTCTCGCGACGCCGCCAGCTCGGCGCAGCGCGCGATGTCCGACAGCTTCATGGTCGGGTTGGTGGGCGTCTCGATGTGGATCAGCCGCGTCTCCGGCCGGATAGCCCGCGCCAGCGCCTCCGGGATCGACGTGTCCACGTAGTCGAACTCCAGGCCGAACCGGGCCCACACGGTGCGGAACATCCGCTCCGTACCTCCATACACGTCCGAGCCGCAGATCACGTGGTCGCCGGCGCTCACCGTGGACTTCAACAGAGCCTCGATCGCCGCCAGGCCGGAGGCGAATACGGCGGCTTCTCGCCCGCCCTCGAGCGAAGCCAGGTTCGCCTCCAACACGCCGCGAGTGGGGTTGCTGACCCGTGCGTACTCGTAACCGTGGCTGGGATTGCCCAAGCGATCCTGGACATAGGTGGACGTCTGGTAGATGGGGGGCATGATCGATCCGGTCGTCGGATCCGGCTCCTGGCCGGCATGGACGGCGCGGGTGGCAAAGGCGTGAGTCTCGGCGTCGTTCATCGTCAGGATTGCTCCTTCCGCTCCTGCGGATCCCTGCGTCCGGTGCCATGGGCGCGCCCCCGCGGCCGGCCCCTCCCCGCAGCCGCACGCTGCTCGTGCCGCGAACTTACGGAGGGCAGCGGCGGCGCGATACCGAGTCGGCGGCCAGAGGCCGTTTGAGTGCGGGTTGAGGGCCGATCGTGAGATTCGGTCCATGCCCGGCCAATCTCCCCCGTTTCAGACTCCGGACTTCGGCGCAGGCCCCGCGCGGCCCGACGGATCGTGGTACGCGCGCCCGACGGCGGATCGCATGTATGCGCATGTTGTGTGGACCACTCTGATGGGACTTCCCATGATCCAGACCGAGCGACGCGCGTGCGCCGAGAGCCATCTGATCGCCGCCTGCCGTTGGGTGCGCGCGGAACCCATCGCGGTCTGTGCACTTCCCGATCGCGTGCACCTGCTGGTCCGGTTCCAGCCGGCCGATTCGCTGGCGGATCTTGTGGGACGCATCCAAGCGAGTTCGGAGGAAGTGCTCCGGCGGGCGCGGCATCCGGTGCGCTGGAGCCGCAGGTTCGCGGTAGCCACGGTGAGCCCGGCCGAGGTCCGAAGGCTGATGCGGCAGCTGGCTTCCCACGACCCGGGATCCCCGGGCGTGAACGGCCGCCGGTTCTGATGCTTCTTTGACGGGTCCGCTCGAGCCGTTTACACTCCTGCGGCGCCCTAGGCAGGGTTCTTCAGCAACCTATTAGAAGGCATCCCGCGCATTCCCGCGCGAGGGAGCCGTCCGCCGGGACCGGAGGTTGGATGGTCGCGTCATGTCCGCTGGCTTGATCGTATCTGCGTCGGGGATTCGCGGGATCGTCGCTGACGGACTCACTCCGGAAGTGGCGGCGCGCTACGGGGCGTCATTCGCGACTTTCCTCACCGATCGGTGTCGGGAGCGGCGCGGCCGCTACGTGATCGTGGGACGGGACAGCCGACGCTCCGGCCCCTTGTTGGCCGACGCCGCCAGTGCCGGCTTGAGAGGCGCCGGTCTCGCGGTTCATGATCTCGGGGTCGTGGCGACGCCGACCGCGCTGCTCGCGGCCGAGGAGGATGACCTGGCGCTCGGTGCGCTGCTGATCACCGCGTCACACAACCCCGTGGAATGGAACGGACTGAAGCTGGCCGGCCCGGAGGGACGTTTCCTGGACCCGGAGTCGGGCCGCGAAGTCCAGCGACTGTTCGAGACGGGCCCCCGGTACCGGGAGTGGGACGCGCTCGGGGACCGCCAGGCGTTCGCCGGCGCGGCCGGGCGCCATGTGGAGAGGATCCTGGGATTGTCGCTGGTCGATCCGGTCGCCGTGGCGGAGCGCGGATTCCGGGTCGCGCTGGATTGTGTACGCGGGGCGGGCGGCCCGATCATGTCGGAGCTGCTGGAGCGGCTGGGCTGCACCGTGCTAGGGGTCGACATGGAGCCGGATGGGCGTTTCCCGCGGAATCCGGAGCCCACGGCGGAGCACTTGGGCGGGCTCTGCGCCGCCGTGCGGGAGGGAGCGGCGGATCTGGGGATGGCGGTGGATCCGGACGTGGATCGACTCTCGCTGGTGGACGAGGGCGGCCACGCGATCGGCGAGGACTGGACGCTGGCCCTCGCGGTCGAGCTGGTGCTGGCGCACCGTGACGGGCCCGTGGTGACCAACCTTTCCTCCAGCCGTTCGATCGCCGATGCCGCGGCCCGGGCGAACCAGCCGTTTCATCGCGCTCCGGTGGGCGAGGCGAACGTGGTCGCCCGGATGTTGGAGGTGTCGGCCGTCGTCGGGGGCGAAGGCAACGGGGGAGTCATCCTCCCCGAGCTTCACCTGACGCGCGATGCTCCGCTGGCGGCGGCACTGGTATTGCAGCTGCTTGCGGAGCGGCGCACGAGGATCCGTGAACTGTTGGCGGGGTGGAAGCACTACCGGATCGCCAAGCGCCGGATGGCCTGCCCGGCGGGACCGATGCGGCGGGTGTACGACGCCCTCGCGGAAGCGGCACCGGGGACCCGGGCGGATCGCCAGGACGGGCTTCGCCTGGACTGGCCGGAGGGCCCGTGGGTGCACGTTCGCCCGTCGGGCACGGAGCCGATCCTTCGCATAGTAGCGGAAGCCGCCGAGGAGGCCGCAGCGGAGCGCCTGGCGGAGTGGGCGATGGGGGTGGTGGCGGCCGAGCGGTAAGACGTCTGGGGAAGGACGCAGGACGATGTGCGGAATCGTGGGGTATGTCGGTGATCGGGACGCTGCGCCGCTCCTGGTGGAGGGGCTGCGCCGGCTCGAGTACCGCGGCTACGATTCGGCCGGAATCGCGGTGGATGGGGGCGGCGAGATCCAGGTGCGCAAGTGCGCCGGGAAGATCGCGGGCCTGCACGACCTCGTGCTGACGCATCCCGTGTCGGGGAACACGGGGATCGCGCACACGCGGTGGGCTACTCACGGGCCACCCACCGAGCTCAACGCCCACCCGCACGTCGATTGTGAGAAGTCGATCGCGTTGGTTCACAACGGGATCATCGAGAACTTCGACACCTTGCGGCGCAAGCTGTCCGAGCTTGGCCACCGGTTCGTGACGGAGACCGACACGGAGGTTCTGGCTCACCTGATCGAGGAGGCGTTCGAAGGCAATCTGGAACAGGCGGTGGCGGCGGCTCTCACTCAGGTGGAAGGGACGTACGGGCTGGCCGTGATCAGCTCCCGGGATCCCCGGAAGATCGTGGTGGCCCGCCGGGCGGCGCCGCTGCTGCTGGGCATCTCCGAGAACGGAGAGGGCGCGAGCTTCGTAGCTTCCGACGTGGCCGCCGTTCTCGGGCACACACGCCAGGTCATCTACCTGGACGACGGGGAGCTCGCCATCCTTCGGCCCGGCGGATGTGAGCTGCTGTCGGCTCTCGATTCTCCGGGAGGACGCCGCCCGATCGAGAAAGAGATCAGTCATGTGGCGTGGGATCTCAGCACGGTGGAGCGGGCCGGGTATCCGCACTTCATGCTCAAGGAGATCTTCGAGCAATCCAACACGGTGCGTGATGCGACCCGGGGCCGGTTGCTGGAGGAGGAAGGGACGGCGAGGCTCGGTGGACTGCACGGGTTGGCGGAGACGCTGGACGGGGTGGAGCGGATCGTTCTCACCGGCTGTGGCACCAGCTGGCATGCCGCCCTGGTCGGCGAGTACATGCTGGAGGAGTACGCGCGCCTTCCCGTAGAGGTCGAGTACGCGTCGGAGTTCCGGTACCGCAATCCGGTCATCGGCTCCAACACCCTGGTGGTAGGGATTTCGCAATCCGGGGAGACGGCCGACACGCTGGCGGCGATCTCTGAAGCCAAGCGTCGCGGGGCCGCCACCATGGGGATCGTCAATGTCGTCGGCTCGTCGATCGCGCGTGAGACGGACGGGGGCGTGTACACGCACTCGGGCCCCGAGATCGGAGTGGCCTCCACCAAGGCCTTCACGGGGCAGCTCACCGTGCTGGCGCTGTTCACCCTCATGCTGGCCCGGCGCCGCGGCATGTCCATCCTGCAGGGCAGGGAGACGGTGGCGGCCCTGCGGGAACTCCCCGACCTGGTGTCCCGCGTTCTGGACCAGGAGGAGCAGATCGCGGACCTGGCCGCGCTGTTTCAGGAAAGTCGCAACTTCCTCTACCTGGGGCGGGGCCCGAACTTTCCCATCGCCCTGGAAGGCGCCCTGAAGCTGAAGGAGATCAGTTACATTCATGCGGAGGGCTATCCGGCGGCCGAGATGAAGCATGGACCGATCGCGCTCATCGACGCTCGAATGCCCGTCGTCTTCCTGGCCCCCAAGGATTCCGTGTACGCGAAGATCGTGTCCAACATCGAAGAGGTGCGGGCGCGGGGCGGCCGGGTGATCGCCGTGGTCACGGATGGCGACGATTCGCTCGCCTCGAAGGTCGACCATATCATCCGCGTACCCAAGACGATCGAGATGCTGCAACCGATCCTCACGGTGTTGCCGCTTCAGTTGCTGGCGTACCATATGGCGGTGTTTCGGGGCTGCGACGTGGATCAGCCCCGGAACCTGGCGAAGAGCGTCACGGTGGAGTGAAGCGGCTCGCCCTGGCGGGCGGGGGAAACCAGGCTTCGGGATCGGGAAGCGGGTCTTCGGGGTTACACAATCAGAAGGACTGTTCTATGTTGTGCCCCTGGAGTCCGGATCCGGTGCGTCGGGGCACGGGATGAGGCCGCGGGACCGGTCCCGCGGCCGACGGGGCAGAGCTGGCAGCGGAGACGGAGAGAGTATGGCCGCCGACTACCTGCAGATGCTGAAGGAGCAGGTCGCGAAGTACGCGGGTACGCTTCGCGATGTCGTGATCCTCGCGCCGGTGTATGGGATGCTGATGTTCCATCTCCTGAGGGATCCTCGACTGTCCAACGAACACCGTCTGTGGGTGGACGCGGCGATCGCGTACCTGGTGAGCCCCGACGATGTGATTCCAGAGGAGGAAGTGGGACCCTACGGCTATCTGGATGACATCTTCTGTTGCGCCTACGTGGCCAACCGGATCGGACAGGAGCTCGGCTGGGACGTGCTGGAGGACGGTTGGACCGGCGAGCGCTCGGCGCACGAGGTCTCGCAGAGCGTGCTGGCGAGGGAACAGGAGCTTCTGGGGTACGCCGGCGACGATGTGCTGAGGTACGCCGGCCTGTACGAGCGTCTCGACGCGGGGGAAGGGGAGCCCGTGCTTCGGATCGCGGAGGGAGCCGGCCCGGCTGAACTCGGCTAGTGCCTTCCGATCCCAGGCCTTCCACGCGGGTCCGGAGCGGGGCGGCCTCGTGGCTCGGTCTGGTGTTCCTGGTGCTCGGTGCGACGGTTCCGTCGCCGGTGGCCGCCCAGTACCGGCTCGTCGCGCCGGCGGGGCGTGAGCTCATCATCCCGCAGGATTCCGCGCTCCGCATGCTGGAGACCAGCCGCGCGCTCGCCCACGAATTGGATACGGATCCCCGAGTGCTCTACTTCACCGGGGTGGGCGATGCGGTCACGGAGGACGCGCCGGAGCAGGCCCTCCCCTGGAATGCGGTCTCCGTGGTGACGGACTCGACAGCGGCGATCCAGACGCCCGGCAATCTCCGCGAGGGTGCCCGCGCCTACTCCAACTACGCCGTGATGCGCATGGGCTTCGTGCGTGGCGACCCGGACGTCAGCTGCGATTCCCTCATGGCGGAAGAGGTGGCTGCGGTGGAGGCTTTCGCGGATGGCTGGGTGGTGTCCCGCACGCTGTTCGGCGGACTCGAGTACGGTCCCCTGGATGAGATCGCGTTCGCCCGCGCCGACCACCAGCTACCCGGGCTCATCGCGGACCGGGATGACCGGCAGCTCGGTGGCTGCCTGGCCGTGTGGAGACGGAAGAACCAGGTGGCCGTAGAGGCCTATCGTGCGTGGAGGCGGGACCGTTTCCTGGGCGGATCGTCGGGTGGGGGCGTTTCGTCGCCCGGGCGCTGACCGCCTGCCGGAGCGCGGGAACAATCGCGCGCGCCCGACCTATCAGACCGCCGAGGAACTCCCGGCCCGGGCGCGAGCGAGTTCCGCGCCGCGCCCGGGCCCTGGACCGCTAACTCCGCTCACGGAGCCATGGCGCTGCGCTTCTACAACACTCTGACCAGGCGGGTCGAACGGTTCGAGCCGCTCGAGCCCGGAGTGGTCCGCATGTACACGTGCGGTCCGACCGTGTACGATCGAGCCCACATCGGCAACTTCCGCGCGTTCGTGTGGGAAGATCTCCTGCGACGCTACCTGCGGTGGAAGGGATACCGCGTGACGCAGGTGATGAACCTGACCGATGTCGACGACAGGACTCTGCACGCGGCCGCCGCCCGGAACGTCTCCCTGCAGGAGGTGACCGAGCCGGTCGTCGAGGAGTTCCTGGAGGATTGGGAGACCCTGGGCCTGCAGCGCGTGGAGCACATGCCCCGGGCTACGGGGCACGTTCCGCAAATGATCGAGTTGATTCGTGCGCTGGAGGCGAAAGGGCTGACCTACGTCAGCGAGGGATCCGTCTACTTCTCCATCGCCAGGTCGCCGGGCTATGGACGACTGGCCGGCATCGTTGCGGACCGTATCGGTGTGTCCGCCCCCGCGGCCGGGGACGAGGAGTACGACAAGGACGATCCTCGGGATTTCGTCCTCTGGAAGGGGGGGGATCGCGGGCGGGAGGGCGAGGTCGTGAGCTGGGACTCGCCCTGGGGGCCGGGACGGCCCGGGTGGCACCTGGAGTGCTCCGCGATGGCCATGGAGTACCTGGGCGAGACCCTCGACATCCATACGGGCGGAGTGGACAACATCTTTCCTCATCACACCAACGAGATCGCGCAGTCGGAAGGGGTGACCGGAAAGAGATTCGTTCGCTACTGGCTTCACGTTGCGCACCTCCTCCTGGAGGGCGAGAAGATGTCGAAGTCGCTGGGCAACTATCACACCATCCCGTCGCTCCTCGAGCTCGGGCATCGGGCCTCGGGCATTCGGTACCTGCTGCTGAGCGGCCACTATCGCGGCCAGCTGAACTTCACGATCGGCGGTCTCGGGATGGCGGAGCGGGCACTCGATCGACTCGAAGAGTTTCGGGAGCGTCTCCGGGAGCGGGCGGGAGCCGAAGGCGCGGACGGAGATGCCGGCTCGAGCCCCGCGTCGGACCTCGGCGCCGGGGAGGCCGGCCCGGCCGATCGCGCCCGGGCGGCGTTCGAGACCTCCATGGACGACGATCTGAATGTGAGCGAGGCCCTGGCCGCCGTGTTCAGGCTGGTTCGCGAGGGCAACCAGCGCCTGGACGCCCCGGCCGGTCTCGATCCGCGCGAGGCCCGCCGGGCGCTGGGATTCCTCGAGGAGTTCGATGCGGTGTTCGGCGTCCTCACTCTACGGGACAGGGAGCGCGCGGCCGTGGCGGAGGATCTGCGGGCCTGGGTCGAAGGACGCATCGTGGACCGCCAGAAGGCGAGAGAAGAGCGGGACTTCGCCCGATCCGATGCCATCCGGGCCCAGCTGGAGGCTCGCGGCGTGGTGCTGGAGGATACACCCGATGGGACGCGCTGGAAGCTGAAGAGTTCGGCGGGCTCCGAGGGGGGTGTGGAGCCGGCCGCGTCGACTCCCGAAAACGGTTGACGCATGCAAACGACGCACATATTATAACGATCTGTTGTCGCTGACGTAGCTCAACCGGTAGAGCGTCGGATTTGTAATCCGAAGGTTGTGGGTTCGAGTCCCACCGTCAGCTCACTGAAAGGCCGGCAAGCTCGGAAACGCCACCCGCGGGATGCGTCGGACGCGATCCGGCGCGATCTCGACCCGGTGGGCCGGGAGAATTGGTGGGGTACCGAAGCGGTCAAACGGAGCAGACTGTAAATCTGCCGGCGTATGCCTTCGGAGGTTCGAATCCTCCCCCCACCATGAATCGCATTCTCCGCGCTCGGCCGGGGGGCCGGCGCGATGCCGACGGAATCGGGGATTCAGGAGAAAACGAGAGTGGCGAAGGAAAAGTTTGAGCGAACGAAGCCGCACGTAAACGTGGGGACGATCGG
>JBHHYZ010000014.1:0-53850 GCA_046757845.1 Gemmatimonadota bacterium
GATGAATGAATCGAGCGCGCTTCTTCCGCCGTCTGGCAGGTTGTGCAGCTTCGTGCGCCGTGTGATCGCGGATTCCCGGGGAGGTGCATTGGTCCTGGCTCTCCTCGTGTCGGTGATCGTGCTCGGCCTCGGGGCCGTGGCGCTCACGGTGAGTCGCACCGAGGTGAACGTGAGCAGCAACTACCAGCGGGGCCTCTCGGCCAAGTACTTCGCCGAGTCGGATCTCCGGCGGGTGGTGGGCCAGCAGAACGATCTGACGGCCTCCCCGCGCTATCTATTCGCCCCGGCTTCTTATCAGTACCGGGCCACCGGCCCGAACGATACGAGCCGCCTCGCGGTGCGGAACGCCGTGTCTCCGCTCCCCAGCGGCAACCAGACGCTGGGGACCGTGCAGACGAGCGTCCTCGGAAAGGACCCGGTGGTCGATTCGCCTCCCTACACCCTCCAGTCCACCGCCACGCTGAGCGATGGGACCTCGACCACCTACCAGGCGGTGGTGGACGTGCTCAGCCTGCTGGACTTCGCCCTCTTCTCCGACGAGGACGTCTACATCGCGCCCGACATCGTGATCGGTGGCCGGGTGTACAGCGGAGGCCTGATCGGCCTCACGGGCCCGATCGCGACCTTCCTCCAGCGGGTGGAGTACGTGAGGGGGCTCCAGAATCCGTCCTTCGGGGACTTCCGGCAGGGGCGCGCGCAGATCCAGCCGCTTCCCTCCATCCCCGCGCTGGTGGACCTGACCTTCTTCGAGAGCGCTAGCAAGAACGCGGGCGTGTGCTCGAACGGGCGCGGGTTGTTCATCGGACAGCAGGGACCGGCGGTGGTCCGCAATCAGGCCCGGAACGTCTTCCGGGCGTACAAGGCCGGCGGATCCGGGAGCCGCGCGAGGAAGCAGCGCAACCAGAGTCGGCCCGGATGCCGCGACCAGGACTGGTGCTACGCGATCGATCTGGGGCTGTTCGACTTCACGGCCCGCCCCATCACGTACGCCGGCGTGCCGCTGGTCGGATTCGACGGGAATCCGCTCACGGACTTCAACGGTGTGATCTGGACGGACGCGGAGGTCCACGTGTGGGGGCACCTGGGCGGTCGATCGGTCGAGGACAACACGATCACCGACTCCCGAAACTACATGACCCCGAAGATGATCTCGTACAACCGGTACAGCAACAACGTGCTGGACGCGGGCGAGGATGGGTCCAACGGAGGCGTGCTGAACGGGAAGCTGGATCCGGGCAACAAGGGCGTGAACCTGGGAATCTACGCGAAGAGGAACCTCTACATCGACCACAATATCTTCGCCGGGACGGACTCGATCGGCAATCCGGTCCGGCTCGGCCTGGTGGCGCGGGACTACGTTCGGATCGACAGTTACTCGCCGCGCGTCATCATCGTGCAAGCCGCCGTGCTGGCCGTGGAAGAGACCTGGCGGCCCGCCGGCAACCAGTCCTCCCACCGGCCCAACGACTGGGCCAACAACAACGGCGCCGCTCCCCCCAACACGTACGTCTACGACATGAACCAGGACGGCGTGATCCAGTCGAACAACGGGGCCAGCCGCCGGAGCGACCGGAACGAGACGCGGATGCGCTACGCCTGGACGCTGCGGAACCTCGGCAACCTGGTGGTGCGCGAGCGGCCTTCCTCGGGGCCGTGGACAGCGGTGCGTCCCCCGCACCCACGCTTCTACCTGTACGACACCCAGCTCCAGACCGCGGAGATCCCGTGCTACCCGACGCTGCCCAGCTACGGGATCGTGCCGGGAAGCTTCACCGAGATCACGGCGGGACTGCCTTAACATGTCGACGCATCCGGTGGGACTCACCGACGCGCGCCCGCGACGGGATCCGGCATGACCGGGCGGAGCCGCCCGAGCGGGACCCTGGCGGGCACGGCGTTGGTGATTCTGGTGGCGCTCACGGCCCTGCTGGCGATTCTGGCGCCGGGGGGCTCCTCCGATTCGGCTTCGAAGGCCACCGCGTCCCGGCCGGCCGCGCCGGCCCGGTCCGAGGATTCCGGTGCCGGTACGCCCGAATCCTGGCCGCCCGGAGCGTTCCCGCTCCGGGCCCATCCGAGGGCCACGGTGTCGGGTCCGCCGGCCTCCCCGGGGGACACTGAGCCGAGTACGACAGACAGCTCCGGCCCGCCCGCTCTTTAGGCCAGCCTCGTTGCATGGGCCGCCCCCGCGGCCTATCTCCCTCTCGTGACGGATGTACCTGACGGGCGAACGGTTTCGCTCTCGGACCTGGTCGGTCGGCCGCTCGAGCGGGCGCTGGCGCGGCTGGGCGCGCCGGCAGTGGATCGGCGGATCGGGCCCGACCGCTGGCTGCGGTATGCGCGCCCGGGCGTGGAGATTCGGCTGCGCGCGCGCAGCGTGGGCTCCCACCCCCGGGCGGAAGGGGAGGCGCAGGAGGAGCGAGTGGCGTACTGGTCGGCCGGGTTCGACAAGGGGTTTCCGACCCTGCGCGCGGCGGCGGAGGCAGTGGGCGTGTGGCCGGCCTGCGCCCCGGACGAATCGGCGCCGCCCCGCTCCTCACTGCTCAGAAGATGTTTTCCCGACCCCGGGAGCGGGGCCGTCTACTCCCTGACGGCACTTGCCCGGGATGGCCTGATCGTACAGCTCGCCGCCTTCGACGAGGCGCCAGACTGGATCCCGCGCGGCCGCACCGGCCGACTCGGGGAGTGATGGAGCGGATCGCCTCCGCCCTCTCGGCGAGGCCGAGCCGCAGGCCGCTCGAGCCGGGGCGCGTGCTCTACTGGATCTACTCGGCACGCCTGGCGGTCGCGCTGGGGGTGTACGGGGCGGCGATCTTCGTGGGGGATGTCTGGCAATCCGGGCCGGGAGGGGCCCTGGAGCCCGGCGTCCGAACCCTCTCGATCCTGGCGCTGGCGGCGGCCGGAGCCTTCACCCCGCTGTCGTACTGGTACAGCCACCGGCGGAGCGAAGCTCCCGGCCGGTCCTTTCTCTACTCCCAGGTGGTCCTCGACGTCCTGCTCGTCACCGGGATCGTCCACATCACCGGCGGGAGCGAGAGCGTGTTCGCGCCTCTCCTCTATGTGGCTCTGGTCTCGGGCTACGCTCTGCTGCTGCCGCTCTCCTCCGCCGTGCTGGTCGCCCTGGCGACCGGGATCGCCTACGCGGGGGAGGTGGCCCTGAGGAGTCCATACTTTCTGAGCGCCACCGTGCTGGCCCAGATCGCCGTGTTCGCCTCCGTAGCTACGGCGAGCGCGCTGATCGGGGGGAGGCTGCGCCAGGTGGGCCAGGCGCTGAGTCGGATGGAAGGCGAGCTCAAGCGTCTGGAGCTCGGGACCTGGGACATCCTCCAGAACATCGGCTCCGGAGTCCTGGCGTTGGATGATTCGGGCCGGGTCGTGTACATGAATCGGGCCGCCGAGCGACTGTTGGGTCTCGAAGCCGAAGCCTGGGTGGGGCGCGGGATGCTGGGCGAGCTGGCGGAGCGGGCGCCCGGCGTCGCGGAGGCCATCGACAGGACGGTCCGCCGGGGTCGCCCCCTGGGAAGCCTCGACGTGGAGATCGTCCACGAGGCCGGTGGCGAGAAGCGCCCCGCCACCGTTCAGACCGGGCTCCTGGAGCGCCCGGCGGCCCCGCCGCTGGTCACCGTGGTTCTCCAAGATGCGCGCATGGCCCGGCAGTTGAACGAGCTGCACCGGCGCACCAGCCGGCTGGAGGCCGTGGCGGAGCTCTCGGCCTCCCTGGCCCACGAGCTCAAGAACCCCCTCGCCTCTATCCGAAGCGCGGTGGAGCAGCTGGCGGATCCGGGCGCTCCCGAAGAGGATCGCGCCACCCTCAGCCGGTTGATCGTGCGGGAAACGGACCGCCTGTCGCGCCTGCTCGGCGAGTTCAACGACTTCGCACGAGTGGATGTGCTCGCTCGCAAGCCGATCGAGTTGGACCGGATGGTGGCCGAAGCGGTGGAGGTGGTTCGCCAGCGGCCGGAGGCGGTCGACCGCGCCACGTTCACGGTCCGGATGGAGGAGCCGCTTGACGACCTGTGGGGGGACCCGGACCTTATCCACCGTACCCTGGTGAACCTTCTCCTGAACGCGATTCAGGTGGGTGAGATCGGGCGGAAGGTTCACGTGGAGATCGTCGTCGACGCGCTCCAGCCGGATGTGGTCCCGAGGGAGATCTCCGCGGGCTTGCCGGTGCGCATCCGGGTGACGGACGATGGACCCGGAATCTCTCCGGAAGACATGGAACGGATCTTCGACCCCTTTTTCACGCGCAGAAAGGGCGGCAGCGGTATGGGGCTGGCCATCGCGCACCGCGCCATCGAGGCGCACGGCGGGGCCCTCCTGGTGAGCTCTGAGCCCGGCCGTGGCGCGACCTTCGTGATCGTGCTGCCGCGCCGGGAAAGCGAACGGCGGCAGCCGGAGCTGTTGGCCGGCCGGGGGCAACCTGGACCCAGACGACAGGCGGACATGACATGAGTGAGAAGCCACGGATCCTGATCATCGACGATGAGCAGAGCATGGTGGAGACGCTCAGCGTGCTGTTGAAGCGCGAGGGGTTCGACGTGCTCACGGCTCTGTCCGGGGAGGCGGGGCTGGAGCGCTTCGAGGAAGGAACCCCGGATCTCGTTCTCACCGACGTGCGCATGCCGAAGCTCAGCGGGGTGGACGTTCTGGAGCGGGTTCGGGAGAAGGACCCCACCGTCCCCGTGGTTCTGATCACGGCGCAGGCGTCTCTGAAATCGGCGATCGAGGCGGTGAACCTGGGCGCGACGCACTACGTCCAGAAGCCGTTCAAGAATGAAGAGTTGTTGGCCATCCTGGGGCGGGCTCTGGACATCGGACGTACCGAGCGGGAAAACGTGAAGCTGAAGAAGGAGATCGGAAAGCGGGATCGCGAGGGCAGCTTCGAGCCCATCGGCCAGAGCAAGAAGTTCCTGGACGTGCTGAGGTTCGCCAAATCGGTCGCCGAGAGCGACTCCACGATCCTGATCCTGGGAGAGAGCGGGAGCGGCAAGGAGATCTTCGCGCGTTACATTCACGATCGCTCCGATCGGGTGGATGAGCGCTTTCTGTCGCTCAACTGCGCGGCGTTGCCCGAAGGGCTGCTCGAGTCGGAGCTGTTCGGGCACGTGAAGGGGTCGTTCACGGGCGCCGTGCGCGATAAGGAGGGTCTGTTCGTGGCGGCTTCCGGGGGCACCTTCTTTCTGGACGAGGTCGGGGAGATGGCCCCTAGCACCCAGGTCAAGCTCCTGAGAGTCCTGCAGCAGCGCGAGGTGATACCGGTGGGCGCGACCCACCCGGTCCCGGTGGATGTACGGTTGATCGCCGCGACCAACCGGAATCTGGAGCGAGACGTGAACGAGGGCCGTTTCCGCAGCGATCTCTACTACCGGCTCAACGTCATCCAGATCGAGCTGCCACCGCTCCGCGAGCGCGTGGATGATATTCCGTTGCTGGCCGAGTATTCCTTGCAGAGGATCGCGCAGCGACTGGGGAAAGACGTGAAGAGGCTGTCCGCGGAAGCCATGAGCGTGCTGCAGGGATATCGGTGGCCCGGCAACGTGCGCGAGCTCGAGAACGTGATCGAGCGGGCCGTCGTCCTGACGCCCGGGAAGACGATCAAGCCGGATGCGTTGCAGGCCCGGCTGCGCTCACGGGCTCCCGAGCCGATCGTCCAGGACAAACCACCGGCCAATCCGCCGCTGGAGGTCATCGAGCGTGCGTATATCGAGCACGTGCTCCGCGCGGAGCACGGCAACAAGAGTCGAGCGGCCGAGGTGCTCGGGATCGATCCGAGCACCCTGTACCGGAAGATCAACCGATATGAGCTGGAAGCGTGATGGCCGGGTTCCGGAGTTCACCTCGCCGGCTCCTCGTCCCACCGCCGGGACGGGCGTTGGGTTTGCAGAAGGGGAGCCCTCGTGCATCCTGCAAGGCGCGCGGGGGCTCGCACGGTCCGGGTTTGGTTCCGGCTGTGGTGTAAGGCGAATAGCTACCTTTAGTTAAATGTTTGGTTGGTAGCGGGCACGAGGGTTGCCCCAAATGGGCGGCCGGAGGCGGGGGGCTTCTCGGGTTTCCCTGCGGATTCCCTGGTTCACCCTGTTATCAACCAGAGCAAGCGAGGTCGAGCAATGCGCAACGCGAAGGGGTTCACCCTGATCGAACTGCTGATCGTCGTCGTGATCATCGGCATTCTGGCCGCGATCGCGATTCCGCAGTTCGCCAGCACCAAGGAGAAGGCGTTCGACGCCGCGGCGAAGAGCGACCTACGTAACATGGAGACGGCGCAGGAGGCCTACTTCTCCGACAACCAGGCCTACACCGACGTCACCGTCGCCGCGGGTGGTTCGGCCAGCATCAACGGCACGAACGACTTCCAGGCGAGCACCGGAGTGGCCCTGGCGGTGACCGCGGCCACGGACGGGTTCCAGGCGACGGCCAAGCACTCGAGCTCGAATCAGACGTGGTGTATCAACACGTCGGCGAGCGCGACGCAGCCCGGGAAGTTGCAGCAGGCCACCAGCTGCTGACCCCATGGGGGGCAGTCGACCTGAACGGGCCGGAAAGGCGCGGCAGCTCATGCTGCCGCGCCTTTTTGATTTTCGGGCGGCATTCCGGCAACGTCGGCGCATGTCGAAACTTCGCATGACGATCCGCCGGTGACAGATTCCGGGGGCGCGGGGGGCCGCCGGCCCCGCCGGGCCGATGTCGGGGTCGCGTGCGCGCTGGCTCTGCTGGGCGCGGGCTTTCTGTGGGAGCTGGTGCTGCAGCACGGGGTGCCGGTGGCTCGCGACATGCAGATGTTCTTCATTCCCCAGAAACACATCCTGTGGGAGGCGTTTCAACAGCACCGGATCCCGCTGTGGACCGAGTTGTTCGGGACCGGGGCGCCGTTCCTGGCCAATTTCCAGTCGGGGGTCTTCTACCCTCCCCACTGGATCTACGCGGCCCTGCCGTACTTCCCGGCCTTCAACCTTCTCGTCGTGTTCCACTTCGTGCTCGGCGGCGCCTTCACCTACGCTCTCGCCCGCAGGATCGAGCTCTCGCGGGGCGCCAGCTGGGCTGTGGCTGTGGCGTTCATGCTGGGCGGCTACTTCACGTCGCTGCTGAACCTGATCAACGCTCTCCAGGCTGCGGCCTGGGCCCCCGCGATGGCGTTCGCTCTGCTGCGCCATGTGGACCGGCGTTCCGTGGGGTCGTTCATGGCGCTCGTGATGATCGTGACCCTGGCCCTGCTGGCGGGAGAGCCTCAGACCTTCCTGATGGCGGCGTTCGTGGCGGGCGGCCTGGCGCTGCTGCGCACGACCTCGCGAGGCCCGGCGAGGCGACGCCTCACTCCTCTCGTCGCGTCCCTGGTACTGGCCGCCCTCGCCGTGGCGGGTCTGGCGATGGTGCAGCTGCTCCCGACCGCCCGGCTGATCGCCCATTCCGGTCGCGGCGCCGGCTTGGGGTATGGAGAGGCGAGCTTCTTCGCGCTGGATCCGATCCGGCTGATCCATCTCGTGATTCCGACGGATTATCGGGATCCCGTGTACCGCTTCGGGATGAAGTCCCTCATCGGCCGGTCCAACCCATGGCTGTTCTCCATTTACATCGGCGCGTTTGCCGGTCCGCTCATCTGCTTTGCCTGGAGACTCCGCGAGCGTCGCGCCGAGACGGTCTTCTGGAGCGGCCTGTTCCTGCTCGGTATCGTGCTCGGTCTTGGCGATCACACGCCCGCGTTTCGCTGGGCGTTCCACCATGTGCCCGGGATCTCGGCCTTTCGGTTCCCGGAGAAGTACTTCTTTCTGAGTGGAATCTCCGCCGCGTTCCTCAGCGGGTACGGGTTGGAGGCGCTGCGATCCCGCCGCTGGGCTCGGCCGGATACCGCTGTGGCCGTGGGTCTCCTCGGCCTGGGCCTGGCCGTGCGGCTGGCCTGGAGTTCGGGCAAGGACGGCTTGCGTTCCTACGCGGCCTCCCACTTCGCCAACCCTCTCCTCGTGGCCCATTTCGATTTCGCCTATGGCGTGTGGAGCGCCAACCTGGACAAGTTCCTCGGGCTCCTGTTCATCGGGTTCGTGCTGGTGGCGTTGTACCGCCGGGGCGTCCTCACCGACGCCGTGTTCATCATTCTGCTCCTGTCCACGATGACGGCGGACTTCGTCGTCGCCCACCGCAATCTGAATCCGGTGGTGGGAGTCTCCTTCTACGAACGTAGTCCGCGGGTCACCCGCTACCTGCCCGTGGACGAGCTGCGCCGCGACTACCGCTACAGGGCGACCGGATTCGACGAGCGCGCGGGCGTGGTCCAGGTGGCGCGCGGAGTGCCGCTGGAAGCCCAGAAGTGGCTATGGCAACAGACGATGCAGCCCAACACGGGCCAGATCCTCGGACTCCTTCAGCACGACACCTGGGACGCGATCAAGCTGCGCCGCTACGTGGACGAGATCGAGTTCTATCATCTTCTGCCCGAGGCCTCTCGGAGGTGGCGGCTGCTTCGCCTCAACAGCGTCAAGTACGTCTACAGCGTGCGTAGCCTCGAGAGCGAGGGGGAGGCGCACGAGATCGAGATGGACTCGCTCCCCGGCCACCTCTACGAGGTGGACGACCCGCTGCCTCGGGCCTACGTGGTGGAGCGCGCGAGGTATTACGCGGATGAAGTCGAGACGATCAACGGCGTGCTCGAGCTCGGGTTCGATCCGCATCGGGAGGTGGCGTTGATCGGCGACGCGAGCGTGCCGCGGCGACGCCCCGGCACGGACGACTTCGATCCGGGAGAGCGGAGTCGCGAGGCCGGAGCGCTCGCGTCCGCCCTCCCGTCGGCGCGGATCGTGAGCGATGTGGGCGAGGAGGTGAGGATTCGAGTCTCGGTGCGCCGGCCGGCCTACCTGGTATTGACCGACAGCTATTATCCGGGGTGGCGGGCCACCGTGGATGGGGAGGTGCGCGACATCCTGCTGGCCAACTTCTTCTTCCGGGCCGTTCCCGTCCGTCCGGGCGACCACGAGGTCGTATTTCGATACCGCTCTCATCCGTTCCGCATGGGATCCCGGATTTCCCTGGCCACGCTCCTGCTGCTGGGGATCGTGTCGGGCGCCGCTTCGCTGGGCCGGGTTCGACTGCGGCGGATCCGGCGCTCGTAGGGCTGTCAGCCGGAGGCCTTCAGCGACCTGCGGGCTCGCTCGTAGCTTGCCCCGTCGTAGCTCTCAACAGCCGGGTGAGCCTCGCATTTTGCCTCGCCCGGGCTTCAGGCACCCCGGGAACCCGCTTCGCGGATCAACTGGCAAGATCTGTAACCGTAAAGTATTCATGCACTTGCGCGATGTCCCGCGCAGGATCCTGCTTAAGTGGTTCGCGGCACACAGGTTGCGCGCGAGCGGAGGTGGCGAGCTACCCGAGACGCCTGACTCGAATGTGCTTTCCAAACCCGCCTCTCGGGGGACACGAACACGAACTGGGAGCGATAGATGATTCAGCGACCGTCCCGGCATGGTCCCGTGGAACGCGCCCGGCCCGCGGTCCCGCGTCGGCTTCGAAACCGCACGGGCGGGGGCTTCACCCTGATCGAGCTGCTGATCACGATCGTGATCGTGGGGATTCTGGCCCAGATCGCGTTCAGCAAGTTCTTCTACACCAAGGATCGGGCGTTCAAGGCCACCCTGCAGTCGGACCTGCGGAACATGGCGGTCGCGCAGGAGGCATACTACGACGCCAACCAGCGCTATGCCTCCACGCTGGGGCAGCTCTCGTCCCACATCACTTCGTCCCTCAACGTGACCATCCAGATCGACAGCGCCACGGCGACCGGCTGGGGGGCTCAGGCCACCCACTCCGGCAGCAGCTGGGTGTGTCGAATCGCCACCTCGACCGGCGGCAATCGTCTGGGAGCGCCCGTCTGCACGCTTCCATGACGCGCCGATCCGGCGTGCGCGCAGAGCTTGACTCTCCGTTGACCCGGTCGGGGCAGGTTGACCGGGGCGAGATGAACCCGGAGAGGGGGGCGACATCGGCGGGATGGGTCCAGAGTGGGAATACCGCGGGAGAGGCCGCTGCGCGCCGGGTTGCCACGGCCACTCGCTGGTGGAGTTGCTCCTCGCCCTCGTCATCCTCGCCATCCTGGCGGCGAGCCTGAGCCCGGCTCGCGCCTGGCTGGACGAAGTCTCTCTGGCGCGCTCGGCCCGGCTAGGGCGGGCGCACCTGGACCGGGCGCGCATGGCCGCGGTGGCGCGCCGCGACCGACTTCGCGTGCGTCTGTCGGGCACGGGGGCGCTGTTGCTCACGGACGCCCGCGACAGCGTGCTCGCCGTCACATACGTGGAGGGCAACGGTCTTCTGCGTCTGGACTCCGCCCGTCTTCGTCCTCGAACGCTGCGGTACAACGCGCGGGGACAGGCGTCACCCGGAAGCCTCTACCTGTACCGGCACGGCAAGGGGGTTCGTCTGGTGAGCAACTTTCTCGGAAGAGTGAGAGTCCAGCGCTTCCGGCCGTAGCGATCTCATGTATGAGACTGACCGCCGAACCGGGATTCGTTCGTCGGGCCAGGGGGCGGAGCGGCGGCTACGGACTACCCGGATCTGCAAAAAATGCACTCGCCGTCCAAGGAGATGCGTTCCTATCACGGTGCGGGTAATGGAGTTACGGGAAGGTCGGCTTCTTGCACGCACCTGCAGGGAGCGGCCCGGGCGCCCGCGAGAGGACGATATTCACCGCGAGGTGTTCGGGGGCAATGGCGAGCCCGGAGCATGCGCCGAGACGGAGGGAACCGTGACGAGTTGGAGTTCAAGCTTCGGATTCTCGAAGGCGCTGGCCCGTGCCCGGCAAGCGGGCGAAGCGGGTTTCGGGCTGGCCGAGATCCTGATCGCCTTGGTGGTGCTCTCGATCGGGTTGATCGGGATGGCGGGCCTGAGCGCTTCGGTGGGGAGAGAAGCCCGGCTGGCCGGGCGGCAGACCGACCAGGCGCTCGCGGCGCAGCAGGTCCTGGAGGGCATCCACAGTTCGGGGTATGCGGCCGCCGTCGCCGGGACGGACACGGTGACCATCGGAAACCGCAAGTACATTGTCGTTCGCCGGGCTCAGGACGTGGCACCGCGAGTCCGGCAGGTCCAGGTGACGGTCACGCCGCCCGGAGGCGCGCATGCCCGGACCTTCACCACCCGCCTCTACCAGGCTCGGCCGTTGCCCTCCCCTCCGGTGGCGGCCCCGTGAATCCGGGATCCTTGGAGCTCTCCAGCGGGTCCCTCCGCCGCGGCCCGACGGCGACCGCGGCCGGACACCGCCGGACCGGGGGGTTCACTCTACTGGAGGCCCTCGTTTCGGTGATCGTGGCCGGGCTTCTGGGTACGGCGACTCTCACGCTCCTGCGCGGACAGAACCGGTTCTACGGGTACACGGACGATGCCGTGTACGCGCAGCAGAACCTTCGCGCGGCGACGGACCTGTTGGCATCCGAGCTTCGGATGGCGGCGCCGACGGATCTGCTGGCCGCGACTCCCGACTCCGTCAGCGTCCGGTTCGACCTCGTTCGCGCGGTCGTGTGCGATTCCACCGCGCCCGACGAAGCGACTCTGTTCGTTTATGATTCCGTCACCAACGCCAACCTCCCGTCGTTCCGGGGGACGGCGTTCTCCGGACCGTATGATTCCGCGTTCGCCTACGCGGATGGGTGGGCTGGAAACGTGACCGAGACCGGGGGTGCGCCCCGGACGGATTGCGTCGCGCGCGGCGCCCCAGGCGGGGCCTCGAGCGGCGCTTACCGGCGTGTGGTGGGTTGGCAGGCGCGGTTCGGTGGCGACGTGCCCGACCGCGGATCCCTGGTCCGGGTGTACGGCCGGCTCACTTACAGGTTCGCTCCCTCGAGCTTCGGGTCGGGCCTTGCCATCTGGCGCAACAACCAGGAGCTCGTATCGCCCTTCGTATCGGGGGCTCGGTTTCAGTATGTTCTGAACGACGGATCCGTCACCGGCACCGTCGCCCCGTCGGCCTTCGCGGCGGTCCGGACTCTGCGCCTGACCGCCACGGCGAGGGGTGACGGAGCGAACCGAAGCGGCGTGCAACGGTCCATCAGCTTCGACGTGCCGCTGAGGAACTGAGTGGACCGAGAAGCGGAGTGCGATGGCCGCGGAGCGGACGGTCGAGGGGGCCTCTCATGGGGCCTCTCATTCTCGTCCCGGGCCGTTTCGGGGGGCTTCGGTTTGACAGTTTCGTGGGCTGGGTTTAGGTTGGATCATCCCGCCGCGCTCCAGCCTTCGCTCAGGGACAGAGAGTCTGTAACCACATGAATCCTTTCAGGTTGCGTCGCGCGAAGCGAACGGTTGGGCTCGACATTGGGAGCGGGCTCGTGAAGGCGGTTGTCGTCGATCACAGCAAGGACGTTCCCCAGCTCGAGAAGGTCGCTTTCTGTTCCGTCGAGGGCGACGCCATCGTGGACGGTGACGTGGTGGACCCCGGTCTCGTCGCGGATACCCTGCGTGAGATGTTCGAGCGGGAGGAGATCGATCAGAAGGAGGTGGTCGTCGGGGTCGGCGGCCGCGACGTGATCATCAAGCTGATCAAGATGGACCGGATGGACGAGGCGGAGGCGCGCGAGGTGATCCCGTGGGAAGCCGAGCAGCACGTGCCGCTGGACATGAAGAACGTGCAGCTGGATTTCGAGATCACGGATCCCAACGCCGAAGGGCTGCAGATGTCCGTGCTTCTGGTGGCGGCGAAACGGGAGCTGGTCGAGAACCGGATTGCATTGCTCGAACAGGCGGGTCTGTTTCCGCAAGTGGTGGACGTGGAAGCGTTCGCCCTGCACAATGCGCTCGAGGTCAACTATCCCGCCGCGATGCAGGGGATCGTCGGCCTGGTCAATATCGGGCACGATACGACCACCGTGAACATCATGAACGATGGCGTCCCTGTCCTGACGCGGGATCTCACCTTCGGGACGCGCGGCCTGCGGCTGGATCTCCAGCGGGAGCGGTCGCTTACGGCCGAGGAGGCGGAAGCGGCGCTGCGCGGGAAGGAATCGGATCCGGCTCTGCGAGAGTTCCTGGCGGACCGGGCTCAGGAGGTGGCGCGCGGAGTGGAGCGGGCGACCGCCTTCCTCGACACGGAAGAGCCCGGCGCGGGTCTGGGCAGATTGTACCTGTGCGGCGGTGGTGTGGGTGTCCCGAGTCTTCCGGAGGTGCTCGCGGAGCGCCTGCAGGTGGAGACCCACGTCGCCAGCCCGTTGGAGCGAGTTCAGGTGAAGACCGATGCGCTCGACTACATGGAGCTGCAGGATCTAGCGCCCATGCTCATGCTCTCCGTCGGTCTCGGCCTGCGGCGCGTTGCGTGAGCGAGAGAGCCATGGGCGAATCCGACGGCGCGCGGCGAAGGGAGCGGGAGGAACGATGATCACGGTCAACCTGCTACCGGAAGAACGGCGCTCCCGGCGGGATCGCAGGCGCGGCCGGGACGCGGCTTCGGGTACCCGTGGCTTCAGGACCGTGTCGGTGGGGCGCGACCCCTGGAAGAGGGGAGTTTGGGTGGCCGGCCTCGTCGTGGTGGGAGGCGGTCTGACTCTCTGGCTCACCCAACGCTCGACGGCGGCGGGCCTCCAATCCAGGCTCGAAGCGGCCACCGCCGATTCCGCCCGGCTGGCGGACCTGCGCGCAGTGAGCGACAGTCTCGCCGAGCAGCGGCGCCTCGTGCGGCAGCGGATGGCGCTCATCCAACGATTGGATCGAAATCGGTTCGCCTGGCCGCACCTCATGGATGAGATCAGCCGGGCGCTGCCGGAACTGGCATGGCTGACCGGCCTGAGGGAGATCACACCGCTACCCGACGTCACGGTGGAGATCCGCGGCCGGGCCGCCAACCCCCTGGTCATCACCGATTTTGTGCGTAACCTCCAGGCGTCCCCGTACATCGCGGAAGTGAAGATCATGGGGACGCAGCAGGAGGAGGTGGAAGATCTGGCCGTGCAGGGATTCACCCTGGTCGCCAGTTACGCTCGGCCCGAGGAAGCATCCGGGGTCGACTCCAGTTCTCCCACGGGTTCGTAGCCCATGGCTCTGTTGCCGGATGATCCGCGCGACCAGTACAGGTTTCTCGCCATCGTAGCTCTTCTGGCGGCGGGGTTGCTGTTCTACCTGTACGTGTACAAGCCGCGGCGGTCGGACCTGGCCACGCTGACGCAACGGGTGGAGGAGATCGAGAGCCAGAACGCGCTGGCTGAGACGCGCTCGGAGAATCTCGAAGCACTGCGCCGGGAGCTCGAGCTCGGCCAGAGGCGGTTCGCCGTTCTGGAGCGATTGGTGCCGGAGCGCAGCGAGGTCCCGGCCATTTACGAGGCGGTCGCCTCCGAGAGCCAGTCCCTGGGTTTGGATCTGATCAACGTGGTGCCCGCGGATCCGCAGCCGGACAGCACGGGGTTCTTCATGCGCCAGCTCTGGGAGATGGAGGTCCAAGGCGGCTACCACGACGTAGGGGAGTTCCTCACCCGCGTGGCCTCCTTCGATCGCATCGTGCGGCCCGAAATCCGGGAGATACAGGCGGCGGAGGAGACCAACAGCGGCCGTCAACTGGTGGGCGTGAAGTTCGATCTGGAGACCTACGTTCTGGCGCTGGGCCGCTCCGCGGGCGGAGGGGAGCGATGAGTGGAGCGTGGAGGAAGGCCTTGGTGGCGGGGCTGACGCTGATTCTGGCGGGCGCTCCTTCGGCCCGGGCGCAGGAGGCCGGGAGCGCGCTGCCTGATTCCACCGCCGGCTACGAGCGGGAGATGTTCACCTACCCGGGCCAGGGGCGCCGCGATCCGTTCCGGCCGCTGACCGCTGGCGAGCGGATCGGACCGCGCTTCGAGGATCTGCAGCTCAACGGGGTGCTCTACAGTCCCGCCGTAGGCAGCGTGGCGACTCTGACGGACCAGAAGACCGGGAAACGATATCGTGCTCGTGAGGGCGATTCGCTGGGCGAGATTCGGGTGGTGGAGATTCGTCGGGACAGCGTGGTGTTCCTGATCACGAGCTTCGGGATCAATCGCCGCGAAGTCCTGCGGGTCAAGAAAGACAAGGAGCAAGTGGGATGATTGCCAGGCACATCCTCCCCCTGATTTTGGCGGCGTGGTTCGGGACCACGCCTTCGGGCGCCGTGAAAGAGGTACGGATCGCTCCCAGAGGTGGAGATACGGAGATCAGGGTCATGCTTCAGGGGGAAGTCGGGGTCAGTGACTTCTTCCTCACGAACCCGGCTCGACTGATCCTCGATTTGCAGGGGGCGGCCAACGGGCTGTCCAGAGCGACGTTCGACGGGATCGGTCGAGGCGGCGTGGTTCGGATCCGCACCAGCCAGTTTCGGGACGAGGTCGTCCGCCTGGTGTTCGATCTGTCGTCCGAGTACGAATATCGGGTGCGCGAGGCCGCCGGGGAGGTGATCGTGAGCTTTCCCAATCCCGGCGGCCCGTTCGCCCCATGGTCCAGCGGCGAGGCGGCTTCCCCTCCCGCTGCGGTCGGAGGCGGGGGCGCTCCGGTGCCGGAGGCGGTTTCGAACTCCCGGCCGTCCGGGGGACGGGAGGCGGCCGTCTCTTTTCCCGTCAGGCGTCTGGGCGGACAGCAGGGTGGCCAGCCCCGCATCACGGTGACCTACGACAGCGCCAGCATGCTGGACGTGCTGGCGGGCTTCTCCGAGTTCGCGGGCGTCTCGATCGTGCCCAACGGCAAGAACGCCGATGTGGTGGTGCGCGGCATCGACGTTCGGGACCAACCGTGGGATGTGGCGCTCACCGCGATCCTCTCGGCCCAGGGGCTGGGCTGGAAGACGACCGACACGGGGATCATCATCGTCGATGACCTCGAGAGCCTCAAGAAGCGCGAGGCGCTGCAGACCGAGACGAGGGTGTTCCGCATCAACTACGCCAGCGCGGACTCGGTCGCCGCGACGCTCGACAAGCTTGCCACGCCGGAGCGTGGCCAGGTGGTGGCTTACCAGGGTGCGAATTCGGTCATCGTAACCGACGCGCCCTCGGTCGTGGCACGGATGGACAGCCTCGTCCACGCGCTGGACCGACGGACCCCGCAGGTGTCGATCGAAGCCAAGATCGTGTTCGTGAACCGGAGCGACGTGAACGAGCTCGGGATCGTCTACGATCTGAAGGAGCGGGATGCGGGATTCATCGAACAGGGGATCAACAGCCAGATCGACGTGCCGGACCCGAACCAGCCGCCGCAGCTGGTGGACACGGACGGGGACGGAATCCCGGACCAGGCGTTCTTCAAGCGCACCAACGAAACGCTGGTCAACATCGGAGGCGACGCGATCGCGGCTCTCGCCAACGCGAACGACCGGTTGCTGAACCCGGCTCTGCAGATCCTCTCCGCGGTGGCTTTCGGGGATTTCTCGCTGTTCACGTTCATCGAGGCGCTCGAGTCCCATTCGCTCTCCGACGTACAGGCGGCGCCGTCCATCCAGGTCGTCGACAACCGGCGCGCCCGGATCCAGGTGGGTGAGCGGACTCCGATCCGGATTCTGGAACGGGGCGCGCAGGTCCAGGAAGCCAGGGTGAACGTGGAGTTCGAAGATACCGGGATCATCCTGGAGGTCACCCCGCACATCACCAACAACAACCAGATTCTGCTCGACCTGTCGGCGGAGCGATCCGGCCTGAAGGTGGGTCTCGCGGATGTGGGCTTCACGTTCGAGAAGCAGATCGGCGAGACGCGCCTGCTGCTGGATGACGGGGAGACCGCGGTCATCGGGGGTCTCACGCTGAGCGAGGTGACGCGCAGCGAGAGCGGGATCCCTGGGCTGATGAACATTCCGTTGCTCGGCAAGCTGTTCCGCACGACGAAGCAGAACGAGAACAAGCAGGATCTGATCATCCTGGTGACCCCGCACATCGTGGCGCCCCGGCGCTGACACTGGAACGGGGTGCGTGAGCCGGGGCCGGCCCGCCAGCAGGGTCGTTCGGGCACCCGCACGGTCCCGTTTTCCCGCCTCGGGCCCGTCCCTAGATTGGAGGCCCGGCGACAGCCGGGCCTCTTTTTCACGAGCCGGTCTGCCGGCCGAAAGTCGGACTCAGCACGCAGCTGATCAACCCTGGCGAGGGGCCGTGCTCCAGCACTTCCGCTTCACGACCGCGGGGGAATCCCACGGCAAGGGCGTCCTCGTGATCATTGAGGGCGTCCCGGCCGGCCTGCGCATATCTCCGGAGGTCATCGCCGCGGAGTTGGCGCGCCGGCAGGGCGGCCACGGACGCGGTGGCCGGATGAAGATCGAGCGAGATGCGGGCGAGGTTCTCAGCGGTATCCGTCTGGGCGAGACACTGGGTTCTCCGGTGGCCGTCTGGCTTCGGAACCGCGACTTCGAGAACTGGAAGACCGCGATGTCGGTCGAGGAGCGGCCCGAGGCCTCGCCGGAGGCGTTGAGGAGGGTCTACCTGCCACGGCCCGGCCACGCGGATCTCGTGGGCCTGCTGAAATACGACCGCTCGGATGCCCGGGACATCCTGGAACGTTCCTCCGCCCGGGAGACGGCGGCCCGAGTGGCGGCGGGTGCCGTGGCGCGCCAGCTGTTGGGCCAGTTCGGAATCCGCATCGGCAGCCACGTCGTGGTCCTGGGCGGCGTGCGGGCGTCCCGACCCGATCCGTTGCCCGAGGACATCAACGCGGTGGCCGAGGGCTCTCCTGTCCGCTGCCTGGATCCCGAGGCCTCCGAAGCCATGGTTCGGGAGATCGACGCGGCGGGGCGGGCGGGGGACACGCTGGGTGGAGTGTTCGAGGTGGTCGCCCGGGGACTTCCCGTCGGCCTGGGGAGCCACATCTCCTGGGATCGGCGGCTGGACGCCCGCGTGGCGGGCGCCCTGATGTCGATTCAAGCGATGAAGGGGGTCGAGATCGGCATGGGGTTTGCGACGGCCGGGGTGCGCGGTTCGCTCGTTCACGACGAGATCGATCGCGATCCGGAGCGGATTCGCACCGGCGGGTACCGGAGGCGGCGCAACAACGCCGGGGGCACGGAGGGTGGCATGTCGACGGGCGAGCCGCTGGTGGCTCGGGTGGCCATGAAACCGCTCAGCTCGCTGCGCCGTCCCTTGGACAGCATCGACCTTCGTACCGGAAAGCGGGCCGAGGCCGTTCGCGAGCGCAGCGACGTATGCGCCGTGCCCGCGGCCGGCGTGGTGGGTGAAGCGATGGTGGCGCTCGTCCTGGCCGACGCCATGCGCGAGAAGTTCGGGGGAGACTCTCTGGCGGAGATGCGAGACAATTACGAGGCTTACCTGGAGCGCATCAACCGCGACCGGCCGTGAGCCGTCCCGGGCAGGTCCTGCTAGTAGGGTTCATGGCTTCGGGAAAGAGTGTGGTGGGCCCACTCCTGGCGGATCGTCTCGGGTATCGTTTCCTGGATCTGGACGAAAGGGTCGAGCGACTCGCCGCCCGCCCGATCTCCGAGGTATTCGCGGCCGGAGGAGAGTCGGCGTTCCGAGCGCTGGAGGCCCGGGCGAACGAGGAGCTGGCGCTCGCGTACGCTCCGTTGGCCGGAAACCCGCCCACTCCCGGGACGGAGGGCTCGGAAGGAAGCGGCGCCCGCCCCGGCGTCGTGATCGCCACGGGAGGCGGATGGATGGCTCGGCCGGGGCTCGGCCTGCGCTGGCCTGGCGCGGTGCGCGTGTGGCTGCGAGTGAGCCCGGAAGCCGTGCTGAAGCGGCTGGGAAGTGAGATTCGCGCCCGCCCGATGATCGACCCCGATGCGCCGGAGCGTTCGATACGGTCCCTGCTTCGCGCCCGCGAACCGCACTACGCGCGAGCGGAGATCGCCGTGGATACGGACGGACGGACCCCGCGGGAGGTGGCCGAGGAGATCGACCGGCGGCTGAGGGGGCTGGTGAGCCGCTGAGGGCTTTGCCAGAGCCGGTGGAGGGATTTCGGCCGTCGGGTGACGAACGGAACCATTCCCCTCCAATTTGCCTACCAGACCAGCGGTCGTTACGAGTTCGCGTGTGGCGGTCCCCCGAGGGGCGGCACGCCGCTCCGCGGGAGGCATGTACGCACGAGTGGGATCCGCAGAGAAGACGAGGAGGGCCTTGAGCACGGGTGCCAAACATCTGGTGATCGTCGAATCACCGGCCAAAGCACGAACGCTGAAGCGATATCTGGGCGACGGGTACCAGGTGGAAGCCTCCGTCGGTCACGTGCGCGATTTGCCCAAGAGCGGTCTCGGGGTGGATGTGGAGAACGGCTTCGAGCCGCAGTACGAGACGATCGCGGGAAAGGCACCGGTCTTGAAGAAGCTTCGCGGTGCGGCCCGTTCGGCCGGAGACATCCTGTTGGCCACGGATCCGGACCGTGAGGGCGAAGCGATCGCCTTCCATATCGCACAACAGCTTGGCCTGGAGAAGGACGACGGGCGACGGTTTCGCCGGGTCACCTTCCATGAGATCACGCGTGAGGCCGTCCTGGAAGCGATGAAGCGACCGGGCGAGATCGACAGGAAGCGCGTCGAGGCGCAACAGGCGCGCCGAATCCTGGATCGTCTGGTCGGCTATCGCCTGTCGCCCCTGCTGTGGAAGAAGATCAAGCCGGGCCTCTCGGCCGGGCGTGTCCAGTCCGTGGCCGTCCGCCTGCTGGTCGAGAGGGAGCGGGAACGGCGGGCCTTCCACAGCGCCGCCTTCTGGGACCTGCGGGCTCACCTGGAGATCGACGGCGGAGCGTTCACGGCCGATCTGGCCACGCTGGCCGGCCGCCCCGTCGCGTCGAGCAGGGACTTCGATCGGGCGACGGGTCGACTGTTCGAAGGCCGCGAGGTGGTCCTGCTCGATCGGGCGGCGGCCGACAGCCTGCGCGAGCGGCTTCGCGGACGGCCGTTCGTAGTGACTTCGATCGAGGAGCGCCGGTCGATCCGGGAGCCGTATGCGCCGTTCACGACTTCCAGCCTGCAGCAGGAGGCCAACCGGAAGCTGAATCTCACGGCCCGCCGGACGATGCGGATCGCGCAGGGACTCTACGAGCGTGGGCACATCACCTACATGAGGACGGATTCGGCGCAGCTCTCCTCACAGGCCATCGCCGCCGCCCGGGGGAAGGTGGAAGCCCTGTACGGAAAGGAGTACCTGAGCGCCCGCCCGCGCCAGTTCCGCACTACCGTCAAGGGGGCCCAGGAGGCGCACGAGGCGATCCGGCCGGCCGGGACCCGCATGCCGACCGCGGACGAGCTTTCGCTGACCGGCGAGGACCGGGCGTTGTACGACCTGATCTGGAAGCGAACGGTGGCCTCGCAGATGGCGGATGCTCGGCGGAAGCACCTGACGGTGCTGATCTCCGCGGACGACGCGATGTTTCGGGCCACGGGCAAGCTGCTGGAGTTCGCCGGTTTCTTCCGGGCGTACGTGGAGGGATCGGACGATCCGGACGCGGCGCTGGAGAATCAGGAAGTGGTGCTCCCCGAACTCGTCGAGGGGGATTCGCCGACCTGCGCCGACCTGGAGGCGGTGCAGCACGAGACCAAGCCGCCGGCCCGTTACACGGAGGCCACGCTGGTCAAGGCGCTCGAGAGCGAGGGGATCGGCCGCCCGAGCACGTACGCCACGATCATCGCGACGATCCTGGACCGCGAGTACGCCGTGCGCATGGGCAAGCAGCTGGCTCCGACGTTCATCGCCTTCGCCGTCACGGCCCTGCTCGAAGAGCACTTCCCCGATCTGGTCGATGTCGGGTTCACCGCCGCCATGGAGGACTCCCTGGATCAGATCGCCTCGGGAAACGTGGACTGGCGGGCTTATCTCGAGGCCTTCTACGGAGGCGAGCGGGGTCTGGAAGCCCGGCTCACCGAGCGCGAAGAGGTGATCGATCCGCGCCGGGCGTCGACCGTGGAGCTCGAAGGGCTCGGCCCCCGGGTTCGGATCGGTCGTTATGGGCCGTTTCTGGAGCTCGAGCGGGAAGGGGAGAGGCTGACGGCGCCGCTCCCCGAAGGCGTCGCCCCCGCTGACTTGAGCGAGGAGGAGGCTCTCGAGCTCCTTCAGAAGCGCGCCGAAGGACCGCAGGAGATCGGCGTGGACCCGGAGAGCGGGCAGATGGTGTACCTGTTGACCGGCCGCTTCGGCCCGTACGTGCAACTGGGGGAGAACGGCGAAGGAACCGGCAAGCCGCGCCGGGCTTCGCTCCCCAAGGGGCTCTCTCCGGACCGAGTCACGCTGGAGATCGCGCGGAAGCTGCTGGCCATGCCGTACGAGCTCGGGCCCCATCCCGAGGATGGAGAGCCCGTGAAGGTCGGGATCGGTCGATACGGCCCGTACGTGGTGCACGAGGGGGAGTACCGCTCCCTGCGGGACGGCGATGACCCGCTGAGCATCGATCTGCCTCGGGCGCTCGAGCTTCTGGCTCAACCCAAGGCCAGAGGCCGGCGGCCGGCGGCCAAGCCGCTCCGAACGCTGGGAGCTCATCCCGAGGATGGGGAGCCGGTGGCCCTGTTCGAGGGCCGCTACGGCCCGTATGTGAAGCACCGCAAGCTCAACGCCTCGCTTCCCAAGGGCAAGGAAGCGGACGAGATAACCCTGGAAGAGGCCGTCGAGCTGCTCGAGGCTCGCAAAGCGCGAGGCCGCGCCGGGGGTAAGGGAGGTGGCCGTGGCCGGGCGAAGAGGGGTCGCAGCCGCTGACCCGATCGATTCCGCGGCGCGAGATGCGAGCTTGAACTGGCTGGCGGATTTCCTCCGGTACGCGGGCAAGGAGCGTCGGCTGTCGCCCCACACCGTAGCGGCGTATCGGTGTGATCTGCTTCAGCTGCACCGGTTTCTGAACGGCTACCTCGGTACTTCGTCCTGGCAGTGGGACGGAGTGGACCGGCTGGCGATCCGCTCCTTTCTCGGCTCGCTGGAAGCCCGGTCGCTGTCCCGGACGACGATCGGGCGAAAGCTGTCTGCGATTCGATCGTTCTACGCCTTCCTCCACCGGACCGATCGGGTTGCGGGAAACCCGGCGCGGGCCGTGCGAGCTCCCCGGCGCGGGCGGTCTCTGCCCGGTTACCTGACGGAAAGCCAGGCGGACCGGTTGTTCGAGCTCCTTCGGGTGCGAGCGGAGAGCGGGGGCGGAGTGAAAGGCCTGCGAAACCGCGCCCTGGTGGAGCTGATCTATTCATGCGGCCTGCGGCTGGCCGAGGTCCAGGGCCTGGACACGCAGGATGTGGATCTGGCGGGTGGTCAGGTACGCGTGCTGGGCAAGGGGCACAAGGAGCGTGTCGTGCCGCTGGGGCGAAAGGCGGCCGAGGCGATACGGGCGTATCTGGCCCGTCGGCCGAAGGGCGTGGCACCCGCCGCCGGGCTGAGCGAACAGGGCGCGGCGGAGGGTTGGCCGCGGCTGCCGCTGTTCCTCTCCGCGCGGGGAGGCCGGCTGTCCCGGCGCCAGATCCAGCGGATCGTCTCCGGGACCCTGGCGGCGGTGTCGGACGAGGCGGGTCTCTCCACCCACGCCCTTCGCCACTCGTTCGCCACGCATCTGTTGAACCGGGGCGCCGGGCTGATCGCCGTCAAGGAATTGCTCGGACACGCGAGCCTCTCGACGACCCGGATTTACACGCACACTTCGGTGGAGAAGCTCCAGGCGGACTACCGGCGGGCACATCCGCGGGCGGGCCCTTCGGAGTCCCGGAGACGAGATCGATGACGAGAGATGATATGCATGGAACGACCATCCTTTGCGTGAGGCGGGACGGCCGCGTGGCGATGGGAGGCGACGGCCAGGTGACGATGAATGACACCGTGGTCAAGGCGCGGGCGGAGAAGGTGCGCTCGATGCGCGACGGGAGAATCCTCGCGGGTTTCGCCGGTGGACTGGCCGATGCGCTCACCCTGTTCGAGCGATTCGAAGGACAGCTGAAGCGGCATCCCCAGAACCTGACGCGCGCCGCCGTTGAGCTGGCGAAGGAATGGCGCAGCGACCGGTATCTGCGTCGTCTCGAGGCTCTGCTGGCCGTGGCCGACCTCGAGCACAGCTTCCTGATCTCGGGCAATGGAGAGGTGATTCAGCCGGACGATGGCGTGCTGGCGCTCGGATCCGGCGGGCCCTACGCTCTGGCCGCCGCGCGGGCGCTTATGAGCCACTCCGATCTCTCCGCCCCGGAGATCGTACGGGGTGCGCTGCAGATCGCCGGCGAGATCTGCGTGTATACGAACGCCCACATCACCCTGCTGGAACTAGAGCTGGAGTCCTGATCCGAGATCCGCACGGCGGCTCGAGACACGGCCGGAGCCCGCGCCGCGGCGCCTCGGCGTCGAGGCGTCGGGCGCGCTGGCCGGTCCGATATGCGGTGCGCGGGAGACGGACGCGAGAGGAATGGCGAAACATGAGCATACAGGACGGGAAGACGGAAGTGGAGGAACTCCCGGCGCGTTCGCAGGAGGAGGCGGACGCCGAGCTTACGCGGGATCTGGACCCCTCGGAAGATCCGGGGCGGCCCGGGGCCGACGTGGCTTCGTCCGTGGAGTCGGTCTCCATGACGCCGCGGCAGATCGTCGCCGAGCTGGACCAGTACATCATCGGACAGGACGAGGCCAAGAAAGCCGTGGCGATCGCGCTCCGCAACCGCTGGCGCCGGCAGCGCGTCGCCACGGAGATGAGAAGCGAGATCCTCCCCAACAACATCATCATGATCGGGCCCACCGGGGTGGGGAAGACCGAGATCGCGCGTCGCCTGGCCCGGTTGGCGGGCGCACCCTTCATCAAGGTGGAGGCATCCAAGTTCACGGAAGTCGGCTACGTGGGCCGGGACGTGGAGTCGATGGTGCGGGATCTGGTCGAGATCTCCATCAACATGGTGCGGGAGGAGAAGGAGGAGGATTGCCGGGAGATGGCGGAACGACAGGTGGAGGAGCGCCTGCTCGATCTGCTGCTGCCGCCCGTCGCGGAGAGTCCGGGCGTGCGGTCGGGCTCCGATGACGCGAGCCGGCGCTTCGTGGTCTCGGCGAAGGGGCAGGCCGAGGAGCGTGCGGCCGAGGGTGCCTCCGCGGACCGAAAGAAGCGAACTCGCGAAAAACTGCGCGGCCTTCTGCGGGAGGGGAAGCTGGACGAGCGCGAGGTGGAGGTCGAGGTGACCGAGAGCTCGGTCCCCTTCCTGGACTTGGGGGGCGCCGGGATGGAAGGTCTGGACTGGAACATGAGCGAGATGCTCCAGGGGATGCTGCCCAAGAAGACACGGCGGCGCCGGGCCACCGTGGTGGAGGCTCGCCGCATCCTGTTGTCGGAGGAGTTGGATCGGCTCATCGACATGGACGAAGTGATCGATGAGGCTCTCGATCGGGCGGAGAACATGGGCATCATCTTCCTCGACGAGCTGGACAAGGTGGCGGGTGGCCGGGGCGGTCCGGGGCCCGACGTGTCTCGCGAGGGCGTGCAGCGAGACCTGCTGCCCATCGTGGAAGGCTCCACGATCCAGACTCGATACGGGATGGTCAACAGCGATCACATCCTGTTCATCGCGGCCGGGGCGTTTCACGTAGCCAAGCCATCGGACCTCATCCCCGAGCTGCAGGGGCGGTTCCCGATCCGGGTGGAACTGGCGAGCCTGACGGAGGCGGATTTCGTTCGCATCCTCAAGGAGCCGAAGAACGCCCTGCTGGCCCAGTACCAGGCCCTGGTCGAGACGGAGGGCGTCCAGCTGGAATTCACGGACGATGCGATCCGGGAAGTGGCCCGCATCGCTTTCGAAGTGAACGGACGGATGGAGAACATAGGGGCCCGCCGTCTGCACACGGTGCTCAGCACGTTGCTGGAACAGCTCATGTTCGACCTGCCGGACGAGCGTTCCGGCCAACGGGTTCGCGTCACGGCGAAGTTCGTGAGGGAACGGCTCGCGCGCATCATGGAGGACGAAGATCTTCGCCGCTACATCCTGTGAGAGCGTCGAGAGGCGAACGAGAGCATCGAGAGGCGAAACCCATGGAGAACGGAAACGGAGGGGCCGGGCCCGCATGAAACGCGAGGAACACTTTCTTTGCCTGTCCGAGTGGTCGGAGGAGTCTCTGCGCGAAGTGCTGGATCTGGCCGCGCGGTTGAAGTCGGATCCCGAAGCCGGGGGCCGCCCCCTGACGGGAAAGACGCTCGCGATGGTGTTCGCGAAGAGCTCCACCCGCACTCGGGTGTCGTTCGAAGTCGGAGCCTATCAGCTGGGAGGCCACGCCCTGTTCCTCTCGGCGCGGGACATCCAGCTGGGGCGCGGGGAGCCGATCGCCGATACGGCGCGAGTGCTCTCCCGCTACGTCGATGGAGTGATGATCCGCACCTTCGCCCAGGCCGATGTGGTGGCCCTCGCCGAAGCGGCCGACGTGCCGGTCATCAACGGCCTCACAGACCGTTTTCACCCCTGCCAGTTGCTGGCCGACCTGCTGACGGTCCGCGAGGAATTCGGGGTCGATCTGTCCCGGCTCACGGTGGCGTGGATCGGGGACGGCAACAACATGGCCCATTCCTGGCTCAATGCGGCTGGCCGATTCGGCTTCGCTCTCCGCCTGGCCTGCCCGGACGGGTTCGATCCCGATCCCGAGATTCTGGCCCGAGCCCGGAGCGAGAGCCGCGTCGAGCTGGTTCGGGACCCGCGACAGGCCGCCGCGGGCGCCCATGTGGTCACGACCGACGTGTGGGCCTCGATGGGCCAGGAAGCCGAGGCGGAAGCTCGGGCCCGTGCGTTCGAGGGCTTCTCCGTGACCCCGGAGCTCATGGCTCTGGCGGAGGCCGACGCCATCTTTCTCCACTGCCTGCCCGCCCACCGTGGGGAAGAGGTGAGCGCCGATGTCATCGACGGTCCGGCATCGCGGGTGTGGGACGAAGCGGAGAATCGGCTCCATGCGCAGAAGGCGTTGATGGTGAGATTGATGGGAGGAACAGGATGAGCGAGCTGCAGGCCACTCCGCTGTACGAGGAGCACGTGCGTCTCAACGCGAAACTGGTCCCGTTCGCCGGTTTCGCGATGCCGGTTCAGTATCCACCCGGGATTCGGGCGGAGCACGAGGCCGTTCGAAGCCGGGTCGGGCTGTTCGACGTCTCCCATATGGGCGAGTTTCGGGTGCGGGGCACCGATGCCCTGCGGTTCGTGTCTCACGTCACCACCAACGACCCCCGTTCACTGGAGTCGGGGCACGCCCAGTACACGGCGATGTGCCTGCCGGAGGGCGGAATCGTCGACGACCTGCTCGTCTATCGCCTGGACGACCAGGATGTGCGGCTCGTGGTCAACGCCGCCAACATTCGCAAGGATTGGAAGCACCTGCGGTCCCGCGCGACCCCATACGAGGTGGAGATGGAGGATGAGAGCGCGCAGATCGCCCTCATCGCGCTGCAGGGTCCGCTGACCGGCGACGTGCTCCAGCCGCTCACCTCTGTGGGGCTCGAGGGCATCGGCTACTACCACTTCGCCGTCGGCGAGGTGGCCGGCGCCGCGGCCCTGATCAGCCGAACGGGCTATACGGGCGAAGACGGGTTCGAGCTGTACGTGGCGGCGGGAAGCGCCGTGGCCGTCTGGCGCGCGCTCGAGGCGGAAGGTGCGCCCGCCGGGTTGACTCCTGCCGGTCTGGGAGCGAGAGACACGCTGCGGCTGGAGATGGGGTATGCGCTGTACGGGAACGACATTGACGAACACACCTCTCCCCTGGAGGCGGGCCTCGGGTGGCTGGTCAAGCTGGGCAAGGGCGAGTTCGTGGGGCGGGAGGCGCTCCTCCGGCAGAAGGCCGAAGGCGTGAGCCGGCGGCTGCGGGGCTTTCGGCTGACCGAGAGAGGCTTCCCGAGGTCCGGCTACGAGCTTCGGTTTCGAGGACAGCCGACCGGACCGGTGCGAAGCGGAACCATGAGCCCGTCGCTTGGTTGCGGGATCGGGACGGCTTACCTGCCGCCCGACGCGTCCCCCGGAGAGCCTGTTCAGGTGCTCATTCGGGGGCGGGAAGTGGCCGCGGAGGTGGCCCGGATGCCGTTCTACCGCGAAGGGTCGCTCCGGAAGTGACTCCAGCTCCGGTTCGGGTCGGGGTTCTCACGATTTCGGACGGCGTGTTCCAGGGTTCCCGGGAGGACCGGTCTGGAGAATTGGTCGCCGAGTGGGTCCGCGAGCGAGGGTTCGAGCAGACGGTGCGGGCGGTGGCTCCGGACGACACGCAGCGCATCGTCCCGGTGCTGGTGCGGTGGTGTGACGAGCGGGAGTGCGACCTGGTCGTGACGACCGGCGGGACCGGCTTCGCCGAACGAGATGTGACGCCTGAGGCCACGCGGGCGGCCATCGAGCGCGAGGCACCGGGTCTCGCGGAATCGATCCGGGCGCGCGGGCTCAGCAGCACGCCGCTCGCGGGTCTGTCGCGGGGAATCGCGGGCCTGCGAGGCCACACCCTCATCGTGAATCTCCCGGGCAGCCCGGCCGCGGTGGCGGACGGACTGTCTGTTCTGTCGGAGGTGGTGGATCACGCGGTCGCGTTGCTGCGTGGACGCACCGAGCACGGGTAGGCGGGCGTGAGCGGCCGAGCGGGACGGAGAGTGGTTGTTTCCGCCGGGCGTGGAAGATCGCGCGGGAGCGGCTGATGGCACTGGTTTTCATTGATGCTCGCAACCTCGAGGCAGCGATCGCCATCCGGGAAGCCGTCCTGGCGGACGATCACCGGATTCTCATGGTCGAGTCGGCGGCGGACATCGCGCCGCAGCTGGAAGGCCAGGAAGAGATCGCGCTGTTTCTCACCGACGATCTGAAAGGCTCGACTTCGCAGAAGATGATCCGCCTGTTCTCGAGCCGGATCCCCCGTCCGCCCGTGATCGGGGCCCTGCCGGACGCGCTGCCGGCACAGCTGGGGGCCGCGGAACGGGAGCTGGATCTGGACCGCTGTCTCTCGTTGCCCCCGGACCCGGACGAGGTCCGGGTCGTGCTGGGCCAGCAACTGGAGCGTCACCGCCTGCAGGTCAGCACCGGCATCCTGGGTCGAACGGAAGCGATTCAGGAGGTACTGGATCGGGTGCACCTCATGGCGCCCGTGAACTCGACGGTGCTCCTGCTGGGCGAGAGCGGGACCGGAAAGGAGCTGGTGGCGCGGGCCCTGCACCAGCTCTCCGCCCGTCGCGGGAAATCATTCATCGCAGTCAACTGTGGCGCTCTTCCCGAGTCGTTGCTGGAGTCCGAGCTGTTCGGGCACGAGAAGGGTGCCTTCACCGGAGCCACCTCCCTCCGCCGGGGCATGTTCGAGCTGGCCGATGGAGGCACCCTCCTGCTGGACGAGATCGGGGAGATGCCGGCGACCACCCAGACCCGACTGCTTCGCGTCCTGGAGTCTCACCGCTTCATGCGGGTGGGGGGAGACCGCGAGATCGAAGTCAACGTGCGAGTCATCGCCGCGACCAATCGGGACCTTCACCACGCCGTCGAGCAGAGGAACTTTCGGCGAGATCTGTACTACCGGTTGAACGTCCTCCGCATCGAGTTGCCGCCGCTTCGCGAACGGCGGGAGGACATCCCGCTCCTCGTGCGCCGCTTCGTGGAAGAATTCACACATGCCCACGACCGGGAGTTCAAGGGCCTGGACCCGGAGGCGATGGACATCCTGCTCGAGTACGACTGGCCGGGTAACATCCGGGAGCTCCGGAATCTGGTGGAATCGATGGTCGTGCTGGCTCCGGGCTCGCTGATCCGGGCCGCCGACATCCCGGCGCAGATCCGGTCACGCCGCAGCCGAGCCCGGACTCTGGTCCCCGTGCGGTCGGCCGGAGCCGAGTCCGTATCCGTCCCGGCGGCCGGCCAGGGCGGACTGCCGGAGATGGAGTTCGTGTTCCGCACGCTGGTCGAGATGAGGATCGACATCGAGGATCTGCGCCACGAGTTCGAACGGTTCAAGGCTCGGAACCCAGACCTGGTGGTCCACCGCGCGCTGGGTCGGGCGGCGGGAGCCGAGATCGAGCTGGCGCCGCTCGAGGATGCGGAGATGGAGATCCGGGACGGGCAGGTGGTCGCGGATGCGGCGCCGCCGGCGATCGCGTTTTCTCCGGGCATGACCATGGCGGACCTCGAGCGCGAGGCCATCATCCTCGCCCTGAAGGAAGTGGGCGGGAATCGGCGGAAGGCGGCCGAGAGGCTTCAGATCGGAGAGCGCACCCTGTACAGAAAGCTGCAGCAGTACGAGATCGACCTGTGAGAAGGCGATTCGCTCACGAGGAGTTCCCCGGAAGCTCCCGGACGTAGCACGGGTAGTCCCGTCGCGCCCGAGCCACCCGTTCCACGTCCACGTCCGCCGTGACGACGGGCCGTCGGGCCGATGTCTCCGCCAGGATGCGGCCGCCCGGCTCCACGATCCATCCGCGGCCCCCGAACTCCAGGCCGTGCCGGTCGGCTCCTGAGCGGTTGGAGCTGGCCACATAGCAACCCGACACGATCGCGGCCATCCGGATCGCGGTCTTCCAGCGCTCCGTGGAACGCGCCGGTGTGGCGCGGGGAACCACCAGCAGGTGCGCGCCCCGGCGTCCGTAGTGGCGGGCCCACTCCGTGAACATGACCTCGGTGCAGATGAGGAAGCCCAATCGGAGACCGCCCGCGTCAGCCAGCCGGAAGTGGGTTTCACCCCGCTCGAACCAGCGGGCTTCGTAGTATCCCTTCTCGTCGGGAAAGTACTGCTTGGTGTGGACCGGCCGGGCTCCCGAATCCGCCTGCCACACGAAGCCCTGATTGACGCTGCGGCCCAGCTCGAACGCAGGTCGGGTGCCCAGAACGATCGGCGCTCCGAGTTGCTCCAGGCGCTGGAGCCCCAGCTCGTGCAGCTCGTGGGATCGGCGCAGCCGAGCCGGGTCGGGGATCGGATCGCTGGCGAGCCAATCGCCGAACGGCATCTCGTTGAGCAGGAACAGGGTGGGATCTGCCGCTCTCACGCGGCGGACCCACGCCTCCCAGCTTCGTCCTTCGAACGCGAGGGTGGGCGGTGCTTCGCATACCGCGAGTCTCACGGCCCTGCTCCTCGCTCCTCCTTCCTCTTCCGTGCGACGCGGGCGCCCGGGGGCGCCGCTCGTGGCCGGTTCCACACCGGTTTAGACATTGCCTTGCAGCAGAAGCGCCAGGCTCCGCCGCAGCTCCTCGATGCCCTCCCCCGTGGTGGCGGATGTGGCGAGGATCTGGTCTTCGTCCACCCCCAGGCGGTCCCGGAGGTCGCGCTGCGAGCGGCGTCGCTCGTTCCGGGCCAGCTTGTCGATCTTGGTGAGCACGAAGAGGACCGGAAGGCCGAGATTCCCCAGGTAAGAGAGCAGGTGATCGTCCTCGTCCGTCGGTCCTCGGCGCGAATCGAGGAGCATGACGACGCCCAGAAGCGCCCGGCTCGATCCCAGATAGGATTCGACCAACGGTCCCCAGCGGCGCCGCACCTCGACGGGTACTCTGGCGAATCCGTAGCCGGGAAGATCCACGAGCGCGAAACGGTCATCGACCCGGTAGAAATGTATGGCCTGCGTTCTGCCGGGTTGCTTGGAAGTCCGCGCCAGCTTCTTCCGCCCCACCAGTCGGTTGATCAGGCTCGACTTTCCAACATTGGAGCGTCCCGCGATCGCGATCTGGGGCAGGCTGAGCGGGGGCGACTGCCCCGGCTCGGCGATCGCTCCTGAGAAAGCGACGTCCCGGATCGTCAGGCGAGGTTGCGCCACTTCAGCGGCGGGCGGCCGCCTCACGCCTCCTTGCGCTCTGGCTGCGGCTCGAGGATCAGCAGAGGCTGTGTGCCCTCCTCGATGGCTTCCCGCGTGACGACGACTTCGCGCACGTCCACCCGGCTTGGCAGCTCGAACATCACCTCCAGCATGACCTGCTCGAGCACCGCCCTGAGGCCGCGCGCTCCCGTGCCCCGCTCCATGGTGAGCTTCGCGACTGCGCGCAGGGCATCCGGGTCGAATGTCAGCCCCACGCCTTCCAGCTCGAACATCTTGGTATACTGCTTGATGAGGGCGTTCTTGGGGCGTTGCAGGATCTCCACCAGGGCGTCCTCGTCCAGATCGTGGAGAGCCACCAGCACCGGAAGCCGCCCCACCAGCTCCGGGATGAGCCCATAGCGCAGCAGGTCCTCGGGCTCCACTCCGGCTACCACGTTGACCTCGTCGGTCGACGGACCCTTCGGACTCACGTCGTGCCCGCCGAAACCGATCCGTCGCCTGCCCAGCCGTTCCTCGATGATCTCCTCCAGCCCGTCGAACGCCCCGCCACAGATGAACAGGATGTTCTTGGTGTCGATCTGGATGTACTCCTGCTGCGGGTGCTTGCGGCCGCCCTGGGGGGGAACCGACGCGACGGTCCCTTCCAGGATCTTGAGGAGCGCCTGCTGCACGCCCTCTCCGGAGACATCGCGCGTGATCGAGGGGTTGTCGCTCTTGCGGGCGATCTTGTCGATCTCATCGATGTACACGATCCCGCGCTCGCACTCCGCCACGTTGTACTCGCCCGCCTGCAGGAGACGGACGAGGATGTTCTCCACGTCCTCCCCGACGTACCCGGCTTCCGTGAGCGTCGTAGCGTCCGCTATGGTGAACGGAACCTGGAGAATGCGGGCCAGCGTCTGAGCGAGCAGCGTCTTGCCGACCCCCGTGGGTCCGAGGAGGAGGATGTTGGACTTCTCGATCTCGACCTCGTCCACCACGCTGGAGTGGTTGATCCGCTTGTAATGGTTGTAGACGGCCACGGAGAGCGTCTTCTTGGCCATCTCCTGCCCGATCACGTACTGATCCAGAACCTCCTTGATCTCGGAGGGTGTGGGGATCTCGGTGAATCGTCCGGTGGCCTGCCGTTCCTCCTCTTCCGAGAGGATCTCGTTGCACAGGGCGATGCACTCGTTGCAGATGTAGACGTTGGGCCCCGAGATGAATTTCTTGACGGACTCCTTGGACTTGCCGCAGAAAGAGCAGCGCAGGTGCTTGTCGCTAGGCATCGTCCACCTCTTCCTCTCCTGGCCGCAAACTCAAGATTCCGGCTGCTTTCCGTTCTCGGGGCTCACTTCCGCCTGACGCTCCACCACGCGGTCGATGAGGCCGTATTCCACCGCCTCCTCGGGCGACATGAAGCGATCCCGGTCCACGTCTTCCGACAGCTTGTCGAGCGGTTGACCGGTGTGCTTGGCCAGCAGCTCGTTGAGCCGCTCCCTGGCGTGCAGGATCTCCTTGGCCTGGATCTCTATGTCGGCGGCCGTTCCCGAGGAGCCGCCGGACGGCTGGTGGATCATGATCCGGGAGTTCGGGAGAGCCGAGCGCTTGCCCGGTGAGCCGGCCGCGAGCAGAAACGCGCCCATCGAGGCGGCCATTCCCATGCAGATCGTGGCCACCGGCGCGGTAAGGAACTGGATCGTGTCGTAGATGGCCAGGCCCGCGTAGACACCGCCTCCGGGGCAGTTGATATAGATGTTGATGTCCCGCTCGGGATTGTCCGCCTGAAGGAACAGGAGCTGTGCGATCACGACGTTGGCCACCTCGTCGTTGATCGGAGAACCGAGGAAGACGATCCGGTCCATCAGGAGCCGGGAGAAGATATCGTACGTGCGTTCTCCCCGGCTGGATCGCTCGATCACGTACGGTGCATATAGGGGCATGTGGGATCCCGTTGTCTGTGTGGTTCCACCCGGGGCCGGCTCCGCTCCGGCCCGCGCTCCGGCTTCCATCCGGTGGCCGGGCCCGGTCGTGTTCCTACCCTCCGCCCGATCCCGGTTCCGTCCCTGTGCTCCTCCCTCAGGTTACTCGATCGTCGACTGCGCTTCCAGGTACTCGAACGCCTTTTCCGTGGCGATTTGATCCCGAATCCCGTCCAGACGCTTCTCTCGTGCCAGCTGACGACGCAAATCGCGCGCCTCGAGGCCCCGTCGTTGCGCCATGGCGCGGATACGCTCCTCCAGCTCCTCGTCCGTGGCTTCCAGGGACTCCTGCTCGATCACCCGTTGCAGGATCAGGTGCCGCCGCAGATGGCGCTCGGCCGCGGGCTCGAGCGCTCGGCGGGCTTCCTCCACCTGTCGCGGATCCGCACCGTCGGGAATCTCCATCACTTCCTCAAGGTAGCGGGCCACGAGGGTCGGCGGCACCTCGAACGGATTGGCCTCCGCGATCGAGTCGACGAGGCGTTCTCGCACTGCCTGAGCCGCTTCCCGTTCGTGGTGCTCTCTCAGGTCGGAGCGGATCGCCTCGCGAAGCGCGTCGAGCGACTCGAACTCCCCGACCTCCGCCGCGAACTCCTCGTTCAGCTCCGGAAGCCGTTTCTCCTTCACGTCCAGCAGCTCGATCTTCAGCTTGCCCGAGGACCCCGCCATCTCCCGCTCGTCGAAATCCTCCGGGAAGGAGACCTCGAACACCTCGGACCCGCCCGGCGCCAGCGTTTGGATAGCGCTCTCCACATCCGGGATGGCGTCCCCCCCGCCCAGTTCGAACCGATAGGGTACGGGCTTCGACCCGGCGGGACGCGCTTCTCGCGTCGCCTCGCCGGCTTCCCCGCTCTCCTCACCCGCGAACTCTGCCCCCGGCTCGGCGGGTTGCGCGTCGAGCCGGGTGATTCGCACAGAAACGACGTCTCCGGGCCGGGGCGCACGATCCACCGGCACCAGGACGCCGTGCTCCTCGCGAAGGCGCTGCAGGATCTCGTCCACCTCGTCCTCGGAAACCGCACTGTCGGGCCGTTGGATCCTGAAGCCTCCCAGACGCTGCAGCTGGAGGGTCGGCCGGATTTCCAGCTCGACCTGGTAGGTCAGGCTTCGTCCCGGGTCGTATTGGACATCCCCGAACGCCGGCTCGGCGATCGGCTGGAGATCCTGCTCGCGAAGGGCCTCGCGATAGGACCGGTCGATGAGGAACTCCAGGGCCCGCTGGTCGATCAGCGCCCCGAACCGCTCCTCTACGATCCGGGGCGGGACATGACCCTTTCGAAACCCCTTGAGCTTGAGGGAGCGCCCCAGCCTCGCCTGCTCGCGCGTCCGCGCTTCCGCCACCTGCTCGGGCGAGACCGTCACCGTCAGCCTGCGCTTCCACACCTCCGTCTGCTCGACGGTCACCTCCAGGCTCACCGGTTCTCCCCGTTTCTGCGTCGCCATCCGCGCTCTATCCCCGCTTGCATGCTCATTCCACCCGTCTCCCTCATGCGAAAGGGGGGACTCGAACCCCCACGGCCCGAAGGCCACCAGCTCCTAAAGCTGGCGCGTCTACCGATTCCGCCACTTTCGCGCGTGCCGTAACTCCGGCGTGAAATGTAGCCCGAGCCGCCAACACCGAATCAACCGCTCGGCGTCGTACCATACTGGTATGTGGGGGCGTTTGGAAGGTGCCACGGGCTGGTGCCCCGGCGCGGTGGGCGGTGGGCCCGAACAAGAGCGGCGCGGGAACACCCGCGCCGCTCTTGTTCGGATTTCCCACCGGTTCACTGGGTTTGTGGCACCTGGACGCTGATCACCACGTGCTGCTGGCTCTGCGGGTTGTATAGGAGCAGATTGGCCACGTCCCCGGGCTTCAGGTCGCGGATCACTTTCCGGTAATCCGCGGGGGAATCGACCTCCTGGCCGTTCACGTCCTGGATCAGCCAGCGACGCAGGTCCCCGGCGGCACGGCCCATGGGTCCGCGCGGAGCCACCCGGCGGATGACGACGCCGTTCGTGTTGTCCGGCACCTCCAGCGATTCCCGGAGGTCATCCGTCAGCGGGGCCACCTCGATGCCCAGCGGGTCACGGCTCTCCGCCGAGGCCGTCCGCGGCTCCTCGCTGGAGCTTTTCGTCTCGGCCGCGATCAGCTTGACCTTCACCTGGGTTCGTTTCCTGGTGCTGCGCCGCACGACGTCCAGCGTCACGGTCTCGCCCGGATGGTGCGTGCGGATCCTGCGCTGGAGGTCCGAGACCGAGGAGATGGGCTTTCCGGCCACTCCCACGATGAGGTCGCCCGGTTTGAGGCCCGCCTTCGCGGCCGGGCTCTCGCTGCCGTTGGTGGAGGTGAAGTCGGCGATCTTGGCCCCCGCCACCTTGTCCAGGTGGTAATACTGAGCATCGGCCGCGCTCACCGGCTGGACGCTGACGCCGATCACCGCGCGCCTGACCTCGCCGTACTGGATGAGGTCGTTGACCACGTCCCTGGCCAGCTCCACGGGAACGGCGAACCCGTACCCCTGATACACGCCCGTGGTGCTGGCGATGGCCGTGTTCATGCCGATCACCTCGCCGCGCGCGTTGACCAACGGTCCGCCGGAGTTGCCCGGGTTGATGACCGCATCGGTCTGAATGAAGTCCTCGATCGAGAGGTTGGGCCGGCCCCGGGCCAGAAAGCGGCTCCCGAGGATGCCGATGTTGCGTCCCTTGGCGCTGACGATGCCCGCGGTCACGGTGCTGGGGAGCGTGCCTCCGCCCACTCCGGTGAAGCCGGGACTCCCGATGGCCAGCACCCAGTCGCCCACCCGGGTGCTGTCGCTCGAGCCCAGCGGCGCGGTCGGAAAACCGTCGCCTTGCAGCTTCAGCAGGGCCACGTCCGTCTGGGGATCGCTGCCCACCACGTGCACGTCGTCGAATCTCTGCTGGTCGGCCAGCTCCACATCCACGCGGGTGGCGTTCTCGACCACGTGGTTGTTGGTGAGGATGTAACCGTCGGAGGTGATGATGAATCCCGAGCCGCTTCCCCTCTGAAACCGCGGCGCGTTGTCCTCGTCCGGTTGGTTGAAGAAATCATCAAACGGCGCCGGCAGGGGGATCCGTGGGCGGCGCTGTCGCGCGGAGACTTGCTGCTCCACGTAGATGGTCACCACGGCCGGCTCGATATTCGCCACGATGTCCGCGAAGCCGCCCGACACATCCGCCTCGCCGCTCATGGCCCGCGGACCGAGCTCGAGCTTGGGGACCGCTGTCTCGGGGCCGCCCGCGGCCACCGAGAACGGCGTCAGGTCCAGGGCCGATGCCAGGCCCAGCCCGAACCCGAACGCGAGCAACGCCACCAGCACCACATTGAGCTTCGCCCGCAAAGGATCTCTGGTTTTCATCGTATTCACCTGCCCTCGTGTAGATCTATGCCGGGCCGTAATCTGCCGTATCCGGTCCGGTTGAAGTTGAGTTCGCTCGTTTGATACTCGACGTCCGCGGGAGGTTGCCCTGTCCGGCGAGGCCGTCCGGAACCCGCATCCGCGTGGCGGAGGGCACGCTCCGTGGGATCACCTCAGTCCTTGTCCTCGACGATCTCGTAGTCCGCTTCCACGACCTCCTCTTCCTCAGCGGAGGCGTCCGAACCCGGTTCTGTTGAACCGCCGTCCTGGGCGAAGTCCTCCGGCCCTCCGGCCCCGGCGGCCTCCGCCCCCGCCTTGGCGTACATCTGCTGGGCCGCTTCCTGCACGGTCTGCTGGATCTCCTCGGTGGCGGCCGCGATCTCATCGCCATCGTCCTGCTTGAGCGCGGCGCGGCCCCTCTCCAGCGACTTCTCGATCTTGGCCTTCGCCTCGTCGTCCAGCGCTTCCTTCCAGTCCTCCAGGTTCTTCTCCGTCTGGTAGACCAGGGAGTCCAGGCGGTTACGGGCTTCCACCCGCTCCTTGCGCTCCCGGTCCTCGTCGGCGTGCTCCTCGGCTTCCTTCACCATGCGGTCGATCTCGTTCTCCGACAATCCGGACGAGGCTTCGATTCGGATCTTCTGCTCCTTGCCGGTCGCGCGATCCTTGGCCCCCACGTGCAGGATGCCGTTCGCGTCGATGTCGAAGGTGACCTCGATCTGTGGAACCCCGCGGGGGGCCGGCGGGATCCCGGTCAACTGGAATCGGCCGATGGTCTTGTTGTCGGCGGCCATCTTTCTCTCCCCCTGAAGCACGTGGATGTCCACCGTGCTCTGATTGTCCTCGGCGGTCGAGAAGATCTCGCTCTTCTTGGTCGGGATCGTCGTGTTGCGCTCGATCAAGGGTGTCATGACTCCGCCCAGCGTCTCTATGCCGAGCGACAGCGGCGTGACGTCGAGCAGCAGCACGTCCTTGACCTCGCCGGCCAGCACACCTCCCTGGATGGCGGCGCCGATGCCCACCACTTCGTCGGGGTTGACGCCCTTGTGGGGGTCCTTGCCGAAGAACTCCTGCACGATCTCCTGAACCTTGGGAATCCGAGTGGAGCCGCCGACCAGGATCACCTCGTCGATGTCGGATGCCTGCAAACCGGCGTCCTTGAGCGCCATGCTCATCGGTTTCTTCGTCCGCTGGATGAGGTCATCCACCAGCTGCTCGAACTTGGCCCGGGTGAGCGTGAGGTTCAGGTGCTTGGGGCCTGTCTGATCCGCCGTGATGAACGGCAGGTTGATGTCCGTCTGCATGGTGCTCGAAAGCTCGATCTTGGCCTTCTCAGCGGCCTCCTTCAGTCTCTGGAGGGCCATCGGATCCTGGGACAGGTCGATCCCCTGGTCCTTCTTGAACTCGCCCACGAGCCAGTCGATGATCCGCTGGTCCAGGTCGTCGCCTCCGAGATGGGTGTCGCCGTTGGTGGCCTTCACCTCGAACACTCCATCCCCCAGCTCGAGGATCGAGATGTCGTAGGTTCCTCCACCCAGATCGAACACGGCGATCTTCTCGTCGCTCTTCTTGTCCAGCCCGTACGCGAGGGCCGCGGCGGTGGGCTCGTTAATGATCCGCAGGACCTCCAGGCCGGCGATCTTCCCGGCGTCCTTGGTCGCCTGGCGCTGCGCGTCGTTGAAGTAGGCCGGAACGGTGATCACCGCCTGGACCACCTCCTGGCCCAGGTAGTCCTCGGCCGTCTGCTTCATCTTCTGAAGGGTCATGGCCGAGATCTCGGGCGGCGTGAACGTCTTGCCGGCGTTGGGGGCCTGCACCTGCACCCGGTCCTGTTTGTCGCACTCGGTCTGGTACGGGACGAGCTTCCGTTCGTGCTCCACCTCCGAGCACTTGCGCCCCATGAAGCGCTTGATGGAAAAGATCGTGTTCTCCGGGTTCGTGACGGCCTGGCGCTTGGCGACCTGGCCGACCAGCCGTTCTCCGTCTTTCGTGAAGGCGACGACCGACGGAGTCGTGCGGGCGCCCTCCGCGCTCGGGATCACCACGGGGTCTCCGCCCTCCATGACGGCGACCACCGAGTTCGTGGTTCCGAGGTCGATGCCGATTACCTTTGCCATGGGTCCTGTCCCTCTCCAGAGGTTTCGGGCGGTCTGTCGCCCACGCGCGCGATCGGATCGGCCGTCGCGTTCAGTGATGCCCGCGGGCGGCTCGCGAGGGACGGTCCAGCCGTGCTCCGTCCTCGCATCGCTCTCATCCCGCGGGCGTGCGGGACCCTCGGGTGCAAGCCACATGCCCGTCGAACCCCCCGGTTCGGCCCGACTTTCCCGACATTTTGACAACTTCCGGGTCTTCTGGTGCCAGAACGGCAGGGCCGTTGCGCCGTTCCGGACCCCTCTCTAAGCTCCCGCATGTTTCCGCTCCGCGACGAGAATCCCACCGAGAGTCTGCCCGTCGTCACCGTTCTCATCATCGGGCTCAACGTCGCGGTGTGGCTATTCGTGCAGCAGGCCGGCGTCGGGCAGAGCTTCGTGGACTCCCTGTGCCGGTTCGGTGCCATCCCCGGGGAGATCACCGGAATGCTGCGGGAGGGCCAGGCCGTGCGGCTGGGTCCGTACCCCTGTCCGGTCGGCGGCCTGCGCTGGGAAACCGTGCTCACCTCCATGTTCCTGCACGGGGGCTGGATGCACCTGATCGGCAACATGTGGTTCCTGTGGGTGTTTGGGAACAACATCGAGGACGCGATGGGGCATCTTCGGTACCTCCTGTTCTACCTCCTGGCCGGCGCGTTCGCGGCCGCGGCGCACATCCTGAGCGCCGCCTCCAGCCCGGTCCCGACGGTCGGGGCGTCGGGCGCGATCAGCGGGATCATGGGAGCCTACCTGGTGCTCTATCCCCGGGTTCGAGTCGACACGCTGCTGTTCTTCTTCGTCTTCATCCGGGTCATCCCCCTCCCCGCCTGGGTGCTTCTGGGCTACTGGTTTCTGCTCCAGGTCCTGATGGGCGCGTCGGGGCCGGGGGCGGCCGGCGGCGTCGCCGTGTGGGCGCACGTGGGGGGCTTCGTGACGGGAGTGCTCTTGATTCGCTGGTTCGCGCGTGCGAGGCTCCTTCCTCGCGGGCGACGCGGCATGACGATCCGCTGAGAGGAGTCGGGCCGATTTGAACGACAACGACAGTCGAATCTCGCGCCGCGGTCCGCGGGGCCGGCGGCGGCGCCGGCGCTTCGCCCTGGCAGGCATGGCCGGCACCCTGGGACTTCTGGTGATCGCGGGAGCTGTGCGATCGGGGATGGCGGCGGCCGCGCGCTCCGAGTCGGCGTCGCTCCTCCCCGCCTCCCGCGGCGCGGCATCTCCGGCGGCCACAGCCCCTACGTTCCCGGCGGCCACAGCCCCCACATCCCCGCTCCGCGCCGCATCCGAAGCCCGGGGGCGGCCGCCTCGCGCCCCGAGTGCCCAGGATGCGCGGGATAACCACGGGAGCGGTATGGGACTGGCGGGCGAGATCGAAGCTCCCTTCTGGAACCGCCTCGCTCGCGGGCTGCTCGGGCTCGCCTTTCTTCTCGGGATGGCGTTCGTCTTCTCCACGAAGCGGCGCTCGGTCGATTGGGGCCTGGTGGCCAAGGGGCTGCTGCTGCAGATCGTCTTCGCCCTCCTCGTCCTGCGGACGGTGTGGGGCAGAGGCTTCTTCCAGCTGGTCAACGATGTGTTCATCGCCCTCATCGGGTACACGAATACCGGGGCGGCCTTCCTGTTCGGCCAGCTCGTCCACCCGGAGGTCCCGGTGACCGGCGGGGGAGGCGGCGTCGTGGCGGTGGGAGCCAACTTCGCGTTCAGCGTGCTGCCCACGATCATCTTCTTCTCTTCGTTGATGACGGTTCTCTATTTTCTCGGCGTCATGCAGAGGGTCGTGACCGCCGTCGCGTGGCTGATGCAGCGGACGCTCGGCACGAGCGGCGCGGAGACCACGTCGGCTGCGGGCAACATCTTCGTAGGCCAGACGGAGGCGCCGCTTCTGATCAAACCGTTCGTGGGGAGCATGACGATCTCGGAGCTCCACACGGTGATGATCGGAGGCTTCGCCACGGTGGCGGGCGGCGTGATGGCCGCATACGTGGCCATGCTCTCCGGCTACTTCCCGAGCATCGCGGGGCACTTGCTGGCGGCGAGCATCATGGCGGCTCCGGCTGGGATCGTGATCAGCAAGATCCTGGTCCCGGAGACGGATGAGCCGGTGACCCGGGGCAGGCTCGGCATCGAGCTGGAGGAGACGCACGTCAACGTGATCGATGCGGCCTCCGGAGGTGCGGCCGATGGCCTGCGTCTCGCGCTCAACGTGGGCGCCATGCTCCTGGCGTTTCTCGCGCTCATCGCCCTCGGCAACGGCCTGTTGGGCTGGCTCACCGGCCTGGTGGGCATCGAGGGCATCACCCTGCAGTGGATCTTCGGCTGGATCTTCGCCCCGGTGGCCTGGCTGATCGGGATTCCGTGGCACGACGCCGTGCAGGTCGGCAGCCTGTTCGGCATCAAGATGGTGGCCAATGAGTTCGTGGCCTTCCAGACGCTCGCCGAATCACTGGCGGCGGGGCCGCAGCTGTCCGACAAGTCGATCATCATGGTGACCTACGCGCTGACCGGATTCGCCAACTTCAGCTCGATCGCCATACAGATCGGGGGAATCGGCGGAATCGCGCCGGGGCGGCGTCACGATCTCTCGCGTCTGGGCCTGCGCGCGATGCTGGGCGGGACGGCGGCGACCTGGATGACGGCGACGCTGGCGGGGATCCTCGCGTGACGGCCCTCGGGGAGGTGGTGGACCCGCGCGCCGCGGCCCGTGGGTTGCGGCGACGGGCGGAGGGGAGGGAGCCACGCCTGGCCATCGTGCTCGGGTCCGGGCTGGGCGGTCTCGTAGACCGCCTGGACGATGCGCTCGAGATCCCGTACTCAGAGCTTCCCGGCTGGCCTCTGCCGGGTGTCGCCGGTCACTCGGGGAGGGCCGTGCTGGGGTCGTTGGGGGGCGCCACCGTCCTCGGCCTGTCAGGGCGGGTCCACGTGTACGAGGGCCAACCGCCCTGGCGTGTCGTGTTCTACGTGCGCGTGCTGGCCGCGCTCGGGGTGCGCATCCTGTTCCTGAGCAACGCGGCCGGGGCGATTCGGCGCGGCTTCGCGCCCGGAGATCTGATGCTCATCCGCGACCACATCAACTTGATGTGGCGCAGTCCGCTGCGGGGCCCGGTGCGCGAGGGGGAATCCCGGTTTCCCGATCTGTCCTCGGCCTACGATCCCGAGCTTTCCCGGGTGGTGTGCGAGGTGGCGCTGGAGCGCGGGATCCGACTGGTGGAAGGGGTGTACGCGGCGGTGAGCGGACCCAGCTACGAGACCCCGGCCGAGATCCGCATGCTGGAGAGGCTGGGTGCGGACGCCGTGGGCATGTCCACCGTTCCGGAGGTGATCGCGGCTCGCGCGGCCGGCCTCCGTTGTGTGGCCGTGAGCTGTTTGACCAACTACGCAGCCGGAGTCGGTGACGGGCCTCTGGATCACTCTGAAGTGCTGGCGACGACGCGGCGGGCGGAGAGTCGGTTTCAGTCGCTGGTCGCCGGCTGGGTGGAGCGGCTGGGTCTTTCCGAGCAGTGGAAGCGCCCGTGATGACGGGCTTCGAATCCATGGTGGAGTCCGCATGAGCGGATCGAGCAGACCGAAGCGACACCGCGCCGTGCGAGAAAGCTCCTCGGGCTCGGACGTGCGTCCAGCCCTGCGGTTCCCTGCCCGGAACCCCGGGATGAGCCTGGATATGGACCTGGTGCGTGAGATCCGTGTGAACCGGAGTGCCGTGGAACGGCGCGCCGCCACGCTGGGCCGGCGACGCTCCGTCAAGCGCGAGTGGCAGGCCGCGTGGCTGCTGCGCGCGGTGACCTGCATGGATCTCACCACCCTTTCCGCCGATGACACGCCCGGCCGGGTCGCGCGGCTGTGCGCCAAGGCGCGCCGGCCGATACGCCCCGACATCCTGGACGCGCTCGAGGTGGGGGATCTCGATCTCCGAGTCGCGGCCGTGTGCGTGTATCCGGCGCTGGTCCCGGCCGCCGTGAAGGCTCTGGCCGGCTCGTCGATTCCCGTGGCCGCGGTGGCGGCGGGATTCCCGGCGGGCCTCAGCCCGTTCGAGCAGCGGCGGCAGGAGATCCTGGCGGCGGTGGATGCGGGCGCGGCCGAGATCGACATCGTGATCACCCGCAGGCACGTGCTCACGGGCGACTGGGAGGCGCTGTACGAGGAGGTGGCGGCGTTCCGGGAGGCGTGCGGCGACGCCCACCTGAAAACGATCCTGGGGACCGGGGAGCTGGGCACGCTCACCAACGTGGCCCGGGCCAGCCTGGCTTGCCAGATGGCCGGCGCGGACTTCATCAAGACCTCCACGGGCAAAGAGCGGGTGAACGCGACGCTGCCGGTCGGCCTGGTGATGGCCCGGGCGATCCGTCGCTACCGGGAGATCACGGGCCATCGCGTGGGCCTCAAGCCCGCCGGAGGGATCCGCCACGCGAGGACGGCGCTCGACTGGCTCGTCCTGGTCAAGGAGGAGCTGGGAGATGCGTGGCTGAGCCGCGAGCGGTTCCGCATCGGGGCGAGCTCCCTGCTGGCCGACATCGAGCGGCAGCTGGAGCACCATGCCACCGGCCGGTACTCCGCCTACTACCGTCACCCGATGGCCTGAGGGATACATGCCGAGGATCGCGGAGCTGTTCGAAACGATGTCGTACGGACCCGCCCCGGAGGCGGCTTCGGACGCGGACGCCTGGCTGGAGCGTCACGGCCGCCGGTTCGGGCTGTTCGTGGATGGCTCCTGGGCCGAGCCGGAGTCGGGAGAGTATTTCGATACGGTGAATCCCGCCACGGGGGAGAAGCTGGCGGAGATGGCTCAGGCGGGGGAGGCCGACGTGGACCGGGCAGTACGGGCGGCGGCGGCCGCCCAGCCTGGCTGGTGGGAAGCGGGGGGACACGCCCGCGCGCGCCACCTGTACGCGCTCGCCCGGGAGGTGCAGAGGCACTCCAGACTCTTCGCGGTGCTCGAATCACTGGACAACGGCAAACCGATCCGCGAATCCCGAGACATCGACGTGCCGCTGGTGGCCCGTCACTTCTACCACCACGCGGGCTGGGCGCAGCTCATGGCCTCCGTGCTGCCCGACTACGGGCCGGTCGGCGTGGTGGGCCAGATCATCCCCTGGAACTTCCCCCTGCTCATGCTGGCGTGGAAGATCGCGCCGGCGCTGGCCATGGGGAACACGGTCGTTCTCAAGCCCGCGGAGTTCACCTCGCTCACGGCGTGCTTGTTCGCCGAGATCTGCCGGGAGATCGGTCTTCCGGCTGGGGTCGTGAACGTGGTGACGGGCGACGGCCGCGCGGGCGAGCTGGTGGTTCGCCACCGGGGCGTGGACAAGATCGCCTTCACCGGCTCGACGGAAGTGGGGCGGCGGATCCGGACCGTGACGGCGGGGAGCGGGAAGAAGCTGTCCCTGGAGCTGGGCGGCAAGTCGCCGTTCCTGGTCTACGAGGACGCCGATCTGGACAGCGTCGTGGAAGGTGTGGTGGATGCGATCTGGTTCAACCAGGGCGAGGTGTGTTGCGCCGGATCCAGGATCCTGGCGCAGGAGGGGATCGCGGACCGTCTGGTCCGGAAGCTGCGCGATCGCATGGAGACGCTCCGCGTCGGCGAGCCGCTCGACAAGGCGGTGGATATGGGCGCCATCGTGGCTCCCGTCCAGCTGGACAAGATCCGCTCCCTGGTGAAGCGGGGCGAGGAGGAGGGGGCGACGATCTGGCAGCCGTCCTGGGCTGTGTCCGATGAGGGCTGCTTCTATCCCCCGACCCTGTGCACCGGTGTCTCGCCGGCCGCGACGATCGCCCAGGTCGAGATCTTCGGTCCGGTCGTCGTCCTGATGAGCTTCCGCACGCCCGAGGAGTCGGTCGAGCTGGCCAACAACACGCGTTACGGGCTGGCGGCCAGCGTGTGGAGCGAGAACATCAATCTGGCGCTGGATATCGCTTCGCGGGTGAAAGCCGGAACCGTCTGGATCAACTGCACCAACCTGTTCGACGCGGCTGCCGGGTTCGGCGGGTATCGGGAGAGCGGCTTCGGGCGCGAGGGCGGGCGCGAGGGACTGTGGGAGTACGTGCGGCCGCGGTGGGAACGGCGCTACCTGCCTCCCACGGCCGCGGGGAACGCGGAGGGCGAAGCGGGGGGCGGCTCCGCGGCGGGGGAGGGCGCGGAAACGGGTCCGGCGGCCCGCGCGGAAGCGGGAGCCGCGAAGCCGACGGGGGAGGGCGGCGAGAGACCTGAGACCGCTTCCACCGCCACGGGCCTCCCACGGGTGGACCGCACGACCAAACTCTACATCGGGGGCCGGCAGGTGCGCCCCGACCAGGGCTACAGCGTGGCGGTGCGCGATGCGGCGGGGCGCGTCCGGGGCGAGGTCGCGCGGGCCAACCGGAAGGATGCTCGCAACGCCGTCGAGGCCGCCGCGTCGGCCTCGGCCTGGGCTCGGCGGACGGCGCACCACCGAGCGCAGGTCCTGTTCTTCCTGGCCGAGAACCTGGCCGTGCGGGAGGCGGAGTTCACCGGCCGGATCGGGGCGCTGACCGGCGCGGCGCCCGCCGACGCCGCGCGGGAGGTCCGAGCGTCGATCGAGCGGCTGTTCGCCTACGCGGGCTGGGCCGACAAGTGGGACGGCGCCGTCCACCGGACCCCGTTTCGGGACGTGACCCTGGCCATGCCGGAGCCCCTGGGCGTCCTGGCGGTCGTCTGCCCTACCGAGCCTTCCCTCCTGGGCTTCATCTCCACGGTCGTGCCTCCGGTCGCCCTGGGCAACGCCGTCGTGGCCGTGGCGTCGGAGCGCTGGCCGCTGCTCGCGACCGATTTCTACCAGGTGCTGGAGACGTCGGACGTCCCTGCCGGCGTGCTCAACATCCTGACCGGGCCCCGCGAGGAGCTTTCCCGGGTGCTCGCGGCACACGATGCGGTGGACGGAATGTGGTATTTCGGGGACGACGCGGAGGGCAGCGAGACCGTGGAACGCCTGTCGGCGGACAATCTGAAGCGCACCTGGGTCAGCCATGGACAGCCGAGGAATTGGTGGGATAGCCGGGAGGCCGAGGGCGAGGAGTTCCTCCGGCAGGCCACGCAGATCAAGAACATCTGGGTTCCCTACGGAGCGTGAGGGGGCGGGGCGCCGCATGGCCTCGCGACCCGGCCAGGCCAGGCGCTTCGGCCGCACGCCCGCAGGTCGCCGAACGACGACGGGACCGCCGATGAACAGCAGGAGGCCGGAAAAGCTCATCTGGTCGATGCCTCTGAGCCCCCAGGAATCCCACCAGTGCTGGAGCAGGAGCACCAGAATGAGGGCTACCACGAGGGAGTGAACCCAGTAGGCGCGAGTGGTTCGCCGTGCCCGAAGCAGCTGGCCGAGACCTGTGAGGATCTCGGACAGCCCCAGCCCGAGATGATCGAATCGAGAACCATGAGGGAATCGAAGAAACGCATCAGACTCCCGTCTCCGGCCGTGGATGCACCCAGTGGTTCAACGGGCCGGTCCCGCGGCCGATGGGAAGAGCCTGCCCGAGCCCCTCGCGCACGAAGCGGATCGCTTCGTCCACGGCGTCGACCAGTTCCCGGCGCCACGCCAGGCCGGCCGCGATCGCCGCCGACAGCGTGCACCCGGTCCCGTGTCCGCCGGAACTTCGGATCCGGGGATTCCTCCACACGTGCCACCGCGCTCCGTCGAACAACACATCCACCACTTCGGGACCGGCGAGATGTCCGCCCGTCAGCAGCACGGCCCCCGCTCCGAGCCCGTGGATGCGCCGAGCCGCCCTCCGCATCTGCCGAACGTCGCGGACCGGCGCCCCGATGAGCCGTTCCGCCTCCGGCAGATTCGGTGTGATCAGCGAGGCGAGCGGGACCAGCTCCGTCCGCAGGGCCCCGATCGCTGCCTGCTCCAGCAAGGGGCGACCGCTGGCGGCCTCGATCACGGGGTCGACCACGATCGCCGGCGTGGCCATCATCCGCAGGGCGTCGGCCACGCTTCGGAGGATGGCTTCGTCGACCAGCATTCCCGTCTTGATGGCCGCCGGATTCAGGTCTTCCCAGACGGATTCGATCTGACATCTCACCAGCGGGGCTTCGATCCTCTGCACCTCGACGATGCCGCTCGTGTTCTGCGCCGTGACGGCCGTGACCGCGCTGGTCCCGAAGACCCGGAATGCGTGGAACGTCTTGAGATCCGCCTGGATTCCCGCTCCGCCTCCCGAATCGCTGCCTGCGACCGTCAGAGCGACGGGTGGCGCTTCGACAGGAGGATACCCCGGGGTTCCCGCTTCTCCGCTCGTGGCGCGCCTCCTCTCCGCTTGGTTTCCCGGCTCGTTACCGCGCCGCTCCCGCTCGCGCTTTCCGGCGCGGGCGGCCAGGCCGTACACTTGTCCGATGCCGATGAAATCCGACATGAAGCTCTGGCGCTCGCTGCGTCGGGGGAAGGGCCGGGCGGAAACCGGCCTGTTCCTCGCCGAGGGTCCCAATCTACTGGCTGAGCTGGTGGAATCGGCGGTGCTCGTCCGACAGGTGCTGTGTGCACCGTACGCCACCGACGATGCGAAGGTCGCCCGGCTCTTGCTCCGCTGCGAAGCGGCGGGTATACCGTGCGAGCGTCTGCGCGAGACGGAGTTCGGCCGGCTGGCCGATGTGGTGAGCCCGCAGGGGGTGCTGGCGGTCGCCGAGATCCCGGCGCGTGGCTGGGACGATCTGCGAAAGCCGAGAGTGCTCCTGTTGGACGAAGTCCAGGATCCGGGCAATCTGGGGACCCTGGTGCGGACGGCGGAGGCGCTGGGGCTGGGCGGCGTGGTCGCCCTCGATGGCACGGCCGATCCCTGGAATCCGAAAGCGGTGCGTGCGGCGGCGGGATCGAGCTTGCGGCTGCCGGTGTTCCGTTCGTCGAGGGCCGAAGCCGTGGCCAGGCTGAACGAGCGGTCGATCCGACTGTGGTGCGCGGACCCCGCCGGCGAGCCGTTTCGCAGGGGCGCCGTCGCCCCGCGACGACTGGCGCTCGCGCTCGGAAACGAGGCCCGCGGTGTATCGGAGTCGCTGGTGCGAGCCTCGGAACGCTGCGTTTCCGTGCCCATGGCCGGGCGGGTCGAATCCCTCAACGTCGCGATCGCGGGGGCCGTGCTGTTGGACAGGATGTTCGAAACGGATGTCGGGACGCGCGAGGCGAAGGGGAGATGACCCTGCCTCCGGCCGTGCGCGTCCTGTTCGTGGCGGAGGCCGCCATCATCGGCGCTGCGCTGGGATCCTTCCTGAATGTGTGCGTAGCTCGCCTGCCCCTGGGCGAGAGCGTCGTCCGGCCGCGATCCCATTGTCCCCGATGCGCCTGCACGATCGCCTGGTACGACAACATCCCGATCGTGAGCTTCCTCCTGCTCCGGGGTCGTTGCCGGAGTTGCCGGGAGAAGATCTCGTGGCGGTATCCAGCCGTCGAGGCCGCGGTGCTGTCGATCTGGGTGGCGATGGCGCTTCTGTATGGTCCGACTCCGCGGGGCCTGCGCGGCGGGATCCTGCTGAGCCTCGTCCTGGCGATCGCCATGATCGATGCCCGGCATTACCTGATTCCCGATGTGTTGAGCATCGGAGGCCTGGCGGCGGGCCTGGCCCTTTCGATCCTTCCAGGCCCACCGTCCCCGCTCTACGCGGTCGCGGGAGCGGCCGCGGGCTTTCTGATCCTGTTCGGAGTCGGCGCCGCCGGCGAGGTGCTGTTCAAGAAGCCGGCCATGGGGGGCGGGGACATGAAGATGATGGCGATGTTGGGGGCGTTCCTGGGCCCATGGGGGACGTTGCTCACCATCTTCCTGGGAGCCCTGGCCGGTTCGCTGATCTTCGGCCCCATCAGCTTGAAGACGGGAAAGCTCGTCCCGTTCGGCGTGTTCCTGGCCCTCGGCGCGGCGTTCACGTTTCTGCTCGGAGACCACCTGATCGAGTGGTATGTGGTCACGGTTCTGGGCCGAGGCTGACACCGGGGTCGGGCCGATCCGCCGGCCGGCCCTGCCGGTGCGGCTCTTCGGCCTCCGGCCCGCCGGCTGGCGTGCCGGGTCGAACCTCCACCGTTTCCGTCCCGCCGGCTTCCGCTTCCCCGGACTCCCGGATCTGGGGAATGCGCCTGAGCCGCGCCCGTGTGACCTGGGTTTCGGTGGCGGCCAGAACCTCGATCTCGACTCCCTCCCGCCGGAGCACCTCGTGAGGCTGAGGTACGCGGCCCAGCTCCTCGAGGAGGTAGCCGTTGAGTGAGCGATGCTCGAGCAGCGGGAAGGCCGTGTTGAAGAAGTGGTTGATCTCCTTGAGGTCGGCTCCTCCGTCGACCAGGATCTCGCCCCGGCCGACCCTGACGATCGGCTCTTCGGGGACGTCCATCTCGTCCACGATCTCGCCGACGAGTTCCTCCAGTATGTCTTCGAGCGTGATGAGACCGTCGATTCCTCCGTGCTCGTCCACCACAAGGCCCATGTGGATGCGTCGGGCCTGAAACTCCCGGAGCAGCTGAACGAGCGTGACGCTGGAGGGGACGAACACCGGCTCTCGAGCCAGCGCTGTCAGCCGGACATCACCCTGTCCCGAGAGGAGCGCCTGGTAGGCGTCCCGGAGGTAGAGCACTCCGGTGATGTCATCCAGTGACGCCGCGTAAACGGGAATGCGGCTGTAGGGAACCCGGGCCAACTCGGGCTCGATCTCCGAGAGCGTCGACGAGTCGTGCCAGGCGAAGATCTCCACGCGCGGCGTCATCACTTCCCACGCTTTCGTCGTATCGAGCATGAACACGCGCTCGATCAGCTCATGCTCGTGTTCCTCGATCGCGCCCGCCTGGCGTCCCATGCGGGTCATGGCGCGGATCTCCCTCTCCGTCACGGACGGAACGCCATCCGCCGCCTCCGGAAGCATCGCCCGAGTCAGCGCCTCGAGCGGGCGCACCAGGAAGGCGAACAGGCGGGAGAGAGCTCTCAGCACCGGTGCGGCCAGCAGCGAGATCTTCACGGCGTTGGCGGCCGCGAAGCTCTTGGGCGTGATCTCGCCGAAGAACAGGACGAGGAGCGTCGTGACCCCCGTCGCCAGCCCCACGCCGGCCGAGCCGAATGTCTGCGTGGCCCAGTAAGTGGCGACCGAGGCGGCGAGGATGTTCGCGACGTTGTTCCCGATGAGGATGGTGATCAGGAGACGTTCGGGCTGCCCCTTCAACTCGAGCAGCGCCTGGGCACCGGAACGCCCCTCCTCGGCCAGCGCCCGGGCGCGCGCCTGGCTCACGGAGAACAGCGCGATCTCGGAGCCCGAGAACAGCCCCGAAACGAAGACCAGCAGGATCAGGATGCCCACAGTGCCAAGCATTGGATGTCTGCGCCCTATCCGCCCGCGTCCGGCCCTACCACCGGCCGCTGAGCTCGATCAGCTCGGCGACGAGATCATCCGCCGATCTCCCCTTGGCTTCCGCCTCGAAGCCCAGGACCACCCTGTGTCGCAACACGTCCGGCGCTACCGCGCGCACGTCGTCCAGATTCGGAACGGGACGCCCGCGCAACACGGCGCGCGCCTTGGCGGCGAGCACCGCGTGCTGTGAGGCTCGCGGGCCCGCGCCCCAGCTCACAGTCCGCCGAATGAATTCGGGCGCTTCCGGCTCCGCGGGCCGGGTCGCCCGGGTGAGGCGGACGACGTACTCCAGCAGGGAGGGGGGCACCGGCACGCGGCGCACCAGGCGCTGGAAGCGCTCGATCTCGGGTCCGCCGACCACGGTGGAGACCGGAGAGCGCTGATCGTCCGCCGTGAGGGCGGCCACGCGCGTCTCTTCCTCGTGGCCGGGGTAGGAGATGCGCAGCTCGAACATGAAGCGGTCCAACTGTGCCTCCGGCAGGGGATACGTCCCTTCCTGCTCGATCGGGTTCTGGGTCGCGAGGACGAAGAAGGGCCGGGCCAGGGGAAACGTCTCGTTTCCGACCGTGACCTCACCCTCCTGCATCGCCTGCAGGAGCGCCGCCTGCGTCTTGGGCGGGGTCCGGTTGATCTCATCCGCCAGAATGACGTTTGAAAAGATGGGGCCGGGGACGAAGCGAAACTGCCGTCGCCCGGTCTGCGCCTCCTCCTCCAGGACTTCGGTGCCCGTGATGTCCGACGGCATCAGGTCGGGCGTGAACTGGATGCGGGAAAACCCGAGGTCCAGGGCTTCGGCAAGGGTGGAGACGAGCAGGGTCTTGGCCAGACCCGGGACGCCCACCAGCAGCGCATGCCCATCGGCCAGCAGCGTGATGAGGAGCTTCTCCACGATGTCGGATTGTCCGATCACGCGACGCGCGATCTCGTCCTCGAGGGAGGAGCGCACCCGACCCAGCTCCTCGAGCAGCGAGGCCTCATCGGGGAAGTCCTCGCCGATGTCCACCCGCACGGCTTCGTCGGTGGCCCCTCCCGGATTCATGCGGGCTGGACTCTCCGCCGGCGACCAGGGTGCCGAGGTTCCGAAAGGGTGGTGCGCGAGAGATTCGCGGGCTTCGACCGGGAGGTTGTCATCGTTGGCCAAACGTATGGAATCTGGCCTCGGCGTCAAGCGATCTCGGGCTTGCGAAATTTTTCACAAGCCCATATGATCGCCCGGCCTGTGGGCGAGAGGAGTGACAGTCCACATGAGTGCACCACGCCGAAGCCCGGAGAAAGAGGCCGACCGCCACTCGGCGGATCTCGCGGCGCAGCTCGGACAGTACGCGGGTTTCGGCCTGACGCTGGGCCTCGCGACCGCTCTATTCGCCTGGTTGGGGGCGCGGCTCGATGCGCGGTTGGGCACGGAGCCGGTGTTCGTTCTGATCGGGGCCTTCCTGGGGTTCGCCGCCGGCTTCTACCGCATGTACTGGAGGCTGATTCTCAGGGGCCCGTCGAGTCGGGAAAGTGCCGGAGGGCAGGAGTCGGCGGGGCGGGATGAGGATGACGGATGAACGCTCGCCCTCCGGTGGGCGGGACGAGTCGCTTCGGCGAACGTACGTCGCGGCCACGGCCGTGCTCTCGGGGATCGGCGCGGCGATCGCGCTCCGCGTGACCGAAGCTGAACCGGCTCCTATCATCTCCGGGGCGGTGAGCGCGTGGGCCGTCCAGGCGGTGTCGTTTTGGAGGCTCGTCGGCGTCCTGGCACGCGAAAGCGATGCGGCCCGCGTGTGGATTCTCGGCATGGGCGCCCGGTTCGGAGGGCTCGCCGTGGCGTTCGCGGCCGGCTCGTGGTCGCGCTTGGATCGCCGGGAGCTGTTGCTGTCCTACGGGATCGGGATGCTCCTGCTGTTGTTGCTGGAGAGTGGGTGGCTGATGGGGCGGCGGCGGTCGTTCTGAAGTCGGATCCTGAACACGCAAGCGACGAGGGAGACAGAGGAGTGCGGAGCCGTCTGATCCTGGCGCTCGCCATCGCGACGCTGGGCATCATACCCCTACACGCGAGCGCGGTGGGGCAGGAGGGTGGCGCGCCGGGTGAGGGCCACGAGGAGACGTGGGGCACCGGCGTGATGCTCCATCACATCGTGGACAGCCGCACGCTCGATCTGGGCTTCACCGAGATCGACCTGCGCCCGCTTAGCGTCTCGCCCGTCCGCGTCGGTCCGCTCGAGGTGGATCTTTCGGTCACGCGCCACGTCGTGTTCCTGTTCGTCGCTTCGTGCCTGACCCTGCTGACGATGTGGCTCGCGGCCCGCCAGGCGAAGTTGCTCGAGCAGGGGGTGGAGGCTCCCCGCGGACTCCTGAACTCCGCCGAGGCTTTCTACCTCTACCTGCGCGATGACGTCGCCATGGCCAACATCGGCCGGGGCGGCGAGGGCTTCGTTCCGTACGTGATCGCGCTGTTCTTCTTCATCCTGTATACGAATCTGCTGGGACTCGTCCCGTTCGGCGCCTCCGCCACGGGCAACATCAACGTCACCGCTGCCCTGGCCCTGGTCTCGCTGGCGGTGATCGAGGTGTCCGGGTTTCGGGCGCTGGGGCCGGCGGGGTACGCCAGGACCATATTCTACGTGCCGCCGGGGCTGAACCCTGTCATGGCGGCTCTGATGCTCGTCATCATGACGCCGGTCGAGTTCATCGGGAAGTTGGCCAAGCCGTTCGCTCTGGCCGTGCGGCTGTTCGCCAACATGACGGCCGGGCACTTCGTCCTCCTTTCTCTGTTGGGCTTGATCCTCACGTATGGGAGCTTCACCGCGGCCAGGGGTCTCGTAGCCGTGTTGGGGTCTCTGTTCCTGGGCCTGTTCGTGATGTTCCTGGAGATCTTCGTGGCCTTTCTGCAGGCGTACATTTTCGCCATGCTGACGGCCGTGTTCATCGGCTTGATTCGCCACGCGCACTAGCCGGTTGTCGGAGAGGCGTCGTGGGTCTCGCCGAGGCGGGACGGGCCGGATGCGCCGGGAAGGCGGAATCCGGCCGGTAAGCCCCGTTCCCCGGAGGGGGCGGGAGGCAACCTTGAACGGACAACTATAGGGAGCACATTGATGGTCAACGTCTTGGCTGTGTTGCAGGATGTCACCGGCGCCGTCGCCGGCAATGGTGACATCGGGGCCGGGCTCGCCGTCGTCGGGGCCGGACTGGTCGTGCTCGGGGCAGGTGTCGGGATCGGCCGGATCGGCGGCCACATGACCGAGGCGATGGCTCGCCAGCCGGAGGCCGGACCGAGCATCCAGACCGCGGCGATCATCCTGGCGGCGCTGATCGAAGGAGTCGCGCTGTTCGGGCTGGTGATCGCCGGGTTCCTCAAGTAGCGGGCGAAGGGGCGAAATGAGCACGATCCTCGAGCCGGTGTGCCCGTTCGAACGAGAGGAGAGGAACTCGTGACGCGTCCGCGAGGGCTCCTGTGCGGATCGGTGCTCGTGCTGGTTCCCCGGCTGCTGGTGGCCCAGGAGTCCGGCGGGGCGGGGTCCGCCATCTTCTCGCTCAACCTGGGCCTGGTCGTGTGGACCTGGGTCCTGTTCCTCCTCACCCTGGGCCTGCTGGCCTGGAAGGTCTTTCCCTTCATCGCGGGTGGGCTGGAGGAGCGGCAGCGCAAGATCCAGGACTCGCTGGATCAGGCCAGGCAGGCTCGCGAAGAGGCCCAGCGACTCCTGGCGGAACAGCGGGAGGGTCTGGAAGCGTCGCGCCGGGAGGCTGAGGCCGTGATCGAGAAGGCGCGCGAAGCCGCGGGGCGCTTGCGGGAGGAGCTGCTGGCCGCCGCCAGGGAAGAGCAGGAGGAGCTGCTCGCGCGGGCGCGCGAGGAGATCGAGCGTGAGCGCGACCGGCTGGTGGATGATCTCCGGCGGGAGGCGGTGGAGATCTCCATCTCGGCGGCCGAGCGGCTCATCCGGGCCCGTCTGGATGAAGAGCGGAATCGGCGCCTGGTCCGGGATTACGTGTCGCGGCTGTCATGAGACCGGATGCCGTCGCCCGGAACTATGCGGCCACCCTGTACGAGCTGGCGCGGCGCGAGGATGCCATCGAGTCGTTCGGCGCTCTGATCGAGCAGCTGGCGCGCTTCTACGGGGAGGAGAGGGCATTCCGGAGCTTCCTCGACACGCCCCGGGTGCCGCTGCCGGCGAAGAAGGAAGCGTTGCGCGCGAGCCTCGGAGCGGGGGCTCCGGAGCTGTTCCTGCGCTTCCTGTTCGTGGTGCTGGAGAAGCGGCGCCAGCGGGTGATCCCCGGGATCGCCACCGCTTACGGAGATCTCGTGGATCGGCAGGCGGGCCGGGTGCACGCGTCCATCACGCTCCCGATCGAGGCCGATGAGGATTTGCGGCGCGAGATACTGGAGGGGCTGGAGCGGATCCTGGGCCTGGCCGTGGTTCCGCACTTTCACCGCAGCCCGGAACTTCTTGGAGGGATCGTGGTCCGCGTCGGTGATCGGCTGATGGATGGCTCGATCCGGCGGCGGCTCGAGGACCTGCGCGGCTACCTCCTGGGAGGGGCCGAGGCGATACAGCACTAGG
>JBHHYZ010000015.1:0-51193 GCA_046757845.1 Gemmatimonadota bacterium
CTCCGGCTCGAACGGAGCAGCTCGGGGGGCCGCTTCCACCAGCCGCAGCACCGAGAGGACGATGCGCCGATTGATCGGATCCGTCTCGAGGACCTTGAGCGCCAGTGTGTCGCCCTCTCCAAACGGCTGCGGGGAGTTCTCGTCGTCCGACTCACCGTCCCCCAGCTGGCTGACCGGGATGAACCCTTCGATGTCCCTACCCAGGTCGACCACGATCCCCTTGTCGAGCAGGCGGACGACCTTTCCGGTGACTTCCACGCCCGGCTGGTACTCCTGGGCGAGATCGTACCAGGGATCCTCCTCCACCTGCTTGAGACCCAGCGAGATGCGCTTCTGGTCCGGATCGATGGATAGAACGATCACATCAACCTCGTCACCTTTCCGAAGGATCTCCGACGGATGCTGCACGCGCCGGGTCCAGCTCATGTCCGAAATGTGCACCAACCCATCGATCCCGGCCTCCACCTCCACGAACGCCCCGAACGACGTGAGATTACGGACGATTCCCCGGATCTTGGTGCCCGGCGGGTATTTCGCGGGAAGCGACAGCCACGGGTCCTCCTCCACCTGTCGCATGCCAAGAGAGATCTTCTGCTCGGCTTCGTCGACCCGTAGGACCACGCATTCGACCTCATCCCGAATCGAGACGAGCTGGGAAGGGTGCCTCACGTTGCGGGTCCAACTCATCTCCGAGATGTGGACAAGGCCTTCCACGCCCTTTTCCAGCTCGATGAACGCCCCGTAATTGGTGATGGAGACGACTCGGCCCTTGACTCGACTTCCGACGGGATACTTCTCGGCCACGTTCTTCCAGGGATAATCCTGCAGCTGCTTCAAACCCAGCGAGATTCGCTCGCGGTCCCAATCCACATCGAGGACCTTCACCTTCACCGTCTCGCCGTTCTGGCACACCTCGGATGGGTGGCCGATCCGCCCCCAGGACATGTCCGTGATGTGCAGAAGCCCATCCATCCCGCCGAGATCGATGAACGCGCCGAAGTCGGTGATGTTCTTCACAACACCTTCGCGAACCTGCCCCACCTCGAGCTCCTTCTTGAGCTCCTCCCGCTTCTCCGCGCGATCGGCTTCGAGCAGAGCTCTCCGGCTGACCACTATGTTCCTGCGGCGCTTGTTCAGCTTGAGGATGCGAAACTCGTACTCGTGGCCCACAAGATCATCGACGTTCGGCACACGGCGAAGGGCGATCTGCGATCCGGGCAGAAACGCGTCGACGCCCATCAGGTCTACGGTCACCCCGCCCTTGATCTTCCGCTTGATGGTGCCGGGAACGGCTTCGCCTCGATCGTAGGCCTCCTTGATCTTCTCCCACACGCGGAGGAAGTCGGCCTTGCGCTTGGAAAGGACGACCACACCCGCATCGTCCTCGAGGCTCTCCAGGAACACCTCGACTTCATCGTTCTCCTGGATGGAATCGGGATCGCGGAATTCCTCGAGCGAGACCGTCCCTTCGGACTTGAAGCCGACATCGAGGATGACTTCCGTGGCAGTCTTGCCGATCACCTTCGCCTTGACGATCTCGCCCTCGGCGATCTCGCTCAGCGTCTCCTCGTACATGGAGAGGAGCTCTTCGTACTCCGCGCTGCCCGTGTCCTCGTCAGCCAGCAGGTGGGCAGGGATTCCGGCGATCAGCTCCGCTCCGTTCGCGCCGACCGCTCCACGCGACCCTTCCAGAGCGCTCCGGGCCTCGGGCTCCGCCGCATCCGCGACCGATCCGTCCGGCTCGGGTTCCGCGGGCGCCGAACCACCGGCCTGTTCCGAAGGCGCCTGGTCATCGACATCGAGGGATGGGGCTCCCGAGGCCACCTCGGACTCCTGCGCCTCCACGACCGGGGAGGTACTCGACTCCTTCTGCTCTTCCGCCATCACGCTCTGCTCGTCCTCCGATTGACATGGCCCACGGGCGGAATGTCTACAAAAAAGGATCGGCCGGGTCGAGCCTCCGCTCATCCGCCCAGCCGCTCATCTACTCCCGCCATGAATACGAGAGTTTCCCGCCTGCAGGGTTGCGGTTCCGAACCCACTCCAGTTTCAGCGACAGCGCGTGAATGTAGGCCGCACGTTACGGGGCGTCAACACTGCGGAACCGCGGGAGAAGGCCACGCGGGAGAGCTATCCCGGGTCGACCAGGCCCCGGCGCTTCGCGAGCTCTACGATCCTTCCCACCACGGCCTCGGGGGAGAGGTCGGTGGTATCGATCTCGACGGCATCCTCGGCCCTGCGCAGCGGCGACAGATCGCGAGTGGAATCGGCTACATCGCGGGCATGCAGGCGTTGCGCCTCCTCCCCGATACGCTGTTCACTCGGCTCCTCTCCCAGGTCGAGGAGCCGGCGGCGGGCTCGCTCATCGATGGACGCGACGAGGAACACCTTGAGGGGCGCCGACGGGAACACCACCGTTCCGATGTCCCGGCCGTCACACACGACATCGAGCTTCGCGGCCGCCTGCCTGAGCCAGGCCAGCACCCGCCGTCTGACGATCGGATGCCGAGCCACACCCGACACGCGCGCCGAGACCTCCCGGGAATGCAGCTCCGGCCCGGGATCGGCACCCTCCAGCCGAACTCGAAGCTCGGATCCCGTTCTCTCCCACTCGACGTGAAGCCGCTCCACCCGATCACCGAAATCCGGGTCGTCCTCACGCCACCCCCGCCGAAGGGCCAGCCAGGTGATGGCCCGGTACAGCAGGCCCGAATTCAGGTGTACAAACGCCAGACGCTCCGCCACTCCCCGAGCCGTGGTGCTCTTACCCGAACCGGCGGGCCCGTCGATCGCGATCACCCGACCTGCGGAGGCGAGCGCTTGCCCCATCACTTCGCCATCCTCCTCAGCTCGGGCCAGAAGTCGGGAAACGAGACGTCCACGCAGCCGGGATCATCGACCGCGATCCGGCAGCTCGGCGCACTGCCCAGGGCGCCGAAGGCCATCGCGATTCGATGGTCTCCTCCGGTCCGGACCGTCCCCGTCAGAGGCTCCGCCGTCCCCTCGATCTCCAGTCCATCCTCGAACTCGCGGATCCTCACACCCAGAGCCCGAAGGTTGCTGGCCAGCAGCTCCAGCCGATCGCTCTCTTTCACTCGCAACTCCTTCGCTCCACGGATCCGGGACCTCCCCTTCGCCCTGGCCGCGAGCACGGCCAGGACCGGGATCTCATCCAGGAGACCGGGCACCCGGCCGGGATCGATCGCGAACCCGCGCAATGCTCCGGGCGACACGGTGATTTCTCCCACCGGCTCGCCGAGCGTCTCCTGTACCGACTCCACGCGCACTTCCGCTCCCATCTCCCGCACCACTTCGTAGAAGCCCATCCGCGTGGGGTTGACGGACATCCCCCGAACCCGGATGGCGAGCCCGCCCAGCAACGCGGCCGAAACCAGAAACGCCGCCGAAGAGGGGTCACCGGGAACCGCCCAGTCCAGGGGGGACAGCTCCCCTTCCCATCCGTCCGCATCCAGCACGATGCGCGTTCCCCCCTCTTCCTCCACCGAGCTCACGGGCGCACCCATTCCACTCAGCATTCGTTCGGTATGGTCCCGCGAGCGGCCTGGCTCCCATATCTCCGTCCGAACGCGCGCCCCGAGGCCGGCCAACAGGAGCGCGGACTTGACCTGTGCACTGGCCACCCGCGGTCGGTGCCGGAGGCTGCGGAGGGCCCCGGAGGCGCGCCGTTCCACCCGAACGGGCAGCCGGCCCGGCCGGTCCAGGTAGCGGATTCTCGCGCCCATGGCCTGGAGTGGATACACCACCCGATCCATCGGCCGGCCACGCAGGCTCTCGTCTCCCGTGAGAGTCGCGGCTACACCCATGCCTGCGAGCAAGCCCAGCACAAGCCTGGCGGTGGTCCCCGAATTCCCGCAGTCCAACACCTCGGCGGCGTCGTGAAACACCGTCGGCCCTTCGACGCTCACCTCGTTCCGCAGTGATTCCGGCAGCTCGGCGCCGAGCGCCCGGAGCACGCGAGCCGTCGCCTTCACGTCGCTGGAGGGAAGCAGGCCACGCAGGCGGGATGAGCCGTGGGCCAGGGAGGAGAGGATGAGCGCGCGGTGAGAGAGAGACTTGTCACCGGGCGGAGCGATCATAAGCATCACGCCCTGCCCTCCCTGGAACGGCCCGATGCGTCGGTCGCGGGAAACGGTACTTCCACGGCAAGTCCGTCGCGCGCCACCTCGCAGTGGGGAAACACTCGTCTCGCCTCCCGGAGCAACGACTGCGGTTGGTCCGCGTAGCGGGCGCTCACATGGGTCAGGATCAAGCGACCGACGCCGGCATCCGACGCGATCTGCGCCGCCTCTCGCGCCGTCGAATGACCGGTGTCCGCCGCCCGGTCCCGTTCGTTCTCGCCGAACGTCGCCTCGTGGATCAGCAGATCCGCCCCGCGAGCGATCTCCGCCACCCGGCTCGACGGTCTAGTATCCCCCGTATAAACGACCCGGCGGCCCGGTCTGGGCGGCCCCACGACCTGTTCCGGTGCGATCGTTCTGCCGTCCGGCAGCCGCACCGACTGTCCCCTCTGGAGACGGCCGAACAGCGGTCCTTCCGGGATGCCCAGGCGGACCGCCGCTTCCACGTCGAAACGGCCCGGCCGATCCTCCTCGATGAGGGCGAATCCGACCGATCGACGAGCATGCTCGGTGGCGAACGCCTCGAGGCGAAACCCCTCGTAGCGAACGCATTCACCCGCCGGTATCTCCCGAACGTGGATGGGAAAGGTGGATCTCTCACCGCCCAGCGTGACGAGACCCTGGAGAAACGAGTGGCTGTCGGAGGGGCCCCAGATCGCGAGGGGAGCCTCACGCCCCTGCAGGCTCATGGTGCGAAGCAGGCCCGTGATCCCCAGATAATGGTCGGCGTGGAGGTGGGTCACGAAGATTTCCTCGAATCCGAACCCCACCCCGAAACGCATGATCTGGCGCTGGGTGCCTTCGCCGCAGTCGAAAAGGAAGTAACGGCCTTCCCGCTTGACCGCGATGGAGGACACGTTGCGTCCCACCGTGGGCCGAGCCGAGGCCGTACCCCGAAATGTGACTCGCAGCATCGACGCTACCTTTCGGGGTGCCGATCCGAACCGCGCGCGGCGGTGCCGTCGCCTAACCTGGGCAGGAAGCTAACCACCCGGCGCGGTTGACACGAAAACCAGGGTTCAGATACGATGGCCCTGTCACATCGGGGGGCTCGGCGTGAAGCTCACGGAAGCCGACGAGCTTCCACCGGGATCCACGGGATCCGATCCGGACTCGCCGGGCCGCGGGGAATCCGATGGTCTCTCACCGGACCTCCGGCGTGCCTCTCGGTGACGGCCCCGGTTCTCCACGCCCACCCCGGTCCCAGGGGAGGGACGGCCGATGAAAACGGCGCAGACCGATCTCCTCGGAGGTACGGGAACAAGGTGACGGAACCGAACCACGATCCCGAGTCGCTCCCGGCCCACTCCGAGTTCGGAAAGCGGGACGGAGTCGCCGACGCTCTCGTCCGCCTCCTGGTGAGCGAGTGGGAGGCCTACCAGCGGGAGCCCAGCCGAAGCCGGTTGATTCGGTTCGAGAAGGCTTTTCGCGCCGTACAGGGCCAGTTGCTCGGCATCAGGACTCTGCTGCGAGCCCGGTACGCCGGGCCGCCCGCGCCGCCTTCCCGCGCTGAAACCGGAAGCTCCGCGGGTCGCGGCGCGCCGGGTCCCGCTGTGCCGGGCCGGGAATCCTCGGCCTCCGGGCGCCGGCGGGCGGACCGGCCGTCCCGCCCGCCTCTACCGTCCAGTCTGGACGCCGACACGGACGTCTTCCCAGCGTTTCGCGACCCCCGAACCGGCCTGTTCACCCAGGTAGGGTTCGACTCGATGGCCGGCAGCGAGTTGAAGAGGTGCCGCCGGCACGACCGAAGCTTCACGATCATGCTGCTGCATCCCACCGTGCGCGTGCCGAGCGAACTGGGGAAGATCGCCGCCACCCTGAGAGGGTCCCTGAGAGAATCGGATCCGATCGGCCATCGCTCGAACCTCTCAGTCGCGGTGGCGCTGTCGGAGGCGAGCCCGCAGGCCGGACCTCCCATCGCACGCCGCCTCATCCGGAGCCTGGAGCGGATCGGCGCCTGGAACGCTTCCTCCCGGCTGGGCATGGCCAGCTACCCCGAACATGGGGATTCCCTCCGACGCCTGCTCGAGCTGGCCCAGGCTCAACTCGCCCGCCCCGCGGCCGACGTCCTCGCGGCACCCCACTCCGAGGCCGACTGAGCGGCACCGGCGGGGCGCCGGACCGTCCCGGAGATCGCCTGACGGGCTCCAGGCCCGCCTCCGACGGAGATTCCCGATTCACTCCGCGAGCTCACCACCAGCCTTCTCCAGAGCCTCCTGAAGCGCCGCCTTCAGATCGGCCTCCGGCAGCCGCGCGAGCCCTCCGTCGCGCACTCTCACCCGTCGGGAAGTGCCATCCAGTAGGGTGAACAGAACTCCGGTGAGCCCCTCGGCCACGCCCGCATCCGCCCATGCCGGACCCGTGGCCTGCGCCAGCCACGGGCGGCCTCGGACGTCGGTGATGCGGCGTTCCGTTTCCGTCAGCGCCGCCCCGTCCTCCAGCAGATCGACCAGACGCGCCTCCGGCAGGCCAGCCAGGCTCTCACCGGAACTGAGACGAGCGCGCCGGTCTCGCCGGTCATCGGGCGCCGGTCCGTCGGCCGTCAGGGGCAGCAGGTAGAGCAAGTAATCTCCGCTCCCGGCACACCACGCCGACACCGCTCGCCACCGCTCGTTGTCGCGCGTAAACTCTCGAGCCTGGGATCCCGTCGTCTTCCTCATGCTCCCGACTCCCCGGCCGCGTAGACTCCCTCCTCGACCTGGTCCGGACTTGGCATGCAGCGATCCCGGCTGCGGATCGCCGCGGCCGCCGCCGCCTCGATCTCGCGAATCACCCGTTCCTCTTCCCGCTCCAACTGCGCCCGATTCCTGCCCTCGCGCGTCGAATCCTCGTCGATTTCGCCGGCGGCTGACGGGGTCGGATCGAGCTCCCGTTCATCCCTTGCCAGGTACTCTTCGTACGACCCGATCGGATCCCTGCGCCCCCACCGCTCGAACCACTCGGCCGGAAACGTTCGCCGGGCCTCCTGGACATCGTGGGTGGCATGGCCGCCCATGCGGAAGGTCGTCGCCTCGATGAGGACCGGGCCGTTTCCGGCTCGGCACATTTCGGCGGCCAACCGGGTCGCCGCGTACACGTCCAGCACGTGATTGCCATCCACCGAGCTGAGGGGAACGCCGTACGCCGCCCCCCAGCCACGGAAATCCGGGGCCCGCTGATGCTGTTCGAAGCGAGTACCCAACGCCACCTGGTTGTTCTGAATCACGAAGATGATCGGGAGAGATTGCACCGCGGCGAAATTGAACGCCTCATGCACTTCACCGTGCTTCGTCGCGCCGTCCCCCACCCAGGTGAGCGCGACCCGGCTCCCCGGACTCCGCCGGAACGCGAGGGCAAACCCGTTCATCACGGAGGCCAGTCCGCCCACCATGCTGATCGGCGACACGATGCCGCGCTCCAGGTCCCCCACGTGAAGATCGCGACCGCGGGTGGGAGAGTCGGCGGTGGCCAGATAGCCCCTGAGCATATCCTCCACCGGCATTCCCATCTCGTGGCACGCGCCGGCGTTGCGGATCATCGGACCCACCACATCGCGGCCCGCGCCCGTTCGGCGCAGCGCGTGAACCGCGCCGATCGTCACCGCTTCCTCTCCGGTGCCCAGCCAAGCTTTCGAGATCACCCCCTGCTTGACCCACCGCTGCAGCGCGATGTCGTGAAGACGGAAACGGAGCAGGCCACGGTAAAGACTCAACCTCGCCTCGGGATCCAACGCCTCGATCTCCCTACGCCGGTCGCGCCGCGCTGTAATCGTGGACCGGTATTCGTCCAGGAGAGCGTCGTCGGGGCGCCAGGCCACGTATTCGGGTGGATCGTATGCCGGATATCGCTTCAAGGCTCTTCTCCCGGTGTCCCACCGCGGCAAGACACTCCATGAGTCGGCCATCACGCCCTGTCGGGGGGGGCCGAAACCGTCTTCCGCCCGGAAGACGAACTCCCGTTCCGCGTGGCCATCCTATCGCAAGCGAGCGCCTCAGGCGAGCACCTTTCCGTTCGTCCCCCGGTCGAGCGAACCTTCGCCCCGCTGTGTAGATTGTTCTGGGAAACGCTTCGATGGAGAGGATCGTCACGCGAATGCCCAATTCAACCTCCACCCGTACCGAACTCCCCGTACCGGACTTCTTCGACCCGGACAACGCCGGCCGCTGGGAGTATCGCCCGGAGGAAGCCAAGCTGTTGGAGCTCGCGGTGGGATGGCGCCGGGAGCACGACATTCGTCCCGCCGCGGAGGATTCCTCGGTTGTTCGCCTGCTGCTGATCGACCTGCAGAAGGACTTCTGCCTGCCGGAGGGCGCCCTTTATGTCGCCGGGCCAAGTGGCCGCGGAGCGGTCGAGGACAACGAGCGTCTGGCCGGGTTCATATACCGCAATCTGGACCTCCTCACAGAGGTGGTCTGTACGTTGGACACCCACCTGCCCCACCAGATCTTCTTCCCATCCTTCTGGCTCCAGGAGAATGGGCGTCCACCTCGAGCCCACCGCGAGGTCACGGCGGCCGACCTCGCCGCGGGAAGCATCCGGCCCCATCCCGGCCTCGCGGCGTGGCTGACGGGCGGAGACTATGACGCGCTGCGGACCCACTGCTCTAACTACTGCAGGACCCTCGAGGCCGGCGGCAGGTACACCCTCTATCTATGGCCCCCACACTGTCTTCTGGGCAGCCAGGGGCACGAGCTGGCCGGTATCATACAGGAGGCGCGTACCTTCCACTCGTTCGCCCGTCTCGCTCCGAATCGGATCCACATCAAGGGCATGAATCCGCTGACCGAACAGTACTCCGCGCTGGCCCCCGAAGTCCCCGGCAAGACCGCCCGAGCGGCCTCAGGCTCCGGAAGGTGGACCCCTTCGGCTGCCCCCCGCGAACACGCTGCCTCGCTCCTCGAGGTTCTGCTCGCGTCCGACGCCTTGATCGTGGCCGGTCAGGCCGCGAGCCACTGCGTCAAGCACACCCTCGACGACCTGCGGCAGGAGATCCGCCGACGCGATCCCACTCTGGCCGAGCGGGTATACGTCCTTCAGGATTGCATGTCTCCGGTGGTGGTGCGGGACCCGGCCGAGCCTCGACGAATCCTGGCCGACTTCACGGCTCAGGCGCAGGAGATGCTGGAACGTTGTACGAGCGAGGGCATGCACCTGGTCCGGTCCGAAGATCCGGTGGCCGACTGGCCGGGTTTCCGGCGGCAAGCAGGAGCGTTGAATTGAAACTGTGTCGTTCATGCGAATCCAGAATCCCGGATCACGCCAAACACTGCCCGCATTGCCGGGTCCCGCAGCGGCGTGTCGACTGGATGCCGCAGGCGCTTCTGGTGGCGGCCTCGGCGGCCGTCGCCATCGCCGTTCTGCTGCAGGGCTGCCCGAAGATTCCCTCGTGAAACCCGGGCCCCCGGACGCGAGCGTCACGCGCCGGTGAGCGCGCACGGAAGAACCGGCGGCGCGCTCGCGGTGGCGGTCCTCGCCGGCTCCGCCCTCGCTCCCGCCCCGGACCGCACCGCGGTAGCGTCGGCCCACCCACCCACGATCGCGCAACTGCACTACGACGGGGGTGGGGATTGGTACGCGAACCCATCCAGCCTGCCCAACCTCCTGCGGGCCATCCGGGAGCGGACCGGCATCCGAGTGGACCGCCGGCCCGGGCGAATCCGGCTGACGGATCCGGACCTCCGCGACTACCCGTACCTGTATCTGACCGGACACGGCAACATCCGGTTCAGCGCAAGCGAGCTCACCCTGCTGCGGTCCTATCTGACGGGCGGTGGATTCCTGCACGCAGACGACAACTACGGGTTGGACTCCTCGTTCCGGCGTGAAGTCAGACGCCTGTTTCCGGACCGGGAGCTGGTGGAAGTTCCTCTCGATCATCCCGTGTACCGGATCTTCTACCCGTTTCCCGGCGGCCTCCCAAAGGTGCACGAGCACGATGGCCTGCCCGCCCGCGGCCTGGGCATCTTCCTCGATGGCCGCCTGGTTCTGTTCTACAGTTACCAGAGCGATCTCGGAGACGGCTGGGAGAATCCGGAAGTACACGGGGATCCGCCGGAGATCCGGGAGCAGGCGCTTCGAATGGGGATCAACCTGTTCCTGTACGCTCTCGCGACGAGCCCCGCCCCATGACGCCTCGTGCGGTCGCGCTCGCGGTAGTCCTCATCGCGGGCGCTGGCTGCGGGCCGTCCGGTGCCCGCGACGGGGGGCCGGTCCGGCTGACCCTGCTGGGCACGACCGACGTCCACGGGCATCTGCTTCCCTACGACTACGCCACGGACACGCCCCGGGATGGGAGCCTGGCCCAGGTCGCCACGCTGGTGGACAGCATTCGGCGCACGGACCCGCACACGCTGCTGTTCGACAGCGGAGATCTGCTCCAGGGGACACCGCTCGATGAATACTCCGCCCGGGTCGCGCACGACTCGATCCACCCCGTGATCGCGGCCATGAACTCGCTTCGCTACGACGCCGCCGCGATCGGCAACCATGAGTTCAACTACGGAGTCCCGTTCCTGGACAGGAGCCTTCGCGCGGCTCGCTTCCCGTTTCTGGCCGCCAACATCTATCGCGAGGGCGTGGACTCTCTCGCCTACCGGCCGTACGTGCTGCTGGATGCCGGAGACGTCCGGATCGGCGTTCTCGGATTCACGACGCCGGGCGTACGGATCTGGGACCGAGCCAACATCAGCGGACGCCTGCGTTTCGAGGACATCGTGGCGAGCGCCCGCCGCTGGGTTCCCAAGCTCCGGGAGGCGGGAGCGGACATCGTGGTGGTGCTGGCCCATTCAGGGCTCGGACCGGGCTCCAGCTATTCAGAGACCACGGGAGTCCCCGAGGAGAACGCGGTCTCTCGGTTGGCCCGCGAGGTCCCCGGGATCGACGTCATCTTCGCGGGCCACTCACACACCGCGATTCCAGGCCGTAGAATCGGAGGGGCGCTGATTCTCCAGGCCTATCGCTTCGCGGCCCGCCTCGCCGTCGCCCATCTGACCGTGCGCTTCGAGGGGAGCACAGCCCGGGTCGTCGAGGACCGGGGCGAGCTCCTGACCGTGGACGCCGTTTCGGCCTCTCCCGAGATCGAGCGGGTCGCGGCGGATGCGCACCGGCGTACCCTGGCCTGGTTGCGGGAGCCGATCGCCACCACTCCCGATCACTGGTCGGCCGCCAGCGGACGAATCGAGGACACGCCCATCGTCGATCTCATCGAGGAGGTCGAACGGGCGGTCAGCGGTGCGGATCTGGCGAGCGCCAGCGTCTTCCGGCCGGCTGCCTCCTTCGGCCCCGGTGCGATCACCCGACGTGACATCCTGGGCCTGTACGTGTACCCGAACACGCTCAAAGCGGTCAGGATCTCCGGGCGAGACCTGCGGGCCTACCTGGAGAGGAGCGCCGCATACTACCGGGACTACCCGGCCGCTCGACTGGTCGACGACTCGGTACCCGGCTACAACTTCGACACGGTCAGCGGGGTGGATTACACGCTGGATCTCAGACGGCCCCGCGGCGAGAGGGTCGCCGATCTCCGGTACCGTGGCCGGCCGGTGGCGCCGGCGGACTCGTTCGTGCTCGCTGTAAACAACTACCGGCAATCCGGCGGGGGAGGATTCCAGATGATCGCGGACGCGCCGGTGGTCTTCAGCACGGAGACCCCCGTCAGTCAGCTCCTGATCGATTACATCCGCCGACGTGACACGCTTCGCGCCACCGATGTATTCCGGCGGAACTGGCGAATCCTGCCCGCGGCGGCGGTCCGGCAGCTCAAGCATGAGGCCGCCGCCGCGACCGCGCACTGAGTTCTCTTACGCCCCGGCGGCGAATCTTCCGAAGATGGCGAGGAGGGATACGAGGATTCCGGCGGCCACCACCAGTCCCCAGACGAAGATGCCCGACAGGACTCGGCTGTCGTATTTGAGGTGCATGAAAAAGGCCGCCACGAGCGTGAACTTGGCCACCATGAGCACGAGAAGCGTCGGCAGGAGCACGGGCTTCAGATCCTGGACGTAGAAGACCATGACCTCCATGGCGGTGAGCACCGCCAGCACCGCCGCCACGAGAACGTACGTGCGGTTTCCCGGGTGAGAGGGGCTCGCGTTCACCGGTTCGATGTCTCCCATTTGCGCTCCGCCTCCGCTTCGCTTTTTCCTACTCGAGCAGATAGATGACCGTGAACAGGACGATCCACACCGCGTCCACGAAGTGCCAGTAGAGACCCGCGATCTCCACCGTAACCGCGTTCGCCTCCGTCAGCCGCCCTCTCAGCGCCATGACCCACAGGGACAGCAGCCACAGGACGCCGACCGCCACGTGGGCTCCGTGCGTGCCCGTGAGCACGAAGAAGGTCGACGAGAACAGGTTGCGGCTCAAGCCGAGACCTTCATGCGCGAAGTGGCTGAATTCGAACACCTGGCCCGAGAGAAAGATGAGCCCGAGCAGGGGCGTCATCAACAGCCACACCTTCTGCATCCTGCGATCGCCACGCTGCACGGCGGACAGAGCCAGGACCATCATCAGGCTGCTCATGAGCAGCACGAAGGTGGTCACCGTGATGAAGGGGATGTTCAGCAGATCCCTCGGATACGGTCCGACCACGTTCCGGCCCTCGTAGACCAGGAATGTGGTGATCAGCGAACCGAAGATCATGCATTCCGAGCCGATGAACGTCCACATCGCGACCTTGCGGCTCGGCACTCCCGTGCTGGTTCGAGACTCCACGGCCAGGCCGGTCACCTCGGACATGCTCAGCGCTCCACGGGCTGGAACGCCCAACCGAACACGCCGGCCAGCGCCAGCGCGGCGCCGGCCAGCGCCACGACCAGCCCCTGTAGCGCTCCGATCGCGACGACCAGCAGACCGGCTGCGACCACCAACGGCCACAGGGAGGGAGACGGCATGTGAATCGTGGCATGCTCCCCCTCCCCCTCGGCCCCCGCCTCCGGCTCATGTCCATGCCAGAGCGGATCCCGCGCCTTCACGTCCGGGACGCGCGCGAAATTGTAGTGGGGCGGAGGACTGGCGATGGCCCACTCCAGGGTCGCGGCTTCCCACGGGTCGGGACCCGCCCGCTTCCCCCTCCACAGACTCCGAAGGAAATTCACCAGGAACACGCTCATCGCGACGACGAACAACCCCGCTCCGATGGTGGAGACGAGGTTGAAGCCCTCGAGCCCCAAGCCCTTCGGGTAGGTGTATGTGCGACGCGGCATGCCCAGCAGTCCGGCGAAGTGCATGGGGAAGAACGTCACGTTGAACGCGATCAGCATGAGCCAGAAATGCCACCTCCCCAGCGTCTCGTCCAGGAAGCGGCCCGTCACCTTCGGGAACCAGTAGTAGAGGCCCGAGAACAACCCGAACACAGTGCCGCCGATCAGCACGTAGTGAAAGTGGGCGACCACGAAGTACGTATCGGTCTGCTGCAGATCGGTCGGCGGAGACGAATGCATGACTCCGCTGATCCCGCCGATCACGAACGTCGCGATAGCGCCCACCGAGAACAGCATCGCCGTTCGGTAGCGAATCGATCCGCCCCACATCGTCGCGATCCAGTTGAAGATCTTCACCCCCGTCGGTATGGCGATGAGCATAGTCGCTCCGCCGAACACCGAGTTGACGATCGGCCCCAGCCCGACGGAGAACATGTGGTGCACCCAGACGCCGAATCCCAAGAACGCGATCAGGATCCCCGAGAATACCACGACCGGGTAGCCGAACAGGGGCTTCCTGGAGAAGGTCGGGATCACCTCGGAGAAGATGCCGAACGCCGGGAGGACCAGGATGTACACCTCCGGGTGCCCGAACACCCAGAACAGGTGCTGCCACAGCAAAGGATCGGCACCGGCCGCCGCATCGAAGAAATGGGCTCCGAACAGACGGTCGAACATGAGCAGGACAAGCCCGATCGTAAACGGAGGGAACGCGAGCAGGATCAACCCCGAGGTCACGAAGGTCATCCAGGTGAACAGGGGCATCCGCATGAGCCGCATTCCGGGCGCCCGAAGGTTCAGGATGGTGACGAAGAAGTTGACCGCCCCCGCGATCGTCCCGATTCCGGCCAGCTGTAGGCCGAGGATATAGAAATCCACCCCGTGACCGGGCGAGTACTGGGTCGACGTCAGAGGTGAGTACGCGAACCAGCCCACGTCCGGCGCCCCTCCGAACAGAAAGCTCGAATAGAGGAACAGGCCTCCGAACAGGAACATCCAGTAGCTGAACGCATTCAAGCGCGGAAAGGCCACATCCCGCGCCCCAATCTGCAGGGGAACAAGGAAGTTGAAGAACGCCACCACCAGGGGCATTCCGGCCAAGAACACCATCGTGAGCCCGTGCATGGTGAACAGCTGGTTGTACAGCTCCGGACTCACGGCCGTGTTGTCCGGCCGGGCCAGCTGGATGCGGATGAGCTCGGCCTCCAGCCCCGCCACCAGGAAGAACACGAAACCCGTCAGGAAATAGAGGATCGCGATCCGCTTGTGGTCCACCGTCGTGACCCAACTCCACACGCCGCCACCGTACGTCCCGGCGCCCTTCGCCCTGCCGCCCTCCATGGCACCCCCGGCCTCACCCCACCCCATGGTCACTATCTCAGCCCCCGCAGGTAGGCCACCAGGCGTAAGACATCATCATCTTTCAAGTCCTGTTTTGGCATGAGATTGCCAGGCTTTATCTCTTGCGAGTTCGAGATCCATCTCGCCAGGTTCTCGTCGTTATTCTCCAGCCGGCCCGCCACGATGGTTCGGCGGCTCCCCACATGCGTCAGATCCGGCCCCACCGAACCCTGCGCCACGGTACCTTCGATCCGATGGCATGCGATGCAGGGGCCGTTCAGGAAGAGCTCCTTCCCCTCCACCGCGAGTGGATCTTCCGGCTCCGTGGCCGGCTGTTGCATGCGAGCCACCCAGCCCCGGAATTCCTCCGCGGGCTGCACCACCACCCGGAAGCCCATCAGCGCGTGCTGCAGACCACAGAACTCGGCGCACTGGCCCGAATAGGTCCCCGCGGAGTCCGCGGCGAGCCAGATCCGGTTCTCGCGCCCCGGCACCAGGTCCCGCTTCCCTCCCAGGCGCGGAACCCAGAAGCTGTGAATCACGTCGGCGGTGTTCAGCCGGAAGTCCACCGTCACCCCGACCGGAATGTGAACTTCGTTGGCGGTGACGATTCCCTGCGCCGGATACCGAAACTCCCACCACCACTGCTTCCCCACCACTTCTATGGTGAGCGCGTCTCCCGGCGGGGGGGAATCCACCACGAAGATCGTTCGGATGGTCGGAATGGCGATCGCAACGAGAATCAGGGCGGGGGGCAACGTCCAGCCGATCTCGAGCGCGGTATGTCCGTGAACCGGACGTGGGCGCTCCGCACCCGGTCGCTCTCGAAATCTCCTGAGAACGTATACGAGGAGGCCCTCCACGATCACGAACACCCCCACCGCCCACCAGAAGATCTGCACGAACAGGTCATCCAGGCGGGTCGCGAAGTCCGAATTGGGATGGAGCGCGGACTGCGGGTACTCCCCACCGCAGGCAAGCAAAGTCAGGGCCACGAGAGCGACCGCGAGGACGCGGTGCCTAGGTGAAATCACTCGCAAGATGAAGGCGTGTATATCGGCAAAAATGGACTCGAAATCGGAATTTGCCTTATCGGCCGGAATCGCGTGGCGCCACAGTAGGGGCCCCGTGCAGCCCCGTCAAGCTTGAGCGCGGCCGACCGCAGCGGGGGTTTTCCGAGGCCCGCCTCCGAGACCGCCTACGCGTACAGCGAGGCCACCCATTCGCCGTACCCGTTGTACGCCAGGGTCGGCACTCGTTCACCCGTCTCCACGATGCGCTCGGTCGCCTGCGACCACCTCGGGTGCGGAATCTCGGGGTTCACGTTGGACAGAAAGCCGTATTCGTCCGGGGCCAGATCGTTCCAGAATGTCGCGGGACGATCCGCCGTCAATTCAATGCGCACGATCGATTTCGCGCTCTTGTACCCGTACTTCCATGGGATCGCCAGCCGGACGGGGGCCCCGTTCTGCTTCTGCAGCGGGTGGCCGTACATACCCGTGACCACAAAGGCCAGATCGTTCATCGCCTCGTCCAGCCGTAATCCCTCATAGTAGGGCCACGGGTACCAGGTCTGGGTCCGTTGCCCCGACGCCTGTTCCGGCCGAAGAAAACTGACGAAGCGCACGAACCCGGCCTTCGCCGTGGGCCGCACCTTCTCCAGCAACCTGCGCAACGGAAACCCGACCCAGGGGACGACGATGGACCAGGCCTCCACACAACGGTGCCTGTAAATCCGCTCCTCCAGATCGAACTCGCGCTCGAGGGCCGGCAGATCCAGGCGTCCCGGACTCTCCACCAGTCCCGCCACCTCGATCTCCCACGGTCTGGGCTGGAACGGACGGACCTGCCGCCAGACCGCCTGCTTGTCCGTGCCGAACTCGTAAAAGTTGTTGTAGGAGGCCACCACCCGCTCTGCGGTGATCTTTCCGTGCCGCGGGCCGGGAGTGAACCGAGGATCGCTGGGCACACCCTCGTACAGACTCGCGGTGGGCGTGGGCGGAATGTTCGAGAGCGGGCTTTCCTGGGCGGAGGCTCCACGCGGCTCTCCGCCGCACGCCGCGGCCGCGGCCGCGGCCACCGCGCCACCGCCGATCCTCCGCACGAACTCCCGGCGATTCAGGTACACGTGCTCCGGGGTGACCTCCGACTCCGGAAGATTCCAACCTTTGGGCAGGTGGAGGTTCGCCATGGTTCGCCTCGCTTCTAACGGACTTCGCCATACCGGCGGGTCACGGATGCACGCCCGGGACTCGCGATCAGTGTCGAAACAGCCGGCGGCCGGTGAACACCATCGCCATGTCGTGCTCATCGGCGGCCGCGATCACCTCCGCATCACGGATCGAGCCTCCCGGCTGCACGACCGCTCGTATTCCGGCCTCCGCACCGACGTCGATGCCGTCCCGAAACGGAAAGAACGCATCGGAAGCCAGCACGGCTTCGGACAGATCCTGACCGGCGCCACACGCCTTCTCCACCGCGAGCCGAACCGAGTCCACCCGGCTCATCTGGCCCGCTCCGATGCCCACCGAGGAGCCGTCCCTGGCCAGCAGGATGCCGTTCGACTTCACCGACTGCACCGCCGCCCACGCGAAGTCGAGATCCAACCACTCCCGCTCCGTCGGCTCGCGCTTCGTCGGCACGGACGCGTGCGGGTCCTCCTGCAGACGGCCGCTGTTCGCGGGCCGAGGCGCGCTCTGGACGAGCAGGCCGCCCAGCACCCCGCGCGCCTGTAGGCCAGGCCACAGGTGGCCGGACAGGGCACTCAAACGCTCGGAGCTCTCAGGCGCCAGAATCCTCAGGTTCTTCCTCTGCTGTAGAACGCGCAGGGCGGCGTCCGCGTACCCCGGGGCGACGAGACACTCGATGAAGTTGAGGGCGAGGGACTCCGCCAGCGACTCGGTCACCGGCTGGGTGAAGGCCACCACCGAGCCGAACGCCGATACGGGATCACAGGCCAGCGCCTTCTGGTAGGCATCCAGCGCCGATCTACCGGTCGAGATGCCGCAAGGCGTCGTGTGCTTGAGAATCGCGCAGGCGGGCCGCTCCGAGTCTCGGAACGGAGCCAGAGCGGCCAGCGCACCGTCCAGGTCCAGCAGGTTGTTGTAGGACAACTTCTTGCCGTGAAGCTGGCGAAGCCCGGGGATTCCCCACGGCCTGCCCGAGGCCTCTCGATAGAACGCCGCCCGCTGATCGGGATTCTCTCCGTAGCGCAGGCTCTGAACTCTCACCAGGGGCGCCAGGAGCTCGGCCGGCAACTCCGGCGTTCCTTCGTGGGCGCCGCCGCCCACCGCGCCGAGGTAACCGGCGATCCCCGCATCATAGGTCGCCGCATGCCGGAACACCTTGGCCGCCAGCCACCTCCGCAGATCGGAGTCATCCTCATCCCGATCGATCGCCTCCAGCACGCGCCCGTAGTCCTCCCAATCACACACAGCCCACACGAACGGATGGTTCTTCGCCGCGGCTCGAAGAAGGGTGGGGCCTCCGATGTCGATTTGCTCCAGAGCTTCCGCCAGAGTGGCCGATTCGCGGGCGATGGTCTGGCGAAACGGATACAGATTGACCGCGACGAGATCGATGGGCCGGATGTCCCGGGCGGCGAGCGCTTCCATGTCCTCCGGCACCGTCCTCCGGGCCAGGATGCCGGCGTGAACGACGGGGTGCAACGTCTTCACTCGTCCCGCCAGCAGCTCCGGGAACCCGGTGAGCTCGCCCACCGGAGTGACGGGAATGTCGGCGTCCTTCAACTGGTCGGCCGTCCCCCCCGTGGACACGATCGTCCACTCCCGCTCCCGCAGGCCGCGGGCGAACTCGACGACTCCCGTCTTATCCGATACACTCAGCAGGGCAATCGGCATTCTCGCCTATCCGCTCAGGTCTTCGATTTCCGGTGCCAGTCCCGGGGGCGCACCGGATGCCGCGCCGAGCACATAACGCCCGCCACGTCTCCACGGTGCCCTCCAGACTGAACGATCCCGCTCATCCAGTTGGATCCAGCCTTGCGCCAGTGCTTCGACCACCGCCGGCAGTATCGCATGCTCCACCTCGAGCACGCGAGACGCCAGCGATTCGACGTCGTCGGTGTCCAGCACGGGAACGGGCCACTGTTCCGCGATCGGGCCACGGTCGTACTGCTCGCTCACGAAATGCACCGTGACCCCCGTGACCCGCACTCCGGCCTCCAGGACGGCCCGATGCACCCGGGTTCCATACATTCCGGGACCTCCGAAGGCGGGCAGAAGAGCCGGATGGATGTTGAGCATCCGCCCCCGATAGCTCTCCACCACTCCACGCGGAACCAGCCGGAGGTAGCCCGCCAGCACCACCAGGTCCGCCGCCTCCGACCGCAGAGCCTTGAGGAGGAACCGCTCTTCCCTTCCATCTCCGTCCCTTGCTTCGGGGGGCAGAACGACACTCGGCACTCCCGCCCGCCGCGCCCGCTCCACGGCACCGGCGTCCGGCCGGCTCGCAACCAGAAGAGCGACCCGCGCCGCTTCATTCCCGCCGGCCGGGAACCGGTCGACCAGGGCCTGGAAATTGGTGCCGGACCCGGAGGCGAAGACCGCAAGGCGAACGGGCTCAGCCATGCGGACGGCGCCCCCCGAGCACCCGAGTCACCGCCTCCACCACGCCAGCCACGCGCTCACAGCCGGGCGGCAGAGGAGACCGCTCGGGCAAGCCACCGCTCACCAGAAAGCCTCGAGCGCCCAGCGCAACCGCGGGAAGCACGTCCTCCAACCGATCACCCACGAACACCGCTTCGGAAAGCTGAATCCCTCCCAACTCGGCGCTGGCCCGCTCGTACAGCGCCAGTCCCGGCTTCCGACACGAGCAGCTTCCACCGCCCGGGTCGTGGGGACAGTAGTAGACTCCGTCCACGGTGGCCCCCTCGGCTTCCAGTTGCCGCTCCACTTCCCGCTGCACTGCCTCGAATTCCTCGACCGAACACAGGCCCCGGCCGATGCCGGACTGATTCGTCACGACGACCACTGGCACCGAGTGCGCGTTCAATCGAGCGATCGCCTCCGCGGCGCCCGGCAACAGCTCGACTCCCCCGGGGTCTCGTAGGTAGCTCCGATCTCTGACGATCGTGCCGTCCCGGTCCAGGAACACCGCGGAGAACGAGGTCACGATGCCTCGAGTACCTGTGTGAGCACACGGACCACGGCCTCCTCCTGTCCGGGCAGGAGAGTACGAAAATCGAGCCAGAAGACGCCGGCTTCCACCCGACCGATCAGAGGGGGGGAGGCGCCCCGGCAGCGAGCCTCCACGACCTCCGGCCGGATTCCACGCACGGCCAGGCCGGCAGACTCCAGGAGAAAGCCGGGAAACGAGCCACCGCCGACCAGAGCGCGCGTCCGGCCGGGGACGACCGTCACCCCGTCGGGCGGTCGGCATTGCGCCGCCACCCGTCGCGCCCGTTCCTCAACCGATGCGGGATCTTCCCTCAGCATCCGCAGCACGGGAACTTCCACTCCGGCGCGATCCGGCCGCCGGTAGAGCGACAGCGTCGCCTCCAGCGCGGCAAGCGTCATCTTGTCCACCCGGAACGCCCTCAGCAGCGGGTTGCTTCGAAGCCGTTCGATCACCTCCCTCCGTCCCAGCAGGATGCCCGCCTGCGGGCCGCCCAGAAGCTTGTCGCCACTCCAGGTCACGAGATCCGCCCCTGCCGCCACCGCCGCCCCTACGGCGGGTTCGGGCGGAAAGCCGGGCAGCAGCTCCGGGCGCAGGAGACCGGATCCGAGATCGTGCACCACGGGAACCCCGCCCTCCCGTCCCAGGCGGACCAGCTCCTCCAGACTCGCCTCGCTCACGAAGCCTTCCACCCGGTAGTTGGAGGGATGGACCTTCAGCAGGACGCCCGTCTGCGGGCCGATCGCCGCCCGGTAATCCGACAGCCGGGTCCGGTTCGTGGTGCCCACCTCCCTCAGAATACCTCCGCTGCGCGCCACGACAGCGGGGATGCGGAAGGAACCGCCGATCTCGACCAGCTCGCCCCGGGAGACGACGACCTCGCGAGCCAGCGCCAGCTCGTTGATCGCGAGCGCGACGGCCGCCGCGTTGTTGTTGACCACGAGCGCTTCCTCGGCACCCGTCAGCTCCCGAAGCAGAGACCTGCAGTGATCGTAGCGGGAGCCCCTCCCTCCCGCCTCGAGCTCGTACTCGAGGTTCGAGTACGTCCCGGCCACGTCCAGCGCCTCCCGAGCCGCCTGTGCCAGGGGGGCACGCCCCAGATTCGTATGAAGCACAACGCCCGTGGCGTTCAGAACCGGCCGAAGAGAGGGCCGATGCGACCGCCCCAGGCGGGCCAGGGCATCGGCCAGAATGTCGTCCACGCCCAAGGCCGTCGAGCCGGGCTCCGCGCCCGCCAGCCGATCGCGCTCCGCCTCCAGCGACTCGCGAAGCGAGCGACGAACCGCCTCCCGGCCCCACCGAGCCTCCCACACCCGGACCACCGGGTGCGCCAGCAAGCGATCGATCGCCGGCAGAGCTCTGCGGGCATCCGGCCCTGAAGGACGCGGCGGCCGAGGCCGGGACGGATCCTCCGCTCGATTCACCACCCGGCATCCTTCCCACCGCTCGGCGCGTCCGGCGCATACTCGAACGTCGCTTCGCCACCCCCCACCAGCTTTCTGAGGTTGACGAAGCCCTCGGCTCGCACGCGGAAGACCCCGCTGCGCAAAGCCGACCGGAATCTGACCGTCACGGCCCGGGCCGGGAGGTTCTGGGCCCGCGGCCCAGCCCTCGATCCCTCCGCCGCCGTTCGCGGCCGCTGCGCGACCGTATCCGGACCCGCGACGCCGGTGTCCCGCGTCGCCCCCGGTCCGGGTTCCGGCTGCCCTTCCGGCCCGGCCTTCTCCACCTCCTCCGGTTCTCCAACCTGCACCCAGGACAGCTCCAGCTCTTCACCCGTCGCCGTATCCGCCACCACGACGGATGCCTCCGGCTGCCGCCTGAGCAGAGGATCGTCGAACTCCAGTCGGATCGTGGCGCTGTCCACCACCGCGACGTTGACCAGGCGCGGCGGCGTGCTGTCCGGCTCCACCAGGTGGAACTCCAGCGTCGCCGTCGAGGATGGGCCGGCCAGTTCGAACGACGCGCTATCATATGGCTCGCGCAGCCGGTCGAGCCTCAGATTTCGATTTCGGTCCATGAACCCGACCACATCGTACCGGCCGGGCGGCACGGCCCGCAGGCTGAACGCGCCTTTCTGGTCCGCCACAGCCGTGTATGGAGTCGTGTCGGCCGGCAGACCCCGAAACACCACCCGGCCTCCGACGGCGGTCCGCCCCGTCTCCTCATCCAACACCGTGCCGGTCACCAGCGTCTGGGTCAGGGGAGGGCCGGTCGAGAAGCAGAACTCGATCGGCAACGTGGTGCGGTTGTTCAGCAGATCCACGATGCCGGCCGGCAACTCGAAACAGTACACCGCCGAATCGCGCCACCCGTTTCGAGGATGAATCCGTATGTCCGAAAAACCGGTGGAAACATCGAAGCGGTCCGCCGGAGAAGCCGTGAGCTGCCGGCCCAGATCACCCGCGCGAATCGGCTCGTCGAACACGATTTTCGCATCGCCTCCAAAACCCATCGCCACCGTGTCACGTCCGGGGACGATGCGAATCACCTGGGGAGGCCGGGCATCGGGCAACGCCCCGGGAGGCGGCTGCTCGTTGGCGCAGCCCAGTGCCACGACGAGCGCGGGCACGACGATTCGACCGCCGCAAAACGCCCGCCTCGAATCCGGACGCCACGAGGCCCACAGCAGGTCACCCCCCGTCAGCCAGCGCATGAAGCTTGTCCGAGAGGCGTCGCCTCTGCTCGGTCAGTGACCGGAGCTTCTCCTGCTCTCGCGTCACCACCTCCGCTGGAGCCTTGGCCCGGAAAGATGCGTTCTCCAGCCGGAGGCGGCAGCTGGAGAGCAAGGCATCCAACCGGTCCCTCTCACCCGCCAGCCGCTGCCGCTCGCGCGCCAGATCGATCACGCCGGTGAGGGGGATGAACATGCTGGTGCCCGACCGCATCACGCCGTGAGCTCCAGGCTCGTGTCTGCCGACGCCATCGCCATTCCCGCGGCCCTCGATCTCGGTGACCTTGGAGATCCCCGCCAGGCGCTCCAGCGTCTTCCCCTCCGCCTCCAGCGCCGCACGGAGCCCCGGAGACACAGTCTGCAGCAGCACCGAGACCTTGCGGTCCGGTTGAACCGTGTATTCGCTCCGGACCGTGCGTACGAACCTCACCATCTCCCGAAACTCCGCCATGCTCTCCAGCGCCGCCTCGTCCACCCATTCGGCAGGGGGTGAAGGCCAGGGCCCGGGAACCAGGCTCTCGAAATCCGCCCCGGGAAGGCGCCGGGCGATCGCCTCCGTGACGAAGGGAAGAATGGGATGGAGGAGACGCAGCCAACCCAGCATGACGTGCCACAGGGTATGAGTGGCCGCGGTCCGGCTCTCCGGACCCGCTGAAGCCTCCAGCCGGCCCTTCACCAGCTCGAGATACCAATCGCAGAAGTCCCCCCACACGAAGTGGTAACAGGCCTCCGCCGCCTCGTTGAATCGGGCGTCCTCGAGCGCGCTCGTGACCTCACCCGCCGCCGCGTGGAAACGGCTCAGGATCCACCGGTCCGCCATCTGCAAGCGACCCACGACCAGCGGCGCCGCATCGCGCTCGGCAACGTGCGGGAGCGCCAGCCGCGCCGCGTTCCAGATCTTGTTGGCGAAGTTCCTCCCCACACGAAAAGTCGTGTCGAGATCTTCGTAGTTCAGCTGCAGGTCCGTCCCCAGCGCCGCGCCACGGACCAGAGTGAACCGCATCGCGTCGGCACCGAACCTCTCCACCACTTCCATCGGATCGATCCCGTTGCCCAGCGACTTGGACATGCGGCGGCCCAGATGGTCCCGCACCGTGCCGTTGAGCAGCACCTCCGTGAACGGCAACTCACCCATGAACTCCAGGCCGGCCATCACCATGCGGGCCACCCAGAAGAACAGGATGTCGGGCGCCGTCACCAGCGTGCTGGTCGGATAGAACGAGCGCAGGTCTTCCGTGTCGTCCGGCCAGCCCAGAGTGCTGAACGGCCACAGCCAGGAACTGAACCACGTGTCCAGCACATCGGAATCCTGCTCCAGCTCACACCGGCATGAGGGGCAGCGGTCCGGATCCTCACGCGAGACCACCATTTCCAAGCAGTCCGGATTCTGGCAGTACCAGACGGGAATGCGATGCCCCCACCACAACTGGCGGCTCACGCACCAGTCCCTGATGTTCTCCAGCCAATGGGCGTAGATCCGGCCATAGCGCTCCGGTCGAAAACGCAGCCTGCCTTCGCGATATGCCGCCAGAGCGGGTGCCGCGAGCGGCTTCATCCGCACGAACCACTGCCGGCTGAGCCGCGGCTCCACGATCGTGTCGCACCGGTAGCAGTGTCCGACGGAATGGGTGTGTGGCTCGACTCCGGCCAAGCGGCCTTCCCTCTCCAGATCGTCGGCCACCCGTCGGCGCGCCTCGAATCGATCCAGCCCGCGATAGGTCTCCGGGGCCTCCTCCCCCAGCGTCGCCTCGTCGGTCATGACATCGATGGCCGGCAGACCGTGTCGCCCGGCGATCTCGAAATCGTTGGGATCGTGAGCGGGGGTGACCTTCACGATTCCGGTCCCGAACTCGGGGTCCACATACGGGTCCGCGACGATGGGCAGACGACGACCGACCAGAGGAAGTATCGCTTCCCGTCCCACCAAATCCCGGTACCGGTCGTCGTCCGGGTGGACCGCCAGCGCCGTATCGCCCAACATGGTTTCCGGGCGGGTGGTCGCTACTTCCACCTCGCGTTTCGGGTCACCCGCGAGAGAATAGCGAATCCTGTACAGGCGGCCCTCCTGCTCCCGATGCTCCGTTTCCTCGTTCGAGAGCGCCGTCCCGCACCGCGGGCACCAGTTGATGATGTAGCGACCCCGGTAGATCAGATCCTTCTCATACAGACGGACGAATACCTCCCGGACCGCCTTCGAGAGGCCCTCATCGAGCGTGAAGCGTGTTCTGGACCAATCGCACGAGCAACCGATGGCCTTGAGCTGGCGGATGATGCGGCCGCCATACTCGTCGACCCACTCCCACACCCGGGCCACGAAGCGCTCCCGGCCCAGTTCCGAGCGAGCGCAACCCTCCTCCTTCAGAACTCGTTCCACGACATTCTGCGTCGCGATTCCCGCGTGGTCGGTGCCCGGCACCCACAGCGTGGGGCGACCCTGCATACGCCGCCACCGGATCAGCACATCCTGAATTGTGTTGTTGAGGCCGTGGCCCATGTGGAGGGCTGCGGTCACGTTGGGCGGTGGAATGACGATCACGTAGGGGCTCGCCCCCCCGGTCGCCTTCGGCTTGAAGTAGTCCGCCCGCAACCACTCGTCGTAAAGAGGCGCTTCGATGTCGGACGGATCGTAGCGAGCGTCCAATCGAGTCCGTTCCCGGGTCATGGTGAGCACATTCGGATCCGCGGTGCCGAGCCGCACAGTCTAATCAGTGGCCGGTTGGAAGCCAACGTGCGGGCCTGGAAGCTCGGAGCCGGCGAACCGGAACAGAAGCCACGACGGCCACCACCGATGGTGGTCCCCAGACCGGATCTCAGTTCCCCGACGAGGTAGAATCCTGCGACTTGCGACGTTCGGCCTCCTCCTTAGAGCGACGCCGCATCTCCTTGATGCGCTCCTCGCGGTTCTTGTCCAGATCCGCACGCAGGTCCTGCTGCTGGATCTCGTACAGGTCGCGCAACGCCTGCTGGGCCTCTCGGGCCTTGGGGCCGGAGAGCGAGAAGAACTGGCCAAACGGAATCGGTATGGTGATATCGCCCAGATGCAAACCTTCGGGCGAGATCCCCCACCGCTTTCCTCCCTTGCCAAACGTCCAATCCAGTGCGCGGCGACGCTGGTCGGCGGTCAGAGCGAGGCTGTCGAGCCAATCCCTGAGTATGGACCGGAGCGCGCTGTCCGCTCGCGCATAGCGCTCCAGTTGCTCGCCGTAGATGGCCCGGTCACGAAAATCCACCCACAGGCGCCTGTCACCGATGCGTTGCCGGAGCCGCTCGGCGTTGGTGAGTTCCTCCTCTCCCGCCACCTCCGGTCGCTCTTCCTCTCCCGCCCCCACCTCCTCTTCCGGTGCCGCGGGGACCGGTACGATCGGCACGACCTCCATCTCCTCCTCGGGTCGTTTCGCCGGGGGAGGCGGTTGTGCCTGTCTGGCCTCGGGCGCGCGAGCCGGAGGGGTCGCCGCCTGCGGGGGACGGATCTCTACGAGCTTGAGAGCCCCCTCCGGCGGCGGTCGCTCCGGATGCACCAGCCCGGGCGGTGAGGGGGGCGAGATTCGCACCAGCAAAGCCAGGAGGACGAAACCCCCGTGCAGGACGAGCGAGAGCAGCAGCGCCCACGCCCGGCGGCGCCGGTACAGCTTCTCGCGGTCGAATCGCGTGCCTTCCGACTCCGGCGATACACCGGACGATCCGTCCGGCGAAGCCAACCCGCGCGACGAGAACATGGATCGTGCTACGTGCCGTCGAGACCGCGGTTCCGGCGCGGCCCGCTCAGAGCTGCCGCCCGACGCGGGAAGCCGCCTCCGCATAGCGATCCGGCGGCAGCGTGAACGCCACCCTGAGGAAGCCCTCCCCGCCGGCGCCCAGAGCGGACCCTGGGAGCAGCACGACTCCTTCCTCGAGCAGCACTCTCCGGGCGAACGCTTCCGAGGATTCCGCTGTCGGAACCGGGAGCCACAGGTACAGGGTCGCCCTGGGCGCTCGCACAGGGAACCCGGCTTTCCGGAACGCGACGACCGCGGCGTCCCGGCGCTCGCGCAGGCGAGCTACGTTGCTGGACAGGAAGGGTTCCGGGTCTCGAAGCACGGCGGCGCCGGCCGCCTGGATTCCCAGGTAGATCCCCGTGTCGAAGAAGCTCTTGGCCCGGGAAAGGGCTCCCACCATCTCGGCCGAGCCGCAAACCCAGCCCAGTCGCCAGCCCGTCATGTTGAACGTCTTCGAGAAGGAGTGGAATTCCAGACCGAACTCCAGGCCCCCATCCAGCTCCAGCAGACTCGGGGGCCGATACCCGTCGAAGGCGATCTCCGCGTAGGCGTTGTCGTACACCAGGAGCGCCCCCCGCTCGCGGGTGGCTTCGAGGATTCGCTGCAGATAGTCCGCGTCCGCCGTCGCACCGGTCGGGTTGTTCGGATAGTTCAGGTATACGAGGCGCAGGCGGCCCCGGTACGCCCGGATGGCGTCGGGCGGCACCAGAAAATCCTCCTCGTCTCGCAGGAGAACCCGCTGGACGTGGGCTCCGGCGAACAACGCGCCTCCGAAGTAGGCCGCATAACCGGGATCTGGAACCAGCGCTCCATCGCCCGGATCCAGAATGGCCAGAGCGGCGTGGCCGACCCCTTCCTTGGAGCCGATCAACGGGAGGATCTCCCGGTACGGGTCCAGGCGGCGGCCGTACCGCTTCTCCATCCACTCGGCGATCGCCTCCCGCAACTCCGGCAGGCCGCGTTGAAACGCGTAGCGCTGAAGCTCCGGGCGCCGCACCGCCTCGGACAGGGCGGCCACGGCCTGCTCCGGAACCGGGAGTCCGCTGTCGCCGGCCCCCAGATCGATGACCTCCTTCCCCTCCGCCTCCAGGCGCGCCCGCAAGGCGGGCACATCCGCCAGCGGATAGGCGGGAAGCCGATCCAACCGCGAAGCGGGCTGCGGCGGCGCTGAGGCGCTGGGGCGGACGGATGGAACGGGCTTTCCGTTCATGTCTTCAGCTTCTTCTTCTTGGCTGCGGGAAACAGGACGTTGTTCAGGATCAGACGGTATCCGGGCGAATGGCGGTGAAGGTCCAGATCGGTGGGCGGATCACCGATCAGGTGACGCGGATCCTCGGGATCGTGGCCACCCAGGAAGGTGAACGTTCCCTTTCCCAGCTCTCCGTGCACGTACTTGACCAGGCCTGTGCCCGCCTCCTCGGCCAGCACCGTCACACCCGGCTTGAGCCGCTCCCGGCGAAACGTGGTCGTCAGGCCGTAGAAATCGTCCACCACGCGTTCATGGCTCTGAGTGAGCATCGCCGGAACCGGATCGAACTTGGCGCTGAAATCGAACAGCGAAAAGGTGGCCAACGGGCGGCGCCAGGGAGTATTCACCTGGTGGCCATCTATGTCGCTGAACGCGCTCAGCTTGGGATCGGTGATCAGTTCGGCTCCGGTGAACGCCAGGCTCTCGGCCCACTGCAGCTTGCCGTCCGCGGTCGGGTCGGGAGGCGAGCCATCAGCGAACCAGGCCGCGATATCCGTGTTGCCCGCGGCCAGAGCCAGATCCAGTGTCTCCGTCGCCGTGCACATCGCGAACAGAAAGCCTCCATCGTTCACGTACGATCGAAGCGCCTGAGCCACCGCTTTCTTCAACTCCGGGACGTTCGGGTAGCCCCACTCCGCCGCCATGGCCTCGTTGCGAGCGACTTCCTCCTGGAGCCAAGGTGAGCCCGTATAGGTCAGATAGAATTTCGAGTACTGTCCGGTGAAGTCCTCATGGTGGAGGTGCAACCAGTCGTAGCGCGCCAGATCTCCGTTCAGCACCTCCCCATCCCAGATCTTCTCGTAGGGGATCCCGGCGTACTGCAGAGCGAGCGTCACGGCGTCGTCCCACGGCGAGCTGTTGGGAGGAGTGTAGACGGCGACGCGGGGCGCCCGCTCCAACGGCACCGATTCCATATTGGACGTTTCGATGGTCCGTCGCATCTCGGCGACCGACGCCGCCGACATCGACTCCACAGTCACGCCCATGAGCGCCGCCTTTCTCCGCTCGGCCTCCGTATCCCGCACCAGGAAGGATCCGGACCGGTAGTTGAGAAGCCACTCCGCCTTCCCGCCCTGCGCCAGCGTCCAGTAAGCCAAGCCATACGCCTTGAGGTGGTTCTCCTGCCCCGCATCCATCGGAACCAGAAGCTGCCCGTTCAACGGTCCCGCACACACCAACATGGCCCACCCCAGGCGGCAGAGCCACCGACCCGACCGACCCACCGTCATGATCCGGGGTCGGCCGGACCGAGCTCCGCCAGGAGCCGGCGGGCCACCGGCGCCAGGGCGCTGCCGGGGTACGTAGTGACCAGTCGGACGAGCCAGCGGCGGGACGCCTCCGGGTCCCCTTCCCGGGCCTGCCGGGCCAACGCCAGCATTCCTCCAGGAGCCTCCGGCGCGTGCGGATAGGCTTCGACAAGCTCGCGAAGGACCCGGGCCGATTCCATCGACCAGCCGGCCCGCGAGAGCCCATCCGCCACCACCGTGAGGATGGCGGGCCATGCACCGCTCCCCGGTGCCTCCGGCCAGGAGGGCACCGCCCTCGCGGCGTCCGACGCCGAGGCGGCACGGGCCAGAGCGAGGAGCGTGCGCCCGAGCCACACCACCTCACAGGAATCGGCCGCTTCCACGGCCACGAGGAGACGGATCCAACGCGTTCGTCTGCTCCCCTCCAGCTCCGTTGCCGCCACCACCTTCCTTAGATGGGCCAGCACGATGGATGGCCTGCCCGAATACAGGGCCAGCATGGCCCGCTGTCCCTCCAGGATCGCGCTGGCTTCGCCCTCCCCCCGCTCGCGATCCCGTCCATGAGATCCGCCCTGCGGCGAGACGCGGTCCTGTTCCAGGATGCGAGCCGCCTTCTGGAGACTCCGCTCCCGAACGAAGGCGCGTGAGAGTTCCACCTTCATGCCGGCCAGGGCGGGTGCGGCGTCTCCGTACGAGCTCACGTACCGCCGGTACAGCGCCTCCGCCCTCGACGCGCCACCTCGACGCGCCGCCGCGAGCGCGAACAATCGCTCCAACGCATGTCGATGCGCCTCCCCCTCGGGTTCCGATTCATCCACCACGGCGGCCAGCGAACGCCTCGCCCCGGCACTGTCTCGGGCCAGTAGCGACATATCCGCGGCGAGGAGCCGCCAGCGTAGGCGCTCGGGGCGCCCACCCGCGTGGGCCGCCAACCTGTCGGCGGCCCACGCGGCCTCCGCCGGGTACCGTCCCCGCTCGGCCTCGCGCGTGTAGGCGAGCAGAAGCTCCCTCGCCGCGCCCTCACCCAGACGGTGTGAGGCCGCGCGCGCCAGAGACCTGGCCCGCTGAGGATCATGTAGGCGAAACGCCAGGATCACCCCTCCCCTGAGGGCTCCCGCCGACGAGTCCGTCACCAGCATCTTCCACACTCGCGTCAACGCCCTCGCGGGCTCTCCGCCCGCCCCGGCCATTCGCTCCAGGACCGCGTCGGCTCCACCGGATCCCGACTCCAGAAGCCGAACCCACACATCCGCCTCTCGATCCGGATCGCCATCCTCCGCCTGGCACACCGCCCGGTCCGCCACCCACCCGGTGAGGAACAGCGCGCAGATCAGTCCGAGCGCAGGGGAAGAGCGGTTCACGGCCGCCTCCCTGCGACACCGGCCCGCGCGCCCAACCGATCGAAATAGTCCAGGACCATCAGGCGATACCGGGCCGGCAGCGCCTGCAGCTCGGCCTCGTCGGGGTGCGCGAAGCGCGGCCCGACGAGCACTTCAGGATCGAGGGGCCCTACCTCGTGGGCGACCGCCACACCCGCTCGGGATTCCCTGCGGTTGGGATCGACCTCATCCTGCTCCAGCGAGCGGCCCGCGTCGAGCATTCGTCGAAACAAACCTCGCTGGCGTTCGACTGTCTCCCTGTCCAGTCGACCCGCCGCCAACCGCTCCGCGATCTCGCGAGCTTCGCGTGCCAGCTGGGCCGGACTTCCCAGGACATCCCGGCTCTCCAGCTTTTCCAGTGCCTCCGAAATCCGTCGCTCGTCCCCGGCCACCTGCCTCAAGCCCTCATCCACTCTCCGGCCCACTTCGCCCAGCGCCAGGAGCCCCCCCGTCCTCTGGGAGATGCCACGCTGCTGCCTTGCCAGGGCGGCCATGGCCGCCCGCGCCGTCTGGGGCCGGCTCGACCTGGAATCACGCAGTCGACGTTCGCGGCGGAACAACCGGAGGGCCAGATCGTCGAGTGCCTGGACCACTTCCTCACCCTGCCGCCGCGAGGGCAGGCGGAGGCCGCCGCTCCGTTCCATCTCCCGGAGGAGCCGATCCAGGCTGACCGAGATCCGGTCGGCCGCCGCATCCGTCTCACGATCCACCAGCGGCGTTCGCCGGCCGGCCTCCCCGAGGGAACGCCGCAGATTGTCCAGACCCTGCCGAACGGCGATCTGCCGGCCCTCCCATTCCAGGCCCCGCAGGGCCTCGGGCCCGTGCAGCCGATCCAACAGGCTCGACTCCTCGCGGGCCAGCTCCACCGCCTCGAGCCGGGCCCGGGCCAGGGCGGCCGCCGCCACCCGCGATCCATTCTCTCCCATGTTCCGAGCCGCCGAGGTGAGCGCCCCGGCCGCTCGATGCAGATCCGTCGCCGCCTGGTGGGCCGGACCCATCGCCCGCGCCTCGCCCGATCCCGACACACCTCCCGTTGCCCGCTTCGCCGGCCCCGGCGCCCCGACGGAACTTGCGTCCGGGCCGGGAGGCCCACTTCCCATCGCCTTCCGAGCCTCCCCGGCCGACCGTCTCATCCCACGCGCCGCCAGGCTCGCCCGTTGGGTGGCGACGCGAGTGGAATCTCCCGCCGTGCCCGTCTCCGAGCGCCTCAGCCGCTCCTCCAGCCGTCTCAGGTTCCTGGCGAACGCATCGGTTCGCTCCGCCATCGCTTCTTCCCGGCGCGCCCATTCGTCCGAGTCCTCCCGAGCGTCCGCCGCGGTCGCCTGATCGGCCGCCAGCTCTTCCGCTCGAGAGCGCGCCGCCATCAGCGCCTGCCGCATCGCTGTCCGTTCCAGCAGTCCCACGCTGCGTTCCAGACGCTTCTTCAACTCCGCCGCATCCGCACCCAGCCGCCCCAGCTGGCGTTCGAGAGCCGCGGCATCCAGATCGCCAAGCGCCCGGGCCAGCCGCTTCACCGTCTCGCGCAATCCCGCCTGTCCGAGTTCCTCGTACAGCCTCTCCAGCTGCTCCAGCCGGCTCTCCAGCTCCGGATCTCCCGACAGCGAGCGGGCCAGGTCTTCCCTCAGCCCGGCGATCCGATCGGACATGGCGGCCAGGCTGTCCACGAGCCTCGCGGCTTGATCCAGCATGCGCCGTCCCTCTTCCGTCGCAGCGAAACCCGCGTCCCCCGAGGTCCCGGTCGCGGCATGTCCAGCCGCTTGGCCACCATCCGCTCGATCGGCTTCCATCTCGCCGTGCCGCTCCGTCTCCCGCACCTCCCGCTCCAATGCAGCGGCCACCCGGCTCAGCCGCTTCGCCTCCGACACCAGGCTCTCGGAGGCTCGAGCCCGGGCGTCGTCTCTCTCTCCCGGAGAGAGAAGGTGGACCCGAAAAGCCTCGGACACCGCCGGGCGGTGCGTCGGGTTTCGGTCGTGCGCCTCGACCCGATAATACAGAGTGTCTCCCGGAAGCAGTCCGTCGGCACCAAGGTCGAGGACCGGTCGCAGAACCTGGCGCCGGTCCGAGGCTCCGGAATCGATCCGCCTCGAGCGCCGGCCGCCCTGTCGTCCCGGAGGGGAGCGCCGCCACGTCACCAGGTCCACCTCCGCGAGACCCAGGTCATCGCGGGCCTCGATCACCAGGGGAAGCACACCTTCCGGGCTGGCGGCCGCATCCCTGCCCGGGTAGAGCACCCTCACGCTCGGAACGCTGTCGGCGAGCACCACGATCCGGATCGGTTCCGGCACCAGCGGGTCTCCGAACCGTTGCGCGCCTTCCAACCGCCAGACCCATGAGCCGGACCGTCGGGGGCGAAACGACAGGTGGAACCGCTGGCCGTCCAAGGCGAGCGGGCGCTTCTCCTCTCCTCCGGCCCTCGTCACCCCGGAAGCCCCGCGGCCGCCCGCCGGCGGCGCGTAGCGCAGCTCGCCCGCCCGCAAGGGATAGTTGGCGGTTCCCTCGAGCTCGAGGCGGGCCCCTTCCGGCAGGAGGAGCGGCGGCAGCGGCCGTTCGAATTCCTCGGGAGACCGCCGCACGTAGGCGGGGTAAGAAACCCGGAGCTTCAAGCGGTTCACCAGAAGCGGCTCTCTCGGATTGGCCACGAAGGTGTCGCTCGACACTCCCCGGGAATCGGTGACCCAGTAGCGAGTCCTCGCCATGATCGGGCCGATCCGCGACGGAGTGAAGCTCCGGGGCCGCAGGTCCACGCGCCGGCTCGAAGGCCGTTCTCCCGGAGCCTGCCACCACAGATCCACCGCGGAGCGACCCGAAGCTCGAATCCTCACCCGCAGCGAGCGTCCTCTCCCCACATCGCTTCCCCCCGACTCCACCAGGATGGGCGGAAGCGGTTCGGGAAACGCGATCTGCCAGGCCGAGCCGAGTGCCGCCGCCCCGGAGATCGTCGGACCCGGGCGGAGCGACAACCCCACTGCCAGGAGCAGGCCCGCCGCACCGGCCGCGCCCAGGGCCCGGCCCGCCCGGCGGCGCCAGCGAGGACCGGTGCGCGGAAACAGCCCCGAGCCTCGCACCGATCCGACCGCCTTCGAGACCCGCTGCAGATGCAACGCGATCAGCCGCCTGGAACCACGCGGCCCCGCCTCCTCCAGAAACTCGAAGGCGGCGCGTACCTCTCCGGACCCCAGATTCGACGCTTCATCCACCTCGTCGGACAGCGTCCTGGAGTGGAGAGCTCTCACCTGCCGTCCGACGAGCGCGGCGGCGAGCCCCGCCACCACGAGAAGTGTCCCATCCAGGATGAGCGGAACCGGTGACCCTCTGCCGCTCGCCAGACCGGGCGGAAGCAGACTCATCAGCACCACCAGGCCGGCCACGCCCGCGAACGTCCACGAAAGCAGACACCCCCAAAGCCGCCGGCGCAGCCTCCGAACCTCGGCCTCCATCCGTGCCAGCGCGCGGAGTTCCTCCGTCACGGTTCGACCCCCCGGTCCGCGCTCAGGGCGACCTCGTATGCCTGGTTGCGGGACAGGCCGAATTGCGACCGCAGATGTTCCACAGTGTCGCGCGTGCTACGCCCGACTCGGAGCCATTCCCGGGCCACTCTCCGGGCGGTCTCCTGCCCGGGCGGCGCCGAGCAGGGCGGCGCCCCCTCCCACGCTCCCGGTCCCGCCGCCACCCCGGAACCCTCCATGACCAGCGTGACCTCGCCCTTCAGATCGCCCTCGCCCAGATCGCCGAGGAGATCGTGCACCGTGCTCCTACGGATCTCCTCGTGCAGCTTGCTCATCTCGCGGCACAGCACGCATATGCGCTCCCCGCAGCCCGCTCCTTCCAGATCGGCCAGCAGCCCGGCCACCCGCCTCGGAGACTCGAAGGCCACCACCGTCACCGGCGATGTCACGGCCCACCTCATCCATTCCCGCCGCCCTCCGCCGGAGCGGGGCGCGAACCCCAAGAACAGGTAACGTCCACCGGGGAGTCCGGACGCGGCTACCGCCGTGGATACGGCCGAAGGCCCGGGAACGGGCACCACCCGGCACTTCGCATCGTGGGCCGCGCGAACCAGCCGGAACCCCGGATCGGAAACTCCCGGCATCCCGGCATCGCTGACCAGGGCGCAGTCCTCCCCGCGCCGCAGGCGGTCCAGTACTTCGCCGATTCGGGCCTGCTCATTGTGGGAATGGAAGGACCGTAGGGGTACCCGTATGTGATATGCGGCCAGCAGCTTCCGGGTGCGCCGTGTGTCTTCGACGTAGCAGGCGCCCACCTCTCGAAGCACCTGCACCGCGCGCGGACTGATGTCGGACAGATTGCCGATCGGCGTGCTCACGACGTAGAGGGTGCCGGTCATGTTCCGTCATTCCTCCCATCTCCCCGAACGAAACGAAGACGCCTCCCACTCCTGGCAGAGTTCGGGAGGCGCCCCCCATCCGGAGAGATTGCCCGGGCCGGCGTCAGGCGTGTTGCTGGATCTTCGCCTCCAGCGAAGCTTTCGGCCTGGCACCGATCACCGTATCCACGTGCTCGCCGTCCTTGAAGAACAGAATGCTCGGGATCGAGCGGACGTTGAATCGCTGGGCCGTCATCGGGTTTCGATCCACATCCAGCTTCCCGACCTTCACCCGATCCGCGTATTGATCCGCCAATTCCTCCACGATGGGGCCGACCAGGCGGCATGGTCCACACCATTCCGCCCAGAAATCCACCATCGCCAAACCCTCCGCGGACTCGATCTCCTGGCTGAAATTGTCATCGGTGATGACGAGCGGCTCCGTTCGTGACCTCATCGTCCCCCTCTTCTGTCCGTTTCCCGGCCCCCTGTCGCACTCCGATCGCCCCGCTCTGCCGATTCGAAGTAGAATCATCTGCGCCCTTCACATACTATGCAGGCACGTCAAAGTTCGATCCGATCGCTCACTCGACCCTGGAGCTCGACGTGGCAGCCCTCCGCGATGACCGATAACGCCCGGCGAGGCGCACCGGTGCCCAAGATCGATCACGTGGGCATCGCGGTCAATTCCGTGGACGCGGCGGCATCTCTGCTCGAATCGCTTCTGGGCCAGCCGCCCGACGGGGGGCAAACCGTGCCCGAGGAGGGCGTGCGCGTCGTCTTCTTCGGGTCCGGGCCGGGCCGGATCGAGCTTCTCGAGGCGACGAACCCGGATTCTCCGCTCGCTCGCTTCCTCCGGCGGCGGGGACCCGGGCTCCACCACATCTGTCTTCGGGTTCCCGATCTGCACGCGACCCTCGACCGTGCACGATCGAACGGCTTGGAGATCGTGCCACCGGGAGCCCGCGAGGGTGCCGACGGCCGAACCGTCGCTTTCCTCCACCCGAGGAGCACCGGGGGCGTCCTGATCGAGCTGTCCGAGTTTCCGGACCCGAGCTCGCGGACGGTCGGGCCGGCAGCCGAACGGCCGGCCGAACCCCACGGCCCCCTCCCGGGAGAGCCGCCCGGCCCGTGATCGACTCACCGGCGCCGCGGAAGGGTCCCCGCCCTACTTTCTCCGTGATCGTGCCCAGCCTGAACGAAGAAGGTACGATCGAGAGAACTCTCCTCGCCGCGCGCTCGGCGTTGGGGGAAAGCGCCGAACTCGTGGTCGCCGACGGGGGAAGCCGGGACCGGACCCGGTTTCGGGCGGCCCCACACGCCCGAGTCATCTCCGTCCGGCGGGGGCGGGGAGCCCAGTTGAACGCCGGCGCTCTCGAGGCCCGAGGCGACATCCTCCTGTTTCTTCACGCAGACACTCGCCTGGAGCGAGGAACGGGACTCCGGATCCTGCGAGCCCTGGAGGATCCGGCGGTGGTGGGTGGCTGCTGTCGCTTCGCCCTGGATCCGCCGGCCCGCTTTCCCAGTCAGTTCCTACTCTTGCAGGCCGGGGTCAATCTGCGGACCCGGTTGTTTCGAACGGCTACCGGAGACCAGGCGATCTTCGCCACGCGAGCCGCGTTCGAGCGGGTGGGCGGGTTCCCGGATTACCCCCTGTTCGAAGACGTGGCCTTCGTGCGCTCACTGCGCCGGGTGGGCCGGTTCCGTCCTATCTCGAGCGCCGCCCACACGTCCCGCCGGCGCTGGGAGAGGCGGGGCTTCTGGAGGACGGTGTGGCTCCATTGGATCCTCCGCACCGCCTTCTGGCTGCGAGTGTCACCCCATCGCCTCGAAACGTGGTACCGGCAACCGGGCGGGGAGCCACGCTCCTCCTCGTCCGCACGAGCCCTCGACCGAATTCCGCGGCGGTGAGGTCCCGATCGGAGCCGGCGAGCTCAGCGCCGTCCGGTCAGAGCGTCCGTGACGATCTGCTCCACGAACCAGCGGCCGTGGCTGGGTACGGTCACGAACGGAACGGTGACATTCCCGTTTCTGGTACCGGCGATGCTGACCAGGAAGCGAACCCGGTTCCCCGTTTCGGTGAAGCCTGAAGGACGGAGCGCGTAGCCCGTATGCCGGAGGAGCCGGGACAGGACCAGCATCCTCTGTTCGACCTCCTGGGTCCCGAGCTTCTTCACCGCCGGACCGTCCTTGGTGCCGAAATAACGCGCCATGCCTCGATAGTCGCTGATCTTGGCCGCATCGAGGAACGCATGGACGGCCGCCTCCGGCGACACGGCGCCGTACGCTTCTCCTCCCGTCACGGGCCCGCCGCCCGAGGCGCAGCCGACCAGAATCGCACCCCACAGAAGCCAGGAGGCGGCTGCCGCCATTCTCCGGTTCCCCGCTGGTGAATGGACCGCATTGCCCTCATGTGCCTTCCGCCGTGGACGCACCCGTCCCTCCCGTTCCTTTGAACCACCCTCGGTATGGACCCGTGACCGTTCACGCATCCCGATCGAGATCCGTCACGGGACGCTCAAGCCCCTTCGATCCGCTCGAACCGCAAACTCCCGCCATCCGCCGAAACGTCGACCCGAATCAGATCGCCATCCCCGAAGTAGCCTTCCAGGAAACGCATGGCCAGGGGATCGACCACCAGGTGCTGGATCGCGCGCTTCAGCGGCCTCGCCCCGAATGCCGGATCGTACCCTTCGGAGGCGATCAGGTCCCGGGCCTCGGGCGTCACCCGCAGGCGGACCTGTCGATCCGCCAGCGTCGTCTCTAGACGCGCCAGCTGCAATTGGACGATCTCCTCGAGCTGCTCCCGTGAGAGCGGACGGTACACGAGGATCTCGTCCACCCGGTTCAGGAACTCGGGCCGGAAGTGCTCCCGCAGGGATTCCCGGACCCGGACCTCCACTTTCTCCCAGCTCTCGCCCGCCTCCGTGCTCTCCAGGATCCAGGAGCTGGCGACGTTGCTGGTCATGATCAGGACGGCGTTTCGAAAGTCCACCGTCCGGCCCTGGCCGTCCGTGAGCCGGCCATCGTCCAGAATCTGGAGCAGGAGGTTGAACACCTCCGGATGGGCCTTCTCGATCTCGTCGAACAGAACCACCGTATACGGGCGCCGGCGGACCGCCTCGGTGAGCTGACCGCCCTCCTCGTAGCCCACGTAGCCGGGCGGCGCTCCGATCAGCCGGGACACCGCATGCCGCTCCATGTACTCCGACATGTCGATTCGGACCATGGCGCCCTCGTCGTCGAACAGGAACTCGGCGAGGGCCCGCGCCGTCTCCGTCTTCCCCACGCCGGTCGGTCCCAGAAAGATGAAGCTGCCGATGGGGCGATCCGGATCTTGAAGCCCCGCCCGGCTCCTGCGCACGGCGTTGGCGACCGCCCCGATGGCCTCGACCTGGTTCACCACGCGCTGATGGAGGTGGGACTCCAGGTGAGTCAACCGCTCCCGCTCGCTCTCCAGCATCCTCTGGACGGGAATCCCCGTCCAGGCGGCGACCACCTCCGCCACGTCCTCCGCGCCCACTTCTTCCTTGAGAAAGCTGGACTCCGCCTGTAACCGACCAAGCTTGGCCTCCGCCTCCTCAAGCTCCGCCCGCATCCTCGGGATCTCTCCGTACTCGATCTCGGCCGCCCGGGCCAGGTCGCCCGCCCGCTTGGCCTGCTCCGCCTGGAGGCTCAGTTCCTCGATGGTCCGCTTGCGCTCCCGCACCCCTTCGATCGCTTCCTTCTCCGCCAGCCAGCGGGCCTTGAGAGCGGCCAGGTTCCCCCTGGCCTCGGCCAGCTCGGATTCCAGCGCCCCCAGTCGTTCCTTGCTGCTGGCGTCGGTCTCGTCCTTGAGCGCCTCCCGCTCGATCTCCAGCTGCGTCACCTTGCGCTCGATCTCATCGACCTCCTCCGGCATGGAGTCGATCTCGATGCGAAGCCGGGAGGCCGCCTCGTCGATCAGGTCGATCGCCTTGTCCGGCAGGAAGCGGTCACCGATGTAGCGGTCGGAGAGTCGGGCCGCGGCCACCAGCGCGGGGTCGGTGATCCGGACCCCGTGATGCACTTCGTACCGCCCCTTCAGACCGCGCAGGATGGCGATGGTCTCCTCGACGGATGGCTCCCCCACCAGAACCGGCTGGAAGCGCCTCTCCAGGGCGGGATCCTTCTCGATGTGCTTGCGGTACTCGTCCAGCGTCGTCGCTCCGATCATGCGGAGCTCACCCCGCGCCAGAGGAGGCTTCAGCATGTTCCCCGCATCCACGGCCCCTTCGGCCGCCCCCGCCCCGACAATCGTGTGCAGCTCGTCTATGAACACGACATAGCGGCCCTCCGATTCGGTGAGCTCCTTGAGGGCGGCCTTGAGGCGCTCCTCGAACTCTCCGCGGAACTTTGCGCCCGCCAGCATGGCCGCGATGTCGAGCTGAATCAGCCGCTTCTCGCGCAACGACTCCGGCACATCCCCTGCCACGATGCGCTGGGCGAGGCCCTCGACGATCGCGGTCTTCCCCACTCCGGGTTCGCCGATGAGGACCGGGTTGTTCTTGGTCCGGCGGGACAGCACCTGCATCACCCGCCGGATCTCCGTATCCCGACCGATCACCGGATCCAGCTTCCCCGTCCTCGCCTGATCCGTGAGGTCGATCCCGAAGCGTTGCAGGGCCCGGTACTTGGACTCGGCGTCCTGGTCCGACACCCGGTGCGGCCCTCTGAGCTCCTCGACCGCCTGCCGGAGGTCTTCCGGACCGGCGCCGGCGGCCTCTAGCAGCTCCCGGGTGCTCGTGGCCTCCTTTCCCGCCAGCGCCATCAGCAGATGCTCGGTCGAGACGAAGCTGTCCTCCATCTCGCGCGCCAGCGCTTCGGCACGGTCCAGAATCCGATCCAGCTCCCGGCTGGCGACGGGAGCCGCCCCCGACTGTTTGGGAAGCCGCTCGAGCCGAGCGGCCAGAGCCGTGTGGAGCGACGGGATTCCCACTCCCACCTTCTGCAAGACCGGGACGATGGCTCCGTCTTCCTGATCCAGAAGCGCGGCCAGCAGATGGAGATCCTCCACCGCCGGGTTGCCCGCCCGCCGCGCGTTTCCGGCCGCGTCCCGCAGGGCTTCGGCCGCCTTCACGGTCAATCTGTCGGCTGGAATCATCGATCCCATCTCTCCAAGTCATCTCGTTGTCCCGAACAGCGAACCGCACCGCCGAGGCGGCAAGAGACATGCCGGGTTTCGCCCGCCGCGCCCCGGCCTTTCCCGCCATCCCGGCCGATCTACGGACATGGCCGCCCCGTCATCTGCCAGTTAGGCATGGGGGAGAGAGGTTTCCGCTTCGTACGCGGGTCGGGCCCCGCTCGAACCCGCTTGACACCCCACGTGCGCGGCGGCTAGGCTGGAATCCCACATTCGCGGGTATGACTTGCCCAGTGAGAGGCGGTGGAATCACATGCCGAGTCAAGCGCAACGCTGATGCCGGTTCCGTCCATCCGACCGCGCCCGGGAGGGCAGCGTCAGGCGGGCCGCGTGAAAGCGCCTCGGCTGCTGTGGGCCCTCCCCTTCCTGTTCGCGTACGCCTGCGGACCGCTCCGCGAGGAAGGGGGAGTGCCCTCCGACTCCACCTTCATCCAGGTCATGGCGCGGCTCTCCCTGATCCGGCAGGAGTTCGCGGCCAGGGCGATCACTCGGCCCGACTCGCTGCGCGAGGCGGTGCTCGCGGAGTTCCGGGTCACGCCGGATCAGTTGAAGCGCTACGCCCTGCGTCACGGGGACGATCCGGGTCACATGAGGACGGTCTGGGATTCCATCGCCGTCGTCGCGAAGTCTCTGAACCTGAGATTCGGGGCCACGGCTCCATCGGCTTTCGGGAACGATTCGCTCTGGTCCCCCTCCCTGCGCCGACAGGCCCAACAGCGGGAAGCGGCCCGGCGTTCGCGAAGGGAAGCCTCCGGCAGGGATACCGCTCCATCCGGCAACGGCGGGTGATGGGAGATCCGAGGAGGGAATCGGAGAGTTGGCTCGAGGCCCGGCTCCGCGCGCTGGGGGCCTTCGTCCTGAACTGCGTGGGGCACGGCGGCCGTTCGGGTTTTCTGTTCTGGGCGACGATCACGGCGTTCGGTCGGCCGCGGCGGTACTGGGGAGAGGCCATGCGCCAGGCCAAGCGGTTCGGCGTCGATGCCCTGGGACTCGTGCTGCTGGTCGGAGCCCTCAGCGGAACTCTGCTGGCGCAGGAGACGGGGTATCAGCTTTCCTCGGCCCTCCCGCTGTCGCTGATCGGCGGCGGGGTAGCCGGAGGGATGCTCACGGAGCTCGGCCCGATGCTCACCGCCATCGTCCTGGCCGGGCGCATGGGCGCCGGAATCGGGGCCGAGCTGGGTACCATGAAGGTGACCGACCAGATCGACGCGCTCGTGACGCTGGGCCGGGATCCGGTAGTGGAGCTCGTGGTTCCGCGCGTGGTCGGGGCCGTGATCGCCTTGGTCCCGCTCGTCATGCTGGCCGACGCCATGGGGATCGTCGCCGGGTGGCTCACCGCCGTGACCCTGTTCCCCATGACGACGGCCGAGTATGTATCGGGCGCTCGGCATTACTATCACGCGGGTGCCTTGATCTTCTCTCTCGTGAAGGCGCCGTTGTTCGGTTTCTCGATCGCGTTCACGGCCTGTTACGTGGGGCTTCGAGCCAGGGGCGGAGCCGCGGGGGTCGGACGCACCGCGACGACCGCGGTCGTCGCGATCATCATCGCGACCATGATCCTGGACGTGATCCTCACCCCGGTGTACAAGGCCCTGTCGTGAGGCGGCCCGCACGGCCGCACGGCCAAACTCGGGCGCGGGCCCGTGAAGTGAGCCGTGAGCGGAGGAGAGTGGAAAGGCCGACGTGATCGAGATCAGGGGCGTGAAGAAGGCCCTGAACGGAAAACCCGTGCTGGCCGGCGTGGATCTCACCATACCGGAAGGAAGAACGCTGGCCATCATGGGCCCGTCAGGAACCGGCAAGAGCGTGCTGCTCAAGCACATCGTGGGCCTGTTCGATCCCGACGAGGGCGACATCCTGGTGGACGGGATGTCCGTCCCCGACGCGGACCGGAAGGAGATCTTTCAGATTCGCTCCAAGATCAGCTACGTGTTTCAGAATTCGGCCCTGTTCGATTCCCTCACGGCCGGGCAGAACATCGTCCTCGGGCTCCAGGAGCGGTACTGCATGGAGCCGAACGCGGACTGCGGAAACATCATTCGGCAGGTCCTCCGCCAGGTGAACCTGGATCCGGAAACGGCGAACCTGATGCCCTCCGAGCTGTCCGGCGGCATGCAGAAGCGCGTGGCCATCGCCCGGGCAATCGCGGGACCGGTTCGCTACATCCTCTACGATGAGCCCACGACGGGACTGGATCCGGTCAATGCGGCGATCATCAACCGTTTGATCTCGCGCCTGAACCACGAAGTGGATGCGACCAGCGTCATCGTCACCCACGACGTGGACTCGGCCTTCCAGCTCGCCGATACGATCGCATTGCTGTCGGATGGAGTCGTGCGGGCGGAGGGGACACCCGAGGAGCTGAAGGCCTCGGAGGATCCGGAGGTTCGAAAGTTCCTGAGACTGGGCACGCTGGTGGAGTCATGAGAGATCCCGGTCTCCGCGAGCACGCGCGGGCGGAGCTCCAGGTGGGAATCCTCGTGCTGGTCGCCGTCCTCGTAACGATCGTCGGAGTGTTCTATCTGACGGGGACGAAGGTAGGCGGCCACGAGCTGCAGCTGCACGGTGTCACCTCGGAGGCGGGGGAGATGACCTCGGGCTCCCGGGTCTACCTGTTGGGGGTGGACGTCGGATCGGTGACCGACCTCCGGCTGGATGGACTCCGCGTGCTCGTGGACCTGTCGCTCGATTTCGATGGAGGGCTCCCCGCGGACACGCGGGGGATCATTCGGGCCTCCGGCTTCCTCGGCTCGCAGCGGATCGACCTGATCCCGGGCAAGTCGGCGGAGGCGCTGGCCAGCGGGGACACGATCCAGTTGGACCGGGAAGCGGACCTCCAATCGCTGGCCGGGGACCTGGGGGACGAGACGACCCTGATCCTCAAGCGAATTCGAGATGCCCTGTCGGAGGAGACCGTGGGGGACATACGCGCGAGCTCTTCGGCCATGGCCGCCGCGATGCGGCAGCTGGAATCGCTCGTGTCCAGCCAGCGGGAGACGATCCATCAGCTGCTGGCCAACCTGGAAGCCACCACCGGTCAGCTCGCCAAGGCGACGGAGGGTCCCGAACTGGATCGGGCCGTGGCGCGCCTGGACTCCCTCTCGGACAGATTGAACAGCGCCGGAGCGGGACTGGATTCGAGCAGCACGTCGCTCGCCTCCATCCTGGACCGCCTGGATGCCGGAAAAGGGACGCTCGGGAAACTGCTCACCGACGAGAACCTGTACGAAGACGTGAGGGACGCGGTCTCGAACCTCCAGGGTGCCACGGAGGAAATCGCCATGCTGATGAAGGACGTGCGGGAACGCCCGGACCGCTACCTGAAAGGGCTCAAGATCTCGGTGTTCTGACCGCCTACCCGTTCGGCTGGAGCTTCACGTATGTCCGCTCATCGTCGAACGCCTTCCACTTGCCCGTTCCCGCATCCACCGCGACACCCACCACACCGATCACCACATCCAGAACCACCCAACCCGCCTGCACGTGCCTGCCCAGGGTCACGGTCGCATCCCTGTACCCCTGCCGCCGAAACGTGACTGCGTAGTCCTTGTTCGGCTTCAGCTGGAGGGTCACCGGCGTCCGTCCCATGCTCACGCCGTTCACGAGCACCTCCGCGCCACCGGGCTCGGACTGGAAGCTCATCGGCTTGGCTCCCCCGTGGAAGACGGTCGCGCAACCCGTCATCCCCGTCAACAGAACCAGACTGAATCCCACGACAAGGGTGCGTACCTGCACGGCTTTCACCTCCTCGATTCCGGTCTACAGGCCCGTGGGGTGCTCCAGGAAATCCCACTCCAGCCCGAAACGGACCGCGACGTGCTCGACCAGCGCCCTCACGCCGAGCGTCTCCGTCGCGTAGTGCCCGGCGTAGATCACGTTGAGCCCCAGTTCCACCGCCTCGTGATACGTATGGTGGCTCCCCTCTCCCGTCAGGAACGTGTCCAGCCCACTCTCGCAGGCCTGCCGGATCATGAAACCCGCCCCTCCCGTGACGATGCCGATTCGCCGCACGTGCGCTGGCCCTCCCTCGATCGAGATCGGCTCTACACCGCACACCGATCGAACCCGATCCAGGAGCTCCGGCCGTGACATGTCCGCCGCCGCCCACACGCCGAGGCCCGACACCTCGCCGCGCTCTCCGAACCGGCCCTCGACCTCGAGGCCGAGAGCGCGCGCCAGCAGCACGTTGTTTCCGACCTCGGGGTGGACATCCAGCGGAAGATGGGCGCTGTAGAGCGCGACATCCGATTCGAACAGGGCTCGCAGCCGCCGGTAGGCGGGTCCCACGGCCGGCCGCGACTCCCCCCAATACAACCCATGATGGACCACGAGAAGCTGCGAGCCGGCTTCGGCCGCGGCCTCGATCGTGGCCTGGCAGGCGTCCGTGGCACCGCTCACCCGCTCGACCGACGCGCGGTTCTCCACCTGGAGACCGTTGAGTGCCCCGGGGTAATCCTGGATCTCGGCGACCCGAAGGTATCCATCCAGGTACTCGACCATCTCATGAAGGTCGGCCATGCTCATTCCCACTCGATCGTGGCGGGCGGTTTGGAAGAGATGTCGTACACGACCCGATTGACCCCCTCCACGTCGTTGATGATACGGTTCGAGATGCGCGCCAGCACGTCGTGAGGAAACGGAAACCAATCCGCCGTCATGCCGTCGCGGCTGGTCACCGCCCTCAACGCTATGACGTGGTCATACGTCCTGGCGTCACCCATGACTCCCACTGAACGAACGGGCAGCAGGACCGCGAAGGCCTGCCAGATGTCATCGTACAGGCCGGCCGCCCGAATCTCTTCCAGATAGATCGCGTCCACCTCTCTCAGCAAAGCCAGCTTCTGCCTGGTGACCGCTCCCGGCACGCGAATCGCCAGTCCCGGCCCGGGAAACGGATGGCGCCCGACGATCTCTTCCGGCAATCCCAACTCCCGTCCCACCTGGCGCACCTCGTCCTTGAACAGCTCGCGAAGCGGCTCGATCAGCTCGAACGGAAGATTCGGACGCAGCCCCCCGACATTGTGGTGCGACTTGATCTTCACCGCCGGTCCCCATACGGAGACCGATTCGATGACGTCCGGGTACAGGGTCCCCTGAACCAGAAAAGCCGCATCTCCATGCCGGACCGCCGCTTCCTCGAACACGTCGATGAACGTGTGCCCGATGCGCACCCGCTTCTCCTCGGGATCCTCGACTCCGTTCAGACGCTCGAGGAACAGGTCCGACGCGTCGATCACCTCCAGCCGAAAACCCTGGTGGCGGCCGAACGCCCGCTCCACCGACGCCCGCTCCCCTTTTCGGAGCAGTCCCGTGTCCACGAAGATGCACGTGAGCCGATCGCCCACCGCCCTGTGAACCAGGGCCGCGGCCACAGAGGAATCGACGCCGCCGGAGAGTCCGCACACCACCCGGTCCTGCCCGACCCGGGCCCGAATCTTCTCCACTTCGGCCGCCACGATACTCCCGGGCGTCCAGTCTCCGGAGCAGCGGGCGATGCCGAATAGAAAGTTCGAGAGGATCTCGTCCCCGCGGGCCGTGTGCGCCACCTCGGGATGAAACTGCACCCCGTAGATGTCACGCCGCGGGTGCCGGAAGGCCGCCACGGAGCTCGTCTCGGTGCGAGCCAGCACCTGGTAGTCGGCGGGCAGGTCCGCGACCTCATCTCCGTGGCTCATCCACACGATCGTCCGCTCGCCCGCCTCGAAGCCTCGAAACAGTCCATCCGGGTGGACGATCTCGAGCTCCGCCCGGCCATACTCCCGCCGCTCGACCGGCTCCACCCCGCCGCCGGCGAGGTGCCCGATCAGCTGCATGCCGTAGCAGATCCCCAGGAGTGGGATTCCCAGCTCGAGCAACGCCGGATCGGCGGCGGGAACGCCCTCATCGTAGACGCTGGCGGGACCGCCGGACAGAACGATCCCCGCGGGCCCCCAGGCCCGGATCCAGTCGATCTCGCGCCCGGGTGGATGAACCTCGCAGTACACCCGCTCTTCCCGGATCCGCCGGGCGATAAGCTGGGTGAACTGCGAGCCGTAGTCGAGGATGAGGATTCGGCTCACGGACGTTCCTCGTGCGGCGTCAGTACGCCCTGGCCCACAGAACCTCGCCGCTCGAGGGTCCTCCGCAGATCAGGCAGCGGGCCGGGGCGGGCCGGGTGGCGAATTCGGGATCCGGAATCACCCGGATCGTGGCCGACGTGTCCTCCTTGACGGTCTCCGCGCATCCGACTTCGCCGCACCAGCCCGTGTAGATGAAGCCGCCCTCCGAATCCATGTATTCGCGGAACGCCGCGTAGTCGGGGAGATCCCGAGCGGATCTGGCCTCCCGGCGACGGTCGGCTTCCGCCAGCATCTCGCCTTGGATGCCGTCGAGCAGCGCTGGAATCGTGGCTACGGCCTCGCCGATCGCGAGGGCCTGTTTCCGCTCCCCGGCTCCGGTGAGGAAGCGCCGCACGAGCACGAGCTGCCCCGCCTCGACATCCCGCGGCCCGATCTCGACCCTCAAGGGAACGCCTTTCCGCTCCCACTCGTAGAACTTGGCGCCCGGATTCAACGTATCCCGCCCATCCAGGTGAACCCGAACCCGGGAACCGAGCGCCTTCAACAGGCCCGACGCCGCCTCCAGAACCTCGGCTCGCTGCGCGTCGTTCTTCCAGATCGGCACGATCACCACCTGATACGGCGCCAGTTTCGGGGGGAGCACGAGTCCCGCATCGTCTCCGTGCGTCATGATCAGACCGCCGATCAACCGGGTGGAGACCCCCCAGGACGTGCTCCACACGAATTCGTGCGCTCCCTCTTCCGTCTGAAAGCGCACCTCGAACGCCCGGGCGAAGTTCTGGCCGAGGTGATGGCTGGTGCCCGCTTGCAGCGCCTTCCCGTCCTTCATCAGCGCTTCGCACGCATAGGTGCGAATCGCGCCCGCGAATCGCTCTTCAGGCGTCTTCTCGCCGGTCACCACGGCCAACGCCATCCACTCGTCCATGAACGTGCGATAGACGCCCAGCATGCACCGGGCTTCCTCCTCGGCGCCCGCTTCCGTGGCATGGGCCGTGTGACCCTCCTGCCAGAGAAACTCGGTGGTTCGCAGAAACGGGCGCGTACGGAGCTCCCAGCGCACCACGTTGGCCCACTGGTTGAGCAGCATCGGCAGATCCCGGTACGATTGAATCCAGTCCGCGAGAATGGGCCAGATGATCGCTTCGGAGGTCGGGCGCACCACGAGCGGCTCCTCCAGCTCCTTGCCTCCCGCGCGCGTCACTTCGGCCGTCTGCGGGGCGAAGCCTTCCACGTGCTTCGCTTCCCGGTCCAGGGCGCTCTTGGGGAGGAAGAGCGGGAAGTACGCATTCTGATGGCCCGTTTCCTTGAACATCCCATCCAGGCCGGCCTGAATCAGCTCCCAGATTCGGTAGCCGTACGGACGGATCACCATGCAGCCTCGAACCGGGGAGTGGTCCGCCAGCTCTGCCTGCTGCACGATCTCGTTGTACCAGGCCGAGAAGTCCTCGGCCTGGGGAGTCAGTCTTCGGTCGTCGGCCACCCGGTCAGCTCCTCCATCGACACCTCCATCTCTTCTCCCGTGGCCAGCGTGCGCACCTTCACGGTGCCTCGCGCCGCCTCCTCGGGCCCGAGGACAATCACCCGTTCCGCGCCGGCTTGGTCCGCCGCCCGGAACTGCTTGCCGACGGCCCGCTGGCGGAAGTCGTAGGCGACCCGCCGGCCACTCGACCGCAGCATCTGAACCAGGCGCAGAGCCAACGCTCGCTCCCTTGCGGAGACCGGTACGACGAAATCCTGGATCGCCGGAACCGGCTCGGGAACCAGCCCACGGTCCAGCAGCAGCTCGCCCAGCACGACATCGCCCATGCCGAAGCCGGCCGCGGGCAGGTCGGGTCCTCCCAACGAGGCCAGGAGCGAATCGTAGCGGCCGCCGCCGCAGATGGCCCTCAACTTCCCGGATCGCTCCCAGATCTCGAACACCATTCCGGTATAGTAGGCGAGGCCCCGCACCAGCCCCGCGTCGAACTCCACGTACTCCCCCACCCCCAGCTGTCCCAGGCACGTGAACAGCTCCCGCAGCCGGACCACCGCCTCACCCACCGTCTCATCCGCGCCGCACTGCCGCTCCAGCCCGTCCAGGTCCACACCCACCGTGGCGAGAATCCGTTCTGCCGTGTGAGCGCTCAGACCGAGCGCCGCCAACCGATCCACCACCGAGGACGCGCTCTCGCGCTCCGCTCGATCCAGCACCCCGAACACCTCCGGTAGCACGGTTTCCGGAACGCGGAGCGACTTCAGCACTCCCGCCATCAGGCGCCGGTCCGACACTCGAGCCACGATGTCCGACGCCTCCAGACCCAGCGCCCGGAGACAGTCGACCGCGGCGGCGATCACTTCGGCATCCCCGCCAACGCCCACCTCGCCCACGATGTCCATGTTCAGCTGGAAGTGTTCTCTCAGCCGTCCACGCTGCGGGCGCTCGTATCGGAACAGCTGGGGGATGGAGAACCAGCGGATCGGCTTCGGAAGCGCCGCGGCTCGGGCCGCGATCATCCGCGCGAAGGTGGGTGTCATCTCCGGCCGAAGCGCTACTTCCCGACCCCCTTTGTCGGTGAACCCATACAGTTGAGCGACGATCTCGGGTCCGGACTTTCGAGTGTACAGCTCCAGCGGCTCCAGGGGCGGCCCGTCATATTCCGCGAACCCGTAGCGCCTGGCCACGCAACGCCAGGTCTCCACGATATGCCGGCGCAGCGCCAGGCGCCCGGGATCGAAGTCACGAAAGCCGGGAAGGCCGGTGATCTCCATGGCGAATCGGGAAGAGCCGGCTCAGATCACACCGGCGCAGAACTGGTCGTACGCGTGGGTGATGTCGCGGCTGATGTCTTCGGCGGACCGTCCCTCGATCTGGTGACGCTCCAGCATGAACACGACCTCTCCGTCGCGCAGCAGCGCGATGGAAGGAGACGAGGGCCGATAGCCCGGCAGGTACGCGCGCGCCCGCATCGTGGCTTCCGAGTCCTGTCCCGCGAACACCGTCACCATCCGATCCGGCTGGACCTGGTACTGCCGGGCCAGAGCGACCGCCGGGCGCGCGTTCCGCGCCGCGCATCCGCACACCGAATTGACCACCAGCAACGTCGTCCCCTCCGTGGCGCCGAGGATCTCGTCCGCTTCCTCCGCCGTACGGAGCTCGCGGATCCCGAGACGCGTCAATTCATCGCGCATCGGCTGGACCAGAGTCGGATCATATGGCATCTGTTCGCTCCTCATTCGCTCGTATTTCGTCCGTCCTGCGCGTCCGCTTTCCCTCGAGATGGAGGAGGGTTTCTCCCACCACGTAGTGGGATCCGCTGACTATTACCGTTCCCCTTCCGGAGAGTTCGCGCGCCCGGCGCAGAGCTCGCGCCAGGTCCGCGACGACCTCGACCGGCGCCGCGGTGACCGCGGCACGAGCGGCCTCCGGATTCCAACGCCGCTCGGCCGGAGCCGACCTCGGCACGCAGAGCACCACCGCCCGCGTCCGCCCCGGCAGCAGGCTCAGCATCGCGGCCGAGGGCTTGTCGTGCAAGATCGCGAGGACGAAGACCAGGGGCTCGGGAAGCGCCAGATCATCCAGCGCCTGCCTCAACACCCGCATCCCGGCGGGATTGTGGGCCACATCCAGCAGCCAGACGCCGTCCTCACGTCCCAGGACCTGACACCGGCCCGGCCAGCGGGTCCGGGCCAACCCCTCCCGGACCGCCTCGGCCGAGGGCGGCTCCGCAAGCTGCTCCAGCATCAGCAGCGCGACCGCCGCGTTGTGCGCCTGGTGCCGGCCCACCAGCGCGGTCTTGAGTCTCCGCGCCCGACCTTCCCGACCATACACCAGTTCGGTCCCCTCGCGGCCGACCGATACGTCGTCCACCACAACCTCCGAGCCCACGCGGTGCAACGGCGCTCCCACTTCGAGCGCGCGCGCACGCACGACCGCCAGAGGTGCCGCCGCGAGAGGCCCCACGGCCACCGGAACTCCCCGTTTCAGGATCCCGGACTTCTCCCTGGCGATCCGCGCCAGCGTCCCGCCCAGATACTCCGTGTGGTCGTAGCCGATGCTGGTGATCGCGCAGGCGGCCGGGAGAAGCACGTTGGTCGCATCCAGCCGGCCGCCCAGGCCGGTCTCCACCACCGCCCACTCCACGCCCGATTCGGCGAAGCAGGAGAACGCCAGCGCGGTCAGGCACTCGAAGTAGGTCGCCCCGACCGCCTGGGCCCGGACTCCGACCCGCGCGGCCATCCGCTGGAGCAGGTCCTCCGCCATCACCGCCCCATCCACCCGGACCCGTTCGCGAACGTCGAGCAGATGAGGCGAGGTGTAGAGGCCGGTTCGGGTGCCCATCGTCCGCAGGATGGACTCCACCATCGCCGCCGTGGAGCCCTTCCCGTTCGTCCCCGCGACGTGGATCGCGCGAAAGCACCGCTCGGGCCGGCCGAGACTCTCCAGGATGTGCTCGATTCGCTCGAGTCCCCAGCGAACCCGCCCCACCGGATGGGCCGCAAGCAATCGATCCAGGGCGGTGTCCCGTTGCGGGCTCTCCGCCACCCCGGCGCCGGAATCTCGGCTGGCGCCGACCCTCAACACATGTGGCCGAGAAGCAGGGAGATGGAGTTCTTGAGCTCGGTTCGCAGCACGATTCGGTCCACCATCCCATGCTCGCACAGGAACTCGGCTCGTTGAAAGCCATCCGGCAGATCCTGCCGGATGGTCTCGCGTATCACCCTAGGGCCCGCGAAGCCGATCAGGGCCCCGGGCTCCGCCAGAATTACATCGCCCAGCATCGCGTAGCTCGCCGTGACGCCGCCCGTGGTCGGGTTGGTGAGCACGCTGACATAAGGGATCCCGGCCCCGGCCAGACGTTTGAGCGCGGCCGCTGTCTTGGCCATCTGCATGAGAGACAGCACCCCCTCCTGCATGCGCGCCCCGCCCGAGCACGACACGATGACCAGCGGCAGCCCGGAATCCGTCGAGCGGTCCGCCAGCCGGCGGATCTTTTCTCCCACGACCGAGCCCATCGAACCGCCGATGAAGCGAAACTCCATGGCTCCGAGATGAATCTCACGCCCCTTCAGGCGGCCTCGGCCGGTGCGGATCGCATCACATGGACCCACCTCGCACTCGGCTCGGCGGATCCGCTCCCGATAGGGTTTCGAGTCATGGAACTCGAGCGGATCGGCGGAGGCCAGGTTCAGATCGTATTCAACCTCGAAGCCGTCATCCAGCAGGATGCCGGCGTACTGCTCGGCCGTCAGGTGAAAGTGGTACCCGCACCCCGGGCACACGCGGAGGTTCTCCTCCAGGCGGCCGATGTAGAGGATCTCGCCGCAACCCTCACACTTGTCCCACACATCGGCCGCGAGCTCCCGCTTCTGGGCCACCAGCTTCGTCTTGGGCTTCTTGAACCAGGACACGTTCCCTCCACCAGGGCCATCACACTCACGCCGGACGCGGAACAATATAGCGGCTCGAGCACACCGGCGAAGTCGACCCGTCCCATCCCGCGCGCTGCGTTCAGCGACCTGCTGATATGGAAGGGCCTCCTGTCAAGGGTTCCGTTTGCCTCTGTCCGCCGG